>DASPNJ010000127.1:0-12551 GCA_035626595.1 Burkholderiales bacterium
GCCTGCGACGTCTGCTCGGCTGATTTGACTTGCACATCGGTGCTGCCGATCCCGCTCGCAGCGGTCTTGACGTCGTAGTACGCCTGCCACACGTCGAGCTCGGTCTGACGGTACAGCGTGTCGCGGCTCGCTTCTGCCTGCGCGGCCTGCGCCTCCGCGAGACGCGCCGTATAGCGGTCGCGAAAGCCGTTGAATATCGGAATTCGCAGATTCAGGCCGATACTGAAGTTGCTTGCAGGCGCACGATCGTCGGTGAAAAACGTCCGACCGGCCGCGCCCGTGATTTCTACAGTCGGCAGCCCTGCCTTGCTCGCAGCCTCCGCAGTGGAGCGCGCCGCCCGCGCCTGTGCCTCGGCGGCGATCAAGTCGGGGCGCGTCTTGCGCGCGCGCTCGAGCAGATTGTCCAGCGAAGCACTTACCGCCTGCACCTGTGGCAGCTCGGTGAACGTTTGAACCTTAAGCGTCTGGTTCACGGGCAGCCCGACCGCGGCGGCGAGCTGTCCGCGCGCTTTTTCGAGCTCGCCCCGACTGCGCGTCAAATTGAGCTCGGCCTGTGCCACCTGTGTTTCCGCGCGATAGACATCCGCGACCGTCGCAAGACCCGATTCGCGGCGCCGGTTCGCCGCGTCGAACGACGTTCGCAAGTTCTTGAGCGAAAGCTCGTTCACGCGTACGAGCAGATCGAGGCCCATGAGACGGTAATAAGCCTGCTCGACCTGGAACACGATGTCCTGGAGCACCCGGTTTTGGGTGAGATTTGCAGCGAGCAACCGGAATTCGGCGGCGTCGATCTGATCGCTGCGCGCGGCGTCGAACAGCACGTAACTCAGCGTGACCGAAGGGCCATAGCGGTTCTGCCACGGCGACACCGAGCCGGTGGTGGCGGAAACCGGACGCACGCGTGAGCCGCTGATCAGGCCTGTGATTTGCGGCAGCAGATCCGCCTGCTCCACGCCCACTCCGGCCGCTGCAGCACGCGCTGCGAACCACGCCTGCCGCGCCCGCGGGTTGTTGCGCAATGCATACTCCGTGAGCTCTGCGAGCGTAAGCGGCGCCGCACTGACCGGCTCGGCGGACACGTGCGGCGCAGGAACCGGCGGCAGGGGTTTCGCGGGCTGCCACGGCACCTGCGGCGCGGGTGAGACTTTGCCTTCCGTGTGCCACAGGTCGGGGCCCAAAAACTGACCCCATGCACACGACATGAACGCCAGCAGCCCGATCGCGCACGCGGCCGATCTCCCCCACCCTTTTAGCTGCATGATTACCGATGCGCGGACAGCAGGTTAGCTATTGATAAGACAAAACAATTCATCATAGCATCAAAGTCTTTCGCGAAGTGCGCCCCTGCCGCGCGCAAACCTCCAATGCACGAAGCATCATGAAAGCTGCACAGTGGCGCTCGCGAAGCGTCGATCCCGAAGCCCGCACAATCGAGCGCGAGCCTTATTACGAGCCCGTCGGCGACGAGGTCGCGCTCTTCCAGGCGGCATACGAAAGCCGTATTTCTGCCCTGCTCAAAGGGCCCACCGGCTGCGGCAAGACCCGCTTCGTCGAATATATGGCGTGGCGCCTCGGCCGTCCTCTCGTCACCGTCTCGTGCCATGAGGATCTCACCGCCTCGGATCTCGTCGGGCGCTATCTCATTACGAATGACGAGACAGTCTGGGTCGATGGTCCGCTCACCCAGGCGGTGCGCGCCGGCGCGATCTGCTACCTCGACGAAGTCGTGGAAGCGCGCAAGGACACGACGGTGGTCATCCATCCGCTCGCCGACGACCGGCGCATGCTGCCGATCGACAAGCATGGGGAATTAATCCACGCACCGCCGGAGTTCATGCTGGCGCTTTCCTACAACCCCGGTTACCAGAGTCTGCTCAAGGACCTGAAGCAGAGCACGCGGCAGCGTTTCGTCGCCATCGAATTCGATTTTCCGCCCGCCGAGCTCGAAGCGCGCATCGTCGCACGCGAAGGCGGCGTCGACGACTCTACGGCGGCGTCCCTGGTGCAGCTCGCACACATGACGCGCAACCTCAAAGGTAATGGCCTCGAGGAAGGCGCGTCCACGCGGCTCCTCGTGCACGCGGCGAAGCTCATGCGTCGCGGTGTGAACGCGCGCGGCGCCTGCGCCGCGGCGATCGCCGAAGCGCTGACCGACGAGCCGGACATGGTGCGCGCCATCAATGAGCTCGTCTCGGCCGTCTTCTGATCGGGCGGCAACGCTTCGCAGCGACGAAGCGCGCAACGCGCGGGAAATCGAAGCGGCGCTCGCGCGCCTGCTGGACCCGGTACTATCATCGCGCCGCACGGCGAGCGCCGCGGCCGCCGCGCTCGCCGCGCTCGCGCCAGACCAGCAGAATTTTGTTCTGCGCTGGGTCGTCGTGATCGCGCGCACCAATATCGAGCTTGCGTTCCAGTTCGCCGTCGCCGCGCCGAATGCGCTTGTCCGGATGAATCCCGGCGCAGCCGAGGGCTGGGTCGTCGAATGCATGGACACCTACGATCGAGAGGGTCTGCACCGCGCGACCGAGGTGCTGCGCGATCCTTCGAAGTATTTGTCACGCGCGACGGACCGCTCGGCGGTCGAGCTTGAAAACGTATCACCCGTGCTGCGGCTGTTCGTACGCGCGCTTGGCGGTCGTCCGCTGAACATCGAGGCCGCTCCGGCGAGCTACACCGACAGCGAGACCATCTATTTGCCGGCGCGAATCGCGCGCGGCGCGAACGCCGAAGACAATTTCCTGCTGTACAAAGCCAGCGTCGCGCTCATGTGGGCGCAGACACGCTACGGCACGCTCACCACCGACGTGAGTGCCGC
This sequence comes from Burkholderiales bacterium, assembly GCA_035626595.1. GTDB lineage: Bacteria > Pseudomonadota > Gammaproteobacteria > Burkholderiales > SG8-41 > JAQGMV01. The sequence continues at coordinate 2,816 of DASPNJ010000127.1, forward strand.
TTGCGCGGCCTTTCCGGAGCCGCGGCGCGCGCTCGAGCTCTTCAATGCGCTCGAAACCCTGCGGCTGGAGGCTCGCCTGGCCGCGACGCTTCCTGCGCTCGCGCGCCGCATGGCCGCGCTCCGGGGAGACACACACGTGGATCCGCGCTGCGCGCGGTTATTGCACCCCGGTGCGACGGTGGAGGACACCCTGCAGCTCATGCGGGAGCTTTACGAAGCTCCGCCCGCGCTGCCCGATAGGTTCGGCGTCGTCTTGAAGCCGGAGCTCGCCGCCGCTGTGCGGGACGCTCGTATCGCGCGCGAGCGAAACGAGCTGATCGAGGCGCTGGCGCAGCTACTGCGATCGCATGAAGCGCCCGGCCAGCAAAACGGCGACGCACGCATCCGCGTCTCTACTGAACAAGGGGCCGGCAGCGAATTCGTCGTCCACCTTGACGACGAAACCATCGCCGTGCCGCCCGAGGTTGCGCAACTGTTCGATTCCATTGTGCAGGACCTCGGCGAAGTACCCGACGAATACCTCGCACTGGGCGAGCACGCCCAACATGCAGCGCCAGGCGACGGTACCGCTGTCCGCGCCGGGGGTGACATGATGCAAACGCCTGCCTTCCATTACGACGAGTGGGATCACGTGCGTGGCCACTACCGCAAGGCGTGGTGCACGCTGCGGGAGCTCGAAGTCGAACCGGGCGATGCCGAATTCGTCGCGCGAACGCAGTCACGCTACGCCGCGAAGATCGCGCAGCTCCGGCGCACCTTCGAGCTCATGCGGGGCGAGGACCGGGTGCTCAAGCGCCAGCCGGACGGCGACTCGATCGATCTCGATGCATTGATCGAGTCGTACGCCGATATGCGCGCCGGCGCGGAGCTTCCGCCGCTGCTCTTCACGAAGCGCCGCAAGCACGAACGCGATCTCGCGGTGATGATCATGGTGGACATGAGCGGCTCGACCAAGGGCTGGGTCAACGAAGCCGAGCGCGAAGCGCTCGTGCTGCTGTGCGAGGCGCTGGAAGCGCTCGGCGACCGCTACGCGATCTACGGCTTTTCGGGCGTCACGCGCAGGCGCTGCGAGATCTATCGCGTGAAGCGTTTCGAGGAACCGTACGACGCCGCCGTACGCGAGCGCATCGCCGGCATCGAGCCGCAGGATTACACGCGCATGGGCGCCCCGATCCGGCATCTCACGATGCGTCTGAACCAGATCCAGGCGCGCACCAAGCTCCTGATCACCCTCTCCGACGGCAAGCCGGACGACTACAGCGATGCGTATCGCGGCGATTACGGCGTGGAAGACACGCGCCGTGCGCTGATCGAGGCGCATCGCGCAGGGGTAAAACCGTTCTGCGTCACGATTGACCGCGAAGCGCGCGATTACCTGCCGCACATGTACGGCGCGGCGAACTGGACGCTGATCGACGACGTCTCGCGCCTGCCGCTGAAGATCGCGGACGTGTACCGTCGCCTCACCGCGTAGTTCGTGTGCGGCCTATTGGAACGTCATCAGCAGCTTCGCGGACACACGCACCGGCAACATGGGCTCGCGGTCGTACACGACGAACACGTCCGCGTTCTTGCGCACGTGCACCGTGTAGGCTAGGCGGTACGCATCGCCGTAAAACGCCGTGATGTAGCGCGCGACCACCGTCTGGATCGGGCTGATATCCCATCCCGCCGAAATCACGGTCTGCGTGAACTCGCCGAAATTGAGCAGTCGCTCCGTCGTGACGTTCACGAATGTCACAGGTGACGGCCGCACCCACGCGTAAATGCTGGTGTAGCGGTACTCGCCGCCCCCGAGCATGCCCGAGGACATGGTGCCGCCGAAGCCGATGCTGCTGCTGCGCGTATTGAAGTCGATACTGCCGGTCCAGAAATGGTCGTGATTCACGACCGATGACCACGTGCCGGGTGTGCCGCCTACCGGACGATACTGGCCGTCGCTGTACCAGGCGCCGAGCCGTATCTGCTGCCGCGTCTCGATGGTGCCGCCGGCGTACCAGATACGCCGCTGAAGCCGGTTGTCGTCCGTGTGCCGCTCGTTGAAGGTGATATCGCCTTTGAGCTCGCGCAGCGCACCCTCGCCCAGATCGCGATAGTAGCTGACGAACGGTGCGTAACCGGTGGTGCCGGGGAGATCCCGGTCGAGAAGCGCGTTCAGCGGACGGTAATTGACGCTGTAGCGATCCGCACTCACGCCGAGCGACCAGTGATCGCGTGCCCAGCCTACCGAGCCCGCGACGCGCGAGCCGTCGCCACGCTGCTTGTCGGTGGACGTCGTAGCCACGTCTAGCGAATAGTTCAGGCCTGACGTTTCCCGTCCCTGTCCGCGCACCACGTACAACGTATTGCGCACGTCAGGCCGCTCGGTATTCACGAGCATGCCGCCGATGCTGTGCGTCGCGTCGAGCTCACGCTCGGCGCGCAGCACGTAATCCGTGCGGTCGAATGGCGCGCGCGTGGCAAGCGCGCCGACCTGATAGCCGCCGGCGCGGGTAAAAAACTTCGCGCCCACGTCGAAATCCGGTATGCGGTTCGAGTAGAAGTAGCCGCGCGTATTGCCGAAGTACGCGGAGCCTTCCTGGAAGAACGGTCGCGGGTCTGTCCTAAACTTCTCGTTGTAGTTGAAATTGATGTTCGTGATCGCGCTCTCGATCTGACTGAAGTCAGGGTTGAGCGAGAGCACGCCGGTGAGATTGGGTCGCGGCTGGTACCGAAGCTCGGCACCGGCGCTCAGCAGCGTATCGCGAAGCCGCCCTTCCTTGTCGAACATGTTCCGGCCGGCGACCACGTGCGGCATGAACGTCCACGGTTGCGGTTTCACCTGCGCCGGCAGCACGAGACCGGTAAGGCGCCCCATCTCTTCGGGCAGGTTGCGCACCGTCAGGTCGGCCCAGCGGCTCCATTCCGCGGTGCGATGGTGATATCGCAGAAAGTTGATCGCCACGGCCGTGGTTCCCGGCTGGAAGTTCAGGATCTCGAACGGAATTGCAATCTCCGCAGACCAGCCGTACGCGGTGCGCACCGCCGCTGCCTGCCAGTCGCCTTTCCAGGCGAGCTGCCGTGCGCGACCACCCGCGATGGCGTCGTCCTGCACGCCATTGGCGTTGACGCTGTACGTGGAGATCTCGCGATACGAGAGGAAAGGATCGATCTCGACACCAATCTGATCGTCGAGACCGAGGCCGGCGCCGCGCCGTGTCTGATACGCGCGTATGCCCTGCGGCTGACGATCGAAAACGCGGAATCCGAAGTACACGTATTCGCGGTCCGCCATCACGAGCACTTCCGTTTGCTCTGCAGGCCAGCGCTGCTGCTCCGAAATCCAGAAATGATCGGTAACGACCGCCGCTTTCCACGCCGTATCGTCGAGTGCCCCGTCGATCGTCGGTTTGAGCGCGCTTTGAGGGACTTGAATCACGCGGCGATGGCCCGGCGGCGGGCGCTCGTGCGGATGCGGCTGCGGCGTCATCGGCATGGGCTGGCCGGCGCCGGGCAGCGCATCGCGCTGCTGCGGCACGCGTTCGGGCGCTGCCGGAGGCAAAATCCGCTGACCAGGTACACGCTCGTACTCGGTGGCGAGGCCCGGCGCGGGCTCCACCGGGGCGGGCCCTGCGGCGGCCGCGGCCGCCGCAGACGTCGCAGCAGACGATCTGCCATCGGCGGCTTGAGCGTTGCCGGCGATCGCCGACAGCGCAGCGAGTGCGCCATGCAAGACGCACTTCAAATACAGCCTGTGGTACACGTCAGCCCGTTCCGCCGTCGCCGGGCGGAGAACTCACGACCCGCGCCGGGTTGCCCGCTACAACCGCGTGGGCCGGTACTTCGAAATCGACCACGGCACCGGCACCGACGATCGCTCCCGGCCCGATGCGGCTGCCTTTCAGCAGCACCGCCCCCATTCCCACCCACACGTCGTCGCCGATCACGATTGCGTCGTCGGCGGCGGCTCCGGCCGCGTGTTCCGTGTCGGACCACGTTCCCGGCGCAGCATGTGGCACGTCGGCTATCACGACTTCGTGCGCAAAAAAACAATAGCTCCCGATGTGCACCCGGCGGTTCGTCGCGACGATGACGCCGACGAGTGTCGAGTAGTCGCCGATGTGCACCTCGCCCGCAGGCCCGAGGTCAAAAAAGCAGCCGTGGTATATGCCGCACGCACGGCCCGTCGTCACAGCGGCGGGCCGCGTGCTCGCAAAATGCAGAAACGCGAAGCTGCTATAAAGCCAGGTCCCGGAGCCGAGCGACACGTTCGGCGGAACGGGGCGCGCAAACCAGTCGTGGCCCAGCGCAGCGGCATCAGCGCTCACGATGCGCCGCGCTCCACCAGCCGTGCGGGATTGCCGACGACGGTCGCACCGGGCGCAACGTCGCGCGTCACTACCGCGCCGGCGCCGACGTGAGCGCCGCGGCCGATGCATACACCCTTGAGCACGATCGCCCCGATGCCGATCCACACGTCGTCTTCGACCGTGACGGAACGACACTCGACGCGCGGGCGCTCCGCACGATTTCCCCCGGGCGCATTCGCGATCGCGTCGAGCCGTCGGGCGACAGGATCCGCAGGATGGAAATCGCTGTCGGCGATCGTGACGTGGTACGAGATCACCACGTGACGACCGATGTGGATACGGTCGGCGCACATGAGAACGGCGCCCACGAGGACCGAGTCGTCGCCGACTTCGACAAAACCTTCGGGCTCCACATTGAACTCCGTCCACGTGTGAACGCGCACCCGGTCGCCCAGTACCAGCCCAGGCTCGCGAACGCTCCGGAACCGGGCGAAGCTCTGCTTTCTTTCGAGAAAGCACCCCGCGCCGAGACGCACGTTCTCGGGCAGATCGCGATAATCCCAGGCACCGGTGAGCTCGTCGATGCTCATGTCGCATCCAGTCCGCAGCGGCTCAGCATGTCCCCGAGCACCCGTTCGGCATCGAAGTACTCGACGGCGATGTCCCGTGCCATCTTCGCGTGTCTCGCGTAGTCGCTCTCGACCGCCTTGATCGCTTCGGCGGCTTCGGCAAGCGACGAAAACGCCATCAGTCCACCGCCGACCGGCAGAAAATCACTGAAGCCCGTGTCCTGCACCACGACCGGTCTGCCGGCCGCCAGATAGCATACCGACCGGCAACTGAACCAGCCGGAGCGCGTCTCGACGTATACGTTTTTCGCTACGCTGAACTCGCCGCGCGAGCGTTGAACGTAGTCCCGGTATGCCGCCGCGGTTGCGGAGACCGCATGGGAATCGACGACTGACCACCCGAGCGCTTCCCAACGCGGGCGCGTCGGATACCATGTCTTCGCCTGCTCCTCGTCTTCGGGACGGTCGGTGCCGCCTGCCGCAAGCTCCAGCGCCGCGGGCACGAGCTTCGGCAGCGTTTCCACCTTCTCGAATTCCATTTCCTTCGTGCCGTAACGCACACCGCGGTACTCGATCGTTTCGGGATGATTTTTCCAGGTGAGCACCGTCGTCCAGCGCGCCGCCGGCGGCTGTGCGCGCCACATCGAGGGCACGACAGGCGCACGGGTCGGTTCCCAGGAGATACCGAGCGACGGCAGGACACAACCCTCGCGTCCGATGTTCTCGGCGTAGGAAAAGAAGTAGTCGTGCGCGCGGTAGCCTCGGCCGCCCCCCCACTCCGGCTGCGCGTCCAGGCGCGGATAGTTGCGGAAGTGATTCCAGCCCGGGTCGGTGTCGATCAGGACTTTCCTGTTGCACGCCATGTATTCATCGCGCAGGATGCAGCTTCCCGAGACGTTGATGAACACGTCAGCACGCGCGAGCACGTCGCGGATACGGTTATTGTCCATCCCGTACGTACGTCCATCAACGGACCGGAAGTACCAACGCCGCGCGAGCGTCTCCGAGAGCAACGGCAGCGAGCGCCGCAGGAAATCGACGCCGTACGTCGGGTCGTCCACGTAGCGCCTGTACGTGGGATCGTAGGTCTGCAGCGCCGTGTCCTCGACGTAATACACCTCGAAGCCCAGGCGCTCGAGACCGACCGCGTACTGGCCATAGTCCCAGACGACGCCGCCGACGGGATATGTGCCGATCATTCCGCTCGTTACTGCGATCACACGGCGCCTGTCGTATTGCGCGCCTCGGACGTCGCAAGCGCTCGCACGCGAGCCGCGACATGCTCGTTTCGACGCCGCGCCATCTCGAGGAACGCGCGTGCGTCGGGCTGCCGCTCCATGCGCTGCAGCAGATCGCCCAGCTTCGACACTTCGCCGATGTCCAGTACCCAATCGTCCATGCCCGCCATCTGCATGAAGGACTCGATTTTCCAGTCGCCTGACACCGCGACCGTGCGTCTGCCCATCGCGAGCGCGATCACGCATCCGTGCAGCGCCGAGCTCACGACCACATCGGCCGCGCGATAGCGGGACAGTGTGTCCTCGAGCGCCTCCGCACTGTCGCGAATGCGGTTGTTCGTTCGTCGCAGCGGCCGCTCGGTGAGCGCAGCGTAGCGTTCACACGCCGTCTGCATGCTGTCGAACACGTCGGCGCCGGCCGTCGTGTAGTTATCGACGTGCAGCACGCCCCGGCCCGGGGGCTCCTCTGCGACGGCGCAAACGCTGGAACACGGCACGGGCTCGCCGTCCACACCCGTGATTCGCATTGTCAGCGCATCGCGAAGCGCGTTGAGCGCGCTGGCGGCGGCGATGCGCCGGATCAGACCGGTCTCAGGGCGAGAATGCTCGCGCTTCAGGTCGCAGTAGCCGACGCCCCAGAGACAATAACGCAGTCGCGGCGCGAGTCCGGCGAAACCGGACCAGAACGGCATGAAGTAGTCCATGAACAGCCCGCCGCCGCCGATCACGACGAGATCCGATTGGTCGAGCTTCGCCAGCGCCGCCAACGTCTCCGGCACGAAAGGCGTGTCGCAGAGATGCTCTACGATCGGCAGCGGCGCGAGCAATCGCTGAATCCCACGCGCAGCCAGCAAGTCGCCGATGTTCGTACGATTGGCGAAAACGTGATGTATCACTGCAGCTTCTCGAACACTTCGGCGTAGTCTCCGCCGGGCCAGCTGTGCAGCTCGCCGCGATAGCGGTTGAGTCCCTTCACGGCCGCCTCGAATCCCACGACATCGCACTGGCTGCGGTAGGCGCGCACCGCGCGGAGCTTGCGCCGCATCCATGCGCTGATGTCGACGATGTGATCGATGCGCGCAATCGGTGTCCAGACCTCGAACTGGAATACCTGCATGCGGACGCGTTCGCCCACGGTTATGGTCCGCACCAGCCGGTTAGCCGCTCTGTGATCGCGATGCGCTTCGCGCGCGTGCGTCGTGTATACGACGTGCGGGCGCCACTCGCGCACGAGCTGGCGCAATCGTGCGACGAGCCCGGCGGATATCTGGAAGCGGCCGTCGGGCAGCCGCCAGAACTCCACTCGTTCGATCCCGAGGATGCGGGCTGCCCGCACCGCTTCGCGCTCCCGCACGAGGCGCGTGGCATCGGGGGTGCGGCCATGGCCGCCCATCTCGCCGGACGTGAGAAACAGCGCACGCACCTCGTCGCCCGCCGCGGCATGCGCGCACAGCGTACCACCACAACCGATTGCCTCGTCGTCGGGATGAGGGCTCACGACGAGCACACGGCTCATCGGCACAGCCTCGGATCGTAGACGCCCCAGTTGCGCACCACCGTCACCCGTGTCGCAAAGCGGGCTTTGAAGCCTTCGTCGCCGATGCCGAAATCGAAGGTGTGAGCATCCTCCTCCATCGCGGCAAGGAGCAGCTGCCGTAGCAGGACCTCACCGGGTGAGCGCCGCGCGAGGCTCCGATCGAAAGCGGGTTTGTACCAGAGGTACGCGCCGTCCCGGGAAAAACCGAAGTGAAAGGCGATCGGGCGCGCGTTCCAACGCAGTAACGTGAAGCGGATCCAATCGAGCGCGTCCGAGGCGCGTGCGAGCCGCTCGTAGAACGAGCGATGAACTGCATCGCAGAACAGACTCGGCGTCGGCGTATCGGCCCAGCGCTCGACGTGCTGGACGAAAAAGGCCGGAAGCAAAGGCTCGATGTCGGCCGCGGTGCGCATATGAACGACCTCCAGGTCACCTTCGCGCCTGAAATACCGCTCGTGCCGAACGAGGCTTTGCTTGCGAACCGCCGCGGCGCCGCCGCGCGCGAGGTCGAGTGCGGGCGCAACGAGGCTCTCTTCCTCGTGACAGACCAACGCAAGCGATTGCGCGGCGCGGCGCAACGCTTCTGCCGTGCGCGAGGTGTCGGGCACGTGATAGAAGCGAAACCCGATCAGGTCGGGATAACGTTCGCGCACGGCGCCGAGGATCGCAGCGAGCACGCCGGCTGCGGCCGCGTCGCCGATGAAATCGAGGTAATCGGAGCCCCCGGAGCCCACGAAGAACGCCATTCCGCCATCGATGAACAACGGTGCGATGACCGGCGGGCGCGCGGGCGCGCGACACACCACGATGACGAGATCGCCGCGCCCGTATGCGTCCCACCAGCACTGCTGCCACCCTTTCTCCTGAAAGACGGTTCGAGTGGCGGCGGAGCGCAAGGCTTCAGCCCAAGCGTCATCCAATCCGGTATCCCCGAAAGCGCCGCGCAGCGACACGCTGAATCTTGCACGCACGGCTGCAGTGACACTCATGAGCGTTCTCGGATCACGCGCTGATAAAAACCCTCCAGCGCCGCGATGCACTTCCGGGTATCCGCGTGCGCGACGGCGTAATCGCGCGCTGCCCGCGAGAAGCGAGCGCGGCGCTCCTCGTCGAGCAGCAGCTCCGTGAGCGCCTCGGCCGTTCCGGCGACATCGCCGGGTTCGACGAGCGCGCCTGCGCGCGCCTCCGCGATGACGTCGGACGCCCCATTGCCGGTGCAAGCCACCACGGGCAGGCCGCACGCCATCGCTTCGAGATAGACGAAGCCCGGCCCGCCCTCATACCGCGAAGGCGCCGCGAAGACATGGGCGGCGCAAAGCACCTCCGGCAGCGCGTCGTTGGAAACATGTCCCCGAAGCTGCAGCAGCTCCGGGCAGCCACGCGCGCGAGCGCGCGCGGCGAGCGCCTGCGCGAACGCCGCATCGGCGCGGCCCACGAGGCACAGCCGCAGCTCGGGGATACGGCGGGCGATCTCGCAGCACGCATCGACGAGCGTGCCGACGCCTTTGCTTTCGGCGACCCGCCCGACGAAAACGACTGTCGGGCGCGACAGCTGGCTCGCTCGCGATGGTATAAACACGTCGACATCGACGCCGGCGTGGATGACCGGCACGCTCGCGGCATCGAGCGCGTAATGCCGCGCACACCACTGCGTCGAGCAGCGGCTCGATGAAAACACGGCGTCGGCGAGACGCACAGACGCAGCCTCCATCGCGGTGCCGGTGCGGTAGAGCTCCGAGTCACGCTGCGGCCAGGCGATCGTATGCGCGAGCATGACGAGCGGCCCGTGCAGCTGGACGACCGACGCGACGCTCTCGCCATCAGTGCGGTTCAGCAGATGAACGTAAGCCTCGCCGCCGTATTCGGGAAAATCCACGATGTCGAGCGGCACACGTCGATTGAGCGCCGCGACTTCTGCAGCGACCAGCGTGCTGTAGCACAGCCAACGTGCAGCTTCCGTGTGAAGCGCGAGCCCATCGACCGCGCCCGGAATTCGCGTGACGTGCACCCCGTGCGCGCTCGATTCCTCGCGAATCCCGCGTACGCCGTGAGTGATGACATGGACTTCGTGACCGCGCGCGGCCAGGCCGTGCGCCTTTCTGT
>DASPNJ010000128.1:0-60154 GCA_035626595.1 Burkholderiales bacterium
TCGCTGCCCTCACCCGCCACTTCAACGATGGTGTCGCTCGCGCTGTCCACCGCGTACCAATCGTCGCCGAGCCCGCCTGCCATCATGTCGGTACCGGTGCCGCCGTTGAGCACGTCGTTGCCGGCGCGACCGAAAAGCGTATCGTTGCCGGCGCCTCCGGTAAGCGTGTTCACCAGATCGTTCCCGGTAATCGTGTTGTCGCCGCTGTTGCCCGTGCCGTCGATCGCCGCACCTTCGTTCAGCGTCAGGTGCTCGACATCTTCCAGCAAGGTATAGGTAACGGCGCTGAACACGGTGTCGGTGCCTTGTCCTGCACCTTCGAGCACCGAATCGCCAGTCGAGTCCACCGAGTACGAGTCATCACCGAGTCCGCCCGCCATCACATCGTCGCCGGTGCTGCCGTTCAGGGTGTCGTTGCCGTCGTTACCGAATAACAGGTCATTGCCACCGGCGCCGTTGAGCACGTTGGCGGCTTCGTTACCCGAGATCGTATTGTTGTCCGTGTTGCCGGTCCCGTTGACTGCAGCGGCTCCGTTCAATGTGAGGTTCTCGAGGTTCGCACTGAGTATGTACGTGATGGCGCTGAAAACCGTGTCATTGCCCTGCCCCGCCACTTCGACGATCTGGTCGCTACCGGAGTCCACGGCATAGGCATCATCACCTTGCCCCCCGACCATGACATCGTTTCCGGTGCCGCCGTTGATCACATCGTCGCCGCCGCGTCCGAACAACGTATCGTTTCCGCCGCCGCCGATGAGGGTATTCACCATTTCGTTGCCGGTGATCGTGTTGTTCGCCGTATTGCCCGTCCCATCGATCGGCGCCGCGCCGGTCAGCGTGAGATGCTCCACCTCGTCGACCAGGGTGTAGGTCACGGAGCTGAATACCGTGTCCGTGCCCTCGCCCGCGACTTCCACCACGACGTCCCCCGCCGCGTCGACGGCATACGAGTCATTGCCCAAGCCACCGGCCATGAGATCGTCGCCGGTGCTGCCGTTCAGCGTGTCGTTTCCACCAAGCCCGAACAGCGTGTCGTTAGCGCCAGCGCCATTGAGGGTGTTCGCGAGCTCGTTGCCGCTGATCGTGTTGTTTTCTATGTTGCCGGTGCCGTTGGCTGCTGCGCCCGTGAGAATCAGGTTCTCCAGGTTTGCTCCCAGCGTGTAGGTGATCGAGCTCAGGACCGTATCGGTTCCTTCGCCAGCCGCTTCCGTCACGACATCGCCGGCCGCACTTACCCCATACGCATCATCGCCAGACCCGCCCAGCATTACGTCATTACCCTCTCCGCCATCGAGCGCGTCGTTGCCGCCGTGGCCAATGAGCGTGTCGTCGCCAGCGCCCGAGCGGATCACGTCCGAGCCATCGCCAGTGGTGATGCTGTCGTTGCCGCTGCCCGTATCAATGATGAAGTGCTCGATGCCGGTAAAGCTCACGCTGCGGCCCGTAGTTCCGAAGCTGCCGGCATAGCCTGTAGCGAGATCGCCACTGCTCGTCGCGCCGGTGATCGAACTGGTAGCAGACGCGTAGTTAACGATCAGGTGATCGGTGCCAATACCACCCGCCGCGCTGTCCAGGCCGACTGTCACCGTCATGACGTCATCGCCTTCGAGCCCGTCGATCGTGTCGTCTTCGATCGTGTCATTCAGCACGTCGGGATCCGGTGTGCCGGTGATGACAGCCATCACTCCCGCGTACAAGGCCGCTCCGGTCGCCGTGAGGGGCGGGCTCGCTCTGTAAGACTCGGGAGCGTGATCGAGATTCCACGATGCGCCGTGACGCGCCGAGCCGATCAGACCGGTCGCCGCGGCGACGCGGGCGCCGGTGAGACCCGACAATTCATCGACGAACGCTGAGCCCCGATCGCCACTGCCGCTGCGGCATGTCCAGAGCAGCAATGCGCCTTCGTCCGCGAGCGCCCTGCCAATTGCTCGCAGTCCTTCCGCTTCACGTTCGATCGTTTCGACGCACAATGCCCCGGCGCTGAAATCAATGGAGCCGCTGCTGCCATGTGCGACGAGGTGAACGGCATCGATGTCGCTGCGCGAGTGAATTGCGCGCGCCATTTGCGCGACAGCAGGTTCGGAATCATCGAGGATGATCGCTTGTATTTCAGGACGCAGGCCGGCCAAGAAGACGTTGATGTCGGATATGGCGGAATCGATGAACGCAATTTCTCTTGGTATGTTGTCGGCCATGGCGATCTCCTGAGCTGAGTAACCGGTAATGCGGAGAATGGTGCTTATTCGGGGATGGTGTGATGTTTATCACACCCCGTCGAACACTAACATACCGACGATGCGGTCTGGCTAGTGTGTTAACCGGTATTTTTTCACAGTTGTCATCGAGACTTGCGGCGGCTACTCGGCGTGCGACGATGTAAGCCTGCGGTACTTCGCCATGTGCCTGATCGCCTCTCGCGACTTCCCGATCGACTCGCACAACAGCGCCAGGTTGTAATGGCAATCCGCCATCTCGGGAGCGCACTCAAGGGCTCGTTCGTACGCTTCGAATGCTTCGGTGGGGCGATTCATGTCTTCCAGCAATACGCCAAGGTTGTAGAGGAGCAGGCCGTGCGCACCGCTACTCTCCAGCGCGCGTCGATACACCTGCTCGGCTTCCGTGAAACGGCTGCTCTCATGCAGCAGAGAGCCGAGGTTGATCCACGCATCGACGAACCCCGGGTCGATCGCGACAGCCTGTTCGTACGCTCGTAATGCCTCGCCGCGATCTTCCGGTTCGACCGCAATGGCGCGCTCGAAATGCTCCGCTGCCGATGCCGTCTGCATTGGCGCGGCGGGTTCTATCACGCGCAGCGACCCGCTTGCGGGGTCTCCTTCGAATGCCAGCAGATACTGCCCGGAATCAGGGTGCCAGCGGCTACCGCCTTCGTTGACGACTACACGGTTGGCGACTGCGCTGATGCTGAGCCCGGACAATGGCATTGACGCCGGGAGGTGCCGGCGAAGCTCCTTCAACGCGGTCAGGATGCGCCGGCGAGGCACTCTCGCCTCTGTCAGCGCCCGCGCCGTGCGCAGCACCACCAGATCCTGGAACGAGAACACGAGGGCATTGCGGGGCCCGCGCGCCGGCGACACGAACCCTGCGTCCACCAGTGTTCTGATCGTGCCGCGCGAGAGATGCAGCAGCCTTTGGACGTCGCTTACGCGGTACTGCCGCATTGCGGCGCCGCTGTTTCCTCTACTGCTAACGCTTCGCAGCTCGCTTTAAGGCCGCGTCTGCGCCTTGAGCACGCTTCGGTGGCTTGCGCATCCCGCCTCGCGTTTCCTTCGGCTTCGCGGGCGGTTTTTTCTCGAGGCTCGCGCGCAGCGCTTCCATGAGATCGATCACCTGTGCGCCGCCGGTTTCGGCGGGCGTAGCCAGCGTGATTTCCTGGCCTTCGATCTTTTTCTGCACCGCGTGCTCGATGCGGGCGCGTACATCGTCCGTATACGCCGAAGGATCGAAGCGCTCGGAGGTCTGCTGATCGATCAACTGCTGCGCAAGCTTGAGCTCCGCCTCCTTGACCTCCGTGGCCGGGATTTCGATTTCGTCGATCGACCGAACTTCCGTGCCGTACAGGAGTTGTTGCATGACGAGCCCGGCGCCCACGGGGCGAATCATCACGATGTACTGTTTTCCGCGCGCAGCCCAGCGCCCGAGGGCGCAGCGCCCAGACTCGCGCAGGGCTCTGGCGAACAGCGCGTACGGCTTCGCGCCGAACTTGTCAGGCGCGAGATAATAAGCCTTGTCGAAAAAGACCGGATCCACCGCTTCGATCGGCACGAATTCAACGACATCGGCCATTTGCGTGCCGGCCTCCTCCAGCGCCTTGAGCTCCTCCGGCGTAAACATCACGTATTGGTCTTTGGCGAATTCATAACCCTTGGCCATGTCCTCGCGGCTAACCGGCACGTCCTCTTTGACGCAGAGGTACTGCTGTTTCAGGCGCGACCCGCAGGCCTTGTGCAGCAGATTGAAGGAGATCGCCCGGCTGGTCTCGGTCGCCGAGAAAAGCTTTACGGGTATCGACACGAGCCCGAACGAGATCGTCAGCGAGCCGATCGATCGTGCACCCATGGTTGCCTCCCAACGTAGCGTTTTGGTGCTGGAATCTTCCATAGTAGCATAGACTTACTGCTCAAACCTCACCGAAACCATGATCCTCGCGGGCACCAGCGGCTATTCCTACAAGGAGTGGCTCGGGCACTTTTATCCCGAGGGGCTTCCCGCCGCCGAAATGCTGCGCTTTTACGGCAAGCGCTTCGCGACGGTAGAGATCAACAATACGTTCTATCGCATGCCGGCGACGGTGATGCTCGAGCGTTGGTTCCAGGAAGTGCCGGACGGCTTCACCTTCGCGCTCAAGGCGCCGCGTCGAATCACGCACGATATGCGCCTGCGCGACTGCGAATCGGCTGTTCACGCGCTATTCGAGCGCGCATCGGTTCTGGAGCACAAGCTGGGGGTGGTGCTCTTTCAGCTGCCGCATTTCCTGAAGAAGGACATGCCGCGGCTGCAGGATTTTCTCGAGACATTGCCCGAAACCCGGCGCGTCGCATTCGAGTTCAGACATTCGTCGTGGCAGTGTGAGGACGTTTACGACATTTTGCGCAGTCGCGGCGCGCTGCTGTGCGTGACGGACACCGATGAAGGCGATACACCATTCCTCTCGACCGCGGACTGTGGCTACGTGCGCCTGCGCCGCACGCACTATGACGAGCGCGACCTGCGGTCATGGGCCGAGCGCATTATCACGCAGCGGCTCGCCTGCACGTACGTGTACTTCATGCATGAAGACGAGGCGCTCGGCTGTCGCTTCGCATCGATGCTGAACCGGGTTTGCGCCGCGCCCGGTCCGCCGGGCTGACCTACTGCTTCGGTATTCCGGCGGCCTTGATGACCCGGGCGTACTTCTCGATCTCCGCCGCCACGAAGGATCTGAAAGACTCCGGCGGGCCGCCGATGACCTCGAGGCTGTCGTTGCCGAAACGCTGCACGAGCTCAGGTTGGTGAATTACCTTGTCGATCTCGGCGTTCAGTTTCGCGACGATTTCCCGTGGCGTTTTCGCCGGCGCGAACAGGCCGAACCAATTCGTCGCCTCGTAGCCCTTGACGCCGGATTCGTCGAAAGTCGGCACTTGCGCCATTGCGGGTGCGCGCTTCAAGCTGCTGATCGCGATCGCACGCAAGCGGCCCGACTGCACTGGCGGCAGCAGTGACGGCACGCCGGCGAAGAGCATGTGAACGTGACCGCCCATCGTGTCGGTGAGCGCCGGGTTGTTGCCTTTGTAGGGTATGTGCTGGATGTCGATCTTGGTCATCAGCTTCAGGAGCTCGCCCGCCATGTGGTTGGAGCTCCCGAGGCCGCTCGACGCGTAGTTGAGCTTCCCCGGTTGCGAACGAGCGAGCGCGATCAATTCCTTGAGGTTGCGCACGGGCAATGATGGATGCACTGCGAGCACGTTCGCGCCTTTCAGACACAGGATCACGGGCTCCAGATCGCGCATCGTGTCGTACGGCACTTTCGCGAGGAAGCTCATGTTGATCGCGTTCGAAGCGCCGCCCATGAGCAGCGTGTAGCCGTCCGGCGGCGCTTTGGCGACGTACTCGGAAGCGATGTTGGTCATCGCCCCCGGCCGATGCTCGATGATGACCTGCTGTTTCAGCACAGGAACGAGGCGCTCAGTGATCGCGCGCGTCACGATGTCGGTGTTGCCGCCGGGCGCGAATGGATTGACGACCCGCACCGGCTTCGCGGGGAATGTCTGGGCGACAACGCCGCTCGACAGAGTCGCGGCCACGAACGCGGCGACAGCGATACAATCCTTCATTGTTGCTCCTCAGTTGCCGGTGAAGATCGGCGGCCGACGTTCCCGGAATGCCGCCTTGCCTTCGGCCGCATCATGAGACGCGTCATTCAGCTCCGCCCAGCGCGTCTCCAGCTCCTGCGCCGCCGGCGGCGAGATCCAGTATTGCGCGCGTACCGCTTCCTTGATGGCGCGGAAACTGATCGGTGCGCCGGAGGCGACCCGCGCCGCGACGCGGTTGATCTCGGCGTCGAACGCATCGTCCGCAACGACTCGCGTCACCAGCCCGAGCGCCGCCGCCTGCTCCGCGGACAAGTCTTCGCCCAGGATGAGCATGTCGAGCGTGCGATTGCGTCCGATGTAATGTACGAGCCTCGTCAGGCTCATGCCCCACGAGGGCACGACGCCGATATATGCATCACCCGTGCGAAAGCGCGCTGTCGTCGACGCGATGCGCACGTCGCACGCCATCGCGAGCGCGAACCCGCCGCCGATGCACCAGCCCCGAAGCGCCGCGATCACCGGCTTCGGATGCGTTTCGATGCGCTCGAGCGCAGAGCGGCCGAGCCCGCGGAAACGCGTGTTGCCATGGGCCTGGCCGCGGGTGTCGCCCATATCCGCACCGGCGGAGAACGCTTTGTTGCCTGCACCCGCCAGCACGATGCAGCGTGTTTCACTGCGCGCCTCCAGTTCGTCCAGCGCATGCAGGAGCTCTTCCAGGAGCTGCACGGTGACGGCGTTCACCGGCGGCCGGTCGAACGTCACGCGCGAGGCGCCGCCGGAATGGTGGACCCTGATCGTTTCGTATTCCATCATCGCGGCAGTGCGTTGGCCGAAGCCGGCGTTCCTGCGCCGGCTCGCAGTTCACGCCCGTTGGCTATATCCGACGCTGACGGGCTGAGCGCGGAGCGCCGCCCGAGAATCTCGGCGAGTCGACTCGCGATGTGCTCGGCATAGAGCGTCGCCCCGTAATCCGTCACGTGAATCGCGTCGTAGAACACCGGCTCCGCAAACTTGCCCTGCGCCTTCTCTCTCTCATCGAGATAACGGACGAGATCGATCAGCTCGACTTTCTCGGCAGCAGCCGTATCCCGGATTGCCTGGTTGAACAGCGCCTGGTCGGACTGGTTGATCCATTCCGGAGTGAGTGCGTTGCGGTAATTCGCACTCGGCTGGGTCATGAGCACCGGGATGATGCCGAAAGCGCGTGCAGTATTGACGAACGCCCGCAGGCGCGCCGTGTGCTGCTCCACCGCGATACGGCTGGTCTTGTCATCGAGGCGCAAGTCATCGCCGCCCTTCCTGGCACGATCGAGCGCCGCCTTGTTCCCGAGGAGCACCTTCGCATTGCGAACCATTCCCAGAATGGCCGAATACGCCGATGCTTTCTGGAAGAGCAGCCGAGCGAGCCCGGTGAGCGTCGGCGAATTCCCCATGGCGCGCTGATAACCCACGGGCGTGCGTAAATGCCCGATATCGTTCGCGGCCTCCATGAGCACGACGGCCGTAGGCCGGTCGTTCACGACGTAATTGAGCAGGTTGTTCAGCGACTGATGCGTGTCGTTTCCACTCACGCCGAGGTTGAGCGCGTTCAGCTTCACGCCCTTTTTCTCCAGCAGGAACGAGACCTGAGCGGGGAACCGCAGATGCTCCTGTACGAACGCGCATTCCGTCGTCGAGCCGCCCAGAAAAGCCACGCTGTAGTCGGGTTCGTCGAAGCGCGCCGCTGGCTGGATATATCCCCGCGAATCGGTTCTGAACACGACTTTCGGCACCGCCGGATTTATGGCGCTGCGATCGATGGTCACGTTTATATTCTTGGGCGGCACGGTGAGCTCGACGACGAGGCTCACGTGGTCGCTGTGGTACGGGTTCTCCCAGAACAGGCGCAGCAGGATCTCCGCAATCGCGAAAAACACAAAGAACGCGATCACCGCGACCGCAATGCGCCGCGAAAGCGGTACGCTGCCTACGTTGGAAGCATGCCGTCCGAGCCCCGGCGCTGTGCTCACGCTACGCCATGCGCTGCAGGTCTTCGATCTTGTCGCTGCGCTGCGCGCGCTCCCGCCAGAAGGTCTGCTTCGATTTCGCTTTCAGCCCGAGCCGGTCCGAGGAGCGGAACGCGAGCAGGAATGGCAGAAAGAGGAAATAGATGAGCGAGAAGATGAGCCGCACCATGCGCACGCTCAACCATTCCGCGAAAAGCATCCAGCGCCGGTAGAGCGGCGGTATCGAGAGCAGGAAAAACAGGACGAAGGCGAGGCACGCGCCCGCAAAAAACCACCCGGACACAGCACCCGCCGCCCAGCGCAGGTACAACCATACCGCGCAAGCGCCGAATGCCAGTGCGAGCAGCCGCTGCCAGGTCTGCCCTGGTCGAATTTCGGTCATGGATTCCCCTGCCCGTTCAGAGTAGCGGATACAGGAATGGCGCGAGTGGTCCGGCGCTGCCGGCCAGCAGCATCAGCGCCACCACGCCGAACAGCACGATCAATAGCGGAATGAGCCACCACTTGCGCTCCCGCTTCACCAGCAGCCACAGGTCCCCGACAAGTCCACGCTGTTTTACCTGTTCAGCAGATCGCTTCTGAGCCATCGCACCACCCTTAGTCTTTTACCGCCAGCACCGTGAAGAAGCCCGGCAAGTAGTAGCCCTTCGCCAGACGCTCGGCAGCGTATTGCTGCATTTCCTTTTCCATCGCGACCAGCGCGCTCTTCTCCGGCAGCTGCTTGAATTTGTTGATGCTCGTGGAGCACACCCTGAGCCCCTCGTCTTCAAGCAGGCCCGCGATCTCCTCGTACGAGTGCTGCGTCTCGTGCGGATGAATCACCTGGTCCCGGAACCACGAATACAGATGCACTTCGTCGGTTACGCCGAACTTCAATTTACGGAACTCCGCGAACATCTCCTCGACGGAGGCGCCCTTGTCCTGCATGCGCTTGAAATGATCTAGAAACGGCCGACGGGAATAGCTGTGGTAAAGACCGATGTGCAGGCGATCCCCGCGCTCGAGCCACGAGCAGAGTCGGCGAATGGCTCCGATGCAGTCCTTCGTGTGATGCAGCACGCCGAGCGAATTGATCACATCGAAGTGGCGTGGCGGCTCGAACGCGAACACGTCGGCAACGTCGAGATCGATCCGCTCGGCCCCGGGTACCAGGCGCGACACGGCGAGCGCCTGACGCACCGCTCGCGGATTGAAGTCGATTCCCATGATCCGATGCGGGTAGTAAGTCGCGCACGAGTTCACGAACCAGCCCGCTCCGCAGCCGACGTCCAGGATATCGAGCTTTCTGCCGTTGTTGAGCACCGCGTGCAGGTCCGGATACTCCTTGACCTGGTTCTTACGCGAGAGCGTCTTGTACGCGTCCGTCGCGCTCGAATAGAAGTTGAAGGGCAGCGTCTTGTAGAACTGCAGCACCTTGCGCGGATCGTTGGTATCGATGACGGTCTGTTCGATACGATCTGCCGCGATCCGGCTCGGCGCTCTCGCTTCGGTTTCCGTCTCGCCCAACTGGTCTTCGAGCGCATCGCTTTCGAGGAATTTCTGATCGAAATCGACGTCTTCCGCCGGCTTCTGGCTGATGATGAACGAGCCGACGAAGAGCGTATCCATGCCCGTGCTCACGAAGCATTCGTACGCGTCCTGAGGCGTGGTCACGATGGGTTCGCCGCGAACGTTGAAGCTCGTGTTGACCACGACCGGCACGCCCGTGCGCTCCCCGACGGCTTTCAGCAGGCGATGGAAAACAGGATTGATGTCTTGTCGTACGGTCTGCACGCGCCCCGTGCCGTCGGCATGCGTGATCGCCGGCAGCTTCTCCTTCATTTCCTCCCGCACGCTCGGAATCTTGAGCATGAACGGAAGCTCGGTCCCCGGCGCGACGTCGAAGTACTCGTGTACGTTCTCGAGCGGTACCGCGGGCGCGAAGGGCCGAAACCATTCCCGGAACTTGATCTTCGCGTTGATGGTTTCCTTCATTTTGTCGTTCGTCGCGTCGGCGATGATCGATCGGTTTCCGAGCGCGCGGGGACCGAATTCGGCACGGCCCCTGCACCATCCGATCACCTCTCCGGCCGCGATGCAGTCCGCAGCCCGCGCAACGAGCGCCTCTTCCTCGAACTTCTCGTACGGGATTTCGCGCGTCTCGAGAAACTCCTGAATTTCCGTGTCGTCGAAACCGGGTCCGTAATACGCATGGTCCATCGTGCGACGCTTGTCGCCAAACACCTGGTGCGCCACGTAAAGGGCGGCGCCAAGAGCGCCTCCGTCATCTCCCGCTGCGGGCTGGATCCAGATGTTCCTGAAAATGCCCTGCTGCTCGATCTTCCAGTTGGCGACGGAATTGAGCCCGACACCGCCGGCAATCACGAGATTGTCCGTGCCATAGGCCTGCCGCGCATGTTTCGCGATGCCGACGATGAGCTCTTCGACCACAGCCTGGCCAGAACGCGCGAGATCGCTGTGTCGCTGATCGAGCTCGACGTCACGTCCGCGTCGGGGGAAACCGAACAGCGCCTCCCATTTCTTCTCGTCGAACGGCACTTTGTTCGACCAATGATGGGCGAAATACTCCATATCGAGCGAAAAGCTGCCGTCCTCGCGCGTGTGAACGAGTTGCCTGAACTCGTTCACATAACGCGGCTCACCGTACGGTGCAAGGCCCATGACTTTCCACTCGCCATCGTTCACCCGGAAGCCGAGGTACGCAGTGAGCGCGCTGTACAGCAGGCCTATCGAGTGCGGGAAGTGCAGCGAACGGTCGAGCCGCACGCGGTTTGCGCTGCCGTAGCCGACACACGTGGTTTCCCATTCGCCCACGCCGTCGAGGGAGAGTATCGCGGCTTCCTTGTAGGGGCTCGGAAAAAACGCCGATGCGGCATGGCTCAGATGATGCTCACTGAACAGAATGTCGCCGCTGTAGCTGGGGTAGTGCGACAGAATGACTTTGCGGACGTCGACCTTCGCCTTCAGAAAGTTCGGCAGACTCGAAACGAACGGGCCGTAGCTTCGCGGCCAGGTTGCCATCGATGTTTCGATGATCCGAAGCAGCTTGACGAGCGGCTTCTCGTAGAAAACGATGGCGTCGACCTCGTTTATCGACTTGAGGTTCGCCTGCTCCAGGCAGTACTCGACCGCGAGCTTGGGAAATTCGTTCGTGTGCTTGCGCCTGCACAGGCGCTCTTCAGCCACGGCCGCTACGATTTCCCCGTCGCGAACGAGGCTCGCGGCGCTATCGTGAAAGAAAAAGCTGAGACCGAGGACCGTCGCCACGAGCTGAACCTATCGAAAAAACAGGGAGAATGCGCACCAGCTTACGGCTGCAGCGCGGCGCCAAAATACCACATCTCGGGAACGGCGAGGCAAGGGACTTTTTACCGGGAGCAGTGGTCCGCATTTTACGGGAGCAGTTGCAAGCGCAGCAATCGGCTGAAGCTCGGCTCGATGAGCGTCGGAGCGGCGCAACTCGCGCGGCTGACGCGCTCCATCGACAATCTATATAGTGGTCGCGATTCTTGTCTCGAAGACCCGCGACGTTCCCTTTGAAGAACCGTTTACAACATGAAGCGTAGAGATTTTCTCTTCGGTGGCTTCGTCGCGGCGGCCGGCGCAAGCGCGCCGAACGTCGGGGCCTCCACCCGTCCCACGCCGGACATGTACGCCCAGCTCTCGACGGTGCAGAAGACATTGCCAGCAGATGTCGCACAGTTACCGCTGTTCGCCCTGCAAGGAATGGCTCAGAGCAGACCGCGATCGATCGTCTCGAAGCTGAGCGACATCGTCTCGGTGAAGGACTTCGGTGCAACCGGCGATGGCAGGACAGATGACACCGAAGCGGTGCAACGCGCGATCGACAACTTCGCACAGGGACACGGCACGATCCGTTTCCCGCTCGGTACGTACCGCATAACGTCCACGATAACGGTGGCGCGCGATCGCATCGCGCTGCTCGGAGACGGCAAGCACGTCAGCATCATCAATTTCGAGCCGAAGACGGAATCCCCGTGCTTCGCGTTCGCCAAGGGTAATGCCGTCCTCTTTCAAGCGCAGATCAGGGGCTTCGGCTTCGTCGGCAACAACAAAGTCGGCAAGATTGCGATTCGCGCGACCGATGTGAGCGAATTCACGATTGAAGACATTGCCACGTACCCGTGGACCGGCGGCAGCATCGGCATCCAGTTGCGCGGCAGAGAGTTGATACAGGTCCGGAATGTATCACTCAAAGCAGACCTGCCCATATCGATCGAGGCCAATCCCAACAACAACATCGCACTTGACCACGCTCACTTCAGCGATTGTTATCTCCTGCCATCCAAAGGAGAGCCCTGCGTGCGAATGGCGAGCGGCTTGTATGTCGCGAACGTGCTGTTCGACGGCGCGCAAGCGTGGGTTGGAGGCAGCGGTGGCTTTTACTGGAACGACACAGCCGGCAGGAGCGCGAGCCTCGACCTGTCGCTCCAGAACATACGCTATGAACAGGGCGCCGATCCCAACGCTTACACGATCTTCATTCGGCACAACCACGCACTGCACGGCCTGACGATCCGTAACGTCAACCTCGGCGCGGCAACGCGGGGCATCTATCTCAGAGGCTGTCGCCGGGTGATGATGGATACGGTGTCATACCACGGCTCATCGAGGGAGGCGCTCAATATCGATGGCTCGTGCGACCAAGTTTTCCTTCAGAACTGCATGTTTCAGGACGGCTCCACGGCCTCGATGACCGGACTGACGGAAAAATGGTCACTGCACCGCTTTTCGAGCAGGACCCCCGTCGCTGGAAGCTCGTTCTGGGTGTCCGGTAAAGGGTAATCCGTCGTAGCCGGGTCCGTGCCGGCGATCGGCGCTGCGCGGAAAGCTTGGAGGCGGGGGTCGGAATCGAACCGGCGTCCACGGCTTTGCAGGCCGCTGCATAACCACTCTGCCACCCCGCCGAAACCCCGAAACGCAAACGGCTTGGCGCTGTGGGAACCAAGCCGTCTGGTAGGAATCTGGAGCGGGAAACGAGTCTCGAACTCGCGACCTCAACCTTGGCAAGGTTGCGCTCTACCAACTGAGCTATTCCCGCATTCGGACTGCGAATTATACGGTAAGTGCCTGATTATGGGCAACCGACGGCATGCGTCTGCCACAGCGTCCGGGTCGGCGCGAGTCCTGCGGCTCACTGCTTCCAGGCGAGCGGCAGCGAGAGCTTCAAGTACCAGGCCATCGAGGCGAGCGTGAGACCGGCCGCGATGTAGATGAGCCAGGTACCCCAGAAGCGGGGATCGAAGCCACCGAGGCTATCCCAGTACAACAGGAGCGGAATCGCCAGCATCTGCGAAGCGGTCTTGATTTTCCCGAGCATCGAAACCGCGACGCTCTTCATCTGCCCGATCTGCGCCATCCATTCCCTCAGGGCGGATATGGTGATCTCGCGGCCGATGATGATGAGCGCGATGATCGCATCGACGCGCTCGAGTTGGACCAGGACGATCAGCGCGGCAGCCACCATCACCTTGTCTGCGACCGGGTCGAGAAACGCGCCGAACGCGGAAGTCTGATTGAGCCGGCGCGCGAGCCAGCCGTCGAGCCAGTCGGTGATCGCCGCGGCGGTGAAGATGATCGTCGCCACGAGATTCTGATTGGGCGCCGAGACCCAGCTCTTGTCGAAATAGAAGATGCCGACGAAAAGCGGGATCAGCACGATCCGCAGCCACGTGAGCAGGTTCGGCAGGTTGAGCGGCATCGGATGGGGCTCGGCGGCGGTCCTAGTGGAGTTCCTGGTAGATACGCTCCGCCAGCGACCGGCTGATGCCGTCCACCTGCGCGAGATCGTCCACGCTTGCTGCGAGCAACCCGCGCAAGCCCCCAAAGCGCGTGAGCAGACGCTGCCGGCGCTTGGCTCCGATCCCGGAGATCGTCTCGAGCGGCGAGGTCGAGCGCGCCTTGCCGCGGCGTGCGCGGTGGCCGGCGATGGCGAAGCGATGTGCCTCGTCGCGGATCTGCTGCACCAGATGAAGCGCGGGATGCTCCGCGCCGAGCACGAGCGGCGCGATATGCCCGGGAATCAGGAGTTGCTCGAGTCCGGGCCTTCGTTCCTCGCCTTTCGCCACCGCGACGACGGGCAGATCGGTCAGCCCCAGTTCCGAAAATACGTCGAGCGCGACGCCGAGCTGGCCTTTGCCGCCGTCGATCAGCACGAGGTCCGGGAGCTTCCCTTCGCCCGCGACGATCTTGCGGTAGCGGCGCGTCAGCACCTCGCGCATCGCGCCGTAGTCGTCGCCGGGTTCCACGGTGCGGATGTTATAGCGGCGATATTCGCTCTTCTGCATGGCCGATTTGTCGTAGACGACGCAGGACGCCACGGTCGCCTCGCCCATCGTGTGGCTCACGTCGAAGCACTCGATGCGCTGGAGCGTCTCGCCGAGCTCGAGAGCCTGCTGGAGCGCGGCGAGACGCGTCTCTTGGGTCGACTGCAGGCTCACCGCCTGGTCGGCGCCGAGCTGCGCGTTCTTGCACGCCATCTCGAGCCAGGATCGGCGGGCGCCCGTCGGGTTCGTATTGATCTGCACCTTGTATCCCGCCTGCGCGATCAGCGCCTCCTCGAGCGGCGCCGTGTCGAAGCGTCCGCCCACCACGATCTGCCGGGGAATCCCGTGCCGCAGATAGTGCTGCGCGAGGAAGGCCTCCAGCACTTCGTCATCCGAGAATCCCTCGGCATTGCGCGGAAAGAAGTTCTTGTCCCCGAGATGATGACCACCGCGGATCATCACGAGATTCACGCAGGTAACGCCCGAAACGCGTACGCACGCCACCACGTCGGCGTCGCGGTCCGTCGAATCAGCGACGAACTGCTTCTCCCGCACCCGCCGCAGCGCCGCGATCTGGTCACGAAGCACCGCCGCCTCCTCGTAATCCGTGCGCTCGGACGCAGTCTGCATCCGTGTCGCGAGGCGTTCGAATACTTCGTCCGCCTTGCCGGAAAGAAAGAGTTCCGCGCTGCGCACGTCCTCGGCGTACGTGGCTTCGTCGATCAGCCGCACGCAGGGTGCGGTACAGCGCCTGATCTGGTGCAGCAGGCATGGCCGTGACCGGTTGCTGAACACGGTGTCCTCGCAGGTGCGGATACGAAACACCTTCTGCATGAGCTGGATGCTTTCGCGCACGGCACCCGCGCCGGGGAATGGCCCGAAATAACGGTTAGCCGGATCCAGCGCGCCGCGGTGGAACCCGAGCCGGGGATACGCATGATGGGTCAGCACCAGATACGGGTACGACTTGTCGTCGCGGAAAAGTATGTTGTAGCGCGGATTGAGCGCCTTGATGAGATTGTTCTCGAGGAGCAGCGCTTCGCCTTCCGAGCGCGTGACGGTCGTCTCCACGGCTGTGACGTGCGAGATCATGGTCTGCGTGCGCGGCGATTGGCCCAGCGTCTTCTGGAAGTACGACGCGACGCGCTTGCGCAGATCCAGCGCCTTGCCCACGTACAGCACTTCGCCGGCCTCGTTCAGCATGCGGTAGACGCCCGGCAGATGCGGCAGGCGGGCGATGATCTGGGCGGGATCCATGCTATTTACGGATCGCCTCGAAGACGTCGCGGAACATCTGTGTCGTGAGGCGGCGGGTGTTCGTATTGTACCGGCTGCAGTGGTAGCTATCGAAAAGTGCATGGCCGGAGGGCAGCGCGTGCCGCGCGCCGTGCGAGAACGGGTAGTCGGCCCGTTTCAGCCCGAACGCGATCAGCACTGCCTGGTGCGCGATCGATCCCAGCGAGAGAATCGCGGCGCCGTGCGAAAGCGCCGCAAGTTCCTCCTTGAGATAAGCATTGCAGCAGCGTACCTCGTCGGGCTGCGGCTTATTCTGCGGCGGCAGGCACTTCACTGCATTGGTGATGCGGCAGCGCTCGAGCACGAGCCCATCGTCTGCCGCGACGGATTCAGGGCGGTTGGCGTAGCCGTAGCGATAGAGCGTCTCGTACAGGAGGATCCCGGCGTAGTCGCCGGTAAACGGGCGGCCGGTGCGGTTCGCGCCATGCATACCGGGCGCGAGTCCCACGATCAGAAGCTGCGGGCGCTCGTCGCCGAACGCTGCGACCGGTCTCGCGTGATAGTCGGGGTGCGTCTTGCGCACGCAGTCGAGGTGCCGCGCCAGGCGCGGACAGGCGCGACAGCCGTTGAGCGGTGTCTTCACGTGGGTCGTTCGCCGCGCGGCCATACCGTCACGGTCGCCTGCCGCGGCCGCCGCGGACCCGAGGCGAGCTCCGGTTGCAGGGTGACGTGGTCCACGTTGAAGCGCTCGCGCAAGAGCGTCTGCGCGGTCTTCAGCACCTGCGGCCAATCCTCGAGCCTCGCGAGATCGAGGTGCGCCGATAGCGCTGCACGGTTGCTGCCGATGCTCCAGACGTGCAGGTCGTGGACGGTGAGGACGCCGTCGAGGGCCGCGAGCGCGTTGCCGATTTCCGCGAGCTCGACTTCGGCCGGTACGCCTTCCATGAGCACGTGCAGCGTGTCCCGCAGGAGCCGCAGCGTGCTCGCCAATATCAGCAGGGCGATCACGATGGACAGTATCGGGTCGATGAGCAGCCAGTCGGTGGCATAGATGACGGCGCCCGCAATCAACGCTGCAACCGAGCTCAGCAGGTCGCCGATCACGTGGAGCAGAGCGCCCCGCACGTTCAGGCTGTCCTGACCCCGGCTCAGCACGAACGCGACGCCGGCGTTCACGATCAGCCCCACTGCGGCGATCGCCATGACGGCCACGGCGGTCACGGGCCGTGGATCGAGCAGCCGCTGAACGGCCTCGACCACCAGCACGACGATGATCGCGAGCATGAGCAACCCGTTGAAGCTCGCGCCGATCACCTCCGCGCGCCCGAGACCGTAAGTGTGCTTCGCGCCCGGCGGCTGCCGCGCGAGCCACGCTGCGATCGCGGCGAGGCCCAGCGCGAGCGCATCCGAGAACATATGTCCGGCATCGCTCGCGAGCGCGAGCGATCCGGACCACAGTCCGGCTACGAGCTCGACCGCCGCATACAGGACGGTGATCGCGAGCGCCGCCACGAATGGCGTGCGCTGTGATTCCCGGGTGTGCGCATGACCATGATGGGCATGGCTATGCGCCGGTGCGCTCATGCGAGCGGCAGCTCTCCGCTGCCGTGGCCGAGCCCGGCAATGGCGTGCAATGCATCGACGTAGCGGACGTTCTCCCGGAGCTTCACCATGGAGTCGGGCGCGCTGCGGCCGTGCAGGCGCGCGAGACGCGCAAGCGCGACCGGTGGCATGGTGTAAGCGAAACCGCCGCAAAGCGTGTCCACCGCATCGGGATCGTTGCACACGAGCACCATGTCGCATCCCGCGCTCAGCGCAGCCGCGACGCGATCGATGATTCCACCGGCGCTCTTCGCGCCCGCCATGCTCAAATCGTCGCTGAATACGATGCCATCGAACCCGAGCTCGTCGCGCAGGATCTTCCTGAGCCACACGGTCGAGAATCCTGCCGGTTTGTCATCAACCCGTGAGTAAACGACGTGCGCGGGCATGATGGCCGGCAGCCCCGAGCCGATGAGACGCGTAAACGGCACGAGATCGGCGTGCGCGATCTCGGCGTAGATTCGGTCGTCACGCGGCAGCTCGTGGTGCGAGTCGGCACGCACGTAGCCGTGACCGGGGAAATGCTTCCCGACTGCGGCCACGCCCCCTGCCCTGAGCCCCTGGACGAGCGCGGCGGCGAGCTCCGCGACGGCCCCGGCGCCGCTGTGCAGGGCCCGGTCGCCAATGACGCTGCTCGCGCCGTGGTCGATATCGAGAACCGGCGCAAAGGTGAGATCCACGCCGTGTGCGCGCAGCTCCGCCGCCAGTACATAACCAGTCTCGTGCGCGAGGTGCCGTGCGTGCACCCGGTTCGCATCCCACGCCTCACCGAGCGTGCGCATCGGCGGAATCGCCGTGAAACCCTCCCGGAAGCGCTGCACGCGCCCGCCTTCGTGATCCACGGCGATGATGAGTGGCGGCTCGCGCAGCGCGTGTATCTCGGCCGTAAGGCGCTGAAGTTGCTGCGGCGAGCCGTAGTTGCGCGCGAAGAGAATCACGCCTCCGACGAGCGGATGCAGGAGGCGCCGTCGATCCTGGTCCGTCAACGCCAGCCCTTCGACGTCGATTACGGCCGCGCCGAGCGGAAGCGCCTTAACTCGTGCCATTGGAACGCACCTCGAGAACCACGCACGCGCAGGCGAGCGAACGCTCGTCGCTGATCGTCACGTGATGGCCCGCGATTCCGATCTCGTCCAGGAGTGTCTGCAGCTTGGGATGGAACTCGAGTCCCGGTTTGCCCAGCCGGTTGGGCACGATGCTGATGCACTGGAGCGTAACCGGATAGCGGAAGCCCGTCCCCATCGCTTTCGAAAACGCCTCCTTAGCCGAAAACCGGTTCGCGACGAAAAGAACCGGATTCGCCGTCTTCTTGTAAGCGGGCCACTCTCTTTCGGTCAGCACGCGGCGCGCGAAGCGCTCGCCATATCTCTCCAGAAGGCGCGCGATACGGTGCGGCTCCACGACGTCGATGCCGATGCCGTAGATCACGCCGGGTACCCCAATGCCGTGAGGTAATTGCGCACGGTGCGCGCGAGGCCGTCCTCCAGCGCGTCTGCCGTCAGCGCATGGCCGATCGAGACTTCGAGAACCCCCGGCACGCTCGCCACGAACGCGGGCAGGTTCTGTTGGTTGAGGTCGTGCCCGGCGTTGACGCCGAGCCCCGCGCCCGCTGCGGCCTTGGCGGCGGCCGCATAGGACGCCAGCGCGCTGTCCTGCTCCGCGCTCCCGAACGCACGTGCATAGCCTTCGGTATAGAGCTCGATGCGATCGGCACCGGCCGTTGCCGCCGCGCTCATCGGATCCTCGGCCGCGTCCATGAAGAGGCTCACGCGCACGCCCAGCGCCTTCACCGCCGAGATCACCGGCGCGAGCCGCGCGCCATAGCGGCCGAGGTCCCAGCCGTGGTCGGAGGTGAACGCTCCGGGATCGTCCGGCACCATCGTGAACTGGTGCGGACGCACGGCGCGCACCAGCTCGAGGGCGTTCTCGAAGGGATTGCCTTCGATGTTGAGCTCCGCATGCGGATACGACTTCAGCAGCGCCGCGAGGTCGTGCACGTCGTGCGTTCGGATATGCCGACCGTCCGGGCGCGGATGAATGGTGATGCCGTGCGCGCCGGCGTCCAGCACGATGCGCGCACATCGGACGACGTTCGGAATGCCGAGCGTGCGGGAATTTCTCAGGAGCGCGACCTTGTTCAGATTCACGCTGAGGCGCGTGCGTTCGTACGCCATGTGACCTAGAGCGCCTGCAGGTCGCGCAGGAGCTGACGCGTATGCAGGACCTGGTCGCCGAGATAGTGGTTGAGTAGCGCGCGCATGAGCGTCTTGCTCTGCTGCTGTGTCATCGCGCTGGAGAAGTCGCCGCTCTGCATGTCGATCAGCGTTTGGCCGAGCAATTCTACCCCGCCGCCCGCGGTTCCTTCCTCGATGCGCACGGGCCCGCGCTCCACGACATACGTGTAGCGGCTTTCCGCCGCGATCGCATGCCCGGTCTCGACGTCGCGGTCGAGCGTCAGCGCATATCCGAGCTCGCGCAACAGATCGCGTTCGAACGCGCGCAACGTCGCGGCCGGGTCGCGTCCGGGCTGCAATTCATCGACGGTCGCGACATACGCATCGAACAGCCGCTCGTGCGCGTCGTGGCGCGCGAGGAGCTTCAGCAGGAGCTCGTTGACGTAAAACCCGCAGATCAGGGCCAACCCCGTCAGCGGCCGGTAAACGCCCCGCCATTCGGCGCGCGTGAGCGTTTGCAGCTCGCCCTTACCCGACCACGAGACGAGCAGCGGCTGAAAAGCGAGCAGAATGCCGCGCAGGCTCGATTTGGGACGGCGCGCACCCTTGGCGACTGCGGCGACGCGGCCGAAATCGCGAGTGAAGAGCTCCACGACCAGGCTCGTTTCCTTGAACGGGTAGCTGTGCAGGACGAACGCCGGTTGGTCAGTCATAGCCCAACCGCTTCAGCGCCGCCGGGTCATCCGCCCAACCGCTTCTAACGCGCACCCAAACCTCGAGATACACCTTGCTTCCGAACAGCGCCTCCATGTCCTTGCGCGCCGCCGTGCTGATCGCCTTCAGCTTCTCGCCGTCCTTGCCGATCACGATCGCCTTCTGATTCGCCTTTTCCACCAGTATGCCGACGAAGATCCGGCGCAGCTCCCCTGTGGTCTCGAAGCGCTCCACCTCGACCGCCGTGGAATAAGGCAGCTCGTCGCCGAGCAGCCGGAAAAGCTTCTCGCGCACGAGCTCGGCGGCGAGGAAGCGCTCGGGCAGCGTGGTGATCTCGTCCTCGCCGTACATCGGCGGGCCTTCGGGCAACAGCGCGACGATTTCCCGCACGAGCGGCTCCGCGTCGCGATCGCGCTCGGCCGACATCGGCACGATCGCCGCGAACGCACGCCGCTCGCTCATGCGGGCGATGAAAGGCAGGAGCTCCGATTTCGCCTTGACGCGGTCCACCTTGTTGAGCACCAGGATTACCGGCACCGATTCGGGCAGGCGGTTGACCAGCTGCTCGTCGCGCTCGTCGCACTTCAGGGCTTCGATCACGCATACGACCACGTCGACTTCGGTCAGTGCCTGTGTCACCGTGCGGTTCATGAGCCGCGTGAGCGCGCTGCGGTGCTGCGTCTGGAATCCCGGTGTATCCACGAAGACGAGCTGCGCGCCCGGACGAGTCAATATGCCCGTGATGCGGTTGCGCGTCGTCTGCGGTTTACGCGAAGTGATGCTCACCTTCTGGCCGACCAGCCGGTTGAGCAGCGTGGACTTGCCGACGTTGGGCCGCCCGACGATCGCCACGGTGCCGGTCCGGTGGGCGGTGCTCGCCGTCACGGCAGGCTCGCCAGCGCGTACGCCGCGCGCGCCGCCTGCTGCTCGGCGTTGCGCCGGCTGGTGCCCTCGCCCTCGCACCGGATGCCGAGCTCGGGGATTTCGCAGGCGACATGAAACGAGAGCTCGTGAGCCTTGCCGCGGGTCCCGATCACGGAGTACCGCGGCAGGGGCAGACGGCGGCTGTGCAGATATTCCTGAAGCAGGGTCTTCGGATCCTTCGTCGTGGCGACCGGGTCGAGCTTCTCGAGAGCCTCACCGAACAGCGCCGACACCACGCGCTCGGCGGCGTCGAATCCGCCGTCGAGATAAGCCGCGCCGACGACGGCCTCGAGCGCGGCTGCCAGCGCGGACGCTCTACCGCGCGCACCCGCTTTGCGCTCGCCAGCGCCCGTGCGCAATACGTCGGCAAAGCCGCGGGTGGCTGCGAGCGCGGCAAGCGAAGGATCGGAGACGAGGCTCGCGCGCATTCTCGAAAGATCGCCTTCCGGAAGCTCCGGGAACTTGCGGTAGATCGCCGCCGCGATGGCGCAGTTCACCACGCTGTCGCCGAGGAATTCGAGGCGTTCGTTGTGGAGAGGACCGTAACTCGAATGCGTCAGCGCGCGAACGAGCAGCTCCGGGTTCTGAAAGCGATGTCCGATCGCCTCACCGAAGCGCGCGAGCTCCGACCCGTTTGCTGCGATTCCGCCTGCGGCGCCGACTACCGCCCGGCGACGCTTACTTGGAGCTCGGATGGAAGTCGAAGCACGCGGCGACGTTGCGGAACAGCGGCACCTTCACGGAGTACTCCGCCTCCACGAGGATGCCGTTCGCCTCGCGCGTGACCTCTATGAGATTGGGATCGAGCGAGCGCAGGTCGTCGACGGCCGAGCGGGCGGCCCATGAGGTGAGGATCTGGCCGCGCGTGGGATTGCGCAGTTTGGGATCCGCGGCCATCGCCTTGAACTGCTTCTCGATCGCGAAGTACTCGATGTACACCGGCACGATCTTGAAAGCGACGAGCATCAGCAGCAGGACCACTATCGAGACCAGAATCATCCCGGTCAAGGTAACGCCGCGTTGTCTGCCCATCCCGTTCCTCATTCGATCGTGCGGCCGATGCGTTTCAGCTCGTCGAAGTTCCACCAGATCATGAACGCCTTGCCGACGATGTTGCGCTCCGGCACGAAGCCCCAGTAACGGCTGTCGTCGCTCGCGTCGCGGTTGTCGCCCATCATGAAGTAATGACCCGGCGGCACCCTGCACACGAAGCCGGCGTCATTGTAGGCGCAATTATCGCGGTAGGGAAAGGCGTGGACGGCCGAGACATGGAACGGCCCGGCGTCCGGTCTCACGAGGATGACATGCTCATGTCCATCGAGCTGCTCGACGTAGCGCTCGGTCGACACGAAGGTTAGACCGTTGTCCACGTAGTTGTAGTCTCCCGCGCGCTTCACCGGAACCTCACGGCCGTTGATCGTGAGCCGGCGGTTGCGGTACATGACTTCGTCGCCGGGCAGTCCGATCACGCGCTTGATGTAGTCGAGGGACGGATCACGCGGAAACCTGAAGACCATGACTTCCCCGCGCTGCGGGGCGTGCACGTCCAACACCTTCACGTTGATGACCGGCAAGCGTATGCCGTAGGTGTACTTGTTTACGAGGATGAAATCGCCGACCAGCAGAGTGGGCAGCATCGAGCCCGACGGAATCTTGAACGGCTCCACGAGAAACGAGCGCAGCAGGAACACGATCAGGATCACCGGGAAGAAGCTTTTCGAGTACTCGATCCACCAGGGCTCGCGCACGCGGCCTTCGGCATCGACGCGCGCGGCGGCGGGATGCGACGTGCGGCGGGCGCGCAGCCAGAATTTGTCGAGCAGCCAGATGCCGCCGGTCAGCACCAGCAGCAGGAACATGATCAGCGGGAAGTTCATTTCTCGACCTGCAGTATCGCGAGAAACGCCTCCTGCGGTATTTCCACGCTCCCGACTTGCTTCATGCGTTTTTTCCCGGCTTTTTGTTTCTCGAGCAGCTTCTTCTTGCGCGTGATGTCGCCGCCGTAGCACTTGGCGAGCACGTTCTTCCTGAGGGCTTTCACCGTTTCGCGCGCGATGATGTGCGAGCCGATTGCCGCCTGCACCGCGATGTCGAACATCTGCCGCGGTATGAGTCCCCGCATCTTGGCGGCGATCTCCCGCCCCCGGTACTGCGCGTTTTCACGATGTACGATCAGCGACAGCGCGTCCACCCGCTCACCGTTGATGAGTATGTCGAGCTTCACCAGATCGCCCGCGCGGTACTCGAGGAAATCGTAATCGAGCGAGGCATAGCCGCGCGAAACCGATTTCAGGCGGTCGAAGAAATCCATCACGACTTCGTTCAGCGGGAGCTCGTAGGTGAGCATCACCTGGCGGCCGAGGTACTGCATGTTCCGCTGCAAGCCGCGCTTCTGGTTGCACAACGTGATGACCGGACCCACGTAGTCCTGCGGCACCAGTATCGATGCCTGGATGATCGGCTCGCGCACTTCTGAGATGCGGGAGGCATCCGGCAGCCGCGACGGGTTCTCGATCTCGATCACCTCGCCGTCGTTCAGTGCGACCTGGTAGACCACCGTGGGCGCCGTGGTGATGAGCGCCATGCCGTACTCGCGCTCCAGGCGTTCCTGCACGATGTCCATGTGCAGCAGTCCCAGAAACCCGCAGCGGAAGCCGAAGCCGAGCGCCTGCGATGATTCCGGCTCGTAGCGCAACGACGCATCGTTCAGATGCAGCTTCTCCAGCGCGTCGCGCAGTGCGTCGTATTCACTCGAATCGACCGGATAGAGGCCGGCGAAGACCTGCGGCTTGATCTCCTTGAACCCGGGCAACGCCTCGGTCGCCGGGTGATCCACGCGCGTCAGCGTGTCGCCAACCTGCGCGGCCTTGAGCTCCTTGATCCCGGCGGTGACGAAACCGACCTCCCCGGCCGAGAGCTCGGCCTTTGCGCGCGATTTTGGCGTGAAGACGCCGACCTGCTCGCAGAGGTAATCGGCTCCGGTCGACATGAAGCGAATGCGATCCTTGGGCCGGAGCGCGCCGTCGACGACGCGCACGAGCATGACTACGCCGACATAGTTGTCGAACCACGAATCGATGATGAGCGCCTTCAGCGGCTTCGCCGCATCGCCTTTCGGCGGCGGCACCCGCGCGATCACGGCTTCGAGCAAGTCGGTGACGCCCTCGCCGGTCTTCGCGCTCACCTTCAGTGCGTCCTGCGCGGGGATGCCGATGATGTCTTCGATCTCGGCGATGACCCGCGCCGGATCCGCCTGCGGGAGATCCATCTTGTTGAGAGCCGGAACGACTTCGACGCCCTGCTCGATCGCGGTGTAGCAGTTCGCGACGGTCTGGGCTTCGACGCCCTGGGAGGCGTCGACCACCAGCAGCGCACCTTCGCAGGCCGCGAGCGAGCGTGAGACCTCGTACGAAAAATCGACGTGCCCGGGCGTGTCGATCAGGTTCAGCTGATAGGTCGAGCCGTCGCGGGCGGTGTAATTGAGCGCCGCCGTCTGCGCCTTGATCGTAATGCCGCGCTCGCGCTCGAGATCCATCGAGTCGAGCACCTGCGCTTCCATCTCGCGATCCGAAAGGCCTCCGCAGGTCTGAATGAAACGATCGGCGAGCGTCGACTTGCCGTGATCGATATGCGCGATGATGGAGAAATTGCGAATGTGCTGCATAGATCAAAAATTAGGGACAGACCCCCGTGGGACTGTCCCCAACTTTTGCTTAGCTAAATCAGTGAATTCTAGCCGATTCGGCTCAAGTAATCAGTAACCGCCGCGGCGTCCAGACGGTGCCGGCACAGCTCTTTGGCCCCGTGCGCGAGCACCGGGACGTCTTCGTCATAGCGCTTTTCGAGCGCCGGGTCACCGTCTACATCCACGATCTCGATCGAGAAATGAAAACGGGCCTGCAGCTCACGCAGGCCCGCGATCATCTCGTCGCACAGATGGCAGTACGTGCGGCTGTAAACCGTCAGCCGCATCGAAAGGAAACACAGTTACAGGAGCAAACCACAAGGAAACGAAGTTTCGGAGGAAAACCTCGGTTTTCCTCTGAATCGTTTACCGGCCCAGGCGGGCTGCCGAAGGCAGCCCGAGCCGGAGCCGAGCGCCGCACCTAGTCCACCTTGAGAGGGACGTAAAGCGAATTGCCGCCGCGGCGTACGAGGAGCGCCGCGATCGATCCCTTCGGCACTTTCTCGATGAGCCCGCGGAATTGCTCGATCGATTTCACTTCCTGATTGTTCACGGCCGTGATGACGTCGCCGCGCCGGATGCCCGCGCGGGCGGCTGCGCCCTGCACGTCCGCGACGAGCACGCCGCTCTCGACCTTGAGCTCGCGGCGTTGCGCGTCCGTGAGGTCCTGAAGCGTCATGCCGAAGAGCTGCGGCGCTGCCGGCGCAGGCTTGCCGCGCGAGGGCTTCTGTGCGGTGCGATCGTCCTGCAGCTCGGCCACCGTGACCGTGAGATCGCGCGTCCCCTTGTTGCGCCACACCTGAATCGTGGAACGCGTGCCCGGCTTGGTGCCGCCAACGAGGCGCGGCAGGTCCTCCGACGCGTTCACCACCTTCCCGTCGAAGCGCAGGATCACGTCCCCGGCTTCGATCCCGGCCTTCTCTGCAGGGCCGCCTTTCTCGACCGAGCTCACGAGCGCGCCGACCGGCTTCTGCAGGCCGAAGCTGTCCGCCAGCTCTTTCGTGACCGGCTGGATCACGACGCCGATACGGCCCCGGATCACGCGCCCGACGCTCTTCAGCTGCTCCACGATGCTGTTCGCGACGTCGATCGGAATCGCGAACGACAGGCCCATGAAGCCGCCGGTGCGGCTGTAGATCGCAGAGTTGATCCCGACCACTTCACCGCGCAGATTGAAGAGGGGTCCCCCCGAGTTGCCCGGGTTCACGGCGACGTCCGTCTGGATGAACGGAACGAAGTTCTCCTGCGGAAGCGAGCGCCCTTTCGCGCTGACGATGCCTGCCGTGACCGAGTTCTCGAACCCGAACGGGGAGCCGATCGCGACGACCCATTCGCCGACCCGGAGCCGGTTCGGATCGCCGAACCGCACGAAAGGCAATGCGCCGCCCGCGTCGATCTTGAGCAGCGCGAGATCGGTTCGACGGTCCGAGCCCACCACGCGCGCCTTGAGCTCGCGCTTGTCGGTGAGCTTCACCGTGATCTCGTCGGCGGCTTCAACCACGTGCGCATTGGTCAGCACGTAGCCGTCGGCGCTGATGATGAAGCCCGAGCCCAGCGACTGCGACTGGAATTCGCGCGGCGTGCCCTGTCCGGGCTGCGGCATGAAGCGGCGGAAGAACTCGTACAGCGGATCGTCTTCCGGAATGTTCGGCAGGCGCCCCGCGAGCGGGCTCGCCTTGGTCTGCGTCGTGCTGATGTTGACCACGGCCTGCCCCTGTTTCTCCACTAGATCGGTGAAGTCGGGAAGCTGCGCAGCGAGTTGCAACGGTACAAGGAGGAATAACGCCAGAACGTATCGCTTCAGCATGGGGGTGAGAGCTCCTGGTTACTTATTCTTGGCGGGCAGGCGGGGCGCAGCGCTTACTGCACGGCTGCCGCTACAGGCTTCAGTTCGAGCGAGTTCGCGATCTGCATGAGCGTCGCGGCGGGCGCTTCGCCCAGCACCGTGACGATATGGTTGCCCTGCTGGCGCGTGAGAATGTTGACGGCGCCCTGGTGGCTCAGGGACGGCGGCGTCTGTCCACGCGAGGCCGGCTCGATGAACACCGAGACCGCGGAGAGGCCGTCCGAAAATACGATCTGCGAGACCGAGCCGGAGCGTCCGCCGATCGAGCGCTTCGCCTCCATCAGCTTGCGGAAACCCGGTATGTGACTCGTCAGCACCCACCCGCTATCACCAGGCGTCATCGCCGGTGCGCTGAAGCCGGAGCGGTCGACACGCCATTTCTGCGTGCGGCTCGCGTCCGCGTATTTCGATTTCACGCGCTCGCGGCTGAACGTGCCGCCGATCGTGAGCTGGGTGAACCCGAACGACTCCACCCGCTCGCCTTTTTCGTTGAGCGTATGCGCGCGCAACGGCAGCCCGGTGGCGAGCTCCGCACAGAAGCGGCGGCCATAGCGGAGCTGATCGCGCGGCGCGAGCGCGATCCACTGACAATCGTGCGCTGCGATCCGATCGACGTCTTCCTTGCGCACCGTATAACTCTCGCCGATTCCGTTCAGCGACTCGGGCAGCAGCGCCGGAAAATTCCGCGCGTTGCGATTGCGCTCTTCGATGAGCACCGTCTTCGCGCCGGGCAGGTAGCAGATGACCTGGTCGTTGCTGCGAATGACTTCGCGCGGGGGACCGTCCAGCGTCTCGAGCTTCTCGAACTCGCCGCCGGCCGGATTCACGTAATGCACGATGCGCGAGGTCTCGACGTGGTCGCGATGGCGGTACACGATCGTGCCACTGTAGTTGAGCTGCCGCGAAGCCGAAGCCATCCGCTTCAGCCACGTCAGCGCATCGGCGCTGGCGGTCGAATCGGCCGCGTGCGCGGCGCCGGTAAACACCAGCGCGACCAACAGCAAGGCGCGCATGCCAGACCGCCGGTGTTCCATGACCGCGCTGCTATCGCCGATCGGCGGCCCGCGTCGTCGACACGGTGCGGATGTAGGGGGCGAGACCCTGGAGCGCAGTGCTCGGTGAAAAGCGCTCGTGCGCGAGCAGATACTCGCTCATGCGGCCGTCGCTCGGGACGCTGCGCAGTGGCTCGGGCGCAGGCTCCTTCACGGCGACCGGCAGCGACTCCGGCGTCGTCTGCGTGCCCACGGCGACCCAGGCGACGAAGGCTACGGCGCAGACCGAGGCTGCGGCCGACATGGCATACGTCGCGGCGCGCCGGCTGCCGACGAGTCGGCGCTGCGGCGCGAGGACGGTGGGCTCGTCGGCGAGACGACGCGAGAGTGATTCGGAAAAACGCGAGGACAGGAGCGGCTCGGCCCGCAGCGCGTCGCGCACCAGATGGAACTCGTCCCAGCGGATTCTCAACTCGGGGTCCGACTTGATCCCGGCCAGTACGCGCTGGGCTTCCTGCTCGTCCAGCTCGCCGTCCATCAGTGCCGATATGCGGTCCATCTCACCATCTCCTGTCCTTGCGCGTGCCGAGCAGCGGTCTCAAGCGCTCCGCGATTGCCTCGCGGGCCCGGAAGATACGCGACCTGACCGTTCCGATAGGACAATTCATGATATTCGCGATGTCCTCGTAGGAGAGTCCTTCGATCTCGCGCAGCGTGATCGCGGTACGTAACTCTTCTGGCAGCTCTTCCAGTGTTTGGTTCACCGTCTCCGCGACCTGCCGGCTCATCATCTGGTTCTCCGGCGTGTTGAGATCGCGCAGCTGTTCCCCGTCTTCGAAGCCCTCTGCTTCCTCGCTGTCGATGTCGGTGGTCGTCGGCGCGCGCCGGCCCATCGCCACCAGGTAGTTCTTTGCGGTGTTGATTCCTATCCGATACAGCCAAGTATAGAACGCGCTATCGCCCCGAAAGCTGGGCAGCGCCCGGTAAGCCTTGATAAAGGCTTCCTGGGTCACGTCCTCCACTTCCGTCGCGTCTCTGATGAACCGCGACAACAAACGGGCGAGCTTCCTCTGGTACTTGCTGACCAGCAGTTCGAACGCTTGCTTGTCGCCGCGCTGCGCACGCTCGACCAATTGCTGATCGATCTCGCGATCGCTCATCGATTCCGTCCCTGGCCTTCAGCTTATTGTCCAAGTCGAGCGGCGCTACCGGTCGGACAAAGGCGACAGTATAACGGTCCGACACGGGCGTCGCGGCCGCGGACAGCACGGTCAGGGGAGCGATCGTTACTGCACTGACCGACCGGCCCGAATTAAGTTCACGCCTCGCGCGAAAGGCGCAGGCCTGCCGGCACCACGCAGCGCTCCAGTCCCTCGAAAGCCCATTGCACGAGGAGCGCCAGCACGGCTGCCGGCACCGCCCCGGCGAGCAGCATCGAGCTGTCGTTCACCGCGAGGCCCGCTACGATCCGCTCGCCATAGCCGCCGGCGCCGATGAATGCCGCGATCGTGGCCGTGCCGACCGCGATGACCGCCGAGGTCTTGACGCCGGCGAGCACGCTGCGGCTCGCGAGCGGTAGCTCCACCCGCCGCAGCCGGGCGAGGGCTGGCAGCCCGAGCGCTTCGGCCGACTCCCGGAGCGGCGGAGCGATGTCGGTCAATCCCGTTGCCGTATTCCGCACGATCGGCAGCAATGCGTACAGGAACAGCGCGACCACCGCCGGCACCGCGCCGATCGTGCCGAGAAGCGTGATCAGGAATGCGAGGAGCGCGAGCGCCGGGATCGTCTGTAGAACGCCGACCCCAGCCAGAATCCAGCCGGACGCGGATCGCGACCGTGCGGCCCAGATACCGAGCGGGATGCCCAGCAGCGTGGCCGGGGCGAGCGCCGCCAGCACCAGCCCGACGTGCTGGAGCGTCAGGCGCACGAAATCGGGGGCGAACAGCGCCGAAAGGAAGGAGCGCCGGCCCGGCTCGGCTGGACTGCCGCCGGACTGGCCCGAGCGCTCGGCCAGAAAACCGGCGGCGACGTCCGCGAACGCCCGCCCGTCGATCTCGGCCGCGGCGTTCAGCCGCGCCATGGTGTTCGCGTCGATCGACCGCTCCAGCGACTGCAGCGCGGACCATGCTCCCGGGAAGCGCTCGGGCAAATCCAGGCGATGAAGCACGACCGCGTCGTACGCCGGGAAAAACCGTCTGTCGTCCTCGAGCAGCCGCACGCCGTAACGCGTGATCTTGGCATCGGTCGAATACACGTCGATCACGTCGATCTCGCCGGACGCGAGCGCTTCGTACGCAAGGCCGTGGTCGAGCCCGCGGGGCATTTGCGGCAATTTGTAGGCGCTCTGCAAGGCGCGCCAGCCGTCGCGGCGGTTCAGGAACTCCTGCGTGAGCCCGAGCTTGAGCTCCGGCCGCGCCGACAGCTGCGAGATACGGGTGATGCCGAGCTCGGCGGCGCGCTTTTCGGTAAGCGCGAGGGCGTAAGTATTGTTGAACCCCAGCGGCACCGCGACGCCGAGGCCGTGCGGCCGCAACGCCTCCTTCAGTGCGGCGATGTCGAGCGCCTGGCTGCGGTTCAGCAGCTCGAACGCGAGCGTGCCGGTGTACTCAGGGTAGAGGTCGATCGAGCCGTTCACGAGGGCCGTGAACACGATCGCGGTGTTGCCGAGCCCGGGGCTGTGCGCGACCGGCGCGTCGCCTGCGCTGCGCATCGACTGCGCCAGGATCTCGCCGAGAATGTAAGACTCCGTGAAGCGCTTCGAGCCGACCGTGATCGATTGCGCGTCCGCCAGCGCCGGCAGGCACGCGAGGCATAGCGCGAGGACGGTTCGGATCACGAACGCGCCGCCGGCTTCAGCATCCGCTGCGCACGCACGAACGTGCTGACGTAGTCATCGGCCGGACGCTCGAGGAAATCCTCGGTCGAGCCGCGCTGCACGACGCGTCCGTCGCGCAGCATGACGATCTCGTCCGCGAAGAACGCGGCCTCGCCCATGTCGTGCGTGACGAGCACGACGGTTTTGCGCAGCCGGTCGAATATCGATGCGAGCTCGGTCTGAAGCTCGTGGCGCGTCACCGGGTCGAGCGCGCCGAGCGGCTCGTCGAGCAGCAGCACCGGCGGATCGAGCATCAGCGCGCGCATGAGGCCCACGCGCTGGCGCTGCCCGCCCGAAAGCTGTTGCGGATATCGCGAGAGCGCATCGGGCGACAGTCCCGCGAGCTCGATGAGGTAAGCCACACGCTCTTCGATCTCGTGCCGGGGCTTGCGCAGATAGCGGGCGAGCAGGGTCACGTTCTCGCGTGCGCTCAAGTGCGGGAAGAGCCCGCCGTCCTGGATCACGTAACCGATGCCGTGGCGCGCGCGCTCTACGGTCTCGGGAGTCAGCACGACACCGCCGATGGAAACGCTGCCGGTATCGGGCCGTACCAGCCCGACCATCATGCGCAGCAGCGTCGACTTGCCGCACCCGCTCGGGCCGATCAGGACGCTGGTGCGCCGCGGTTTAAGCTCGAGCGTGAGCGCGTGAACGGCGACACGCGCGTTGTAGGCTTTGGAGACGTTCTCGAGCGCGATCATGCGCGCGCCGCGCGATAACGCCCTACGTGCTGCGCCGCGCGTACTCTGCGGCCGCGTCTTCCAGCGTCGTGAATTCGGCGCCGCGCGCCTGCAGCGTTTCAACGAGCTTTTCGAGGATGATCATGCGGTGCCCGCGGCCGATCACGAACGGATGAAACGTGTAGGTGATGACGCCCCACTCGAGGTGCTCGGCCATGTAGAAAAAATCGTCGAGCCAGTTCTGGAGCACGCCGTTCGCGTTCATGTTGCCCGGCAGCACCCATGTCGGCGTGCGGATGAACTCGAAGTGCGGGTAGTCATCCAGTGTCCAGCTCACCGGCATCTCGATCAAGCGCGTCTGCCGCCCGAGCACGGCCGGCTGTTCGAGCTCGATGCGATCGCCCTGGCGCACGCGATACGGCGTGTAATCGTCGCCCATCATGCTGCTGTCGTAGACGAAGCCGTGCTCGAGCAGGAGATCGACCGAATGCGGGCTCAGATCCCACGAAGGCGAACGATATCCGCGCGCCTTGCGGCCGGTGAGGCGCTCGATCGCGGCGTTCGCGCGCGCGAGCTCCTCGGCCTCTTCTTCGCGCGTGAGCGTTGCCGGCGGACGGTGCGTCCAGCCGTGATGGCCGATCTCATGTCCGGCATCGGCTACCTGCCGGCA
The DNA here is from genome assembly GCA_035626595.1 of Burkholderiales bacterium. GTDB lineage: Bacteria > Pseudomonadota > Gammaproteobacteria > Burkholderiales > SG8-41 > JAQGMV01. The sequence continues at coordinate 31,502 of DASPNJ010000128.1, forward strand.
CGCGTGCGGATACGTTTCCAGCGTGTGGCCCGGAATGAACCACGAGCTGCGGATGCGATAGCGACGAAGCAGCTCGAGCAGCCGCGGCACACCGACGTTCGGCCCGAACTCCCCGCGCGAAACCGGCCCGGGAGAATTCATGCCGCGGGCAATCCATCCGGAGATCGCATCGAAGTCGAACGTGAGGCATACGAGGGCGCGGCTCATGGCATATCTGGCGACACAGGAGGGCGGTCGCCGAAGCATACAATATGCGTCTCCCCACGACGTCCGACGAGCCGCCATGACAGCCAGAGACTATTCACTCGATCCATTCTGGATGCCCTTTACCGCGAACCGACAGTTCAAGCAGCAGCCCAGGATTCTCGTGTCGGCGAAGGACATGCACTTCGCCACCGAGGACGGACGCAAGATCCTCGACGGAACCGCGGCGCTGTGGTGCGTGAACGCGGGCCACTGCCGCGCGCCCATCGTACAGGCCATCCAGCGCCAGGCGGGTGAGCTCGACTACGGCTCGCCGTTCCAGATGGGCCACCCCGGGCCTTTCAAAGTGGCAGAGCGGCTGAAGAAGCTGATGCCCGGCGATCTGGATTATACGTTTTTCACCAATTCCGGCTCGGAAGCCGTCGAAACCGCCCTCAAGATCGCGCTGGCCTATCACCGCGCCCGCGGCGAGTCTACGCGACGCGTGCTCGTCGGACGTGAGCGCGGATACCACGGAGTGAACTTCGGCGGCCTATCGGTCGGCGGTATCCCCGGCAACCGCAAGGCGTTCGGCAACCTGCTCGGGCTCGTGGATCACCTGTCACATACCCATAACCTCGAGCAGAATTCGTTCAGCCGCGGTCAGCCAGCATGGGGCGCACATCTCGCCGATGAGCTCGAAACGCGCATCGTGGCGCTGCACGACGCATCGAACATCGCGGCGGTGATCGTTGAGCCGCTGGCAGGCTCGACCGGCGTGCTCGTCCCGCCGAAAGGCTATCTCGAACGGCTGCGGGCGATCTGCGACAAGTACGGCATCCTCCTCATTTTCGACGAGGTGATCACCGGGTTCGGCCGGGTCGGGGCGTCCTTCGCGACCGAGCTCTTCGGCGTGATCCCCGACATGGTCTGCGTGGCCAAAGGCATCACGAACGGCACCGTCCCCATGGGCGCAGTGGTCGCGCGCAAAGGCATCTACGAGGCGATCGTGAACGCGGCGCCCGAGAATGCGATCGAGCTCTTCCACGGCTACACGTACTCAGGGCATCCACTTGCGTGCGCCGCGGCGCTCGCAACACTCGACGTGTACGATCAGGAGGGACTCTTCGACCGTGCCCGCGAGCTTGCGCCCTACTTCGAAAACGCCGTGCACTCGCTGCGCGAAATGCCGAACGTCATGGACATCCGCAACCTCGGCCTGGTATCCGGCATCGAGCTGGAGAGCATCCCGGGCAAGCCGGGCGCGCGCGCATTCGAAGTGTTCCTGCGCTGCTTCGAAAAAGGCGTGCTCATCCGCACGACAGGCGACATCATCGCGCTCTCACCGCCGCTCATCGTCGACAAGCAGCAGATCGACGAGATCGTCGGTACGCTCGCCGACGCACTACGACAGGCAGCGTAGCGCTGCCGTTCGTCATTCCGGCGAAGGCCGCAATCCAGTACCGCACGATGTCCTGGGCCCCGGCCTTCGCCGGGCGATGAATCATCCGAGTTCAGATTCTCTGCATGTCGCGCGCGTGCAGCGCCACGAGGCAGTGGTCGATCCACTCCGCCGTCAACTTCTCCTGCGTGCCGTTCTGTCTGAGCCGCGCATCGAGCGCGCGCCAGTCCACGCGATCGAGCGGCTGGTCCTGGTTGAAGCACGAGAAGACATAGCGCGTCTCGCCAGTTTGCGGATCGACGTGAGGCTGCAGACACTGCGCGCAAATCTCCTTCATCATGCATTGCATCGGCGAGTTGATCGAGCCGATCGCGAAGTGGTGCGGCTTCAGATAGGGCTTCAGAACGGCGTGCCGTGCGCGAGCCACGGCCGCCATCATGCGATCCGAGCCGATCGCGATGAGCCGGTCGGCCTCGGAGAAGCCGATCGGCTGCTCGCCGAGCGCTCCGCTCGCGTAGGCGTGCATCGCCTGCACGATGTTGCCGACGAACGTCTTGTCCTGCGGACGCTCGGGACTGAAACCCGGCTCCTCGTCGCAGCACCACACGACCGCGTCCGACGCGGCTTCGATCTCGGCGATCTTGTAGCGATCGGTCATGTGCTTGTAGGCGGCGAAGTAGAGCACCCTGCTTCCGGCCGCGCGCATCGCCTGCCCGATCGAGAACAGCACCGCGTTGCCGAGGCCCCCGCCGGCGAGCACGACCGTCTCGTCGTGCGGTATCTCGGTCGGCGTGCCGGTCGGCCCCATCAGCACCACCGGCTCCCCCGGCGCGAGCAGCGCACATAGATCCGAGGAGCCACCCATCTCGAGCACGATCGTGGAGATGAGCCCCTGTTGCCGGTCCACCCACGCCCCGGTGAGCGCGATACCCTCCATCGCGAGACGCGTGCCTTCGCCGCTCGCAGCGCGAGTCTCGTAGTTCTGCAGCCGGTAGAACTGGCCGGGCCTGAAGCGCCGGGCGGCGAGCGGCGCGTGCACCACGACTTCCACGATGGTGGGCGTGAGCCGCTCGACTTTGTGGACCGTCGCGCGGAGCTCGTCGTTCATCTGTTCGAGGAACAGCGCGTCCGGCTCGCGCGAGGCGGCATCGACTGCGGCGAGCATGCGCGAGACGATCGGATAACCCTGCTTGGCGGAACCCATCGCTTTCACGACGTTGCCGAAAAACGACGGGTGCACGTCGCCGAAGTAGCTCATCGCCCGGCCATCGGGACGACGCGCGAGCAGCACCCGCACATCATTGGGCTTCGAGATCGCCTTCTCGGGGCGCACGGGCTCGCCTTTGTCGTCGACCGCCTGGAAATATTTGCCGTCAAGCGGGAAGTGCTCCGCGTCTTCACGGGCGAGCACCGTATTGGGCTGCGTGCCCGCTGCGATCAGGATGCTGCGGGCCGGCAGCTCGGTCGTTCCCGTTTGGGCCCACGTGCCGTCTTCGCCGCGTTCGTGGATCTTGAGCGTGAGTGCGCGTGCGTGGCCGTACGCGTCGAGCTCCACGCGCATCGGGGTCAGGCCTTCGGCGAACGCGATACCCTCTTCCAGCGCTTTCTGGACCTCTTCGTGGTTCAAGGTGTACGACGGACTGTCCACGAGACGGCGGCGGTAAGCGATCGTGACGCCGCCCCACGATTGCAGCAGCTCGAGCACGCGCGGCGGACGTTTCTCCGCGGCGGCCGCGGCGCGCTCGGCGCGGATCGCCCGGGCATGGGACAGAAACTCGTCGGCCGTCAGCCGCTCTTCTTCATTCCACGCGATGCGCGCCGCCGCTTCGCCGTGCTCGCGCGCGAGGCGCTCGTAACGCTTGAGGAATTTCTCCACCTGCACGGGGTAGTACGCAAGCGCCTCCGTAGCCGTGTCGATTGCGGTCAGCCCGCCGCCCACCACGACGGCCGGGAGTCTCAACTGCATGTTCGCGATCGAATCGGTTTTGGCCGCGCCGGTCAGCTGAAGCGCCATCAGGAAATCGGACGCGGTGCGCACGCCGCGGGCGAGCCCGTTCGGCATGTCGAGCACGGTCGGCCTGCCGGCGCCGATCGCGAGCGAGACATGGTCGAAGCCGAGCGCGAATGCGTCTTCAGCCGTGATCGTTCCGCCGAAACGCACCCCGCCGAACATCGCAAAGCGGCTGCGGCGCTCGACGAGCAGCCGCACGATCTTCAGAAAGTTTTTGTCCCAGCGCACCGTGATGCCGTACTCGGCGACGCCGCCGAATCCGGCCATGACGCGCGCATCGAGCGGCTCGTTCAGTTCCGCGATGTCACGGATGGGCGCGAACGGCACGCGCTCGCCGCGCGGCCCGACCCCGGAGACACCCGGCGCGAGCGGCTCGATCTTCAGGCCGTCGACGCCGACGACGGTATGGCCGTCGTTCATCAGGAAATGCGCAAGCGTGAAGCCGGCCGGTCCCATGCCGGCGATCAGCACGCGCTTGCCGGTGGGCGGCTTCGGATACGGTATGCGCAGGTTGAGCGGATTCCACCGCGTGAGCAGGCTGTAGATCTCGAATCCCCACGGCAGCTCCAGCACGTCCTTCAGCGTGCGCGTCTCCGCCTGCGGGATATCGACCGGTTCCTGCTTCTGGTAGATGCACGCCTTCATGCAGTCGTTGCAGATGCGATGACCCGTGGCCGCGCACAGCGGATTGTCCACGGCGATGATGGCGAGGGCGCCGATCGCGTTGCCTTCGGTCTTCGTCTTGTGGAATTCCGAGATCTTCTCGTCGAGCGGACAGCCGGCGAGCGTCACGCCGAACACGGTCTTCTTGAAGGAGGCTTCGCCGCGGCCGCTCGCGCCTTTCTCGCGCAGACCCTTCGAGCAGGAGTCCTTGCCCTGCTCGTGACACCAGATGCAGTAGTGCGCCTGATCGAGCGCGCCGGTGAGATCGGTGCCCGAATCGGTGAGCTTGAAGCCCTCGCGCCGGCGAAGCTTGTCCTCGGCGTAGCGATACGCGCGAAAGCCGGCGCTTTCGTCCACGACGGCCGGCACGAGGTGCTGCGGATCGATCTTGTGCGGCGCCTTGAAGAGCACGCCCGCGCGATGTTTGCGCCTTCCCGCCGCGCTGAGCGCCGCCCACGCGGCGTAGCGCAGCGCCACGTCGAGTAGGCTCGCGTTGGCGGCCTCGTCCTTCTGCCATTCGAGGACCTGGCGCGCGAAAACGAGCTCGGTGAGCGGTGCGCCGATCAGGGCTTCGAGCTCCACGGCCAACGCCGCGCCGTCCAGCTGCTCGGCTTCGGCCGTCTTGTACTTGTGCATCGCCTTGCGCTGCACGAAGTTGCGTTTGACGCCATAGAGCGGATTCAGCGCGTGATGCCGCGCGGCGAGCGCTTCGACCTCGTTCTCGATGCCGAACAACCAGCCGATGAACTCATCGACGTGAGGCGCGAGGGCGAGCAGAAGCTCCGACTCCTGCTTCGCGGGGAGTGCGTCGGGCGCGCAGCGCGCGCGCAGCAGCGCCTCCGCGAGCAGCGCGTCGCGCGCGCTCAGGCGGTCGACGAACAGCGCATCGAGCCGTTTTAGCCCTTCGTGATCATAAAGATCGTGCAGTGCGAGGCCCGATTCGGGCGTCGGCACGGTAGCGTTAGACACTCGCGGAGAATTGGAAAAGATTCAATTATAGCAATGGGTTGCGCTTGCTTTAGGCTGCCGCGCGCTATGTTTATGCGGCGAGCGGTGTGATTGCGGGAACGCGCGCGACGGCCGGTCGAGCTGGTGAATTTCGCTAGGCTTCAGCTGCCCCACGCGTTTGCAGCTCGGCCGCAAGCACGGTATTCGAGACCAGCATCGCGACGGTCATGCGTCCGACACCGCCGGGCACCGGGCTGATCGCCCCGGCTTTCGCCTTCACCGCTTCGTAATCGACGTCGCCGACGAGCTTGCCGGTCTCGTCGCGGTTGATGCCGACGTCGATCACGGCGGCGCCGGCCTTCACCATGTCGGCCGTGAGGAGTCGTGCGCGCCCGGCAGCGGCGATCACGATATCGGCGGCGCGGGTGAACGCCGCCAGATCGCGCGTTCTGGTATGACAGACCGTAACGGTCGCGCCGTGCGCGATCAACATGAGGGCGAGCGGCTTGCCGACGACACTGCTGCGTCCGATGACGACGGCGTGCCGGCCTTCGATCGCGATGTTCGCCCGCGCGAGCATGGCCATTACGCCGAGCGGGGTACACGGCGCGAGCCGCGGATGCCCGTCCACGAGCGCGCCGAGGTTCGACCAGTTGAAGCCATCGACGTCCTTGCCGGGCGCAATCGACTGCAGCGCGCTCTGCGCATCGAGCGTGCGCGGCAGCGGAAGCTGCACGATGATGCCGTGAATCGCGGGATTCGCGTTCAGCCAGTCGATCTGCGTGAGCAGCGCGGCCGCGGTGACGTCGGCAGGCAGCTCGTGCACTTCGGCGTGCAGGCCGACCTCGCCGCACGCGCGCACTTTGTTCCGCACGTAGACGCGCGAGGCCGGATTGTCGCCGACGAGCACCGTGGCGAGGCCCGGTTTCACGCCGTTGCGGGCGAGCGCCGCAATGCGGTCCTTCAATCCGGAAAGAGCCTCACGCGCCATCGCGGCGCCGTCGAGTACCTGCGCAGTCATCGCTGATTAGGGGGCGTCGGGCGCGGGAGCGCGCCGGCCGGTGTTGTCGAGAAGCTGAAAAAAGATTTCATCCTGCCTGATCATGCCGAGCTCGCTGCGGGCGCGTTCTTCAACGGCTTCCAAGCCCTGCTTGAGATCGCGCACTTCCGCATCGAGTGCGCTGTTGCGCGATTTCAGGCGCGTGTTGCGCTCGCGCTGGGTGTGAATCTGCTGGTCCACCTCCCACACCCGAAGCCAGCCGCCTTTGCCGAGCCAGAGCGGATACTGGATCAGCACCACGAGTGCGGCGAGCACGAGCGTGAGCGCTTTCACGGAGGCCTGAGCTGATAGAAGGCGCTGCGTCCCGGATAGAGAGCGCTGTCGCCGAGATCTTCCTCGATGCGCAGGAGCTGGTTGTACTTCGCCAGCCGGTCGGAGCGCGATAGCGAGCCGGTCTTGATCTGTCCGGCGTTGGTCGCGACCGCGATGTCGGCAATGGTGGTGTCTTCGGTCTCGCCGGAACGGTGCGAAACCACGGCGGTATAGCGTGCGCGCTTCGCCATTTCGATCGCGGCGAGCGTCTCGGTGAGCGTGCCGATCTGGTTGACTTTGATAAGGATGGAGTTCGCGATGCCTTCGCGTATGCCGCGCTCGAGGTAGCGCGTATTGGTCACGAAGAGATCGTCTCCGACGAGCTGCACGCGCTCGCCGAGGCGCTGGGTGAGCTCTTTCCAGCCTTCCCAGTCGTTCTCGGCCATGCCGTCTTCGATCGACAGAATGGGGTACTTGTCTACCCAAGCGCTCAGGAAGTCGACGAACTGTGTCGCGGTGAGCGACAGGCCTTCGGCGCGCAGACGATAATGTCCGTCGTCGAAAAATTCCGAGCTTGCGCAGTCGAGCGCGAGCGCGACTTCACGGCCCGGCTCGTAACCGGCGGTCTCGATCGCTTCGAGGATCAACTGGATCGCCGCCTCGTGATTCGGCAGCCGCGGCGCGAATCCCCCCTCATCGCCTACCGCCGTGGCCAGACCGCGGTCATGCAGGATTTTCTTCAGCGTCTGGAAAACCTCGGCGCCGCAGCGCAGCGCCTCGCGAAACGACGACGCGCCGAGCGGCAGCAGCATGAATTCCTGCATGTCGAGACCGTTGTCGGCATGCACGCCGCCGTTCACCACGTTCATCATCGGCACCGGCAGAGTCATCGCCGCGGCCCCGCCGATATAGCGATGGAGTTGCAGCCCCGACTCCTCGGCGGCCGCTTTCGCAACGGCGAGCGAGACCGCGAGTATTGCGTTGGCGCCCAGCCTCCCCTTGTTGTCGGTGCCGTCGAGGTCGATCAGCGTGCGGTCGATGAAGCTCTGCTCGGTAGCATCTACGCCGATGACCGCCTCGCAAAGCTCGGTATTCACGTGCTCCACAGCCCGCAGCACGCCCTTCCCGCCGTAGCGCTTCTTGTCGCCGTCGCGCAGCTCGATCGCCTCGCGGCTCCCGGTCGATGCGCCCGACGGGGCCGCGGCGCGACCGAGCACGCCCGATTCCAGCAATACGTCGGCCTCGATCGTCGGATTGCCGCGGGAATCGAGGATCTCGCGCGCGACGACGTCGACGATTGCGCTCATATCAGTGTCTCCGCGAGCCCCGAGCGCTTTACGGTTTCATCCAGACGTTTCAACGTCTCGAGCAGACCGCGCATATGGGCGAGCGGCCACGCGTTCGGTCCATCCGACAGCGCTTTCTCAGGGTTCGGGTGTGTCTCCATGAACACGCCTGACACGCCGCTCGCAACGGCGGCACGCGCGAGCACCGGCACGAATTCGCGCTGGCCTCCGCTGGAGGTCCCCTGCCCGCCCGGTAGTTGCACCGAATGCGTCGCGTCGTACACGACCGGACACCCGGTCTCGCGCATGATCGCGAGCGAGCGCATGTCGGATACGAGATTGTTGTAGCCGAAGGAAGCGCCGCGCTCGCACACCAGCAGGTTTTCACCTGCGCGCGCATCCTGCGGAAAACGTTCGCGCGCGGCGCGCCGCGCTTTTTCCACGACGTTCTTCATGTCCCCGGGCGCGAGGAACTGGCCTTTCTTGACGTTGACCGGCTTACCGCTCGCCGCCACCGCGCAGATGAAGTCGGTCTGGCGACAGAGGAACGCAGGCGTCTGAAGAACGTCTACGGCAGCCGCCGCGCTTTCGATGTCTTCGATCTCGTGGACGTCCGTCAGCACCGGCACGCCGATCTCCTTGCGCACCTCGGCCAGGATTTCCAGGCCCGTCTCCATACCGAGACCCCGAAACGATCCGATGGAGCTGCGGTTCGCCTTGTCGTACGACGACTTGTAGATGAAAGGAATGCCGATGGCCGACGCGATCGCCTTCAGCTCGCCCGCCGTGTCCATCGCGAGCTGGCGCGATTCGACGACACACGGCCCGGCAATAAGAAAAAGGGGCTTGTCCAGCCCCACCTCGAAGCCGCACAGGTTCATGCGATGGTCTGCAACCGCTCCGTGGCCGGCGGCTCGCGGAGTTGCGCGGCGGAGCTCTGAAGCGCGGCCTGAACGAACGCCTTGAACAGCGGATGACCGGCGCGCGGGGTCGAAGTGAACTCCGGGTGAAACTGGCACCCGACGAACCACGGGTGACCCGGGAGCTCCACCATCTCGCACAAACCCTCGCGCACCGAAAGGCCGCTCACCTTCAGGCCCGCGGACTGGAGGCGCGGCAGGTAATGATTGTTGACTTCGTAGCGATGGCGGTGGCGTTCGACGATGCGCTCGGCGCTGTAAATGGAAGCTGCGAGGGAATCGCCGGCAAGCGTGCACTCCTGCCCGCCGAGGCGCATCGTTCCGCCGAGGTCCGACTGCACGTCGCGGCGCTCGACGCGCCCGTCGCGATCCTGCCATTCGGTGATCAGCGCGATCACCGGATGCGGTGTTTCGGGCTCGAATTCCGTGCTGTGCGCGCCATCGAGTGCCGCGACGTGCCGCGCATACTCGATCACCGCGAGCTGCATGCCGAGACAGATGCCGAGATACGGAACCCGGTTCTCGCGCGCGTAGCGGATCGCCTCGACCTTGCCTTCCACGCCGCGCTTGCCGAAGCCGCCCGGCACCAGGATCGCGTCCATCGCCTCGAGCGCTCCGACGCCGTTCTTCTCGATCGTCTCCGAATCGATGTAATGGATCTTGATCTTGGCTCCGGTATGAATACCCGCGTGGATCAGCGCCTCGGACAGCGATTTGTACGACTCGGTCAAGTCGACGTACTTGCCCACCAGAGCGATATTCACCGTGCGCTTCGGGTGCTCGAGCGCGTAGACGAGATCGTCCCACGCGCTCAGATTCGCTGGCGGCGGCGTCAGGCCGAGCTTGCGGCACACGATGTCGTCGAGCTTCTGGACGTGAAGCATCGCCGGAATCTTGTAGATGCTGTCGACGTCCACTGCCGAAATCACGGCCTCGACCCCGACATTGGTGAACAGCGCGATCTTGCGGCGTTCGTCGTCGGGCAGCGGCCGGTCGGCACGGCAGAGCAGCACGTCGGGCTGAATACCGATCTCGCGGAGTTCCTTGACCGAATGCTGGGTGGGCTTCGTCTTGATCTCGCCGGCCGAGGCGATATACGGCACGAGCGTGAGATGGATGAAGCACGCGTTCTCGCGCCCGACCTCGATGGCCATCTGCCGTATGGCCTCCAGGAACGGCAGGGACTCGATGTCGCCCACCGTGCCGCCGATCTCGACGATCGCTATTTCGGCGTCGCCGGCCCCGCGCCGGATGAACTGCTTGATTTCGTCGGTGATGTGCGGGATCACCTGCACGGTCCCGCCGAGATAATCGCCCCGGCGCTCCTTGCGGATGACGCTTTCGTAGATCTGGCCGGTGGTGAAGTTGTTGCGTTTGCTCATCTTCGCCTGGACGAACCGCTCGTAGTGGCCCAGGTCGAGATCGGTCTCGGCGCCGTCTTCGGTCACGAACACTTCACCGTGCTGGAAGGGGCTCATCGTGCCCGGATCCACGTTGAGATACGGGTCCAGCTTCACCATCGAGATGCGGATGCCGCGGGATTCGAGAATGGCGGCGAGGGAGGCGGCAGCGATACCTTTGCCAAGGGAGGAAACTACGCCACCTGTGACAAAGATGAATTTGGTCATCGCATAACGTGCCGTTTGCGCATTCTATCGCAACGCCCGCCCGCGTCCAACGCGAGAGTCAGTGTTTTGCGCCCGCCTCGCGCGCGAGATACAGCCAGGTTTCGACGACGGTATCGGGATTGAGCGACAGGCTCTCGATGCCCTCGTCGACGAGCCACTTCGCAAGGTCGGGATGGTCCGACGGACCCTGTCCGCAGATGCCGACGTACTTGCCGGCCCGGCGGCACGCCTGGATAGCGAGATGCAGCATGTGCTTGACCGCGGGGTCGCGCTCGTCGAACGCGTCCGCGATGATGCCGCCCGAATCGCGGTCGAGGGCGAGCGTCATCTGCGTCATGTCGTTCGAACCGATCGAGAAGCCGTCGAAGAGCTCGAGGAAGTGGTCCGCGAGCACGGCGTTCGACGGGATCTCGCACATCATGATGATGCGCAGCCCGTTCTTGCCCCGCTCCAGCCCATTGCGGGCAAGCAGGTCGAGCACCTTGCGCCCTTCCGCGAGCGTACGCACGAACGGCACCATGATCTCGATATTGGTGAGCCCCATGTCGTCGCGCACTTTCTTCATGGCGCGGCATTCGAGCTCGAAGCAGTCCTGGAACGACGAGGAGACGTAGCGCGAGGCGCCGCGAAAACCCAGCATGGGATTTTCCTCCCGCGGCTCGTAGCGCGATCCGCCGGTCAGGCTGGAATACTCGTTCGACTTGAAGTCCGACAGCCGGACGATCACCGGCTTGGGCCAGAAAGCCGCGCCCAGGGTCGCCACGCCTTCGACGAGCTTTTCCACGTAGAACGCGACGGGATCCGGGTAACCGGCGCTGTGCTCCTCGACGGCGACCCTCAAATCGGCCGGCACGTCGGGGTACGCCAGCACCGCTTTCGGGTGCACGCCGATCATGCGCGCGATGATGAATTCCAGGCGCGCGAGGCCTACGCCTTCGTTCGGCAGCCGCTGGAACTCGAAGGCGAGCTCCGGATTGCCGACGTTCATCGTTATCTTCACCGGCGGCTTGGGCATTTTCGCGAGGGAAAGGTCGATCACCTCGGTTTCCAGAATGCCGCGATAGACGAATCCCGTATCGCCTTCCGCGCACGAGACCGTGACCGGCCTGCCGTCCTTCAGCACCCGCGTCGCATCGCCGCAGCCGACCACCGCAGGGATTCCGAGCTCGCGCGCGATGATCGCCGCATGGCAGGTGCGTCCACCGCGATTGGTGACGATCGCCGCAGCGCGCTTCATGACCGGTTCCCAATCCGGGTCCGTCATATCGGTAACGAGCACGTCGCCTTCGCGCACGCGGTCCATCTCGGCTGCGTTTGCGATCAGCCGGACCGCCCCGCTTCCGACCCGCTGACCGATCGCGCGGCCGGTCGCGAGCACTTCGGAGCGCTGCTTGAGCCGATAGCGTCGCAAGGTGTCTACGCGCTCTCCGGCCTTGACCGTTTCGGGACGCGCCTGCAACACGTACAGCTTGCCGTCGCTGCCGTCCTTGCCCCACTCGATGTCCATCGGCCGGCCATAATGCCGTTCGATGATCATGGCGTAGCGCGCGAGCTCTTCGACTTCGGCATCGCTCACCGAGAACCTGCGGCGCTCGGCCTCGGACACGCTCTCGGTCTTGACCGATTTGCCGGCCTGCGTGCCATCGGCATACGTCATCTTCAGCGCCTTCGAGCCCAGCCCGCGCCGCACGATTGCCGGCCGTCCGGCCTCCAACGCGCGTTTGTAAACGTAGAACTCGTCCGGATTGACCTGCCCCTGCACGATCGTCTCACCGAGCCCGTAGGCCGAGGTGATGAGCACGACCTGGTCGAAGCCCGACTCCGTGTCGAGCGTGAACATGACGCCGCTCGCGGCGAGATCGCTCCTCACCATGCGCTGCACCGCCGCGGAGAGCGCGACCTCATCGTGCGCAAAACCCTTATGGACGCGGTACGAGATCGCGCGATCGTTGTAGAGCGACGCGTACACGTGCTTGACCGCCTCGAGCACGTTTTCGAAGCCATGGACATTGAGAAACGTTTCCTGCTGGCCCGCGAACGACGCATCCGGCAGGTCTTCGGCCGTCGCGGAGGAACGTACCGCGAAGCTCGCGCCGTTCGCCTGTCCGGCGAGCGTCTCGTATCGCGTCCGGATCTCGCGCTCGAGCGCGGGGGGAAACGGCTGTGCGACGATCCATTCGCGGATATCGCGGCCCGCGGCGGAGAGCGCCTTCACGTCGTCGGTGTCGAGTGTCGCGAGCCGCTCGGAGATGCGCCGATCGAGGCGGCCCTGCGCCAGGAATTCACGGTATGCGCAAGCGGTCGTCGCGAAGCCGCCCGGTACGCGCACGCCGGCTCCGGAAAGCTCACTGATGAGCTCGCCGAGAGACGCGCTCTTGCCCCCCACGCGTGCAACGTCGCTCATGCGCACTTCCGCGAGATCGAGCGTGAGGGAATCATTCATGCGACCACCATCGTTCATTTGTGCGGCCATTGAAAAGCGGCTATTTTACCGGAAGCCCCCCTGCCCTCCGTTCGATGGCCGCTCCCGAAAAACGCGCAGCATTCTTCGTGTCCGACCGCACCGGCATCACGGCGGAGATGCTCGGGCACAGTCTGCTCACGCAATTCGACACGGTGCGCTTCCAGGAAGTGACGCTGCCGTTCGTCGACACGGTCGAAAAAGCGCGTGAGATCGTGGCGCGCATCAACGAGACCGCGGCGAGCGACGGCGTGCGGCCGATTGTGATCAGCACGCTGGTGAATAACGAGATCGCCGCAATCGTCGGCAGTGCGAACGCGCTCTTCCTCGACTGCTTCGAGATCTTCATCTCGCCGCTCGAAAAAGAGCTCGGCGTGGTGGCGTCGCACGCGATCGGCCGCAGTCACAGTGTCAACGATCTCGTGAACTACTATCACCGCATCGACGCGGTCAACTACGCGCTGGGTCATGATGACGGCGTCGCCACGCGCGATTTGAGCGATGCCGACATCATCCTCGTCGGCGTCTCGCGCTCCGGCAAGACGCCGACCTGTCTGTACATGGCCATGCAGTTCGGCATACGCGCGGCGAACTATCCGTTGGTTCCGGAAGATTTCAGCAGTATGCAACTGCCGGGCCAGTTGCGACCGCTGCGCGGGCGGCTGCGCGGTCTCACGATCAAACCGGAGCGCCTGCACCAGATCCGCAGCGAGCGACGGCCGGGCAGCCGCTACGCGACGCTGGAAAACTGCGAGTACGAGGTGCGCGAAGCGCAGGCCCTGATGCGCCAGGAAGGCATTCCGTACCTGGATGCTACGAGCAAATCGGTGGAGGAGCTCGCGACGACGATCCTGCACGAGGCCAAGCTCGTGCGGCGCATCTACTAGCAGCGCGTCGGAGGCGCCAGGAACGGAGGCTCCTCTGAATCGTGCACCGGCCGAGGCGGGCCGCCGAACGGCGGCCCGAGTTGGCGCACGCGCTCGAACAGACAGATCGCCGCGGCGGCCGCGACGTTCAGCGATTCCGCCGGGCCGCGCATCGGTATCTGGATTGCGCGATGCGCGCGCCGGCGCACTTCCGCGCTCAGGCCCGCCCCTTCGTTGCCGAAGAGAAGGGCGACATCGCCGGTCAGGTCCGCGGAATAAAGCGGCGTCTGCGCATCCATCGTTGCCGCGAGGACCGGCCCGCGACAACGCTCGATCACCGTCTCGAGATCCACCTGCTCGTAGATGCGCAGCATGAAATGGGCGCCCATACCCGCGCGAATGACGCGCGGAGACCACGCGTGAACGCTGTGGCGGGAGAGATAAATCTCGTAAACGCCGGCGGCGGCGGCCGAGCGCAGGATCGAGCCCAGATTCCCCGGGTCCTGAATGTCCTCGAGCATAACGCATGGGCCGGGCACCTGTGGAAGCGCGTCCGGCTTGGGCGTGCGCACGATCGCGATCACGCCGGTAGGCGTCGTGACCGAAGACAGCTCGCGAAAGAGCCCGTCACTGACCACGAGCGGCATCACACCGGCGCGCCGGACTGTTTTCGCAATTTCTTCGACCGCCGCGCCGGAGTCGCTCACCACGATTTCCTCGGGACTACCGGCGTGGTCGAGATACGCAGCAAGGAGGTGCACACCATCGAGCAGCGACAGACCGCTTTTCCGGCGCTCGCGCGACGATTGCTGCAGCTTTACGAGGGCGCGGAAGTGCGGATTCGAAGCCGAGGTGATCCTGCGCGGCGAACCCGTCATCGCGGGCACGTGCGCAACCCGGCGAGCACGTCACGCCGGTGCGGCTGGTAGAAATTGCGCCAGGTGTTCCGGATGAGGTGCGCGCGCGTTGCGTATGCGCCGCCTTTGAGCACGTTGTGGTCGCCGAACCACGGCTGCGAATACTCCGCGTAGGGATCGGCCACGAATCCGGGGTACGGGCGGAACGCATCGGCCGTCCATTCCCAGACATTGCCGATCATCTGCCGGCATCCGCATGCGCTGTCGCCCGACGCACACGCCGCTATGTCGACGCGGCCCGGCGTGCTGCCGTAGAGATTGGCGCGACTTTCATCCGGTGCGGCGGCTCCCCAAGGGTAGCGCCGCGGCGCGCCGCCAGCCGGATCGGAGGCGGCTGCACATTCCCACTCGGCTTCCGTGGGAAGCCTCCGGCCCGCCCAGCGGCAATAGGCTTGCGCCTCGTGCCAGCTCACATGGATGACCGGAAGGTGCGGTGCGAGCGGCTCGTACCGGTCGAACACGCGCTCCAGCCATGCGTCGCCTTCGCGCCGCCAGTACACCGGCGTCTTGGCGTTGGCCCGCGTGCGCCACGCCCAGCCATCGGCCGACCACAGCTCGCGACGCGTATAGCCGTGATCTTCGACGAATTCGGCGAAAGCGGCATTGCTCACCGGTGCGCGTGCAATGCGAAAAGGCGCGATCCGCACGACATGCGCCCATTTTTCGTTATCGAAGACGAAGCCGTCGGTGGCCCGAGCCCCGAGCATGAATTCACCGCCGGCGATCTCCACATCGCCCGGGCAATCTCCGTCGGCGCGCCGCGCCTTCAGCCCGGCCAGATCGCGGGGACAGCGGTAGCCGAGCGTTTGCCGCGTGTAGGTGAACGCCTCGCAATGCATCTCTTCGTGAGAGGCCGCGAGTTGCGCGAAGTAGCGCAGCCACGTGGATTGCGGTGAGGCAGCGAGACGCTCGCAGGTGCGCTCCAGCACCGCGTGAAGATAGTCGAGCGTCGCCTCGATCGTAGGCAGCGGCAGATCCCACCGCGTGGCGTGCGCAACCGCGGACGAATCGTAGAGCGCGTCCGCGTCTTCGAGCATCGAGGGTGAAAGTGTGCCGTCGGGGCGCTGCCGCAGGCACCATCGCTCCTGGAACCAGCCGAGGTGGCCGATCTCCCACAGCGGCGGATTGACGATCGCGAGTCGCGGTCCGAGTAGCTGCTCGCCCGTGAGATCTGCTGAAAGGGCGAGCGTGCGCGTCCGCGCGTCGAGCAGCATGCGATGAAGCTCGGATGCAGGCGCGGCCGCAGCCGGCGCTTCCGCTTCGATGAAAGACGCCATGAATGGAGGCTTTGCTATAGTCCAAACAGTTTATCGTCGCACGTCGCGCGCGTGAGAATTTCACTCATAACACCGGTGCCGTCGCGCTCCCGCAGCGGTAACCGAAACACTGCGGCGCGCTGGAACACGTTCCTGCGCGAGCTGGGTCATAAAGTCGTGCTGGAGCAGCGGTGGTCCGGCGTTCCCGTCGATCTCATGATCGCGCTGCACGCGCGGCGCAGCCACGATTCCATACGACGCTTCGCCGAAGCGTTCCCGGAGCGCCCGCTCGTGGTCGTGCTCACGGGCACCGATCTCTACCGCGACATCGGCAACGACGCCGACGCGCAGGCATCGCTCGCCATCGCCACACGGCTCATCGTGCTGCACGAGCTCGGTGCGAGAGCGCTGCCGGCGCCCTTTCGCGCGAAGACGCGGGTGATCGTGCAGTCGGCGCGCGCGGTGCGTCGTCCACCGCCGCTCGCGACGTCGTTCGAGATCATCGTGAGCGGGCATCTGCGCCCGGAAAAAGATCCCTTCCGGGCCGCGACCGCGCTCAGTCTGCTGCCGGCTCAAAGCCGTGTTCGCGTAACGCACATCGGCGGCGCGCTGAGCGACGACATGGCCGACGAGGCCCGGATGCGGATGGCGCGCGAGCCGCGCTATCGCTGGCTCGGCGAGCTGCCGCACGGCGCGGCGCTGCGCATGCTCGCGCGCAGCCGGCTCCTCGTGGTGAGCTCGATCATGGAAGGCGGCGCAAACGTGGTGTGCGAGGCGCTTGCCAACCGGGTGCCCGTGCTCGCTTCGCGCATCGATGGCAACGTGGGCATGCTGGGCCCGCGCTATCCCGGATATTTCACCGTGGCGGACGAACGCGCCCTCGCGCGTCTCATGCTGCGTGCCGAGCGCGACGGCGCCTACTACCAGACTCTCGTTCGGGCGTGCGCGGCGCGCCGGGGCCTGGTCGAAGCGCGTCGTGAGCGCGCAGGACTGCGGAAAGTCATCGCGGAGCTCGCGGTCAGGCGGACCGCGCGCGTGAGAGCAGCGGCATGATGGCGCTCGCGACCCGGTCCGCGTTGTCCTGACGTAGTGCCGTGCGGATTCGCTCGAAGTGCTCGTCGAGACGCGCGCGCGCCGTCGGATCCGCAAGCAGCGCGAGCACGGCCGCGGCGAGCTTCTGCGGCGTCGCGTCGTCCTGGAGCAGCTCCGGCACGATCTCTTCGCCGGCGAGGATGTTCGGCATGCCGGCGTGCTTCACGTAAAAGCGGTTCTTCACGAGCCACCATGTGAGCCGGTTCAGCCGGTACGTGATGACCATGGGACGCTTGAGCAGCGCAGCTTCGAGCGAGGCGGTTCCGGACGAGACGAGCACGACGTCCGAGGCCGCCATCGCCTCCAGTGAATGGCCGATCATGAGGGTAATGCTCAGGCCCTCCGGCTGAACGCGTGCGAGCGCGGCTTCGAACAGCGCCTTCGATTCGAGCGATGCGAACGGCACGAGAAAGCGCGCCTGCGGTACTTCAGCCTGCACGAGCTGCGCCGTGCGCACGAACACTTCGCCCATGGCTTCGAGCTCGCTCGCGCGGCTGCCCGGCAGCAGCGCCACCACCGGCACACCGGTCGCTACGCGCAGCTCCTCGCGCACGTCGTCGGTCGCCGGCAGGTGCTCGAGCACGTCCGCGAGCGGGTGCCCCACGTAGCACACCGGCACGCGCGCCTGCTCGTACAGCGGCGGCTCGAACGGGTACAGCGCGAGCACCAGCGACACCGCTTTTTTCACCTTGTATATGCGCTCGCGGCGCCATGCCCAGATCGTGGGGCCGACGTACTGCACGGTCGGGATCCCGGCCTGCTTCAGGGCGAGCTCCAGATCCAGATTGAAATCGGGTGAATCGATGCCGATGAACAGCGCCGGCTTCTCGCGCAGAAAACGCTGGCGCAGCCGGCGCCGGATGCCGACGATCTCGAAGTAGTGCCTGACCACTTCGACCAACCCGCGCACGGCGAGCTTTTCCATCGGGTACAAGACCTCGAGGCCGAGCGCTTCCATCTTCGGCCCGCCGATGCCGACGAAGTGAACGCCGGGCCGCCGCGCGAGCAGCGCGCGCATGAGGTGCGCACCGAGCTGATCGCCGGACGGCTCTCCCGCGACGATGCCTATCGTGACGGGGGCCGCCGCCCGCGCGCTCGCTCGCACCCGGCGATCAGCGGATGATGCCGCGGCCTTCGGCCGCGAGAAACTCCGCGAGTATCGTGACCTCGGGATGATCCTGAACCTGCTCGGCGATCGCCTTGCGCGCGGCCTCGAGCGTGAGTCCGGCGCGGTAGAGCGATCGATACGCGCGTTTGAGCGTCGCGACCGCCGCTGCATCGAACCCGCGGCGCGCCAGCCCCTCGCCGTTGATCCCGTACGGACGCGCCGGGTTGCCCGAGGCTTTCACGTACGGCGGAATGTCCTGCAGCACGATCGTACCCATGCCCGTGATGGCGTGCGCGCCGATACGACAGAACTGGTGCACGACCGTGAAGCCGCCCAGGATCGCGTCGTCACCGACGACGACGTGTCCGGCGAGCTGCGCGTTGTTCGCGAAAATCGTGCGACTGCCGATCTGGCAATCGTGCGCGATGTGCACGTAGGCCATGATCCAGTTGTCGTCGCCCACGCGGGTGACGCCGCCGCCCTGCCGTGTGCCGCAATTGACCGTGCAGAACTCGCGAATCGTGTTGCCGGCGCCGATTTCGAGCCGCGTCGGCTCACCGCCGTACTTCTTGTCCTGCGGGATCTCGCCGATCGACGCGAACTGGAATATGCGGCAGTTCGCCCCGATCCGGGTGTCGCCGGTGACGACCGCGTGCGCACCGATCCGGCATCCCGGCGCCAGCTCGACGCCGGGGCCGATCACCGCGTAGGGGCCGATCTCGACGTCCGCCGCGATGCGCGCGGCCGGATCGACGATCGCGGTCGGATGCACACGCCCGTCGAGCGGAGCGTTCACGTGTCCGCGCCTTCCTCCGCGAGCTGTCGAATGGTGCACATGAGATCGGCTTCCGCGACCACGGCGTCTTCGACCTTCGCTTTGCCGTGGAATTTCCAGAGCCCGCGCGCGTGCCGCACGAGCGAGACGTCGAGGTGCAGCGAATCGCCGGCGGTGACGGGCTTTTTGAAGCGCGCGTTGTCGATGCCCACGAAGTAATAGACCATCCGCTCGTCGGCCTTGTGACCTTCCGTCGCGAAAGTGAGGATCGCCGCCGCCTGCGCGAGTGCCTCCACGATGAGCACGCCGGGCATCACCGGATGGTGCGGGAAATGCCCCGCGAAAAACGGCTCGTTGATCGTCACGTTCTTCAGCGCGATCACGTTCTTGCCCGGCTCGCAGGCGAGCACGCGGTCGATCATCAGGAACGGGTAGCGGTGCGGGAGGTATTCGAGGACGCGGTGTATGTCCATATTCTTCATGTTCGTGTCCTCCTCAGCTCTTCGAGGTCTTGTTCGAGCGCCGCGATGCGACGCGCCAGCTCCGCCAGATGCCGCAGCTGCGCGGCGTTCCTGCGCCACTCCCTGTTTGCTTCGAAAGGATAAACCCCCGTGAAAACTCCGGGCGCAGCGATCGATTTGGTGATTGCGGTATGGCCGGAAATCTCGACATGGTCGGCGATCGTCACGTGCCCCGCGATGCCGACGCCGCCGCCGATCCGGCAATGCCGCCCCACCTGCGCGCTACCGGCGATGCCGGTGCATGCGGCGATCGCGGTATGGGCACCGATGCGCACGTTATGGGCGATCTGAATCTGGTTGTCGAGCTTCACGCCGTCTTCGATGATCGTATCTTCGATCGCCCCGCGGTCGATCGTGGTGTTCGCGCCGATCTCGCAATCGCTGCCGATTCGCACCGCCCCGATCTGCGGCACCTTCACCCACTGGTCCTCGTCGAACGCGATGCCGAAGCCGTCGGCGCCGATCACCGCGCCCGAATGAACGATGGTGCGCGCGCCGACCGTGCAGCGGTGATAAACGCTGACCGATGGATACAGCCGGGCATCGCGGGCAATCACCGCGCTTTCGCCGATGAAACATCCCGCGCCGACAGCGGCGCCTGCCTCCACGCGGGCCAGGCGCTCGATGGTCACGAACGGACCGATTTCGGCCCGGGAATCCACCTGCGCCTCCGGGTGCACCATCGCGCTCTCGTGCACACCCGGCAGGGTTTCACGCGGCGGATTGAGCAGCGCAGACACCCGCGCGAAGTACGCATACGGATTCGCGCACACGATACGCGCAACCTGCGTCGCATTGCGTGCCGATGCCGCGATAATCACGGCGCCGGCGCGCGTATTCTTGAGATGCCGCAGGTACAGCTCGTTTGCGAGGAACGTGATGCTGTCGGCTTCGGCGTTCTCCAGCGTCGAGACGCGGCTCACCCGCACCTCCGAATCGCCGAGCACCTCGCCGCCGAAACGCGCCCGCAGCTCGCTCAGGCTGTAGCTCACGGTGCTGCCGGTCATGCGCGCCGCGGTCGCTTCGCTTCTCGGTCGCGGTTGCCGCGCGCCCGCTCTACCTGCCTTCGGCGATCGCCTTCAGCACCCGGTCGGTGATGTCGATGCGCGGGGTGCGATACACGGCTTCCTGCAGTATGAGATCGAACTTCTCCGCCTCGGCGATCTGTTTGATCGCACGATCGGCGCGCTCGAGCAGACCCTGGAGCTCCTGGTTGCGCCGCATATTGAGATCCTCGCTGGTCGAGCGCTGCATGCGCTGGAACTCGACCGTGAGGCGCGAAAGCTCCTGCTCCTTGCCGCGGCGGTCGCTTTCGCTCATGGTCATGCCTTCCTTTTCGAGCTGCGCCTGGAGCGACTTCAGCTGCGCTTCACGGCGCTGAAGCTCCTGAAAGCGCGGACCGAACTCCTTCTCGAGGCGTTTACTCGCCGCGTCGGCCTGGGCCGATTCGCGGGTAATGCGCGGCAGGTCGACGAAGCCGATCTTGAGTTCCGCCGCCGACACGGCGCCGGTCACGCAGGTGAGGACCGCGGCGAGCGCGATCGAACCGAGCGTCGAGTACGAATGCTTCAATGTAGTCTCCTTGGGACGCTACCGGGACCGGCTCTAGAACGCGCCGCCGAAAGTGAACTGGAAGAGCTGCTTGCGATCACCCGGCTCCTTCAGCACCGGCACCCCGATGCTTATTTTAAGCGGCCCCAACGGCGAAACCCAGAGTGCCCCGAGCCCGACGGAAGCCCGGATATCTGACATATCGTCGCGGTTCCCCGTCGTACCGGCGTCCACGAAGGCGCTCATGCGTGCGGTCCGCTCGCCGGCGAGCCCGGGGAACGGAAACAGAAATTCGGCGTTGCCGAGCACCTTCAGCCTGCCGCCGCGCGGATTGCCCTGGATGTCCTTCGGTCCGACGGTGAAAACGCGAAAGCCGCGCAACGAGTTGACCCCGCCCAGATAGAAGTTCTTGAAGAACGGGAGCGTTGGCGTGTCGCCGTAACCGGCACCGGCACCGAGCTCCCCGTTGAGCATGAGCACGTAGTCACGCGTGATCGGGAAGTAGCGCTGGTACTGGTAGGTCGAGCGATAGTAAGTGAGGCTTCCGCCGGGCAGGCCGACCTCGAGCGCCGCCTTCTGCAGTGTCCCTTTGGTCGGATAAAGCAGACTGTCGCGGCTGTCGCGCTGCCAGCCCACCGTTGCCAATATCGAATCGTTGCTCGCGCCGAACGTGCGCACGAAATCGAGATAGAACAACGGGCTGTCGACAAAAGTGTCGATATTCGTACGCTCGTATCCCAGACCGTAATTGATGGTGTCGAACTCGGTGACGGGAACGCCGAAGCGTATCGAAGCGCCGGCCGTCTGGGTGCGGTAGTTTCCGAGGCCGCTGCTGGCGGCGTCGATCTCGCGCAAGTACAAATCGAAGCCGCGACTCACACCGTCGACGGTGTAGTAGGGATCGGTATAGGTGAGCGAGTACGTCGTGTTGATCTTGCTGGTGTTCAGCCCGATGCCGACGTGCTTGCCCGATCCGAAAATGTTCTGCTGCGTGATGGAACCCGACAGGATCAGACCCTCGCCGCTGCCGAAGCCGGCTCCGAGGAGAACCGCGCCGGTGGGTTTTTCCACGACGCTCACGTTCACGTCCACCTGGTCGGTCGTGCCCTGCACCGCCGGCGTCTCGATGTTGACTTCGTTGAAGTAGCCGAGCCGGTCGACGCGGCTGCGCGATAGCGCAATGTTCTGCGCGGAGAACCAGCCGCCCTCGAACTGCCGCATCTCGCGGCGTATCACCTCGTCGCGCGTGCGGGTGTTGCCGGCGATGTTGATCCTCCTGACGTACACGCGGCGGCCGGGGTCGATGAAGAACGTAAAGGCGGCCTGACGCTTGTCCTTATCGAGCTCGGGCGCGGCGTTCACGTTGGCGAATGCATAACCCTCATTGCCGAGGCGATCGCTGATCGCCTTCGTCGATTCGGTCACGCGCGCGCGGGAAAATACTTCCCCGGGCTTGAGCGTGATGAGCTTGCGCAGCTGCGGTTCCGGCAGCAGCAGCTCGCCGCCGAGCTTCACGTCGGACACGGTGTACTTCGGACCTTCCGTGATCGCGACGGTGATGTAGATGTCCTTCTTGTCCGGCGTAATCGAGACCTGGGTGGAATCGATGTTGAACTCGAGATAGCCGCGGTCCAGGTAGTAGGAACGTAGCGCCTCGAGGTCGGCCGCCAGCTTCTGGCGCGAGTACTGGTCGGCCTTGCTGTACCAGGTGAGCCAGCCCGGCGTGCGCAACTGCATCTGCTTGAGCAGATCGCGCTCGCTGAACGTCTGGTTGCCGATGATGCTGATCTGCCGGATCTTGGCGGCGTCGCCTTCCTGCACGGCGAAGTTGAGCGACACGCGGTTACGCTCGAGCGGGGTGACGGTAGTGCTCACGTCGGCCGCATAGCGCCCGCGCGAAAGATACTGGCGTTTGAGCTCCTGCTCGGCGCGGTCGAGCATGCCCTTGTCGAAGATACGCCCTTCCGCGAGGCCGATCTGGCTCATCGCCTTGAGCACGGTCTCCTTGTCGAATTCGCGCATGCCCGTGAACGAGATCTGCGCGATCGAAGGCCGTTCCTGCACGACCACGACGAGAACGTTGCCCTCGGCTTCCAGCACCACGTCCCTGAAGAAGCCGGTCCCGAAGAGCGCGCGGATCGTTTCCGACGCTTTTTCGTCGGTCATCGTGTCGCCCACCTTCACTGGAAGGTAGCTGAACACGGTGCCTGCTTCGGTGCGCTGGATGCCTTCTACGCGGATGTCGGATATGACGAACGGCTCGATGGCCTGGGCGGGTACTGCGGTGAGCGCCAGCGCCAGAACACCGACTCGAAGAAAATGCATCAGCCGCTAATCAGACGATTGATATCGTTATATAAAGCAAAAGCCATCAGCACGAACAGCAAC
This sequence comes from Burkholderiales bacterium, assembly GCA_035626595.1. Lineage (GTDB taxonomy): Bacteria > Pseudomonadota > Gammaproteobacteria > Burkholderiales > SG8-41 > JAQGMV01. The sequence continues at coordinate 54,790 of DASPNJ010000128.1, forward strand.
GCCATACCGAGATGCTGCCCGATTTCGATGGCTTTGTCCGACACCGGACTGCCTTTGAAAATCTCGAAGACATAATACATCAAATGACCCCCATCCAATAAGGGTATCGGCAGCAGATTGAGCACGCCGAGACTGATCGAGATGAGCGCGAGAAAAAGCAGAAATGAAACCCATCCCATCTGCGCGGACTGTCCGGCGTAATCCGCGATCGTGATCGGCCCGCTCAGATTCTTGAGCGACACTTCGCCGACGATCATCTTGCCGAGCATCTGCAGGCTGAACACGGACGTGTCCCACGTCTTGTACAGCGCTTTGCCGATGCTTTCGACCGGGCCGTAGCGCACCTCGATCGTGAGCGCGGCGAGCGCCGCGCGATCCACCTTGGGGCCGGCCCCGATGCGCCCGACGGGCTTGCCCGCTTCGGTATAGACCTCGGGCGTCACCGCGAGCGTGACCCGCGCTTCGTCGCGCCGCACCTCGAACGTGAGCTCGCGGCCCGGATGCGAACGCACGGCCGATACGATGTCGTCCCACACCAACGCGCGGCGGTTGTTGATCGACACGATCTCGTCGCCCGCCTTCAGTCCGGCGCGCTCGGCCGCGCCGCCTGCAACGACGTTGCCGATTACCGGCGCGAGCACGGGCTGCTGTCGCGTGAGACCCAGCGTGCGCAGAAAATCGCTGTCGAGGTCGGCAGGCGAAAGCCTCGACAGATCGAGCTCGCGTTCCGCGCGTTCACCCGATTCGGATCGGGTGGCGACCGGCACGCGCCCCTTGTTGACCGCGTGCTGCAGCAGCACCCACCGTGCGTCCTGCCACGTCTGAACCGGTTCTTCGCCGATCTTCGTGATGGTGTCGCCGGGCCGGAACCCGGCCGCCGCGGCCGGCGTGTTTTCCAGGACGGGGCCGAGTACCGGCTTCAAACCAGGGACACCGTGCATGAACAGCAGCCAGTACAGCAAAACGGCGAGCACGAAATTGGCGACAGGTCCGGCTGCGACGATCGCGAAGCGGCGCTCGACCGTCTGCCGGTTGAACGCGCGATGCGCTTCGTGGGCCGCCACGTCGCCTTCGCGCTCGTCCAGCATCTTCACGTAGCCGCCGAGCGGAAATGCCGCCACGACCCATTCGGTCGCGTCAGGGCCGCGCCGCCGAACCCAGAGCGGTTTGCCGAACCCAACCGAAAACCGCAGCACTTTGACATTGCACAGACGCGCGATCCAGTAGTGCCCCAACTCGTGAATGACGATGAGGAGCCCGAGCGTCACCAGGAACGCCACCGCGGTATGGAGAAAGCTCATGGCAGCGCCAGACACTCCGCGGCCCGCTCGCGGGCCGCCCGGTCGGCCTCGAGCACGTCATCCAGTGTCCGCAGCGTTGCCGCATGGCCATGCTCCAGCACGGCTTCGATGAGGCGGGGAATTTCGGTGAAACCGATTTCGCCCGCGAGAAAACGCGCCACCGCGACTTCATTGGCGGCGTTCAGCACGGCCGGTGCCGCGCCGCCGGCCTCCAGGGCATCGTACGCGAGCTTCAGACACGGGAAACGGCGCGTGTCCGGCGCCTGGAAATGCAGCGCACCGGTACGCGCGAGATCGAGGAAATCCACGCCGGCGTCGATACGCTCCGGATACGCGAGCGCGTGCGCGATCGGCGTGCGCATATCCGGATTCCCGAGCTGCGCGATAACGGATCCGTCGATGTATTCGACCAGCGAGTGAACGATGCTCTCGGGGTGAATGACGACTTCGATCTGCTCGGGCCGCGCGTCGAAGAGCCAGCGCGCCTCGATCACCTCGAGGCCCTTGTTCATCATGGTCGCGGAATCGACGGAGATCTTGCGGCCCATGACCCAGTTCGGGTGGGCGCAGGCCGCCTCCGGCGTTACGTGCGCGAGTTGATCGAGCGACGTGAGCCGAAACGGGCCACCCGACGCAGTGAGCAGAATGCGCCGCACGCCGCAACGCTCGAGGCCGTGCTCGTAGCCCGGCGGTAGCGACTGGAATATCGCGTTGTGCTCGCTGTCTATCGGCAGCAGCGTCGCTCCGCCGCTGCGCGCGGCGTCCATGAGCACGGGACCCGCGGTCACCAACGCCTCCTTGTTCGCCAGCAGTACTTTCTTGCCGGCGCGCGCTGCCGCGAACGCAGGCTTCAACCCCGCAATCCCGACGATCGCGGCCATCACCGTGTCGACCTCCGGTGCGGTCGCGACGTGGTCGAGCGCTTCCGGCCCGCAGAGCACTTCGGTCGCGAGTCCGGCCTCGTGTATGCGCCGGCGCAGCCCCTCGGCCCCCACGTCCGTCGCAAGCACGGCGTATTGCGGGCGGTGACGGCGGCACTGCTCGAAAAGCTGTGCGGCGCGCGCATGCGCGGTCAGCGCGAATACGCCGTAGCGGTCGGGATGCCGGGCGACGACGTCCAGCGTGTTCGCGCCGACGCTGCCGGTGGAGCCGAGTATGGTCAGAGACTGTCGTGAATGCATGCGTCAGAGGAGATGCAGCGCCAGCGCGGCCGTTGGCAGGGTCGCCGTGAGCCCGTCGATCCGGTCGAGAATCCCGCCATGGCCGGGCAGGAGCTGTCCGCTGTCCTTCACGCCCGCCTGACGCTTCAGCCACGACTCGAACAGATCGCCCACGATGCTCAGGGCGAGCAGCGCTGCGAACACACCCGCGCCTGCGGCGGCATCGAGCAGCCGGCGGTCAGGCGGCACTATAAACCAGAGCGCGGCATAGTAGATGCCGACGCCGACCACGGCGCCGACCACGCCTTCCCAAGATTTGCCTGGGCTCACCATCGGCGCAAGCTTATGCCGCCCCCACTGTTTGCCGGCGATGTAGGCCGAAGTGTCCGCGATCCAGACCACGCCCAGCACCGTCAAGAGGACCCATGGATCGATCTGGAGTCGGACCAATGCGAGCCACATCGGCACGAGCGCAATCCAGCCCGCCACGCCGAGCGCTGCGGGATCGCGAATCTTCCAGTGACCGCGTATCCACAACGGCGCAATTACGACCCAGAACGCGCAGCTCAGGGCGTATAGCGCGATCTCGATGCTGCCGGCCCCTGCGCCGCTGCCCGCACCAGACTGGAAGAGCGCGAGCGCCGACGCGGCACAAATCGCCGCGTAACCCAGGCGAGCCTGTTTGCCATACTGTGACAGCGTGCCCCATTCCTGGCATGCGATGAAAAGGGCCGCCAGCAACAGAAGCGCCCACGTCCACGGTGGAAGGAGGAACAGCGCCGCGGTAAACACCGGCAGCGCGATGAGAACGGTCAGCGCGCGCGTGAGAAACATGCTCCGGCCCGAGCAGGCTACGCGCCTGAACTCAGCGCATCAACCGGCCGAGGCCCGCGCCACGCGCTGGGTCGCTTGGAGCTGTTCGCTCGTGCGGCCGAAGCGTCGTTCGCGCGCCTGGTACGAAGCTATCGCGCTCGAGAGCGCAGCGGCGTCGAAATCCGGCCATAGCATGTCGGTGAAATAAAGCTCCGTGTAAGCGAGCTGCCACAGCAGAAAGTTGCTGATGCGCTGCTCGCCGCCCGTGCGGATGAACAGATCGGGCTCAGGTGCGTAGCTCATGGAGAAATAGGGTGCGAGGTCCGGCTCCGAGAACGTTTCGGCGAGCTCGGGCTTTTCCCTGAGCATGCGGTGGACGGCCTGCAGCATGTCCCAGCGGCCACCGTAATTCGCCGCGATCGTGAGCGTAAGCCGCTGGTTCTGCGCCGTGCGCGCCTCGGCCTCCTGCACTAGGCGCACGATGCGCGGCTCGAAGCGCTCGAGATTGCCGATCGCGCGAAAGCGCACGCTGTTGGCGTGCAGCTTGTCGATCTCCTGCTCCAGCGCGCCGATGAAGAGCTGCATCAGGAACTTCACCTCGTCCGACGGGCGCCGCCAGTTCTCGCTGCTGAACGCGAAGAGCGTGAGGTACTCGACGCCTTGTTTCACGCATGCCTTGACGGTTGCGCGCACTGCCTCCAGGCCGCGCTTGTGCCCCGCCACGCGCGGCAGGAAGCGCTGCTTCGCCCAGCGGCCGTTGCCATCCATGATGATGGCGACGTGGCGCGGCACTGCGGGGGCTTCGGGGATCGTCACTGTGGAGCTCGTGTGCATCAAGGAACCTCTGGTACCCCTAAACCGCCATCAGGTCCGCTTCTTTCGCCTGCAGCAGCTTGTCGATCTCGGCGATGTAGCGGTCGGTGAGTTTCTGCACGTCGTCCTGCGCCCGGCGCTCTTCGTCCTCAGCGACTTTCTTCTGCTTGAGCAGATCCTTCAAATGGTGGATCGCATCGCGCCGCACGTTGCGTACGGCAACTCTCGCGGCTTCACCTTCCTTGTGCACCACCTTGATGAGATCGCGGCGCCGCTCCTCGGTGAGCGCCGGCATGGGAACACGCACCATGTCACCGACGGTCGACGGGTTCAGCCCCAGGTCGGAATCGCGTATGGCTTTCTCGATCGCGCCGGCCATCTTCTTCTCCCACGGCGTTACGCCAATCGTGCGCGCGTCGACGAGTGTCACGTTCGCCACCTGCGGCACCGGTGTCGGCGTCCCGTAGTAATCCACCGTCACGTGATCGAGCAGCCCGGTGTGCGCGCGGCCGGTACGGACCTTCGCGAGATCGTTCCTGAGCGTCTCCAGCGTTTTTTTCATCTTCTGCTCGGCGGTCTTTTTTACGTCCGCGATCATGATGCCCTCCTAACGTTCGAAGCGGCTCAAACGTGCACCATCGTGCCTTCGTCTTCGCCCAGCACCACGCGCTTGAGCGCGTGCGGCTTGAAAATGCTGAAAACATTTATCGGAAGCTTCTGGTCGCGGCACAGCGTGAGCGCCGTCGCGTCCATCACCTTCAGGTTCTTGATGATCGCCTCGTCGAAGGTGAGCTCCTTGTAGCGCATCGCGTCCGGATGCGTAGTGGGGTCCTCGGTATAGACTCCGTCGACCTTCGTCGCTTTCAGCACGAGCTCCACGTTCATTTCCATGCCGCGGAGCGCCGCCGCCGTGTCCGTGGTGAAAAACGGATTTCCCGTTCCCGCAGCAAAAATCACGATCTTACCTTCTTCGAGATAGCGCATCGCCTTGCCGCGGATATACGGCTCTACGACTTGCTCGATGTTGAGCGCCGACTGCACGCGTGACACGACGTTCACGCGGCGCATCGCGTCCTGCAGCGCCAGCGCGTTCATCACGGTCGCGAGCATGCCCATGTAATCGGCGGTCGCCCGGTCCATGTGCGAAGCAGCCGGCGCGACTCCCCGGAAGATGTTGCCGCCGCCGATCACGACCGCGACCTCGACGCCGAGCGCGGCGACTTCCGCCACCTCGGCCACGATACGCTCGATGGTCTCCCGGTTGATGCCGTAAGTGTC
>DASPNJ010000129.1:0-3739 GCA_035626595.1 Burkholderiales bacterium
TGATCTCGAAGTACATTCATCGATCGTTTCAGGAGGTCGCGAGCGCGTCAATCTGACGTATAACGTCATGTTCACCGGCGCGCGCCAGCGGCAGTGCCGCTGGCTTCGCGTCCGGTGCAACTAAAGTTAGCGGGCACGCGCACGTGACTGCCAATAAAACGGGCGGCGCGAATGAGGTGCGACCGCGAAGATGACGATTCCATTCGGCTCTTCACGGTAAACCACTGAGAACTTAAAGTCTTTGGTGAGGACCGTGCGCGTCGCGGCTCGCGAAGGAGAGCCGGAGCGAGGAAAGGCAAGCGCACGAGCAGCAGCTTCTTCGACTGCAGCTGCAAAGCGGCTGCCAAGACCTGGCTGCTCGTTGTTGAAGTAAATGACCTCGGAGAGAAACTCCAGACGTGCCGCGGGAATAAACCGCGCAGTCTTCACCGAGCCAGCCGGCGAGCCTCAGCGAAGACATCTTCGGCGGTGATCGTTTCGAGTTCTCCACGTTCGTAGGCGGCTACGCGTGCTTCGATTTCGCGGTCCCACGCAGCTTCGATCTCTCTGATTTCCGTCTCGCGCAATGATTCAAGTAGTGCCTCGGCGAGCTCGGCCCGCTCGTCGGGTGTCAGTGCCCGCGCCTGCTTTTCAATGTCCTTGAGCGTCATGTATGACCTCCAACTCGAATTTTACGCCGACTACGAAACCACCCCCATCGTGCGCGCTAACAACATGTTGAGCGGCGCAACTCAGCGCGCACAAGACGCGCTGAAACGGAATCTTCCCCCAGTTTTGTTGACACCTGGGTGTTATGCCGACTGTTGCTCAAACGTCGCCGGCGGCACGTATCCCAGCGATGAATGCAGTCGCCGGTCGTTGTAACAGGGCATGTAGCTGTCCAGCTCGGCCGTGATCTCGCGATCATGGTTGAAACGAACACCGTGCACAACGTCGCTCTTCATCGAGTGAAAGAAGGACTCGATGTGGACGTTGTCGTTCATCTTGCCGGGACGGTTCATGCTCTGCAGGATGCCGCGCCGTGCCAGGCAGGCGCTGAATAATGTGCTGGCGTATTCCATGCCGTGGTCGCTGTCAGCAGGAACCCAATAATCCCCAGGTTTAGGAATTGAATTCTCCCCACCCCTCTTTTATGAAGGAGATCGAGATGGGTGAGCAGGAACGGTTTAGCGCGGTGTTGCCGCAGCACGCCGAGCAGCCTTGTAAGGTCCCCGCGTCCGAAACGGATGTGAGGGAATTGGTGGTCAATAAAGAACGATGGGAGGAGCTCGGTCGCATGCGGGCAGCCGGGATGTCCGACTCGGCGATCTCGCGCGCAACGGGTCTGGACCGCAAAACGGTGCGAAGCTGCTTAAGGAAGGCGCAGTGGGAGCCGTACCGCCGTGCGCCGGCTGGCGAGACGTTGCTTTCGCCGCACCGGAGCTGGCTCATCGAGGGCGCGCCGCAGGTGAACTACTCCGCGCAGATGAATCGCCCCGGTTTTTCCGGAGAGCTCCGGGTTTGAGTCAGGCCGCGATCGGCAACCGACTCGTCGAATCATGGTACCTGGCCTCGAGCTCGGCTGGCGGAACGTAGCCGATCGGCTCAAGCAGGCGCTGATGATTGAACCAGTGAACCCATTCAAGCGTCGCAAATTCGACCGCCTCCAGTGTGCGCCAAGGGCCGCGTCGGCGGATCACTTCAGTTTTAAAGAGACCGATGATCGACTCGGCAAGTGCGTTGTCGTAGGAGTCGCCGATGCTGCCGACCGACGGTTCAATACCTGCCTCGCGTAAACGCTCGGTGTAGCGAATCGACAGATACTGAACGCCGCGGTCGCTGTGATGAATGAGTGACTGCCGGGCGTCGAGGTCGCGAGCATGCAGCGCCTGCTCAAGGGCATCGAGTGCGAGATCGGTGCGCAACGAACTCGATGCGCGCCAGCCGACGATGCGACGGGCGAAGGCGTCGATCACAAACGCAACATAGACGAAGCCAGTCCAGGTCGCGACATACGTCAGGTCGGACACCCACAATGCATTTGGTCGCGTAACGGTGAACTCCCGCTTCACGTGGTCCGGCGGGTGTGGCAACGCTGCGTTGCACTCGTAGTGACCTTAAATGCCGGGCCGCGCACCACGCCATGCAGTCCAAGATCGCGCATCAGGCGCTCGACGGTGCATCGCGCGACGCTGATGCTTTCACGGTTAAGCTGCTTCCACACCTTGCGCGCGCCATAGACCTCCCAATTGGTGCGCCACACGCGCTGAATCTCGGGCGTGAGCACCCGATCTCGTTGCACGCGCGTCGGCGCGCGCTGCGGGTTCAGCTCCCGTGCCTTGTGCTCGTAATATGTTGAAGGGGCAATCGGCAGCACTCTGCAGATCGACTCGACCCCGTACTCGTCACGATGAGCGTCGATAAACGACAGCATCACTTGCCGCGGCGGTCGAGCTCCGCCTGGGCAAAAAACGCCGATGCCTTACGCAGAATCTCATTGGCACGGCGAAGCTCCGCATTCTCGCGCTCCAGCTGCTTCAGCCGCTCACGCTCTTCAGTCGTTAATCCAGGCCGCCGCCCTTCATCGCGCTCGCTTCGCCGAACCCAGCGCCGCAGCGTCTCGTGCGTACAACCCAGCTTCTCGGCAACCGACACAATCGCAGCCCATTGCGAGCCGTGCTGCGACTCGTGTTCACGCACAAGCCTCACTGCGCGCTGGCAGAACTCCGGTGAATACCTCTTCGATGTATTAGCCATAAACTCCATCCTCTCAAGAAATGGAGTCTCCGAGAATCCCGGGGCGGTTCACCAGATGAATTGCAGCGCGTCGAGTGTCGTCATGAAATCTAACAACATGTTGAGCGGCGCCTGGTCAGCGGCGCGCGGTAGCGCCGCTGACCATCGCGTCCGCTCGAACTAGAGTTAGAGGTCATGTCACACGTGGCCAGAAGTAGATCACATCGACAGCAAAATGTGCTGCAACGACCGGCCATAACGTTCGCAACCGCAGAAACCACCAGACGGCGATGCATTGGAATATGAAAGCGCCGATCGAATTTGGTGCGCCATTTTCCCAGTGAGCGAGAGCGAATAATCCTGCGGTTAGCAAAGTAAACGCAAGACGTTCTCGCTGACTCACTGCACGTGTCCGCGAGAACCATAGCCAAGGCAAACCTATGAAGAAAACGCTCTCCCAAAACGCGGCAGTCGCGGCCGTATAGATCGTTCCAACGATCCAAAGAGGTCCCAGGGCAGCAAGCGCCTTCTCCAGGTCAAAGTAAGGCTGCGGATAGCCCAAAAGGCGTGCGCTGACTTGCACAGCCACCAAGTCGGCGAAGAACAGCGAAAAGAATGGTAGAGGGAAGATGTAAACAAGATCCGCCATTCCCAATGGTGCAGCGAGCCCGTAGTCGGCGCCCACCACGTCGCTGCGGCGATGCAGTATGGCCAAGAGCAGAATGGGTAGGAGGATCCATTTCGCGAAGTCGAAGCTCCAGTACGCGATAAAAGGACCGCGCAAGAGCGCTGGTTTCCAAAACCCGTCGACGAGTATCAGAAGAAGGAACGGGATCGAAACAAAGCCGGCAAGATGGTAAGGCTCGCGTCGCGCGGCCAATATGACCTCTAACGAATGAAAGGGACTTCCCCTACTCGAAGCGGGGCGTGCCCCGCACGGCATCGAGTGCCAAGATTGATTTTCATGTGTTCAATCTAAACGAGAGGGGAAGTCATGGAAGAGATTACAACTGTGGGAATCGAC
>DASPNJ010000130.1:0-20914 GCA_035626595.1 Burkholderiales bacterium
GTCGCCCGCGAGGTCGGCACGGAAGGCAAGCTTGGCGGACAGGCTCAAGTCAAAGGCGCCAGCGGCGTGTGGAAAGAGCTCACCGATTCCGTGAATCAGATGGCCGGGAACCTTACGGCTCAGGTGAGAAATATCGCGGAAGTGACGATCGCGGTCGCCAACGGCGACTTGTCCAAAAAAATCACCGTGGACGTGCGCGGCGAAATCCTCGAGCTGAAGAACGCCATCAACACCATGGTGGACCAGCTCAACTCGTTCGCGTCCGAAGTGACCCGCGTGGCACGCGAGGTCGGCACTGAAGGCAAGCTCGGTGGACAAGCCGAGGTGCGCGGCGTCGGCGGCACGTGGAAGGACCTGACCGACAACGTGAACTGGATGGCGGGGAACCTCACGGCGCAGGTGCGGAACATCGCTGAGGTGACGACCGCGGTGGCGAAAGGCGACCTCTCGCGCAAGATCACGGTGGACGTGAAAGGCGAGATCCTCCAGCTCAAGGAAACCATCAACACGATGGTGGATCAGTTGAACTCGTTTGCGTCCGAGGTCACACGCGTGGCGCGTGAGGTCGGCACGGAAGGCAAGCTCGGCGGCCAGGCGCAGGTGCCCGGCGTCGCGGGTACCTGGAAGGACCTGACCGACAACGTGAACGTGATGGCCGCGAACCTGACGAACCAGGTGCGCGGCATCGTGAAGGTCGTGACGGCGGTGGCGAACGGCGACCTGAGGCAGAAGCTCACCGTCGAATCCAAGGGTGAGGTCGCGGCGCTGGCCGATACCATCAACTCGATGACGGACACGCTGGCAACCTTTGCCGAGCAGGTGACGACGGTGGCCCGCGAGGTCGGCGTGGAAGGCCGGCTCGGCGGGCAGGCAAACGTGCCGGGGGCCGCGGGCACGTGGAAAGACCTGACGGCGAACGTGAACCTGCTGGCGGCGAACCTGACCACGCAGGTGCGCGCGATCGCGGAGGTGGCCACCGCGGTCACGAAAGGCGACCTGACGCGTTACATCCAGGTGGACGCGTCCGGCGAGGTGGCCGAGCTCAAGGACTACATCAACGCGATGATCGGTAACCTCCGGGCGACCACCGACCGGAACACCGAGCAGGACTGGCTGAAGACCAACCTCGCGAAATTCAGCCGGATGATGCAGGGCCAGCGCGACCTCTTCACGGTGGCGCAGATGCTGCTCTCGGAGCTGGTGCCGCTGGTGAACGCGCAGCAGGGTGTCATGTACATCATGGACACCGACGGGCTGGATCACTACCTCAAGCAGCTCGCCGGCTATGCCGACGTCTACGAGGGCGGGATCACGCGGCGCTACCGCGTCGGCGAGGGGCTGGTCGGCCAGTGCGCGATCGAGAAACAGCGGCTCATGCTGTCCGACATTCAGGACAGCTCGATTCAGATCGCGAGCGGGCTGCTCACGGCGCGTCCGCGCAGCGTGATCGTGCTGCCGGTGCTGTTCGAAGGCGAGGTGAAAGCGGTTATCGAGCTCGCATCGCTCACCGACTTCACCGCTTCGCACCTCGCGTTCCTCGAGCAGCTCACCGGCTCGATCGGCATCGTGCTGAACACGATCGAGGCGACGATGCGCACCGAGGGGCTCCTCAAGCAGTCGCAGGAGCTCGCCGCCGAGCTTCAGGCGCAGCAGAAAGAGCTCCAGCAGACCAACGACGAGCTCGCGCAGAAAGCCCGATTGCTCGCCGCGCAGAATGCCGAGGTGGAGCGCAAGAACCAGGAGATCGAGCAGGCCCGGCGCGCGGTGGAAGAGAAGGCCGCCGAGCTCGCGCTCACGTCGCGATACAAATCCGAGTTCCTGGCGAACATGTCGCACGAGCTGCGCACGCCGCTCAACTCGATTCTGATATTGGGCCAGCAGCTCGCCGAGAATTCCGAAGGCAATCTCTCGCCGCGGCAGGTCGAGTTCGCGCAGACGATCCACGGCGCGGGCACCGACCTCCTGAACCTGATCTCGGACATTCTCGACCTCTCGAAGATCGAATCCGGCACGGTGACCGTAGAGTGCGAGGAGCTGCCGTTCGCACATCTGCGCGATCTCGTGCAGCGCAACTTCGGCCACGTGGCGGAAGCGCGCAAGCTCATGTTCAACAATGAATTCGACGCCGCTCTCGGAGCGACGGCGATGACCACGGATCCGAAGCGCCTGCTGCAGGTGCTGAAGAACCTGCTGTCGAACGCGTTCAAGTTCACCGATCAGGGCGGCGTCCGGCTGGAGGTCGCGCCTGCGACGTCGGGCTGGTCGATCGACCATCCGGTGCTCTCCAAGGCCGACGCAGTGGTTCGCTTCGCCGTAACCGATACGGGCATCGGCATCCCGCCGGAGAAGCAGAAGATCATCTTCGAAGCGTTCCAGCAGGCGGATGCGGGCACGTCGCGCAAATACGGCGGCACCGGCCTCGGTCTCGCAATCAGCCGCGAGCTCGCGAGCCTGCTCGGCGGCGAGATCCGCCTGTCGTCCATGCCGGGCCTCGGGAGCACGTTCACGTTGTATCTGCCGATCAAGTACGTCGGCCCGGCTTCCGGCAAGCTTGCCGGAACCGTACCCGCGACGGTCGATCACTCGAGCGCATTCCAGCCGATCGTGCTGCCGGCGCCGCGCGTGGAGGAGATTCCGGACGACCGGGAGAACATCGAGGCCGGGGAGCCCGTGTTGCTCATTGCGGAAGACGATCCGCATTACGCCCGCACGCTGCTCGCACTGGCGCGTGACCACGGCTTCAAGGCGATCGTTGCGATGCGCGGCGCCGAAGCGCTCGCGCTCGCACGCAAATACAAGCCGACCGCGGTGTCGCTCGACATCTTCCTGCCCGACATGCTCGGCTGGACCGTGCTCTCGCAACTGAAACAGGATCCGGCCACGCGTCACATCCCGGTGCAGATCTGCACGGTGGAAGAAGAGCGCCAGCACGGGCTGGAGCGCGGCGCGTTCGCGTATCTCAACAAGCCGCTCACGACCGACAGCATCGAGGCCGCGTTCGAGCGCATCAAGCGCTTCGCCGAGCCGAGGGCCCGGCAACTGCTGGTCGTCGAGGACGATCCGGCCGAGCGCATGAGCATCCAGGAGCTCATTGCGCACGACGACGTGAGCATCACGGCGGTCGGCACCGGGCACGAGGCGCTTGCCGCAATGCACGAGCGCGAGTACGACTGCGTGGTGCTCGATCTGCGGCTGCCCGACATGTCCGGTTTCGACCTGCTCGCCGAAATCCAGAAGGAGCCGCAGCTCCGCGACGTGCCGATCGTGGTGTTCACGGGCCGCGAGCTCTCGCAGGACGAGGAGACGCAGCTTCGCACCATGGCGAAGAGCATCGTCCTGAAAGGCGTGCAGTCGCCCGAGCGCCTGCTCGACGAGACGGCGCTGTTCCTGCACCGCGTCGTGTCGGATCTGCCGCTGTCGAAGCGCCGCATGCTGGAGAGTCTCAACCAGAGCGACGAGGCGCTCATCGGCAAGAAGGTGCTGGTGGTGGACGACGACGTGCGCAACATCTTCGCGCTCACGAGCCTGCTCGAGCGCCACCACATGCACACGGTCTCGGCGGGATCCGGCGAGGAGGCTATCAAGCTCGTGAACGACGCCTCCGACATCTCGCTCGTCCTGATGGATATCATGATGCCGGAGATGGACGGCTACGAGACGATGAAGCGCATCCGCCAGGATCCGAAGTTCAGGCGCCTGCCGATCATCGCGCTCACGGCGAAAGCGATGAAAGGCGATCGCGAGAAGTGCCTGGAAGCGGGTGCGTCGGATTACATCGCGAAACCGGTCAACACCGATCAGCTTCTGTCGTTGTTGAGGATATGGCTGCACCGGTAGCGGTGGCGCAATCACGAAGCAGCGTCGGGTGCGCCTGTGGCGCACCGGCCGAGCAGTCATGGAAAGAAGTGACACGAGAGAGTGATGCATAGAAGTGATCGATAACGCCCAGCACGCCGCCGCGTCCGAAGACAAGGTCAACGTGCTGCTGGTCGACGACCAGCCGGCGCGGCTCATGAGCTACGACGCGATCCTGTCGAGCCTCGGGCACAACCTCGTACACGCGCGCTCCGGCACGGAAGCGCTCTCGCGGCTGATGGAGATGGATTACGCCGCGATCCTGCTCGACATCAACATGCCGGGCATGGACGGGTTCGAGACGGCGGCGCTGATCCACCAGCATCCGCGCTTCGAGAAGACGCCGATCATCTTCGTGACGGCGGTGCACGTGACCGACCTCGACCGGCTCAAGGGCTACGAGCTCGGCGCGGTCGATTACGTCTACGTGCCGGTCGTTCCCGAGATCCTGCGCGGGAAGGTGCAGGTGCTGATCGAGCTCTATCGCCAGCGGCGCGAGCTCGAGCGGCTCAACAAGAGCCTCGCCGAGGCGAACGCCGCCCTGCAGGCCGAGAAAGCGCGCGAGCTCGAAGCGCTCAATCGCACGCTCGCGCAGGCGAATGCGGAGCTCGCGCAAGCGAACCGCACACTCCAGGCGGAGATCGCGGAGCGCGTGAAAGCGCAGGAGGCGCTGGAGGCCGCGGACCGCCGTAAGGACGACTTCCTCGCGATGCTCTCGCACGAGCTCAGGAATCCGCTCGCGGCGATCCAGGGCTCGATCGAGATCATGCAGAAAAAAGCGATCGACGATCCGCAGATCCAGTGGGCGCGCGACGTCGTGGCGCGGCAGAACAGGCATCTGACGCGGCTGATCGACGACCTGCTCGACGTCTCGCGCATCACGCGCGGCAAGCTCACGCTCCAGCGAGAGCCGGTGGACCTGCGCGACGTGGTGCAGCATGCCGTCGAGACGGTGCGCCCGCTGATCGACAGCCGACGGCACGACCTGCGCATCGAGCTGCCGGATACCGCGATGCACGTCGAAGGCGACGCGGTGCGGCTCTCACAGGTCGTGTGCAACCTGCTCACGAACGCGGCGAAGTACACCGACGACGCGGGTCGCATCGCGGTCGAGCTGGATCAGGAGAACCCCGACGAGGCGGTGATCCGTGTATCGGACAACGGCCGCGGCATCGCGCGCGATGAGATCGGCCGGTTGTTCGATCCTTCGACGCACGAAGAGCGGCTCAATACGGGCGCACACGGAAGTCTCGGTATCGGGCTCATCGTAGTGCGCGGTCTCGTGGAGATGCACGGCGGTGTCGTGGAAGCGCGCAGTGCGGGCGCGGGCCGTGGCAGCACGTTCACGGTGCGCCTGCCGCTCGTAGAGGTCGAAGGGCTCGAGCTCAAGGTCGAGCCGACACACACGCCGGCTGCGGCGACCGACCAGGCCGATGAGGCCAATCGCCTGAGCATCCTCGTGGTCGACGACAACCAGGATTCGGCGGTCAGCATGACGATGCTGCTCGAGCTGAACGGCTACCAGGTGCAGGTCGCGCACGCCGGCCACACGGCGCTGCGTCTGGCGCAGGAGAAGCGCCCGGACGTGATCCTGCTCGATATCGGCATGCCCGGCATGAACGGCTACGAGGTCGCGCGTGAGTTGAGGTCGCGAGACGAGTTCGCGGACACGCTGCTGATCGCGATCACGGGCTACGGCCGCACCTCCGACGTGATGCAGACGCGCGCCGCCGGTTTCGACCACCACCTGGTCAAACCCGTCGATTACGAAAAGTTGCAGGCGATGCTCGCCGAGCATGCCGCGGCGGGTGCGAGACGGGACGCCGGCCGTCGCGCAGACGAGCCGGTGGCTCGCATCGCCGGCGAGGCGCGATGAGCGCTCACGCCGAGCACAAGAATCAACCGAGAAACCCGGGAGCAATGTTCACACTCAGCGTAAATGACGGACCCGGATTTTCCTGAAGCCCTCCGGTCTCTTATCCAGGAAGCGATTCCCAGCGTAGACGCGGCAGAGCTGCTGCTCGCGCTCTATCGCTCCGCGAGCCGCGCGCTCACCGTGCGGCAGACCATCGACGAAGCGGGCGTGCGCAAGCTTCCGGAGCAGGACGCGCGGCGGTATTTGAGCCTCTTCGCGAGCCGGGGGCTGCTCGCCGGTGACGGGGAGTCCTACCGCTACGCGCCGGTGAACGAGGATCTCGACGCCGCGGTCGCCGGGCTCGCACGCGCATACAACGAGCGTCCGGTTACACTTGTTCGAACGATCTACGCCCCGAAGGACGACAAGATCCGGTCGTTCGCGGACGCCTTCAGGCTCAAGAAATAGAACGAAGAATGGAAGTTTTCAAAACCATCCTGTACATGCTGGCCATCCTGACGAGCCTGGGCTGCACGGTCCTGCTGTTTCGCGCCTATTTGTCGTCCGGCCTGCGCATCCTGCTGTGGAGCTCGCTGTGTTTCGTGTGTCTCACCGCAAACAACATATTGCTTTTCGTCGACGTGATCCTGCTGCCGGTCACCGTCGATTTGCGCGTGATCCGCCATTCCACATCGCTCATCGGCATGTTGTTCATGCTCTACGGCTTCATCCGGGAGACCGAGTAGTGATCGACTTCCTGGCGGGTGCGTTGACGCTCGCTTACACCCTCGCTTCGGTGTACTTTTTTCAGTTCTGGAAGCGCACGGCGGACCGGCTGTTCCTCTCGTTCGCGGCGGCGTTCATCCTGCTCGCGCTGAACCAGGTGGCGGTGTTCTGGGTGGGGGTCGGCGACGAACGCTACAACTACGCTTACGTGCTGCGCGTGCTGGGGTTCGTCCTCATTCTCGTGGCCATCATCGACAAGAACATCTGGGGGCGGCGCAGACGCCGGGAGTAAGGCGGCGCTCGCCTGAAGGCTCGGGCTGCCATTCGGCAGCCCGCCTCGGCCGGTTAACGATTCAGAGGAAAACCAAGGTTTTCCTCCGAAACCTCCTTTCCTTTGCCGGCGCTGGCTAGCGGCCGGAGAAGCCCATGCCGCGGGCCATCGTTGCGAGTATTCCTTCGTCCTCGCGGCCTTTGGTCGCTTTCGCCGTGGCGCGTTCGCCGCGGCGGCTGCCCGCCGTCCCGCTCGCCGTGCGCCGCGTCCCACCGCCGCCCGCGGAGCGGCCCGCGCCCGCCGCGCCGCCTTCCTGGAGCTCGAGCTTGCGTGCTTCCATCCGTTCTCCGAGGGCTTTCAGGTCCAGCTTCGCCTTGCGCACCTTCGGGAAGAGCTCGTTCTGCTCCTCCTTCACGTGGTGCTTCACGTACTCGCCGAGCACCGTGACTTTCGCCTCGAACAGCTCGTCGCCCGCGTCCATGCCCTCGATCTGCGCAATCAGGTCTTTCGCGCTCGCGTGCTCGACCGTCGCTTCGTCGAGCAGGTCCTGGTCGCTCCTGAGCGCTTCACGCGCGGCGGGATAGAAGATCTCCTCTTCGAGCTGCGCATGTACCGTCAGCTCGCGGCAGATGGTCTCCGCCAGCGATTCCTTGCGGTCGCTGCCGCGCGCCTTCTCGAATTGCTGCAGGAGCTGATCGACTTTCTGATGATCGGCTCTCAACAGCGCGAGCGCGTCGGGTGTGCGCCGCGTGCTGCTGCTCCGGCTTCGGGCCGAAGCCGATTTCTTTGATGCGGATTTCCTGCTCGCGCTGCTCTTCTTGCGTGCGGCCATCTCAGTCTCCCCAAAGAAGTTACAGCGCCGACATTGCAATAGCCGTTCCCATCGCCCCATTGAAACGCTCTGTGCGCTCTGCCATGCTCGCGGCATGAGCGAACCGAACCACGACGAGAAGAACGTCCTCGGCGGAGCGCTGCAGGCGTGCAGCTACTCGCCGCTCACCGGCTTCTTTCGGGACGGCTGCTGCGCGACGCACAACGAGAACGGCGTCGCCCATCTCGTCTGCGTGAAGGTCACGGCCGAGTTCCTGGAGTTCTCGCGCGAGCGCGGCAACGATCTCGTCACCCCGCGCCCGGAGATGCGCTTTCGCGGGCTGAAGCCGGGCGACCGCTGGTGCCTGCACGTCCTGCGCTGGGTCGAGGCGTGGGAAGCGGGCCGTGCGCCGCAGGTGGTGCTCGAAGCGACCAACGCGAAGGTGCTGGAGCTCGTGCCGCTGGAGGCGCTGAAGCGTCACGCCCTCGACTTACACTGAGCCGACCGTGCGCTTCGCGCACAGTGGCAGTGCAGGTCGGCTCGTATACGAACAGAGGGGAACCTAGCACCGGCCGGTGCGCTGCCGACGCACGCTACAGCATCATTTCCGCGCAGGCGGGAATTCGGCGCGCCTACTTTTCAGGCAGTGTCTTCCGGAACGACTCGCGCTGCGCGAGGCGCTCCGCCAGCCGCGCGAGATTCGGGTGGGCCTTGCGCCAGTCGATGTCGGGCGTGACCTGGTCGATGTAGCCGAGCGCGTAACCGGCGGCGATATCCGCGAGCGTGAAGCGCTCGCCGAAGCAGAACTCGCGCTCCCCGAGATCTTTTGCCATTGCCGCGAGCCCGCGCTCGATCTTGAGCCGCTGCCGCCGGTGCCACTCGGCGCTCTGCACCTTGTCGTAATCGTGCGAGGTCAGCACGGTGGCGTCGGCAATGCCATCGCCGAGCGCTTCCCAGCGCTTCACGTCGATACGCTCCTCGAAGCCGGCGGGAATGAGCCGGGGGTCACCGGACACGCCATCCAGGTATTCCACGATCACGGGCGAGTCGTAGATCGGCTTGCCCGCGTCGGTGATGAGCACCGGGATCTTCGAGAGCGGGTTGTGCTGCCATAACGTCGAGCCGGGCTCCGACGAGCGCGCGTGCACGTAGTCGTATCCGATGCGCTTTTCCTCGAGGGCAATGCGCACCTTGCGGACAAAGGGACTGCCGTCGTGGCCCAGCAGCTTCATCGCACCTCCGGCGTGCTCGCCGGCTTCCAGACGACGACCCGGATCGGTGTCGGGTTGTAGTCGTTCACCGGATTGTTGATCTGTGGACAGTTGGAGATTACGGCGAGCACGTCTGACTCCGCGCGCAGATCGACGTAATCGCCCGGTTTGGAAATGCTCGGGCCCATGTCCATCTCACCGTTTTCACCGACCGGAACGTACATGAAAAAATTGACGTTCGCCACGAGGTCCTTCTCGCCCAGGCCGTACCGGGCCAGCTCGCGCAGGAAGTTGTCGCGGCAATTCGGCTGATAGCCCACGCCGTAGCGAAAGGTATTCAGCGCAGCACTGCAGCACCCGCCGATCGTGTCGTGCTTGCCGCAGGTGTCTGCCACGATCGTGAAGAGCGCCGTCAATCCGACGCTGTAGAGCACGGTGCCGGTGGAGAGGAAGATGCCCGCGCGGTTGATCTTCATCGTATCCGCGGCGGCGTAGCGGTCGCCGTAGTCGCTGGCGTTATAGCAGAGGAAATCGACTGCCTGCTTTCCTTCCAGATCGACGATCCGCAGCATGTGTCCCTTGTCGATGCGCCGGCTCCAGGAGCCGCGCGCGGGGACGATCGTGTCTTCGACAATGTTTCCGGTGATTTGAGCTTGCATGTCTGTCCCAATACTGTTCGCGTTACGCGCCGAATTTCAGCGTTTGCGGAATGAAAAGTCCCTCGATATCGACATTCTTCGAAATGAGCTTCTGATCGAACAGATAGTCGGCGAGGCGCTGCACGACGACGCGGTTCACCGCGTCGAGGCCATACGGCAGGGGATCGCCGCCGAACATGTCGAACACCTTGTTCCAGTGCCGCGTGCCCCACGGCATGAGCGTCGTGCCGAGCCGGCGCTGGTAGGCGCGTGATTTGGCGTCCCTGAACGCATCGAACAGCGCGCGCGGCAGATCGGGCAGCCGCGCGAGCGCATCGTCGCGGATTACGACCACGTGGTTGATTGGATAGACGCCGAAATCGCGCACGTAATCCTCTTCGGCCTGCTGCACGTCGCCGATCAACGAGCGAAGCTGCCGCTCGGCCTCGGGCTTCGTCTCGTCCGCGGGATTCGGCGTGAACAGCGCGTCGATGCGTCCGGCGATGAGATCGGCTTCGAGGTCGGAGTTCACGAGCTCGACGGACGCGCCCGGCAGGGCCTCGAAGCGCTGGCGGCCACTCGAGACCCAGCGCATGTCCGCCCAGTCCACCCCGTACTGCTCCTTGAGAATGCCGCGCGTCCAGACTGCCGCCGTCATCGAGTAGTCCGGCACGCCGACGCGTTTGCCGCGCAGGTCCGCCGGTGTCTTCATCGGGCTGTCACGCCGCACGTACAGCGTCGAGTGACGGAACGCCCGGTACGGGAATACCGGGATCGCGTGCAGCCAGTCGGCGCCGCGGTCCCTGAGCATGATGTAGTTCGCGAGCGAGAACTCGCAGCACTCGTAGCATCGCTCCTCGAGCATGCGCTCGAAGATCTGCCGCGGCGGCTGCACGGTGACGTATTCGATGTCGATGCCGTGCCACTTACCCGACAATCCGAGCACGTGCTCGTAGTCGGCGCCATGAAACTGCACTCGCGCTTCAGCCATCTGTCCCCACGCTCCTCATTTGTATCCACCGGGATTGTGCCTCATTGCACGTGTCCGAGCGCCATTCGAGGTCCGCACTGCGGCGACGGAACGCGGCTTGCTCCAGCGCGCGTGACATGACTCTCCTCGCTGACATCGTTGCTGCATCGAGCCGTGTCTCGAAAACAGCGAGCCGGCTCAAGAAGGTCCACGAGATCGCGCAGTGCCTGCGTCTCATGACGCCCGACGAAGTCCCGATCGGCATCGCATATCTCAGCGGCGAGACGTGTCAGGGCAAGCTCGGCGTCGCGTTCGCGACGCTCCAGGGTGCCGGCGCCGAGCATGCGCAAGCGTCCTCGCTCACGCTCCGCGAGGTCGACGCCGCGTTCGACGAAATCTCGCGCATCAAGGGCGCCGGTTCGAGCGCACGGCGCACCGAGCGGCTGCAGGCGCTCTTCGGGCGGGCGACGGCTGAAGAGCAGGACTTCCTCGTGCGCCTGATCGTCGGGGAGCTCAGGCAGGGCGCATTGCGCGGCATCATGCTCGAGGCAATTGCCGCCGCAGCCTCACTTCCCGCGCCCGACGTGCGTCGCGCGGCGATGTCGGCGGGGGGCTTGAGCGAAGTTGCGCGTGCGGCGCTCAGCGAAGGCGCCGCGGGTCTGAAGCGCTTCACGATCCGGCTGATGCAGCCGGTGCTGCCGATGCTGTCGCAGTCGGCCGAATCGACGGACGAAGCGCTGGCACAGCTCGGCACCGCGGCCTTCGAATGGAAGCTCGACGGCGCGCGCGTGCAGGTGCACAAGACCGGCGACGAAGTTCGCGTCTACACGCGGAATCTGAACGACGTCACCGACCGCGTGCCGGAGGTCGTGGAGGTCGTGCGGCAATCTGCTTGCGCGAGCCTCATCCTCGACGGCGAAGCGATCGCGCTCCGATCCGATGGCTCGCCGCTCTCGTTCCAGCTCACGATGCGACGGTTCGGACGCAAGCTCGACGTCGAGGCGATGCGGCATGAGCTGCCGCTGTCGGTGTTCTTTTTCGACTGTCTGATCGCGGACGGCGAGCCGCTCATCGACAGGCCGGCGCAGGCGCGTTTTGCCGCGCTCGAGGGTGCGGTTACGCGCGAGACGATCATTCCGCGGATCATCACGTCGGAGCAGGCGGCGGCCGCGCAGTTCTTCGAGGACGCGCTCGCGCGCGGTCATGAAGGCGTGGTCGCAAAAGCGCTCGATGCGCCGTACGAGGCGGGACGCCGCGGCGCCGGCTGGATCAAGGTGAAGCGCGCCAACACGCTCGATCTCGTGGTGCTTGCCGCGGAGTGGGGTCACGGCCGCCGCAGCGGGTGGCTCTCCAATCTCCACCTCGGCGCGCGCGATCCGGAGAACGGCGGCTTCGTCATGCTCGGCAAGACGTTCAAGGGTCTGACCGACGAGATGCTGGCGTGGCAGACGGAGGAATTCCAGAAACGCGAGGCAAGCCGCGACGGCTGGACCGTGTACCTGCGCCCCGAGATCGTGGTCGAGATCGCCTTCAACGAGATCCAGGAAAGCTCGCAGTATCCGGGCGGCCTCGCGCTGCGCTTTGCCCGAGTCAAGGGTTACCGCGCCGACAAGCGGCCCGAGGAAACCGATACCATACACACGGTCCGCAAGCTCTATGCGTCGCAGATCCACGCCGGCGGACCTGACCGCGGCGGTGAACCCTAGCGAGCTTCGCTCGCAGCCGCGGCGCAATGAAGGAACAGAGAGAAATCGTTATGCGTCTACTTGCCGTCATACTTTTCTCGCTTGCATCTCCAGCGCTGGCGGCACAATCCGCCGCATCCGATTACCCGAACAAGTTCATCCGCTTCATCGTGCCGTATGCGCCCGGCGGCAGCTCCGACGTGCTCGCGCGCACGCTGGGGCAGAAGCTCGGCGAATCGCTCGGTCAGACGTTCGTCGTCGATAACCGGCCCGGGGCGGGCAGCATGATCGGCACCGACGTCGCCGCGAAGGCGAACCCCGACGGCTACACGATCATCCTGTCGGACATGCCGCACACGATCAACCCGAGCATCCACGCCAGGGTGCCGTACGACCCGGTGAAGGATTTCACGCCGATCACCGTGATCGGGGTCTCGCCGATGTTCCTGTTCGCGCACCCGTCGCTCAAAGCGGAGAACGTGAAGGAGTTCATCGCGCTCGCCAAAGCGCAGCCGGGGAAGATCGCGATCGCGTCCGGCGGCACCGGGGCGACGACGCACCTCGCGGCGGAGCTCCTGCAGTCGCATGCCGGCATCAAGTTGAACCACGTGCCGTACAAAGGCGCGGGCCCGGCGCTCACCGACGTCGTCGCAGGCCAGGTGCCGGCGACGTTCACGTCGATGGCGACGGCTGCGCCGTTTGCGAAGTCCGGGCGCGTGCGCATACTCGGCGTCACGAGCACGAAGCGCCTCCCGGCGTTTCCCGACGTGCCGACGTTTTCCGAGAGCGGCGTGCCGATGATCTTCGAGCACTGGTGGGGCATCATGGCGCCCGCCGGTGTACCGAAGGCGATCGTGGACAGGCTGCACGACCACGTTTCCAGAGCGCTCAAAACGTCGGATGTGCGCGAGCGCTTCGCCGCGCTGGCGGTGGAGCCGCGCACGAACACGCCGGATCAGTTCCGCGGGTTGCTCGCGAGCGATCTCAAGCGCTGGGCGAAAGTGGTCAGAGACGCCGGCATCAAGCCGGAGTGACGAAGTGACGAAGTGACGCAGTGACGAAAACCACCGTCATTCCCGCGTAGGCGGGAATCCAGAAAGTATGAACGACCAACTCCGCCGCATTATCGACGCCGTCTCGGGCGACGACGCGCTCTGGTCCGACTTCAACGCGCTCTGCGACTGCGGCGGGCGTCGCGCGGGCACCGAAAGCGAGACGAAATCGCTCGATCTCGCGCAGCAGCGCCTTGCGGCGATCGGCCGGCAGGTCCGCTCCGAGCCCGTCGCCTATGCGGGGTGGCGCCTTCACCATGCATCCTTGCTGCTCGAAGACGGCACCTCGCTCTCCTGTAATCCGCTGCTCGGTTCCCAATCGACGGCGGCCGCGGGCGTGACGGGCGAGATCTGGGATGTGGGCCGCGGCGCACCCGAGGATTTCGAGCGTCACGCCGGCGACATTCGCGGCTGTTTCGTGCTGGTGCGGCACGAGTACCCGTTCAGCCCGCAGCACGTGCACCGGCGCCGCAAGCTCGGCTACGCCATGGAGCGCGGCGCGGCGGGCTTCATCATTGCGAACCCGAACCCGGCATCCGGTCCCGTTTCGGGATCTTCCGGCCGCGGCGGTCAGGCCGGCATACCGGCGGTGGGCACGGACTTCGAGGCCGCCGAACGCCTTTCACATCTGAGCGGCACGCGAGCGCGCGTGTGTCTCAACGTGCAGGCTGAGGATTACACGGCGGATACCCGCGTGCTGACGCTCGATCTCCCCGGCAGCGGACCCGGTTGGGTCGTGCTGAGCGCGCACCTCGACGGGCACGATCTGGCCGAAAGCGCCATGGACAACGCAACGGGCGTGGCGGCCGCTTTTGCCATCGCGCGCGCGATGGCCCCGCAGATGGCCACGGCCGAGCGCGGCTTGCGGGTGAGTCTGTTCAGTGCCGAGGAATGGGCGCTCGCGGGCTCGAAACAGTACCTCGCGAGCCTGCCTGCGCACGAGCGCGACGCGATCGCGCTGAACGTGAACCTGGATACGGTGGCCGGAGACGACAGGCTGACCGCGCTCACCACGGACTTCGAGCGGCTCGATGCGTGGATGCGGCGCGTCTCGGAGGAAGCGAAGCTCGGTGTCGGGACTTACCTTCCGACGATGTCCAACTCCGATCACTACAACTTCGCGCAGCACGGCATTCCCGCGCTGCGCCTCGTGGCCGGATTCGACAATCCGGCCAGCAACATCCGCTACATTCTGACGCGCGGCGACACGCGGGACAAGGTGCGCGAGGCCGATCTCGTGGCCGCTGCGCGCACTGCAGCGATGCTCGTGTGGCGCGCGCTGATCGCAAGCGAGGCGGAGCTCGCGGCGTTGCGGTGAATCTTGCGGTGGCCGGTGCGCCATCGGCGCACCCTACGGTTACCCGCCGAGCGTATCGGCGCACCACACTGCGCTCCCCGCTACTTGGCCGCAGTCGGATCCGGTCCGGGTCCCATGCGCGGCAGATTGAGCTTCTTCGCGGCCGCTTCCGCCGAAGGTATCGACTTGTCGCCCGTGGCCGCCTTCGGCGCGCTCTCCGCCGCCTTGCCCGTCGCGCTCGGACGCGTCACGTCCATCGGCTTCACGAGATCCGCCGCCTTGGCCTTGTCTTCGGGCCGCGGCGCGCCGCCCTTCGGCGCTTCGGGCTTCACCGTGGACACCGCTGGCGCGGGAGATTTCTCCGCCGCGGCCTTCTCGGCGCGCGATACTTTCGTCGACTTCTTCGTCGAGGCCTTAACGACGGCGGCGCGCGCGCCACGACTGCGATAGGCGAGCGAACAGCGATGGACCTGGCGGTTGGTCGCCAGCGACAGGCAGTGCCGCGCGTCGCGGTCGCGCTGAGCGCGCCGCGCGTTCATCTGGAGTTGCATGGGCGCGGGCGCGGCCTGCGGCGCCATTGGCCTGTCCCCCCAAGTGCCGCCTGGCGCGGCAGCCGGTGCCGGCGTCGACGGCGGCGGGTCGAGCTGACGGGTGGGCGCGGGACGCTGCTGCTCCAGCGCGCGAGGCACCGCGGGCTCGACCGTCCGCTGGGCGCACACGTGCCCGGTACTGATCGCCGCAAGCGCTGCGGCGGCAACCACCGCGCCGAAACGGTTCATCCGGACCTCCTCGTCATCCCATGCAATGTCATAATCATAATCGCATTTTCCATACTGCATTCGCGGCGTTCGTCCGAAGGCCGCTTCTGTTCAATCCATCTGGAAGTGAGGAGGGCGCGTGAACGTCACGACCAATACCGAAAAGCTGATCGCCCGCAAGGAAAACGGCATCGGCTGGATCATCTTCAACAACCCCGAAAAGCGAAACGCCATGTCCCCGGACATGTACGACGGCCTGCGCATCGCGATGGAGGCTTACGCGACCGACGACGACGTGCGCGTGGTGATCCTGCGCGGCGCCGGCGACAAGGCATTCATCTCGGGCGCCGATATCTCGGGCTTCGAGAAGAACCGCTCCACGCCGGAAGGCGTGCGTGAGTCGGACGCGCGCTCGGAGGCGGCGAACCGCGCGTTGCGCGAGTGCCCCAAACCCACGATCGCGATGATCCAGGGCTACTGCATGGGCGGCGGCCTCGGCGTGGCGATCGCCTGCGACGTGCGTATCGCAACCGAGGATTCCAGATTCGGCGTGCCGGCGGCGAAGCTCTCCGTCGGCTACCGTTACGACGGTCTGAAGCGTCTCGCCGACATCGTGGGGCCGGCGTTCACGGCCGAGATCTTCTATCTCGGCCGTCAGTTCAGCGCCGAGGAAGCGCGCATCATGGGCCTCGTCAATCGCGTCATGCCCGCGGACGAGCTCGAGTCTTACGTGCTCGATTACGCGAGAACGATGGCCGCCAACGCGCCGCTCACGCTGGCCGCGGTCAAGCGCTGCCTGATCGAGATGCGCAAGGACCCGGCCGATCGCGATCTCGAGCTGTGCCAGTCGATGGTGGAAGCGTGCTTCGCGAGCGCGGATTTCATCGAGGGGCGCCGCGCCTTCATGGAGAAGCGCAAACCCGCGTTCCAGGGCCGCTGATCGGCGAAACCCGGGATCGGGACGAGCCTCCTTCCCCTCCGCGGGAGGTCCGGAAGGCGTGAACGAGAGGAGCCTGCCATGACATGGAGCCGTATCCTCGCGCTCGTCGCGCTGCTCGCCTGCGCGCCCGCGTGCGGCGCCGACATCGACGCCGGACTCGTGCGCATCGAGCAGACGGAGGTCGCGCTGACCCCGATGGGTCATGTCGTGCTGTTGACGGCGCAGGGGAAGGCGATTCCGATCTTCGTGGACGGCATCGTCGCGCAGTCCATTCATGGCGCGCTCACCGGAGAGAAGTACCCGCGCCCGTTGACGCACGAGCTCATGCGCTCGGTGCTGGAGGGCTTCGACGGCCGCGTGACGCGCGTCGTCATCACGCTGAAAGGCGCGACGTATTACGGCGACCTGACGGTAGTCGTGCGCGGCGCGAGCAAGGTCTTCGACAGCCGCTCGTCCGATGCGATCGCGCTCGCGGCGCACTTCAAGGCGCCGGTGCTCGTGAGCAGGGAGCTGCTCGACAAGTTCGGCCAGTCGCTCGAGCAGCCGGTCAAGTCGAAGCCCGGCGAGACGCGGTTATGACGTGACCTGCGACAGCACTTCGCGACTTCACGAAAAGGGGCGCGGCTCAAATGCCATCGGCGCGACGATTCGAGCACGACGACACCAGGCTCGAAAGCGCCTCAGCCGCGCACTCGCATCGAGTCCAGGTGACGAACGGCGTGCGGCTGTACGACTTCTAGGGCTGCCCGCTACCGGCGGAAGATCCAGAGCAGAAGCGAAATCACGATCGAGATCACGATCGACGTCACGATCGGGAAATAAAACCCGCCGCTCTCGCTTTCGATACGGATGTCGCCCGGCAGCCGCCCGAGGCCGAGCTTCGATAGCCAGGGCCACAGCAGGCCGGCGACGACGAGCGTCGCGCCGATAATGATGAGCAGACGTTGCATGCCTCGAGGGCTGCTGCACGCCGCGTACCGGCCCGGCGGCGCTGCCGCCGCCGTGTAATTCGTTTCTGGAGAGACCTGCCGCGATCCGCTCCATGGCCGCCGGCGCGCATTCTGCGTCGGCGGCGCCACCATCGCCTTCGCGCGGTCTGTCGTAATTCGCTGCCGAGCCGTGTCAGGCCTTCCCCGACGCTGCGGTATTTTTACGACGTGAGCTGGAATCGGAAGGCACTGTGGGTCGTAACCGATGTTGCCGAGCACGAGCGCGCGGGGGTGAGCGGTCCCTCGCAATCGCGGCACAAAGCCTGTTCCAGCGAGACAATGGACCGCGATCCAATCCAGGTTGCGGACGCGAGCGCGCGGGGCTGCGTTAAAAACTGCCGTCGTCTCGAATCTCGACGCTTGCAGGTTATCATTGCGCCGTACAAGAAGAACACGAAATCAAGCACATCGCATATCAGGCAATGAAGAGCACGTCATCAGCACGCCGCGCATGGCGCGCGGCAGCGTGTGGGACTTTGTTCGGCGTGTTCACGTTCACCGTGGCACTGTCAGCGCATGCCGCGCAGGCGCCTACCGCGGGAGACGCGCTGCGAGACATCCAGGACAAGCCGATCCCTGCACCGGCGGGCAAGGCGCCCGTGGATATCACTCGGCCCGTGCCGCGCGCCGTGGCACCCGTCGCCGGTTTGAAAGTTGACGTCAAAGGCTTCCGCTTCAGCGGCGTGCGTGCCGCGGACGAGAAAGCGCTGCGTGAGGTCGTCGCGCCCTTCGTGGGTCGCGACAAGACCTTCGACGATCTGCAGGCTGCTGCCGAAGCCGTATCCGAATATCTTCAGCGCGAAGGGTATTTCGTCGCCCAGGCCTATCTGCCGGAACAGGAGCTCGCCGGCGGCGTCGTCGAGATCGCGGTGCTCGAAGGCCGCCTCGGTGAAGTGAAGCTCGAAATCGAGGATGGCGTACCGGTTCGTCGCAGCATGATCGCCAAGTACCTCGCGCGCCTCGAACGCGGACAGGTCATGCACCGCGACAGCGTCGAGCGCGTGCTGTTTCTCATATCGGACCTGCGCGGCGTCAACGTCCGCTCGGTCGTCGAGCCCGGCGCCTCGCCCGGCACGTCGAACCTGATCGTGAAAGTGTCTGCGGGGCGCCGCTTCGATGCCCTCATCGAGTTCGACAACCACAGTTCGCGTTTCACGGGTGATTACCGGCTGGGTGCGGGCCTGAACGTGAACAGCCCGCTCGGGCTCGGCGACCTCCTGTCGGTGCGCGGATTGCTCGGCGTGCCGGGCGGCGGCGCGGACCTCGATTTCGGCCGCGTATCGTATCTCGTGCCGGTCGGCGGGTACGGCACCAAGGTCGGCGTTGCATATCTGCGCGTGCAGTATCACCTCGGCACGTCGCTCTTCGATCCGCTGGATCAGAGCGGCACTTCGAGCGTTGCGTCACTCTTCGCGCTGCACCCGGTCGTGCGCACGCGCAACCTCAACGTCTTCGGCCAGGCGAGCTTCGATGCGCGCGATTTTCACGATGATCGCCGCGCAGTCGGACTGACCTCCGACCGCAAGACGAAAGTCGGCGGCCTCGGGCTCGTGGGCGACAGCCGCGACGCCTGGCTCGGCGGCGGGATCAACAATTTCGCACTGACGTACAACCGTGGGCGCCTCGACATCGAGACGCCCGCCGATTTCATCGCGGATCAGTCCACGACCGGGCGGCACACCGCCGGCAGCTATGGCCGAATCAACGGCTCGATCGCGCGGCTCAATGCGCTCTGGAAGGGCGCGGTGCTCTACACGTCGTACGCGTTTCAGTGGGCGTCGAAAAACCTCGACTCCAGCGAAAAGATCGCGCTCGGCGGACCGACTGGCGTGCGCGCGTACGCGGTGGGCGAATCGGCGTCGGACGAAGGTCATCTCGCGACGGTGGAGCTGCGCGTGGGCCTTCCGGACATCGAATGGCTGCCGGGGCTCGGCGTCGCGTCGGTCTTCTACGACTATGCGCACGGCACGGTCAGCAAGCATCCGCTGCCGCTCGACATCAACAACAAGCGCACGCTGCGCGGCGTCGGACTTGGATTGACGTGGGCGCGGCAGGACGATTTTCTCGTGCGCGCGACGCTCGCGTGGCGGCTGACCGATCCTTCGACGTCGGATCCCGCCGATCGCAAGCCGCGACTGTTCTTCCAGCTTCAGAAGTACCTGTAACACGCAGGAGCCGCATATGGCCGAGCACCGCATGGCCCGCCGCGGCGGGCGCCCGAAGGTCCGCCGCACTACGCCGTACCTGCTGCCGCGGCGCACGCCGATGAGCGCCGCGCTGGCGCTCGCGTTCGTGTCGCTGAGCACGGGCACGGTTGGACGCGCGATCGCAGGACCGACCGGCGGACAAGTGACTGCGGGCGCTGCGACCATCCAGCAGCCCAACGCGCAGACGACGCTCATCCATCAGACCACGCCGCGCGCCGCGATCGACTGGACGCGCTTCAGCATCGGCGCGCGCGAGTCGGTGGTATTCAAACAGCCGTCGTCGAGCGCGGTAGCGCTCAACCGCGTCACCGGCGGCGATGCGTCGCTCATCTACGGCTCGCTCACGGCGAACGGCCACGTATTTCTCGTGAACCCGAACGGCGTCACGTTCGGCCGCGGCGCGAGCGTGGACGTGGGGAGCCTCGTCGCCTCGACGCTCTCGATCTCCAACGCGGACTTCATGTCCGGCCGGTATCTCTTCAGCGGTGGGGCGGGCGCGGGCCGCGTGGTGAACGAAGGCGCGATCCGCGCCGCCGACGGCGGTTACGTCGCGTTCATCGGCAATCAGGTCTCGAACAGCGGGACGATCGTCGCGAACCGCGGCTCCGTTGCGCTCGGCGCAGGGGACAGCGTGCTGCTCGATTTCGCGGGTGACGGGCTGCTCTCGCTGAAGGTCAACACGGCGGCCGCGGGCGCGCGCATCGATCACGGCGGTCTCATCCAGGCCGACGGCGGACAGGTGGTGCTCTCGGCGCGCGCGAAAACCGCGCTCGCGAGCACCGCGATGAACGTGGACGGCATCATCGCCGCGCGCGGACTGCTCGAACGCGACGGCAAGATCGTACTCGACGGTGGCGCCGGTGTGACACAGGTATCCGGCACGTTGGACGCGTCGTCGGCGCAGGCGAAAGGCGGCGACATACGCGTGCTCGGCGAGTACGTCGGGCTGTTCGGCGACGCGAAGCTGGATGCATCGGGCGCGCGCGGCGGCGGCACGGTGCTCGTCGGCGGCGACTTCCAGGGCCGGAACCCCGACGTGTCGAACGCCTTCCGCACGTATGTCGGTCCGAACGCGAGCATCCGGGCGGATGCGACGGCGAGCGGCGACGGCGGCAAGGTGATCGTGTGGTCTGATGACACGACGCGTTTCTTCGGCTCGATCTCCGCGCGCGGTGGCGCCATCGCCGGTGACGGTGGTCTAGTTGAAGCCTCCGGCAAGGGGCTGCTCGTATTCCGCGGCACCGCCGACGTAAGCGCAGCCGCCGGCCGCGCGGGCACCGTTCTCCTGGATCCCGACAACATCGTCATCGCGGCGGCCGGTGGGGGAAACGCCGGCGACAACGTGCTCGTCGCCGACGGCACGCTCGCATTCGCCGAAGGCGCCGGCACGTCCACGATCGACGAGAACACGCTCGAAGCGCTCACGGGCAACATCGTGCTGCAGGCGACGCAGGACATCACCAACAATGCGGTGCTCGATCTGAACAACCAGACCGCCGGCGAGCGCGTGGTCATGCAGGCGGGTCGCCATGTCACGATCGACGGTGCGATCCGCACCTCGGGCGCGGCGATCGTCCTGGAAGCCGACTCGCCGCACAGCAGCGCAGGTGCTGCCGACGGCACCGGCACGCTCACCATCAACAGCAATC
>DASPNJ010000131.1:0-55772 GCA_035626595.1 Burkholderiales bacterium
ATCGGCGATTTGGGCTGGGGTCATGAAGTCGAAAGCGGAACTGTCGGCGGCAAGCAGTGCGGGAGGCCAGCCGCTGACGAGTGCTATCGCAATCACTACGCCGGTTGATCTCATGTCGTCGCTCTCCTGTCGCTGGCGGTATCAGAGTGCCCCGACAATTCCATATCCGACGTATGAAGTAAAATCGCAGCTGACATCCTGCGCCGCTCCCGGTTACGCCGGGCGCACGTATAAACAAAAGGCTCCGCTCCCGGCGCGGACCTGACCAGTTCATCCAAGATGACCGCTCTCGTGACGATTGCGATTCCTACCT
The DNA here is from genome assembly GCA_035626595.1 of Burkholderiales bacterium. Lineage (GTDB taxonomy): Bacteria > Pseudomonadota > Gammaproteobacteria > Burkholderiales > SG8-41 > JAQGMV01. The sequence continues at coordinate 314 of DASPNJ010000131.1, forward strand.
GGAATCGCGCCAGATATCTGGCGCAGAACCTGGCGCAGCTGCGATCCGAGATGGCGGCGCTGGACAGTAGTTTGGTGGAGGTACTGGTGTCCGACAATTGCAGCCCGGATGACACTCCGCTCGTTGTCGAAAGTGCGATCAGGGATGGTTTACCCGTCCGATACGTGCGCAACGAGACGAATCTGGGCTGGGCGGTCAACTTTGCGCAATGCTTCGAGCTTGCGCAAGGGCGCTACGTGCTGCTGCTCGGGGATGACGACCTGTTCGTGGACGGCGCCCTGGCTATGTTGGTAGCCCGGTTGCAGGAGCAGGAATACGGAGTCGTGTGCATCAGGCCGTACGGCTACGACGAGGATTTCCGGCAGGAGCACCCTGGCGGCGGAGGGCGTGAGCGCGCATTCTCCGATACAAACGCGTTCCTGCTGGCGATCAGCCGGTACTTCACGTTGACCTCGGCATGCGTGATAAACAAAGCTCTCGTGCAAAGCGTGGACAGCCGGCAGTTTCTGAAGAGTGACCTTGCCGTATTCCATCTCATCCTGCGGGCAGCGTTGGCGGCGGATCACAATCTGTATATCGAAAAGTACCTTCTTGCCAGCAAGCGTCAGAACTCGTTCTCGTACGAGTACACGGAAGTCTTCGTCAATCAGTTCTGGGCGATTCTGGATGCGCACGTTCCGCATGGCCTTACGGCCCGTACCATCCGCAAGCTGGAGCGCGACAAATTGTTGTCGTATTACCCGTTTTACTTGCTGGACCTCCGGATGTGGGGCCGCGGGAGCCCAGACGTCGCCCTGCGTAACTTCGAGCGGCGTTTCAAAGGCCGTCTTCTGTTTACGGTCTGGCTGTTGCCCATCATCCGCTGGCCAAAGCCCCTCGCCGTCCTCTGGGGGAGCGCGACCACGGTTGTCGGTCGCATCCTGGCCGGAGATCTACGACGCGGATTTGCATTTGCGCTGAACAAGGCGACACGACTGGTTATCCCGCGGCGCGGCCGCGGCGAGCAGGGCGCCGGCAGCGCGTGAGCTATGGGAGTTTGCTTCGAATGAAAGTGGTTATTCTCTGCGGCGGCAAGGGCACTCGACTGCGCGAAGAGACCGAATACCGGCCCAAGCCGATGCTGCCTATCGGCAACAGGCCAATCCTGTGGCACATCATGCGTATCTACGCCGCGCATGGTCATACGGAATTCATCCTGTGTCTCGGCTACAAGGGCGAGGTCATAAAGGATTGGTTCAGGAACCTGCGCTGGATGGTGTCGGACGTGAAGCTGCGGATCGGTGAACCGGGACCCCCGGAATTCTGTAGCGCTATTGACGAGCATGGTTGGACCGTCACGATGGCAGACACAGGTCAGGACACGATGACCGGTGCGCGCATAAAACGCATCCAGAAATATCTGGAAGATGACCAGGAGTTCCTTCTCACCTACGGCGATGGTGTCGGCAACATTGATATCGGCGCTTCTATCGCGTATCACCGAGCCAGCAGACGCGTTTTGACGCTGACAGGCGTACGCCCGCCCGGACGGTGGGGTGAGCTACAGATTAACGATGGCAAGGTCACGACATTTTTCGAGAAGCCGCAGACGTCTGCGGGACGCATAAACGGTGGATTCTTCGTGGCGAATCGCCGGCTCTTCGACTACCTCGACGATGATCCGGGACTGGTCTTCGAGCAGGGTCCGCTAACCGCTTTGTCGAAGGCAGGACAACTCGGTTGCTACCCACACGATGGATTCTGGCAGCCGATGGATACCTATCACGAATTCACGCTGCTGAACCGGATGTGGGAAGACGGGCGAGCTCAGTGGAAGATCTGGTAACGAGCGGATCGCACGGTACGCCGGTGCTTCGTGCACGCGGGTTGCGCGTGCTCGTGACCGGCCACACCGGTTTCAAGGGCGCGTGGCTCTGTGAGTGGCTCGTCCAGAGCGGAGCCGGGGTATTCGGACTGGCGTTGCCGCCCGAGCGTGAGGATGCGCTTTTCTCGACGCTCCGCCTCTCGCAACGTCTGCAGCACATGGTGTGCGATATCAGGGACGCTGCCGCGCTGACGGACGCGGTGCGCAAGTGCGATCCCGAGATCATTTTTCATCTCGCCGCGCAGGCCCTCGTCCGGCGCAGCTACCGCGAGCCGCTGCTGACGTGGGAAACCAACGTACAGGGCACATTGAATGTTCTCGAGGCGGCGCGCGCCCTTCAGCGCCCCGTGACCGTCGTCGCGATCACGACGGACAAGGTTTATAGGAACCGGGAATGGGAATTCGCGTACCGCGAAGAGGACGAGCTCGGCGGGCACGACCCCTACAGCGCTTCTAAAGCGGCATGTGAGCTGGCGGTGGCGTCATGGCGCGCGTCCTTTGGTTCGGCGCAGGGCGTTACGGTGGTGACAGCGCGTGCGGGAAACGTACTCGGTGGCGGTGACTGGAGCGAGGACAGGATCGTGCCCGATTGTTTCCGTGCTTGGAAAGCAGGACGAAGCGTTGAGTTGCGGCGGCCGGGCTCGACGCGGCCCTGGCAGCACGTCCTCGATCCGCTCGCCGGCTACATTGCGCTGGCCGCCCATGCCAGATCGGATAATCGCGCGATCGACACGTGCAACTTCGGACCCGGTGCAGCCGGAGATCGTACTGTTGCTACGCTTGTCGAGGCGCTGTCTGCGCTGGAGGACGGCCGGCGCTGGTCGGCAGTCGATTCAAACGGGCCTCACGAGGCGCACGCGCTCGCATTATCAATCGATCGTGCGCGCTTGCGACTCGGCTGGACGCCTCGGCTTGGATTCGAGGAAACGGTGGAATGGACTAACGCTGGTTATGCGGCCGGCGCGGAAACGCTGCCAAAGGTGATCGAGCGTCAGCTCGCTGATTATGAAGCGCGGGCGCGCGTGCTGTGCGCCTGAATTCTTTTTGAACACACTGACCCAGGAACGCCATGACATCGGTGAGTACGTGCGAAGTATGCGGCAATCCGAACATAGAGCCGGTGATCGATCTCGGCTCGCATCCGATGTGTGACGACCTCGTCGAAATCGGAAGCGACCGCCGATGCAGGGAATACCCGATCGAAATTCTCTTCTGTGCTGTTTGCAGAACCGCTCATCAGCGCTTTCAGGTTCCGAAACACGAGCTCTTTCCGACAACGTACCACTATCGGTCTCGCTTTACGGCAGACGTGTTGAATGGCATGGCCGGTCTCGTGCAATCGTGCGAGCGTCGCTTTGGCGGGCTGGCGAAGAAGCGCGTGCTCGACATCGGGTGCAATGATGGAAGCCTGTTGGGCTTTTTCCAGGCGAAGGGTGCGCTTACGTTTGGCATCGAGCCGACAGGAGCCGCGAGCGACGCAAAACAAGAAGGCCATACGGTATATAACGATTTTCTCTCGGAGCGCCTTGCGGCAGAGATCGTCGCAACGCACGGTGCGCCCGACGTGGTTGCGTTCACGAACGTTTTCGCGCACATCGAGAATCTTCCGGAGGTTCTTTCTGCATTGCGGCGGCTGATGAAAAAGGAGACCGCCATAGTGATCGAGAACCACTATCTCGGCTCTGTGCTCGATGGCAATCAGTTCGATACGTTCTACCACGAGCATCCTCGTACTTACAGCTACACGTCCTTCGTATACATCGCGCGTGCCTTGGAAACGACGTTGTCCGGCGTCGAGTTCCCGTCGCGCTATGGCGGAAACATTCGAGTGTTCCTCGGAGGGCCGGACAGCCCCGGCGGTGGGTCAGACCACGCCGCGCTCGATGCGCGCGAGGCGCGTTTCGAACAGGGCTTTCGGGACTTACGCCGTAACATGCAACGCTGGATCGTGGCCAAGAGCGCTTTCATCGCCGATGCAGTGCGGCAACACGGCCCGTTGCGCGCAAAAGCTTTCCCGGGCCGAGCGGCGATCTTGATGAAGCTCCTATCGCTCGACACCGAGTCGATCGAAGCGGTGCACGAAAAGCCGGGCTCGATGAAGATCGGCCATTACATTCCCGGTACGCGTGTGCCCATCGTCTCTGACGACGAGCTTTTCGCGCGTGCGGACCAGTCAAAGCCCCTCCTGAATCTGGCATGGCATATCCCGACGGAAATACGTGGATATCTTCAGCAGCACGGATACAAAGGCGCCGTTGTCGACATCATTGAAGCCGGGGATTTCGCACCCCGTTAGGCAGTAATTCGTGGCCGCCTGCTACGTCGACCAAGCCATGCCATGGCCACAGTCTCTCGTCGTCGTCGGCGGGGGTAGATGGGCCCGCGTGCTTGCCGGCGAGCTGGCGCGTTTGGCGCCCCCTGCGGTAACCATCGCGATCGAGACGCGGCACAACCTCGAGACGATGCGGGCGTGGGCGCGGGAGCGGCCGGAAAGGGCAAGGGTCGCTGTGCGCTCTGCTTGGAGCGCCCCGTCGGTGCCATCCTGTGCGGTTATCGTGGCGAACGCCGCGCGCGACCACGTCGCTGCTGCAGAGCGGGCCCTCATGTGCAGACTGCCGACTCTCGTCGAAAAGCCGCTGGCATTGACGGCACGGGAAGCGCGTGCGCTGGCACACACTGCAAGTGCCGGAAATATTCCGTTCGCGGCGGCGCATGTATTTCTGTTCGCCCGCTATCTCGAACATTTCGGGGCACGGGTTGCCGCGCGTGGCGGTGCGACTGCCTTGCGCGTTCACTGGGCCGATCCTGTGGTCGAAGAACGCCACGGCGAGCCGAAGCGTTACGATCCGGGATTACCTGTCTATGCCGACGTGCTGCCGCACGCGGTGTCGATGGCGCGCCTCGTCGTACCCGATGGACCGATCAGCGGGGGTTCGTTGGATGCATACCGCGGGGGCGCGACCGTGCATGTTCGGTTCAGGATAGGGGCGATCCAGTGCACGGCGCTTCTCGAGCGTAATGCGCAAGTAAGATGTCGAGTGGTGGAGGCGGACGTCGAGGGTGGAACGGTGCGTTTGGATTTCTCGCGGGAGCCGGGCTGCATCAGTGATGGGGCGTCGGCCTTCGCGGGAGATCCTGATTGGGATAGCGGAATGCGCCCGGTCGCGAGCATGCTGACTGCGTTCGTGGGCGCTGCCGTTTCAGGCGATATCGACTCCCGGTTTGACGTCGCGGTCGCCACCGCAGCTTGCGAGCTCATCGAACACCTTGGTGCTCCTTACGATGCCGCGACCATACCTCCGGTTCTCGAGAGGATTGCCCAAACGGGTTCGCTGCACGCAGACGTGCGCTACACGCTTGCCGAGCTTTTACAAGCCGCGGGGCCACTCCCGTCGGATGAACTGGACCGCCGGATCGACCTTCTGGTCGCGCGTATCCGGAGATCCGACGATGCATCGTTGCGCGACCCGCGCACGGTCAAGGACGTCGCCGCAGCGGTAAGCAGGCAGGGAATGTAACGGGCCGGATCCGGCGCGCTGCATGCCGTGGCGGCCATTTGCCTGGGCCGCGGGTTATACTTGGCCAGACGCGGCATCGGTCATACGTGTGCCCTGTCATGCGACAAGGGACGGCGCTTTCAGCCCAGCGTTTTCATCGCGTGGCATCTGCCCCAGGACGTATCTCGGTTCGCGGAACTCCCCCGTTGAAGCGCAGTGTCTCGAGCACTCATTTGGTGCTTCGGCCGCCGCAGGGAATGTACATGCAGGAGGAATTGACAGATTGGATGCGGCGCGCCGCAACTACGCTCCGGTGACCGGAACCGGGGTCTCGGTCGTGGAATACCGGATATGTTCGAACTGTGTCATGGACACGACCGATACAAAGATCGTCTTCGACGAAACCGGCGTGTGTGACCACTGCACGAATTTCTACCGAAATATCCTGCCGCACTGGCACACGGACGAACGCGGAGCACGTGTGCTCTCGAAGCTCGTGGATTCGATTCGTAGGCGAGGTGAGGGCAAGGACTTCGACTGCATCATCGGCGTCAGCGGCGGTATCGACAGCTCGTATCTCACCTATGTGGCGAAGGAGAAACTCGGGTTGCGGCCGCTCGTCTTTCACGTGGACGCCGGCTGGAATTCCCAGATCGCAGTCAACAACATCGAGAAGCTGGTCGACAAGCTCGGACTTGATTTGTACACCGAGGTCATCGACTGGGAGGAAATGCGTGATCTGCAACTGGCTTTCTTCAAGTCGGGGGTGCCGCACATCGACACGCCGCAGGACCACGCGTTCTTCGCGACGATGTATAAATTTGCCGAGCAGCACGACGTCAAGTACATATTGACGGGCTCGAACCTGTCCACGGAGTGCGTCCGGAATCCGATCGAGTGGATGTATTACCAGTCCGATTCGATTCAGGTTCGCGATATTCATGAGAAGTTCGGAACACGGCCGCTCGTCACGTTCCCGACTACAACGATCCTGAAACATAAGGTCTACCTGCCTTACGTGAAGGGCATTCGCGTCGTCACGCCGCTCAACTACGTTCCTTACGTCAAAGCCGAGGCCATGGAATTGCTCATGGATCGATTCGGATGGCAGCCGTATCCGCAGAAACACTTCGAATCGCGTTTCACGAAGTTCTACGAGAGTTACTGGTTGCCCAAGAAGTTCGGCTACGACACTCGGCGGGTCCAGTTTTCAAGCCTGATCCTGACAGGGCAGATGACGCGTCAGGAGGCTTTGCAGCGGCTGGCGACTCCACCCTACGATGAGGCGACGATCCGTCAGGAGTTCGAATACGTCGCGATGAAGCTCGGAATCTCGGCTGACGAATTACAGTCCTACATGGATGCACCGAACAAATCCTATCGCGACTACCGGTCTCAGCAGCAGATCTACGCGGTCGGCGCACGGGTGATGCGATTGTTCGGACTGGAGCGCGGCGGCAAACGATGATCGCCATCGTCAAATACGGCTTGGGCAATGTCGATGCGATCGCGAACATCTACGACCGGTTGGACGTGGCTGCGTCGCTCGCCTCCACGGCCGATGACATCAGAGCAGCGGACCGGATCATTCTGCCCGGCGTGGGCTCGTTCGATCATGCAATGGAGCGGCTGGATCAATCGGGCATGCGCGACGCGCTAGACGAGGCTGTCCTACGCGCGCGCAAGCCGGTGCTCGGCATCTGCGTGGGTATGCAGATGATGGCGGCTCGAAGCGAAGAAGGGATACGCCCGGGTCTCGGCTGGATCGACGGCGAGGTTCGCCGCTTCGACTTTTCCGGCTTGACCGAGAAGCCCCGGCTTCCCCATATGGGATGGAATGATGTGACGCCGGGCGCAGACGAGGGTTTGTTCAACGGCCTTCATTCCGACGCACGGTTCTATTTCCTGCATTCGTACTACTTCGACGCGTTGGCCTCCGCCGAGGTGCTCGCCGTGACGGATTACTACGGTGGCTTCGCATGCAGCGTCGGGCGCGGAAACATCTTCGGTGTGCAGTTTCATCCCGAGAAGAGCCACGGCTGGGGCATACGGCTCCTTCAGAATTTCGCGGAGATGTGACGGTGCTGCGCCCGCGAATCATTCCCTGCCTGCTGATCCGGAACAATGGCTTGGTGAAAACTGTTCAGTTCGGCAACCCGAAATATGTCGGTGACCCGCTGAACGCGGTTCGGATCTTCAATGAAAAGGAAGTCGACGAGCTCATGGTCGTGGACATCGACGCATCCACTCAGAGGCGGCAGCCCGACTACGCCCGGATAAGAGCACTGGCTGCAGAGTGCCGGATGCCGCTGTCGTACGGTGGCGGGGTGAAAACGGCCGAGCAGGCTGCGAGTATCGTTAGCCTGGGGGTCGAAAAGGTTGCAGTCAGCTCCGCCGCCGTCGAGCAGCCCGATCTCATCGGCAAGATCGCCGAGGTCGTCGGCAGTCAAAGTGTCGTGGTAGTGCTCGACGTGCGCCGATCAAAGCTTGGCTACGAAGTCTGGACGCATAATGGGACACGTCCGAGCGGAAGGGCCGCGCCGGATCTCGCGCGAGAGCTGGAGCAGGCTGGCGCTGGTGAGATCGTGGTGAATGACATCGACAACGACGGCGTGATGAAAGGCTACGATCTTGCGTTGATACGGGCGATTTACGGCAGTGTTTCGGTGCCGGTCACGGCTCTTGGCGGTGCCGGCACGCTGTCCCACGTAAGCGAGCTGATCGGCGCTTTCGGTATGATCGGAGCGGCCGCGGGCAGCATGTTCGTATTCAAGGGCGCTTATCGCGCCGTTCTTATCAATTATCCAAGCCGTTCCGATAAAGATGCGCTGGTTCGGGCGGCGCGTGGCGATTCCGGAAAAGAGAGCGAACGCCGGGCCTTCGGCTGAAGCCCGCTTGTACGTTCTTGCTGCGCCTCGCAGCGCCGAACAGGCATGAAGCAAGTACTCCAGTCACTTAGCGACGGCACGATCGAGCTTGCGTCGGTGCCCTGTCCTCAACCGCAGGACGGGCACCTCCTCATCGCCACTCGGCGCAGCCTGATATCCGCAGGCACCGAGCGAATGCTGTTGCAGTTCGGCAAAGCCAATTTGCTCGACAAAGCGCGCCAGCAGCCGGAGAAGGTTCGCGCTGTCATCGATAAAGCGAGAACGGACGGAATGCTGTCCGCGCTGACCGCTGTACGCGCCAAGCTCGACCAGCCGCTCGCCTTAGGCTACTGCAACGTCGGGTCCGTTATCGCGGTTGGCCGTGGCGTGCGTGGATTCGAACCGGGCATGCGCGTCGTATCTAACGGCCGCCACGCGGAGGTCGTGAGCGTTCCTGTCAACCTTTGCGCTGTCGTACCCGATCCGGTGGAAGACGACGAGGCAGTCTTTACCGTCGTCGGAGCGATTGCCTTGCAGGGTATCCGGCTCGCGCAGCCGACGCTGGGCGAGGCATTCGCGGTCATGGGCCTCGGCTTGGTGGGCTTGGTGACGGTCGAGTTGCTGCGGGCGCATGGCTGCCGGGTCCTCGGTCTCGATTACGATGCGGACCGACTGGCGCTGGCGCGCGCCGCAGGCGCGGAGGTATTCGATCTGAGCCACGGAGAGGACCCGCTTATGGCAGCCCGCCGGTTTTCGCGCGGCCGCGGCGTGGACGGCGTGCTGGTGACGGCATCGAGCACGAGCAGCGAGCCAATCCATCAAGCGGCGGCAATGTGTCGCAAACGCGGCCGGATCGTGCTGGTCGGCGTCACCGGCCTCGAACTTTCCCGGACCGATTTTTACGAGAAGGAGCTTACGTTCCAGGTCTCGTGTTCCTATGGGCCCGGTCGCTACGACCCGGTTTACGAGGAAAAAGGCCAGGATTATCCAGTGGGATTCGTTCGCTGGACCGAGCAAAGGAACTTCGAGGCCGTGCTCGACATGCTTGCGCAGCATCGCGTGCGTTTTTCTCCGCTCATCACTCACCGCATGCCACTGGCGGATGCGAAGCGCGCGTACGATCTTTTGATCCACGATCGGAGCGCGCTCGGTATCGTTCTGCAGTACTCGCACGATTCAGCGAGTGTCGAAGCCGCAGTCCGGGAGCACGTTGTTCCGATTGCGCCGTTCGGCCCGCGGCGCTCAGGTGAAAGGCCACGCGTGTCCGTCATCGGTGCGGGCAACTACGCGCGCCAGGTATTGCTTCCCGCGTTGCGATCGGCGGGTACGCACTTGAGGGCCATTGTTTCATCCGGAGGCGTCACCGCCGTCCATGCGGCCCGCAGACTGGGCTTCGAGGCGGCTGCGACCGATGCGAGCGTCGTCATGAAGGACGACGAAACGGACGCGGTCGTAATCGCGACGCGGCACGATACGCACGTGATGCTGGCGTGCTCCGCTCTTGATGCCGGCAAAGACGTGTTCGTCGAGAAGCCGCTGGCCATCGATGCGGAAGGGCTGGCGCAGGTCGAGGCCGTCTATCGCCGCCGCGCTGCAGCCGGACACAATCCCCGGCTGATGGTCGGATTCAATCGCCGCTTCGCTCCTCATGTAACACGCATGAAGAGCCTTCTCGACAGCGTGCGCGCGTCAAAGGTTGTCATCATGACGATCAACGCCGGTGAGATCCCGCGCGAGCACTGGACCCAGGATCGCGAGGTCGGCGGCGGCCGCATAATCGGAGAAGCTTGTCACTTCATCGACCTCGCGCGGCACCTGGTCGGCACTCCTATCGTACGATCCGCGGCTACGCCGATGCGCTCAGGCTACGACGATCCGGAAGACACGGCGACGATCACGCTCGACTTCGCCGACGGCTCAGTGGCAGCGGTGCATTACGTCGCGAACGGTCATCGTTCGTTCCCGAAGGAGCAAATCCAGGTCTTCTGTGACGGACGCGTCCTTGCATTGGACAACTTTCGAACGCTGCGTGCGTATGGCTGGCCCGGGTTCAAGCGCATGAGCCTGTGGCGCCAAGACAAAGGAAACGCAGCGTGCGCGCGCGCGTTCGCCGATGCTGTGCGCTCGGGCTCACCGTCTCCCATCCCGTTCGAAGAGCTTGTGGAAGTCACGAGAGTGACGCTGGAGGTTGCCGCCTCGTTCTCATCGTCGCGCACGTGACCCGGTGAGTAATGCGCGTGACAGCGTCGGGGCCATGCGTTGAGGCTGTCGCTCTACTTCCATACCCTGCGGTTCCTGCGACCAGTTCAGATCTTCGGCCGCATTGCTTTTCGCTTTCGCGTTCCGAGGCCTGATCTCGGCGCCTCCCCCGCGCGGCGCGCTTTGCCTGCCCGGTGGCACGCGCCGATCGGTCGCTGCATCGGTGGTAGCGGACGCGTCCTGAAGTTCCTGAATGTCGAACGAGAGGTCGGGCACATATCGCATTGGAACGATCCCGGATTCGACAGGCTGTGGCTATACAACCTGCACTATTTCGATCTGCTCGCGAGTTCGCGGGATCGCAATGAGCAGGCGCACTGGGTGGAACGCTGGATCGTCGAGAATCCGCCCGCGGCGGGCGCGGGGTGGGAACCGTATCCAACCTCGTTGCGAATTGTGAATTGGATCAAATGGTCACTGGCCGGAAACGCACTTTCGCCTGCTGCCGTGCACAGTCTTGCGATACAGACCCGATGGCTCCTTTCGCGCCTCGAGTGGCACCTGCTCGGTAACCACTTACTCGCGAACGCGAAGGCGCTGATATTCGCGGGCTGTTTTTTCGAAGGGGTCGAGGCGGACGCGTGGCTCCTGCGTGGGCAAAAGATCCTGCAGGCGCAGCTGAGGGAGCAGGTGCTTGCCGATGGGGGCCACTATGAGCGTAGCCCAATGTACCACGCCGCCGTGCTCGAGGACGTACTCGATGTCTTGAATGTTCTTGGTGCGACTGCCGTGACCGCCGTCCAGTCCGCCGAGCTGCACGAGACTGCTTCTCGGATGCTCGGGTGGCTCCAGGTAATGACGCATCCCGATGGAGAAATCGCGTTCTTTAACGACGCCGCATTCGGCATTTCGCCGCGAGCGACCGAACTCAGCGCTTACGCTCGGCGCCTTGGGGTTCCCGCGAACGATGCCGGAAGCCTGCAGACAGTGTGGCTACCGCAGACCGGCTATCTGCGGGTGGCCATGGGTGAATTCGTGCTGTTTCTGGACGCTGCTCCGGTTGCCGTGGACTACCAGCCCGGACACGCTCACGCGGATACGCTGTCGTTCGAGCTCTCGTGGCAGGGTCAGCGCGTACTCTGCAATTCCGGGACGTCGTGTTACGGAACCGGTCCGCAACGTACTTGGGAACGTTCCACGCGTGCGCACAACACGGTTGAGATAGACGGTGAGAATTCCTCCGAGGTGTGGCATGGCTTCCGTGTTGCAAGGCGTGCCCGCCCCTTCGGTTTCGAGCTGAGTCAAGCCGCGGACCATGTCATCGTGTCATGTTCGCACGATGGCTACACGCGTCTGTCGGGAAAGCCGATCCACAATCGCAGAATCACGATCTCGCGTGATTGTGTCTCGTGGATCGATACGATTGCCGGCGGAGGAATGCATACTGCGGTAGGAACTCTACCTGTGCATCCGGATGTACGCGTGGAGGGGTTTAACACCAGTTCATGCACCCTCAAGGTTCCGCTCGGATCCGCGCTCGAGCTCGAGGCCGACGACGATCTGGCCCTGGTCCTCGGGCAGGGAACGTTCGCTCCTGAGTTCGGGATAGTTCAGGCGAGACCGGCGGTCAGTTGGAAGATCCGCGGGCGGTGTCCAATGCGTGCGGCGCTCAAATTGCGCGTGCCTGCTTCTTAGCGCGCGTCGGCGGCTTTCATGAACCATCTGATCTGACGAGTACGCCGTGAGGGTTCTTTTTCTTACGTTCTATTTTCGTCCGGATTTGTGCGCCGGGTCATTCAGGGCAACGCCTCTCGTCGAGGCGCTGGTTGCGCGTGCGCCGCCCGCGTGGCATATCGATGTCATATCAACGCTGCCAAACCGCTATGAATCCTTCGCAGTCGACGCGCCGGAATTCGAGCAGCATGGCCGTCTTACGGTGCGCCGAATCGCGCTTCCTGCACATCAGAGCGGTATGCTCGACCAGTCCAAAGCTTTTCTCGCGTTCGCAAGAGCCGTGCGGCGCGTCGTGGCGCACGAACGCTATGAGCTCGTCGTAGCGACCTCGAGCCGGTTGATGACTGCCGCACTGGCGGCTGAGGCTGCACGACGCTCAGGCGCGCGGCTCTACCTGGACATCCGCGACATTTTTGCAGACACCATCGGTGAGGTGCTGCCGCGCACGGCAGCGCTGCTCGCGCAGCCCCTCTTTTCGATCATCGAACGGCGCACTGTCGAGCGCGCTGACTGCGTCAATCTCGTGTCGCCCGGCTTCGCGCCGTATTTCCAGGCACGCTACCCCGTACGGAGGTTCTCGTACTTCACCAACGGAATCGACGACGAGTTTCTTGCGATCGATTCCGGGCGTATCCGCGAACAGCGTCGTGCTACGGCCCAACGTGAGCTTACGATCGTGTATGCCGGAAATATCGGAGAAGGTCAGGGGCTGCACGCAATCGTTCCGGACCTCGCCCGGCGACTCGAGGGGCGCGCAAGCATCAAGGTCATCGGCGACGGTGGTCGCAGAGCAGTTCTGGAGGCTGCTCTTGCACGCGCGCACGTATCGAATGTGCAATTGCTCGCGCCCATGAGCCGTGAAGCACTGATAGCGGAGTACCTCGCTGCCGATGTATTGTTTATGCATCTAAACGACTACGAGGCCTTCAAGAAGGTGCTGCCCTCCAAGATATTCGAGTATGCCGCGCTCGGGAAACCGATCCTCGCAGGGGTCGCAGGTTACTCGGCAGATTTCGTATCCAGCGAGATTAGCAATGCCGCCGTGTTTACACCCTGCGATGTAGATAGCGCGATGCGCGCATTCGCAATGCTCGACTTGCGTGATACTCCGCGACCCGACTTCGTCGCTAAATATGCCCGCAGCGCGATCAGCGCGGCGATGGCAACGGACATTATCGAGTGCGCACGAAATCCGCAGCCGAAAGTGACCGTATGACTCTGTGCGTCGATCTCATCGCAGCTGCGCGGCCCAACTTCATGAAGGTCGCACCACTTTATCGGGCATTGGCGGAGCAGTCGCAGGTCTTCCGTCCGCGCCTCGTGCACACTGGACAGCACTACGATGACAACATGTCGGGTGCGTTTTTCCGCGACTTGGGATTGCCCGCCGCTCACGCTCATCTCGGCGTCGGCGCAGGCACTCATGCTCAGCAGACTGGCGGTGTGATGATCGCCTACGAAGCGCTCTGCGCGCGTGAGCGGCCCGATCTTACAATCGTCGTGGGCGACGTCAATTCGACAGCCGCTTGTACGCTCGCGGCGGCAAAGCTCAACATCGCGGTTGCTCATCTCGAGGCCGGTCTTCGGAGCGGCGACCGGTCGATGCCCGAGGAAATCAATAGGATCGTGACCGACGCCCTCGCGGACGTGCTGTGGACCCCATCACCCGACGCCGACGAAAACTTGCTGCGCGAAGGAGTACCGTCCGCGCGCATCTCATGTGTGGGCAACATCATGATCGACGCGCTGGAGCTCGGCCGGTCTCGAATCGAGTCGCGCCCTTATGCACGCGAGCTCGGGCTGCGCCCGCGAGAGTACGCGGTCGTAACCCTGCATCGGCCCAGCAATGTCGACGATCCGGGCAAGCTGCAAGAGCTCGTGCGTGTCCTCTCGCAATGCTCCGCCGAGATGCCGCTCGTGTTTCCCGTGCATCCGCGCACGCGTAAGTCGCTCATCGAATTCGGGCTGTGGGCCCGAATCGAGGGGACACCCGGTCTGCACGCGATCGAGCCGCTAGGCTACGTCGAATTCATGAGCCTCGTTTTCACCAGCGCCGCAGTCGTTACCGATTCGGGCGGCCTTCAGGAGGAAACGACTTACCTCGGAATTCCGTGCGTGACACTGCGCGACAACACCGAACGGCCGGTTACGCTCGCGGGCACGAACCGCCTTGCGAGGGCGCCGGACCTGCCCGATGCTCTTCATGAAGTGCGTTCGGGCCGCTGGCCTCGCGGTCAGGTTCCTGAATTGTGGGATGGTAGAACGGCGAGTCGCATCATCTGCGACCTGAAGCGTCGATTTTTCTGAGCTCGCTTTCGCATATCTCCACGATGCATCGCCGCATTCTGGTGACCGGCGCGGCAGGATTCGTGGGTAGCGCCCTTATTGTTGAGCTCCAACGGATCGGCCATTATGTCCGTGCAGCGGTGAGACGGTTGCCGCGCGCTTCGTTACCGGTCGATACAGTGCTCGTCGGTGACATATCGAGCGAAACGAATTGGTCTGCAGCGCTCGACGGTATCGACACCGTTGTGCATCTTGCCGCTCGTGTGCACGTCATGCACGATACATCCACGGATCCGCTGGCGGAATTCCGGGCAGTTAACGTAGCCGGAACTGCAGCTTTGGCGCGAGCGTCGGGAGCAATGGGCGTGCAGCGGCTGGTCTTCGTCAGTTCGATCAAGGTGAACGGGGAGGAGACGCGCGACCGCCCTTTTTCGGCTGACGACGTGCCGGCGCCAGCTGACCCGTACGCCATCTCAAAGTCGGAAGCCGAGTATGAGCTTCGATGCATCGAGCGTCAGACGGGCATCGACATCACTGTCGTGCGTCCGCCGCTCGTCTACGGGCCAGGCGTCGGCGGAAATTTCCTTCGCCTGCTGAAGATGATTGACGCTGGTATTCCACTGCCTTTCGGTGCCATCAATAACCAGCGCAGCATGATCTTCAATGGCAATCTTGTCAGCGGTCTGGTAGCTTGCGCCACGCGCGCTGAGGCAGCGGGCAAGACATTTCTGATCAGCGATGCTCAAAACATATCTACGCCTGAGCTCATCGAGTGTCTGGCGCGGTATCTTGGCAGGCGCGCCCGCCTGTTACGCATACCCGCAGGACTATTACGCACGCTGGGCCGCGTTGCAGGTAAAGGCGCAGAGATCGGTCGATTGACCGGTTCGCTCGTGGTGGACAACTCACGGTTACGTGAGACGCTCGGCTGGGTACCACCAGTCGATGTCACGACTGGGCTGCGCGAGACAGCCGACTGGTTTCGGAAGACCCACTCAACCTCGCATGTATAATCCGGCCCTCTGCAGCACCTTCCACGCAACCTTCTTGTAAAGAGGCCGTAGGAGTTTGGACGCGAAATTAATTGCGCTTGCTTTTGTCGCCAGTTTTAGCGCGGCCGCGGGGATTCTGTGGGTACTCCTTCGCACCCGCACAGCATGGCGCATTGCGATGGATCGCCCGAACGAGCGTTCGCTGCACCGGCTTCCGATCCCTCGCGCCGGTGGATGGGGCCTCATACCCGCGGCCGTGATCTGCGCGGTAGCGTTCGGTGCCGGCGATAATCTATTGATCGGCCTGACGGCCGTGCTGTTCTTTGTCTCCTACGCCGACGATCGCGTAAGCCTGCCTATCCTCGTGAGGATGCCCATTCAGGCTGCTGTCGCCGCGTTGTGGCTTTCTTACGGTCCAATCGGCCTGCCCACACCGATTGGTGTACTAGCCGGTTGCGGCATCGTCTGGATCATGAATCTGTTCAATTTCATGGATGGCTCCGACGGCCTTGCTGGAGGGATGGCATTGTTCGCGTTTGGTACTTTCGCTGCCGTCGCGGGCGCGGCTGGTGTGATGCCGCTGGCGATCTGGTCCATAGCTCTCGCCGGAGCCTCTGCAGGATTTCTGCTGTTCAATTTCAACCCGGCACGCATCTTTCTTGGAGATGCAGGCTCGGTAGTCTTGGGCTTCTTAGCGGCGGTCTTCGGAATCTGGGGCTGGGCCGCCGGCATTTGGCCGTTCTGGTTTCCGTTCCTGGTGGCGGCCCCCTTCTTTATCGACGGGACTGTCACGTTATTCCGCCGGGTCATTCGCCGCGAAAAGTTTTGGCGGGCCCACCGTGAACACTATTATCAGCGGTTGATACGCTCCGGCTGGAGTCACCGGCGCACGGCGGTCTGTGAGTACGTCCTCATGGCGGGCTCGGCGGGACTAGCGATCGCAATGCTGCAGTGGACTCCCCAGGCGCAGTATGCCGGCCTGATTATCGCGGCCGCCGCATACACGGCTCTCATGTGTGCGATCGATCGTCGGTGGGCGCGCTATCAGCACCGGCTGAACGTTGTGGATGACGCGCATTCGCCTACCGAGTCAGGTGGTATGGGCCTGCACGAGCCGGCGCCGATGCGGCGGCACTCGCGCTAGGACGCATGAGTTTTGTGGCACGACAGGTGCTTTCCACATCTCGGGCGACAAAAGCAGCGAGCGCGGTGCAAGTACGGTTGCATTGCAGCCGTTCGTCTGTGCTACCATGTGTTTGGCATACCGGTCCACCGGTTCTCAAGGAGATGGACATGAAGTTAAAAGCAGCCCTTCTTGCAGTTCTGTTGTCAGTCGCTCCTGTCGCTTACACGGCGACGGTTGACCCAAAGGAACCGCCTGATACGCCCGCCAAAGGGGATCCGAAGGCCGGGCTAACCGCTGGGCAGATGGTGGGAATCGGAGTTGTTGCTGGGGCGATAGCTGGCATAGCTGCTGGGGGCGGTGACGACGGCGGCATCACTGCCACGGGCACCGGGACCGGCACCGGCACCGGTACTGGTACCGGTACTGGCACCGGAACCGGCACTGGTACGGGCACCGGCACCCGCTAAAACGCCGCAGCACAAGGTTCATGGGCAGGGCCTCGGCTTCCGAGGCCCTTGTCGTGTACGCCACAAATCGATCGTGAACGGGGTTGTCGTCGAAGCCGTGCTGGTCCGTATCGTGGCTGCGACGCGCATGTCACGTTGCATCGTAGTTGCCGTGACAGCGTCGCTTGGGCTCTCCGGCTGCACGTCTGGCATGGGCGCCGCCGTTGTCTCACTCCGGCAGCTTGTAGCGTCTCAGAACTCGGCGGATTCAGAGGCACTCGACCCGAACTTTGCCTATCTGCGGGTCACGAACGGGCGTCACACCGGCTTGCTCTGGCGTGGCAGTATGGAACCCTCGGCCGATGGTCCTATCGAGGTCTACTACAGCAGCACCGGCGAAGTGCTTCGCCTTCAGCGCGGACGCGTGGTGGGTGCACTGGGTGTTCCGACAGAATGGCGTCAGGTGTGGGTGAAAGCGCCGGCGTGGCGTGATATCGCGCGGAGCGGCGGCACGGCTTACGTCCGCGTTCGCGACGTGATGCCGGGCTATCGCTCCGGCGTCAAGGATGAATTGAGCGCACGCGTTGTGCCGGCGCCGTCAAAGAGCGCGATGCGCGTATTGGAGCCCTCGACCCTCACCTGGTTTGAAGAGACGATTCGGACGAGCAGTGGGATCAAAAGCGGCCGCGAGCGGCTGCCACCGGCGCGTTACGCGGTGCGACTTGGCGACGCGGACGAAACCGTCGTGTACGGTGAACAATGCCTCGCGCCGGATTTTTGCTTTACCTGGCAGCGCTGGTCCGCAACCATCCAGCAGAATGCGCTCGCAGCGACCGCTGGCGCGCCGTAGCTCTCGTTCCGTGCTCGGTCGAGTGCAGGTAAACTCCGAACGCTAGAAGCACGGGCGCTCGCCCCTTACAACCTCTTGTATCTCCGTTGAAATCCACCGGCTGGATGCGTTCCGGCGGCCGGCGCGCCGGCTCGTCGCTCGCGCTCGCCGTATCCCTCGCGCTCGCATCCTGTTGGTTTGGGTTCCACCGGGCGTGGGGGGGCCAGGCGGGTAGCCAGCCTGCGGATGCGGCGGCCAAACCGAAGCCCAAGCTCCCCCCGCGGGCGCTACGACTCAGTGACTGGCTCCTGCAGGATGCCTTGGCGCCCAATGCGTATCCGTTGGGTTTGAGCCTGCGTCTGCGCGAGGAAGTACCCGCACAGACCAGTCTCAAACTCGGCCTCATCGCAGAGCTCACTGGCAGAGAAGGCGCAGTCACGGCGCAACCCGCCGCGATGGAGCGCCTCCGTAAGTGGATCGCGAGTTTGCCGGTTACAGGCCGCGTGCCGGTCGTGAGCGCGGACGGACGATGGCTGCAGACCAATCCAGTGCACGATCCACTGCTCGTGCCGGGTTACAGCGTCGTGATGCCGGACCGCCCGCGCACGTTGTCGGTCATCCGCGCCGACGGCACATTGTGTCAGGTCGTGCACGTTGCCGGCCGCGAAGCAAAGGATTACGTCGAGGCGTGCCGGGGCGGCGGCGCACGTTCCGACTGGGCGTGGATCGCACAGCCCGACGGCCGCATACAACGCGCTGGAGTCGCGTTATGGAATGAGCATGAGCAGGATGAGCCTGCCGCCGGTGCCTGGATCTGGGCACCAGGCCGCCAGAGCGGGTGGCCGGACGCATTCTCCGAGCGTCTCATTCGATTTCTCGCGACGCAGGGGCCGGCTCCCGACAGCCCGGCAGCGAGCCGGTCCGGCGATGCATTGCCCGTCGATACAGGTGGTACCAGCAGCGGAATGTCCCAACGGTCTGCTGTTCACGAGAAGCAGGACGCGCACGACGGTAGCAACGCGGAGGCAAAGGGCATGGCCTTGGGCGGGGGTATGTCGATGCACCTCTCGGAAATGGTGCCCGCACAGCATTCTCCCGGCTCTCCCTCAAGGCTTCCGGCACTGCCCGAGCCGCTGATGTTGCGCGAAGAAAGCAGGACGCCGCGCTCGCGCAACCTTGCGGTGAGCTCCAGTGACTGGGGCACCGTCGGACTGCTGCAGACACCCACCGCGCGCATGCGCGAAGCCGGCACGCTCTCGTTGAATTACACGCGCGTGCGGCCCTACGGACACGGCAATACGATCTTCCAGCCTTTCGATTGGCTGGAGGCGGGTTTCCGCTATACCGAAGTCAGTAACCGGTTGTACGGGCCCGCGGAGCTGAGCGGTGATCAATCGTACAAAGATAAGAGCATCGACGCGAAATTCAAGCTCTGGGACGAGTCCGCGTACGTGCCGCAGGTTGCGCTTGGGTTGCGCGATGTCGGCGGCACCGGTTTTTTTGCGGGCGAGTACGTCGTTGCGAACAAACGCACCGGCGATTTCGACTGGAGTCTCGGCTTGGGCTGGGGATATGTGGGCGCCCGCGGGGATTTGCCCAACCCACTGCGCGTCTTCGGACGAGGCTTTGACACGCGCGGCTCTGATGTCGGGCAGGGTGGTGAGTTCGCGCTCAAGAGCTACTTCCGCGGGCGGACCGCGCTCTTCGGCGGCGTGCAGTACCAGACGCCGTGGGAGCCGCTCACCGTCAAAGTCGAGTATGACGGGAACGACTACGCTCACGAGCCTCGCAGCAACAACCAGAAGCAAGGCTCCCGCTTCAACGTCGGGCTGGTCTATCGCGCCTTCAAAGGCGTCGACGTGACAGTGGGTCTGGAACGCGGCAATACCGTCATGTTTGGGCTTACGGTCCAGCCCAATCTCGCGCGCTTATCGCAGCCTAAAGTGAGCGATCCCAGACCGGTTCCGGTTACTGCGGCGCGTCCCACCGACACGCCAGACTGGTCGGCCACTGCGCGCGATTTCAATACCCAGACGGATTGGAAGGTGCGCAGTATCGACCCGCGTGAGAATGAGGTGCGTGTCGTCGTCGAGGAGGCTGGCAGCCCGTACTGGCGCGACAAGGTCGATCGCGCGGCGGCGGTTCTGCACCGCGATTCGCCGGCGAAGGTGGAGCGTTTCGTTTTCACCTATCGAACGCTCGGCACCGACATCGCCGAACACGTCGTAGACCGGGACGCGTGGGTGCGGGAGCGCGTAGCGCCTGTGCCGAGCGCGCAGCGCCAGTCGTCGATCATGGCGCGCGATGCCGAGGGCGAGCGAGGTCGCGGCGATGAGCCCGCGCACATGGCCGAGAGCAAGGATTTCGACCACGGGATGCGGCTTAGCTACGCGCAGATTCTCGGGGGCCCCGACGCGTTCGTGCTCTGGCAACTCGGGCTCGTCGAAACTGCGCGCTGGCGCATTCGCGACGACACATGGCTCCAGGGCACCGTCCGGCTGCGCTTGGCGGACAACTACGCCAAATTCAAGTACACCGCTCCGAGCAATCTTCCACGGGTTCGCACGTTTCAGCGCGAGTTCGCAATCACGTCGCGCGTCACCATACCGAACCTCCAGCTCTCGCACGTGGGCCGAATCGCGCCCAACCAGTTCTACGGCGTCTACGGCGGCATGCTCGAGGAAATGTACGGCGGCGTCGGCGGCGAATGGCTCTATCGGCCGTTCGCGAGCCGCATCGGATTCGGAATCGATGTGAACGCCGTGCGCATGCGCGAGTTCGAGCAGCATCTGGGCTTTCAGGATTACCGGATCACTACCGGACACGCGACGCTCTACTGGGATACCGGTTGGCAGGACGTGCTTGCGACGTTGCACGTCGGGCGGTATCTGGCCGGGGATGTCGGCGCCACGATCCAGCTCGCCCGCGTGTTTCGTAACGGCGTCACGATGGGCGCATTCGCGACCAAGACGAACGTCTCAGCGGCCGAGTTCGGCGAGGGCAGCTTCGACAAGGGCGTGTTCATATCGATTCCCTTCGACACGGTTTTCACCCGTTCGAGCAGGGGAGCCATGTCGACCCTTTGGCGGCCGCTCACGCGAGATGGCGGCGCAATGCTCAACCGCTCGGTGCACCTGTGGACTATGACGAGCCCGCGCAGCGATCGGACGCTGTGGTACCGGCCGGCTCCTCTCCCTGACGAGATGCTCAAAGCGACAGAGCGGCGCGCCGAGTACTCGAAGACACCCGAGGTGATCGCCCCGTACCCGGGTTCGCGCGTGGAGCCTTATACGCGCGAGGCCGTGAAAGTGCCTGCCGCCGAGTGGGAGCGGAACGGTTCGCTCAATGAGATGCGCCTGGAGGGCTCGCTGTACGCGCAGCAATTCCGCAACGTTGCGGTGGACTACGACCCCACCCACCGCGTCCTCGTCGAAGCCTCGCACGACACGCTGCGCCCGCTCGGCCGCGCCGTCGGGCGCGCCGCGCGCACCGCACTGCTGCAGGCGCCGCTGGAAGCGCGCGGCATCAGCGTCACCATCGCGCGCGGCGCCTCGCCCCAGGCGCGTTACGAATTCTTCGATCTCGACCGGCTGAGGAAACATCTGAACGGCGAGATCGGCGCCGACGCGCTGCGCGATTACGTGAAGATCGAATGGATCAATCCGGCAGCGCGGGTTTCCGAGCCGCTCGCCGGACTGAACGACATCGATCCTGAGGTGAAGTCGAGCCCGCTCGCGACGCTCGTGCCGGAGAGCGTGTCGGTGAGCCGCGTCGCGAACGATTTCGTGAACGCGGGGCACACGGCGGCCCGCACCAATTGGCTCGATCTCGCCGTCGCCGGCGCCGGCCTCACCATTGCGAGCGCGTATTTCGACGAGCGCGCGCACCGGCAGGCCGAACGGCGCGCGGGCACGCCGTGGTTCGACCGGGGCATCAAGATCGGCAACGCGCTGCCGTTGCTGGGCGCGGCCGCTGCGGGCGCGATGGCGCTCGACGGCAGCGACCCCCGGCGCTCGCGCACCGGCTTCGCGGCGCTGGAAGCCGGCGCGACGGCCTACGTGGCTGCTACGGGTCTCAAGTACGTCGTGGGGCGTGCACGCCCCAACCTCGGTCTCGGTTACCGGGAATTCAACTGGGGCACCTCGGAAGACGCGTACGGCTCGTTTCCCTCACGCCATACGACTGTCGCGTGGGCGCTGGCGACGCCGTTCGCACTCGAGTACGACATGCCATGGCTGTATGGCGTCGCCGCGCTCACCAACTTGGCCCGGATCGGCAGCCGCGAGCATTGGGTGTCCGACACCGTGGCGAGCAGCGTCCTCGGCTACGGCATCGGACGCGTGTTCTGGCGATCGGGCCGCGACAACGCGAAACGCGATCCCAAAGTGCACTTCGACGGCTCGAGCCTGAACTTCCTGTGGGACTGGTAGCCAACCGCGTCGTGCGATGAACCCGCATTCCGTCGCCGCAAATACGCTCGTGTCGCTCGCCGTCGCGGCCGTCGTGGCGGCCTGCACGCCGACGCGTGACGAGGCGACGCGCAACGCGCTCCTACGCGCACGCACGCAGGCCGAGCTCGAAGCCGTGCTCGGCGTCGTCGGCGCCAGAGTCTGCCGCGAGGTGACGATAGGTGTCGGCGTGCCTGACATGCTCCGCGGTACCGTGGCGCAGGTCGAAGGCGAGCGCCTCAGCGTTCGCATTGATGACCCGGGGAAGCACGATCACACGATCGCCGGCGAGATCGTCAGGAAAGGCACGGTGCTCACCGGGCCGATGAAGGACTGGCTGCCTTGCAAATAGTGATTCGCACGTGCCACGAGATCGCCACGCCGCGCCGGTGCGTGGCTCGCGATGACAACGCACTCGAACACCGGCGTAACGCTCAGACGAGCTTGAGCAGCTCGTCGTACGACTGCTGAAACAGTTTCAACCCCTCGACCTGGAGCTGATCGCCGACTTCGCCCATGAGGATACCGAGCCGGCCGAGCGTTGCGAAGACTTCGCGCGCGCGGTCGAGATCCTGCTCCAGCGTGCGCGCCGCGCGGCCGTGGTCGCGGAACGCGTTCAGCGTCGCGTCCGGCATCGTGTTGATCGTGTCCGGACCGATGAGCGGCTCCACGTACATGACGTCGCTGTAGGCCGGGTTCTTGGTGCCGGTGCTCGCCCACAGCAAGTACTGGCTGCGCGCGCCTTTGGCCGCGAGCGGCGCGAAGAGCGGGCCGCCGAAGACGTGCTTGTATTCCTGGTACGCGAGCTTCGCGAGCGCCACGCCGGCGTCGCCGCGTAGCGCCAGGGCATCGCCGCCGATCGCCTCGAGCCGCTTGTCGACGTGCGTATCGACGCGGCTCAGGAACAGGCTCGCGACCGACTTGATGGGACGCGAGTCGGCGCCGCTGTGCCCGAGCCAGCGCTCGATGCCGCGCATGTAGGCTGCGGAGACGTCGCGCACATGATCCAGCGAGAACATGAGCGTCACGTTGACCGAGCAGCCCTGACCGATCAGGCCCTCGATCGCTTCGAGGCCGGACTTGGTCGCAGGTACCTTGATGAGCAGATTCGGCCGGTTGACCTCGGCCTTGAGCCGCAGCCCGGCCGCGATGGTGCCTTCGGCGTCATGCGCGAGCGCCGGAGAGACTTCGAGGCTGACGTAGCCGTCGACGCCGTCGGTGCGCACGTACAGCGCGTGAAGCGCGTCGCACGCGTCCTGGATATCGCGGATCGCGAGCCGCTCGTAGCGCTGCTCCGCGCTGAGACCCGTCTCACGCTTCAGCGCTTCGAGGTCTTCGGTGTAGTGGCGGCTCTCGCTGATCGCCTTGAAAAATATCGTCGGGTTCGAGGTGACGCCGGCGAGCGCGTCTTCGCGGATGAGCCGCGAGAGCGTGCCGTCTTCGAGCAGACCGCGCGAAAGGTTGTCGAGCCACACGCGCTGGCCGAGCGTGTGCAGCGTAATCAGCGGGTTTTCCATGGGATTCTTCGTTCGTGCACGGCTCGTGCCGCGCGTGAAAGTTGAGGACGCACCGCATTTTTGCAGCAAAACCTCCGCGGCCGCAAAATCGGCGTGCGTGCCGCCTGCGTCCCGGGCACGCCTGCTGCTAACGTCCATGCGCAGCCGACGACACAACTCCACGGAGGACAATATGGCAGTCGAAACGAACTACACGTCGAATCCGTCCGGCGGCCACACTGGCGAGACCGGCGCCATCGGCAACCCCGGCGGCTCGATCCAGCAGGCGATGGATGCCTCCCGCAACCGGATTTCCTCCGCGTACAGCGCGCTGCAGGAGCGCTCGAACGACGTGCTGCACGGCGCCGAAGGCTTTATCCAGAACCGTCCGTTTCAGGCCGTGATCTACGCGGCGAGCATCGGGGCGGTGATCGGGCTGGTCGCCGGACTCATGCTCGGCGGCAGCGACCGCGACGCGTCGTGGCATCGCCGGTTCTGGTAGGAGTCGGCGTTCGCGCGCGGGCGGGAACCGAGTCATGTTCTGGATTCTCGCCTGCGCGGGAATGACGGTTTCAGCGGATCCCTTTTCGCTCGGATGACATGAGGAGAGCTAAGCCGCTCGCATCCATTCGAGCAGGGCCGCGAGCCCTGCCGTGAGCGAAACGGTTTCGAACCCGCCGAACCACCCGCGCATGCGCTGCGGCGTCATCGCGGACTCGCGTATGTCGCCCACGGCCGGCGGGCCGAACGTGATCTGAGGCGTGCGTCCCGCGCACGCGGCCAAAGCGTCGATCAGCTCGAGCAGTGTCACGCTGCGGCCGGTGCCGACGTTGCAGTAACCGGTCTCCCGGCTCGTCAGCGCGCGCACGTTTACGCGCGCGACATCCTTCACGAAGACGAAGTCGCGCGTTTGCAGGCCGTCGCCGAAGACCGTCAGCGGCTCGTCCGCGAGCAGCCGGCTCGCGAAGCGGCTGATGACGCCGGCGTATTGAGACGCCGGATCCTGGCGCGGCCCATACACGTTGAAGTAGCGCAGTCCCACGGCGCTCAAGCCGAACAGCCGCTCGAAAAGAGCCGCCTGCTGCTCGTTCACGAGCTTCTCCAGACCGTACGGCGACATCGGACGCGTGGGACTTTCCTCCGTCAGTGGCACCGCCTGCGGCTGTCCGTAGACCGCGGCGCTCGACGCGAACACCACCCGCTCGACACCCGCATGGCGCGCGCAATCCAGCACGTTCGCGAATCCCGCGACGTTGTGGTGCGCCGAATTCCCCGGCTGCTCGATGGACAGCGGCACCGAGATCTGTGCCGCGAGATTGAGCACGTGCGTGCAGCCGTCCATGGCGGCGGCGACCGCGTCGCGCTCGCGCAGATCGCCTTCGACGACACGCAGGCGGGCATGGCGCGGCAGGTTGTTGCGCCTGCCGGCCGAGAAGTTGTCGAATATGACGACGTCAGCGCCGGCTTCGAGGAGCGCTTCCGCGGTGTGGGATCCGATGAACCCGGCGCCGCCGGTCAGCAGGACGCGCATGTGTGTGTCGAGGGCGGCGATGGCGGGATCACGCACTCGATTGTAGCTGCGGCACATCGTGCCAGAGGCACAAGGCTTGCTAAACCGCGGTCAAAACCATCTCTTCGAGGTGAATGACAATGACGAGTATCCAGCAGAGATTCGAGGTCGAGCGGTCGTTGGCCGCCGTCTACGACGCGCTGTCGCAGCCGCAGGCGGTGCTCCAGGGCCTGCCGGGCGTCACCGGTGTGCGGCGCGTGAGCGACGATGCGTACCACATAACGGGAGGCTCGCTGGGTTCGCCGCGCGAGGTCGAGCTTCAGATTACCGAAAAAGTTCCGCCGCGCCGGATCGCCTGGCGCAGCGCCGACGGGCTGTGGACCGGCGTCTTCGAGCTCGAGCCGCTTGCCGCCGCACGCACCGCGGTGTCGGTCAGCGCCGAGATCATGGGCGGCGCGGAGGGCGAGCCGTCCGCCGCCGCGATGCACGACGGGCTCCAGGCGCTCAAGCGTGCGCTGCAACCGCCGCACATCCGCATCGAGACCTCAGGCTCCGGTTATGGGGCGTACGGTTCCAGCGCCCGGCGCTATGCGTCGGAATGGCGCGATACCGCGCAGACCGCGTTCACGCGGCCGACCGAGTTTCCGTTCAAGCTGATGCGCACGGTCACGCGGCAGGTCGATCGCGTGCTGGGCGACGTCTGGCGCGGCACGCCGATCTCGCGTCTGCCGAATTTCGTTCCCGGCATGCCCTGGAACCCCGACGTGGAGGTCTGTGAGCAGGACGATCAGGTCCGCGTGTGCATCGACGTGCCGGGCGTCGACGAGTCACAGCTCCAGGTCGAGATCGACGAGCGCACGCTGGTCATTCGCGGCGAACGCCACGACGAGCGCGCGAGCGACCCGGGTCACCGGCGCTCGGAGCTGCACTACGGGTCGTTCTCGCGGCGCATCCCGCTGCCCGATGGCGTCGACGCGGACGCTGCGCGTGCGATCCTGCGAAACGGCGTGCTCGAAATCCGCATACCGATGCACCGCCGCGCGCCCCGCCGCGTTCCCGTCCAGCACGTGCCGCAGTAACCGAAGGAAGGGAGGTTACGGAGGGAAACCATCACGGTTTCCCTCTGTTCGTTTACCGGTCCACGGGCGTCATTTATGACGCCCCTGTTTCTTGCCGCCGCCTTTCTGCTTCGGCGTGCCTTTCTGCTTGCCGGTCGCCGACGCGTTAGGCGTGTCCGCGCTCGGCTTCTTGCGGATGTTGCGTTTGCTCGCCATGGCCGCGGCTACAGCAGGAGCATCACGGCGACGACGGCGACCACCACCGCGAGCAGGCCGCTCGGGTAATAACCCCAGCTCCGGCTGTACGGATACACCGGCAGCGCGCCGATAAGAATCAGGACCAGCAGGATGACCAGAAGGGTCGTGAGCGTCATTCAAGTCTCCTCGGAGACGACGGATGTTCGTCGCGGTAACACTTGAGCAAGCGTCATACCGATGAGCGCCCGGGTGCGTGCGCTGGGAACGGGCATTGCATTGGGACGTGGACTTTTTCTCTCAACCCAGAGGAGCCGCTCATGATCCGCAAACTCATCGCACTCGCACTCGTCGCCTTCTTCACCGCAGGCTGTAACACGATGGCGGGCGCGGGCAAGGACATCGAGCGTGGCGGTCAGAAGATCGAGGACGCCGCCGAACGCAACAAGTAAACGGAGGTGCCGATGGAAACGCCCGTCAGGAACAGTCCGGGCGAGCTGCAGGGTTCCAAGCCCGCCGGCTCGGCTTTGACCGACGTCGCGACGCTGCGGCGCCGCGCGCGCGAGAACATCGAAGCAGGCGCGGTCACGCCGGGTTACGGCGCGGACCGCGAGGAAGTCGTGCGCCTGCTGAACGAGGCGCTCGCGACCGAGATCGTCTGTTACCTGCGCTACAAGCGTCACTACTTCATGGCTGACGGCATACACGCCGAAGCCGCGGCAACCGAGTTTCTCGAACACGCGCAGCAGGAGCAGCAGCACGCGGACCAGATCGCGGAGCGCATCGTACAGCTCGGCGGCGCGCCCGACTTCTCACCGGACAGCCTCACCGCGCGCTCGCACGCGCAGTACGTCGAGGCGACCTCGCTCAAGGACATGATCCGCGAGAACCTGGTCGCCGAGCGCATCGCGATCGACAGCTATCGCGAGATGGCGCACTACATCGGCGAGAAAGATCCGACCACGCGTCGGCTCATGGAAGAGATCCTCGCGACCGAGGAAGAGCACGCGGACGACCTCGTGAGCCTCATGCACGGCCTGCGCGAGTGACGCAGCGGCCGGGAACCGCCTGATGGATCTCGACAGCGCGCTCACCGGCAAACCGGCCGAGGGCGCGGGGGCGACGGAGATCCTCCGCGCGGATCACCGCGAAGTGCGGCGTCTGTTCGCCGAGTACGAGCGGGTGAAGCACGACGGGCACGCCGCCGCGGCGGTCGCGCAGACACTCTGCATGCAGCTCGAGCTGCACGACGAAGTGGAGCGCGAGGTGTTCTACCCCGCGGTCCGCGAGGCGAGCCCGGAGGTGGTGGACGCGGCAATGGATGCGCACGAGGACATCGCCGCCGCCGCGGACGATCTGCGCGCGCGCGCCGATGACGGAGAGCCTCTGGATGATGCATTCGCGCGGCTGCGCGCGCTCGTCGAGCGGCACGTGCGCGTCGAGGAAGAGGAGCTCTTTCCCGCGGTCGAAACGCAACGAGCGGCGATGCTGTGCGAGATCGGACGCGAGATCGTGACCAGGAAGGAAGCGCTCACGCGCTCCACCGAATCGTTCGAGGGTCCCGCGACCTAGCTCGTGTCGTGAGTCCGAAAATTTCGTCACCCCCGCGAAGGCGGGGGTCCAGCCGCAAACTCGTTCTGGATTCCCGCCTGCGCGGGAATGACGGATCTTGCGCCTGTCGAAGGGTGAACCGCGGCTAGGCTCCCTTGAATCCGGCGAGCTTCGCTGCGGCGCCGACGTCCTTCACGAAGAGCGCGAACGCTTCCTCCATACCGGTGCGCAGCCGCAGAACGTAAGCCGGATGGATCGTGATGATGACGTCCTTCCCGAGCGGCGAATGCAGCGGATGGCCGCGGTTTTCCGTCACGCGCACCTTGCCGCCCATGACCGCCCGCGCCGCCGTCGCGCCGAGACAGAGGATCACCTTCGGCTCGATCGCTGCGAGCTCAGCTTCCAGCCACGGCAGGCACGCCTCGATCTCGCGCTGCGCCGGCGTCTTGTGGAGCCGCCGTTTACCGCGCGGCTCCCACTTGAAATGCTTCACCGCGTTGGTGATGTAGACCTCCTTGCGCGGCACACCGGTCGCTTCGAGCGCGCGGTCGAGGAGCCGCCCGGCGGGGCCGACGAACGGGTGACCTTCGATGTCCTCGCGGTCGCCGGGCTGCTCGCCCACGACCAGCAGCGAGGCGTGCTCGCCGCCCTCACCGAAGACCGTCTGCGTGCCGGTGCGCCATAGCGGGCAGGCACGGCAGGAGGCCGCCGCCGCGCGCAGCTTAGGCACGGATCGGGTGGTGGGCGGCTCAGCCGCGGTGACTGCTGCTGGCATGAGTCGCTGCAGGGGGCTTACCGCCGCGCCTGCTGGTAGAGCGGCATCACGCGGTCGGCATACGTCTGCAGATCCTGCAGACGGTTCTCCGGCGATGGATGCGTCGAGAGGAACTGGGGACCGCTGGAGCCCGATGCCTGCAACATCTTTTGCCACAGGCTGACCGCCGCGTGCGGATTGAAGCCGGCGCGCGCCGCAAGCTCGACGCCGATGCGATCGGCTTCGATCTCGTGGCTGCGCGAGTGCGGCAGGTTGAACGTGACGTTCGCCACGGCGCCCGCGAGCTGCTGGCCCGTTTCGCCGAGGCCCAGCACTGCGCCGACGATCCCCACGCCCAGGCCGGTCGCCATCTCGCGCGATACGCGCTCACGTGCGTGCTCCCGCAGCGAGTGCGCGATCTCGTGTCCCATGATCGCGGCGAGCTCGTCGTCGGTCAGGCGCAGCTTTTCGATGAGCCCGCTGTACACGACCATCTTGCCGCCCGGCATCGCCCACGCGTTCAACTGATTGTCCTGGATCACGTGGGTCTCCCACGCCCAGCCGGGCGCGTCCGGCCGGAATGCCGCCGTATGCGGGATCAGGCGGGTCGCGATCGTGCGAACGCGCTGCACGTGCGATGCGTTGCGGTCGAGGACGCCCTTGCGGCGCGCGTCGGCGAGCACCTTGCCGTATTCGCCGGCCGCCGCCTGATTCACCTCGGCGCTCGACACCATCATGGTCTGCTGCCGGGTGACGCCGACGGCGCCAGGCTGTGTGGTGGCGACCGTCTCGCAGCCCACGAGCGCGAGGAGCAGGAGGGCCGAAAGGGCTATTCGCATGGCATTACTTCCTCTGCATACGGCTGTTTCCGAGCGTCGAGGCAAGGTCCGTTCCCGTGCGGCATGGGCGTTGCCTCCGGAGATCTTGAATACCCCATCCATCAAGCAATGAACGAGCGCGCCACCTTGACTCAAATGATGCCGGCCGAAGCGCCGCCGGCCGAGCTGCCGGTGGAGACGAAGCTGTCGGGCGCGCCGGCGTTCGCGGTCAAGGGGCTGTTCATCCTCGCGCTCTTCTACACGTTCTACTTCGCGCGCTCGTTGCTGCTGCCGGTGGTGCTCGCGCTGCTGCTGAGCCTGATCCTGTACCCGGCCGTGCGGGCGCTGAAGCGTGCGCGCCTGCCCGAGCCCATTGCTGCGGCATTGATCGTCGCCACGCTGACCGGCACGCTCGCCGCCGGTCTCTATCAACTGTTCGAGCCGGCGAGCGAGTGGATGGCGAAGATGCCGAAGGTGGCGGAACAGGCCGAGCGCAAGCTCGCGACGCTGCGGCGCTCGATGGAACAGATGTCGAAGGCGGCGGAGAAGGTGGAAGCCCTCACCGCGGTGGACAGGCCGTCGGCGAAACGCCCGCAGCAGGTGGTCGCCAAGCCGCCGAGCCTCGTGAGCCGCGTGTGGGGCGGCACCCAGAGCATCATCGCGTCGGCGGCCGCTACCCTCGTGCTCCTGTTTTTCCTGCTCGCGTCCGGCGACCTCTTCATGCGCAAGCTCGTGCGCGTGCTGCCCACGCTCACGGACAAGAAGACCGCCGTTGCGGTCGCACGCCAGATCCAGACCGCGATCGGCCGCTATCTCTTCACCATCACCTGCATCAATTTCGGCCTAGGTCTCGCGACCGCCGGCGTGTTGCAGTTGATCGGGATGCCGAACGCATTGCTATGGGGCGTCATGGTCGCGCTCTTCAACTACGTGCCCTACATCGGGCCCGCGGTCAGCGGCACGATCCTGACGGTCGTCGCGTTCATCACCTTCGACGATCTCTCCGACGTGCTGCTCGTGCCGCTCGTGTACTTCACGCTGGAAATCATCGAGGGCCAATTCGTGACGCCGATCCTCACGGGCCGCACGCTCACGCTCAATCCGCTGATGATCTTTCTCTCGATGCTGCTCTGGGGCTGGCTCTGGGGCGTGGTCGGCGCGCTGATGGCCGTGCCGATCCTGATGACGCTCAAGATCTTCTGCGATCACATCGCCTCACTCCACGCGGTCGGCGAATTCGTGAGCGGCAAGACCAGGCTCCCGGAAACCGACGGCACAGCGATTGCCTAGAGGACTGTCACCATTTTTCGCTGCGAAATATGGGGACTGTCCGCGCTTTTCAGCTTTAGAAGTGGTGACTGTCCCCGCTTTTCAGCCTTTCGGAGGCGTCATGACCCAGAAACAGATCGACAAGCTGCAGGGCAGCCAGAAACAGGAAAGCACGCAAAGCGCAAACCAAGGTCCGGGCACGACCAGTCAGGACGGCAAGAGCCGCGACAGCGGCAGTGCCGCAGGCATTGGATCGAGCCAGGCACAGGACGAGGCGCGCCGCGAGGACAAGGACGTGCGCGAGCGGCCGTCTGCGGGCACGCCGGACCTCGAGCGGGAACGCGGCGCGCGCTCGGAAGAGAGCCTGGTGCAGGATCCCGTAGGCGCCTACAAGGAACGACCCTGAATCGGAGGTCACGATGATGCGCATCGAATGGATTGCGGCGGCGCTGTTGAGCGCGGCCGTCGGTGTCGCGGTGGCGAAGTTGCCGCCGCCGACTCCGGAGCAGCAGCAGGCCGCGGCAGCGAAGAAGGACGCGCAGGCGGCACAAGTCGAGCAGCAGAAGCAAGCGCTCGAAAAGGCGCAGGATCGCGTGGTCGAGTACTACAAACGCACGAAAGGCACGACGCAGGCGAGCACACAGCGCGGTGGCCAGACTGACGCGGCGAACATGCCGAAGACGACCAAGGAATTGCCCGGGCAGGCTGGCCCGCAGGGCGGTAAAGACCAATCTGCTGAAGCGCATTCGACGAACGTGAAATGAGATCTGACCGTTCGTGCTTCGACGAGCTCGGCACGAACGGGCAGTAGCTTCCGAGCGAAAAAATTACCGGCGCATTCGGGCAATTTGCCTGAATGCGCCGGCGCCGCTTTTTAGCATCCCCCGTGCCCAGCAGGAGAAATCGAACTGGCATGGACCTTGCGAGTAGGGCCGCCGTCAATCACGCAACGCCTGAAAACGAATGGAGGACCGCAGATGGCCCCGGCCCTGGACTTAAGACTGAGACAACATCTCGCGCTGACGCCGCAGTTGCAGCAGGCGCTGCGTCTGCTGCAGCTTTCCGCGCTCGAGTTCGCGCAGGAGATGGGTGAAGCGCTGGTGAACAACCCGTTCCTGGAAGAACAATCGACGGCCGAGAACAAGACGCCGCACACCGCGGGCACCTCCACGCTCTCCGAGCCTGCCACACCCGCCACCGCTGCGCCCGAGCCGGCGCCCGACACCGATACCGAAGAGCGCTACAGCTACGAAAGCCCGTCTTTCGGCTCCGGCGGCTCCGGCGACATCGAGAACGACCGCACCGACTGGAGCGAGCCCGAGCCCAGCCTGCAGGCGCATCTTCGGGGGCAGCTCATGCTCTCGCCCATGGGCGAGCGCGATCGCGCGCTCACGCATTTCATCGTCGATGCTCTCGACGACGACGGCTACCTCAAGGTGTCGCTGGACGAGCTCGCCGCGGCCGCGCCGCCCGACGCGAACGTCGATGCCGAGGAGCTGCGTGCCGCACTTCGACTCGTGCAGACGCTCGAGCCCGCGGGGGTCGCCGCGCGCGATCTGCAGGAGTGCCTCACGTTGCAGCTCGAAGCGAAACCGGAGCGCGGTCCGGCGTGGGACTGCGCGTGCAAGATCGTGCAGAACCATCTGCCGGTGCTGGCCGCGCACGAGCTCGGCAAGCTTCAGCAGCAGCTCGTGTGTGACGAGAAAGTGATGCACCAGGCGATCGCGCTCATCCGCTCGCTCGATCCCAAGCCGGGACACCGTTTCGGCCGCGGCGATGCGCGGTTCGTGATTCCGGATGTGATCGTCAGCAAAGTACGCGGTAAATGGACCGTGAACCTGAATCCCGCCGTCGTGCCGCGGCTGCGCATCAACCGGTCGTATGCCGACGCGGTGTCGGGCGCGGGTCACTCGTTTCTCTCGAAGCAGCTCCAGGAAGCGCGCTGGCTGCTGCGGAGCATGGAGCAGCGTCTCGTGACGATTCAGCGCGTGGCCGAGGCGATCGTGCAGAAGCAGCGCGCGTTTCTAGAGTACGGCGAAGTGGCGATGAAGCCGCTCGCGCTCAAGCACATCGCCGCGCAGTTGAACCTGCACGAATCGACCGTGTGCCGCGTCACCAACAACAAGTACATGGCGACGCCGCGCGGCGTTTACGAGTTCAAGCACTTCTTCTCGCGGCAGCTCGCCACCGAAGCCGGCGGCGCCTGCAGCGCGACCGCGGTGCGCGCGCTGCTGAAAGAGCTCATCACGACCGAGGATCCGGCGCGGCCGCTGTCCGACGCGAAGCTCGCGACGCTGCTCTCCGAGCAGGGGCTGCGCGTCGCGCGCCGTACGATCACGAAGTACCGCACGCTCATGCGTGTGCCGAGCGTGGAAGTGCGGCGCACGCTGGGCCGGTCCCAGGGCGCGCGCCCGCAGGCCTGAAGCAAAAGGGGCGCGTGCGGCGCTTTACGCGCCGCTCCGCGCCCCTGTCCCGATCGGGCGATCGATCAGGTCGTCGGATCCGCCCCCGCGACTTTCGGCGCGGCGACGTTCCATCCGCGAAGTTTTCGTTTGGCGCTCGAGAGCGGCGTCACGGACGCGCTGCGGGCGTTCGAGGCATTCGAGCCCTTCGCCCGACGCTGGCGCGCAAGGCGTTCGGCTTCGCTGGTCGGCTTGAATCCGTGACGCTTCCAGGTTTTCACGATATCGGTGCTCATCGAAGGCGTGTACTTGAAACGCGGATCGAGTAATCTCATCGTCGATTCCTCTCTCATTGCAACGCCGGGATGCGTTGCAATGACAATGCCACCACGCAACCTGCGGCACTCTTGCCGCGTGCTACTCCCAATAAGGTCGCGTGCTGTAGTAGGTGTGGACCTGCGTCGCCCAGGACTCGTCCGCCATCGACGGCCAGTGGTCCGGGTCGAAACCGGGGGCGTTCTCGAGCCGTGTCTTGTCCACGTCCAGGATAAACGTCTTGTTGTCGGTGTCCATGGTGAAGGCGCGCCACGGCACCGCGAAGTATTTCTCTCCGACGCCGAGGAAACCACCGACCGCCATGACGGCGTACGCAATGCGGCCCGAGCGCACGTCGAGCATGATTTCCTCGATCTCGCCGACGGTCTCGCCCTGACGGTTCACGACGGTTTCGCCGTCGAACGAGCTCGCGGCCATGATCTCCGGACCGGGACCGCTGTGATCGTCGAGATGCTTGGTGCCGGTGATGCGGGCGCCTTCGGACGGCGCGCTGCCGGCGAGGCCGGCGGCGGCGCTGCTGGTGGTAGTACGGCTTCGGGTGTTCTGACTCATGCGTGTCTCCTGGCGAGAGCGGTTGCTCTGTCGAGCCGCGCCGGAACCGGCGCCTGCGAGAAGCGAATAACCGGTGCAACACCTATGCCCGTGCACCGGGTTTGCGGGCACGGCGGGTGCAGTCCACCACGCACTGTGATGGATCCCATGAGAGCGCGCATTTACCAAGCATTCCGCCGGACCTGCGCCGTCTGCTTGTTCGCTGCCGCGACTGCGGCTTCCGCCCAGCAGGCGGATCAGGTCGTCGCGCCGGCCGCCATCGCGGGCAAGATGGCAGCGGTGGACGAGGCTTTCGCCCTGTTCGCGGCATCGAGCGGGCTCGCGGAGATCGAAGGATCGCGGCTCGTGCTCAAAACCACCCGGCGCGACGAAGTACGAGACTACGCGCAGAAGCTCGCGCGCGACCACGAGACGGCGCTCGCGGCGCTGCGGCGGGTGGTCGGCGCGCGTGGCCTGAAGATCCCGCCGGCGCCGACCGGACGTCACGCCGACATGGTGACGAAGCTCGCCGGCGTGAGCGCGGCGGAGCGCGACGAAGCCTTCCTGCTGCGCTTCGGGGTCGATGCGCACAAGGAAACCATCTCACTGTACGAGCGCCATCTCACCGAGGGCGTCGAGCCTGAGTTGAAGCGGCATGCCGAGCAGACGCTGCCTCACCTGCGCGAGCACATGGCCGCTGCGCTGAAGCTCATGAATGCGGGCAAGTAGCGACGCAGAGCGGCAGCCGCGCGCCCAGTTGTCGCGGGCGGCGGCCGAGACGATCATCGCGATCACCGCGTCCGAGGAGCTGCGCTTTTCGAGCGACGCCGAGCCGGGCATCGCCCGCCGCCGCGCCGGATCCGGCTTCTATTACGTACTGCCCGACGGACGCCGCGTCACCGACGAGGCGACGCTCGCGCGCATCCGCAAGCTCGCCGTGCCTCCGGCTTATCGGGACGTCTGGATCTGTCGCGATGCGAACGGCCATCTGCAGGCGACGGGCATCGATGCGCGCGGGCGCAAGCAGTACCGCTACCACGAGCGCTGGCGCCGCGTGCGCGATGCGCACAAGTTCGAGCGCATGATGGCGTTCGGCCGCGCGCTGCCGCGCATCCACCGGCGCCTCTCGCGCGATCTCAAGCTCGCGGGCGTGCCGCGCGAGAAAGTGCTCGCCACGATCGTGCGTCTGCTCGAGAGCACGCTGATTCGCGTCGGCAACGACGAGTATGCGCGCACCAATCGGTCGTACGGGCTCACGACGATGCGCACGAATCACGTGAAGGTGAAAGGCGAGCGCGTGCGCTTTTCGTTTCGCGGCAAGCACGGCATCCGCCACGAAGTCGAAGTTCAGGCGCCGCGCTGCGCGCGCGTACTCAGGAAATGCCTCGAGCTGCCGGGGCAGGAGCTGTTCGGTTACGTCGACGCCGATGGCAACGTCCGCGACATCACTTCCACCGACGTGAACCGTTACCTGAAGGAGATCTCCGGGGAGGAATTCACCGCCAAGGATTTCCGCACGTGGTACGGGACCTCGGCGGTGCTGGAATCGCTCGCGGGCGAAGCGTTCGCCACGGCCCGCGAATCGAAGGAGAAGCTCAAGGCCGCGTTGCAGGTCGTCGCGCAGAGGCTGGGTAACACGCCGACCATGTGCCGCAAATGCTACGTGCACCCCGTGGTGGTCGACGCTTTTCTCGCGGGCGAGCTGCGCGAGGTGCGCGTGAACGGCGGCGGCCAACGGCTCCGGCTCCTGCATCTTCTCGCGTGCACACCCAAAGGCATCGGCTTCAAGCGCCCGTCACGACGGCGCCGGGCGGGCACGCGGACTGCAGAACGGCGGGTGCGGCGCGCCGCGTCGCGCCGCGCAACGCATTGACTTTCCGGGACCTGCTCTATGCCACGCGCATTATGGAAAGGCGCCATCTCGTTCGGGCTCGTGCACGTGCCCGTGTCGCTGTATCCAGCCTCCCGCAGCGAGGGCCTGTCGTTCGACATGATCGACAAGCGCGATTTTTCGCCGATCGGCTACAAGCGGTACAACAAGCGCAGCGGCGAGGACGTGACGATGGACAACATCGTCAAGGGCTATGAATACGAGAAGGGCGAGTACGTCGTCGTCACCGAGGAAGACTTCAAGCAGGCGAACGTGCAGGCGACCCAGACCGTCGAGATCGTAGCGTTCGTCGATGCAGCCGCGGTCGCTCCGTACTATTACGACACGCCGTACTACCTGGAGCCCGGCAAGCGGGGCGAGAAAGGCTACACGCTGCTGCGCGAGGTCCTGAGGAAGACCGGGCGCATCGGTATCGCCAACGTCGTCATTCGCTCGCGGCAGCACCTGGCGGCGGTGATCCCCGTGGAGCGCGTGCTGGTGATGAACACGCTGCGCTGGGCGAACGAGATTCGCTCGCTCGCCGAACTCAACCTGCCGGAGGCCGGCCGCGGCGAGGTGAACGAGAAGGAGCTCGCGATGGCCGAGCGGCTGGTCGACGACATGACCGGCGAGTGGAACGCGGAGGAATACAAGGACACCTACACCGCCGATCTCATGGCCCGCATCGAGCAGCGCATCGCGGCCGGAGAGACCCACGCGATCACGCGCGTGACAGAGGAAGCCGGCGAGCCGCGCCGTGGCGCCGAGGTGATCGACCTCGTTTCGCTGCTGCGGCGCAGCCTCGAGAAATCGGGCAAGGCGGCCGCGAACGACGAGGCGGAGGCGCCGAAGCAGAAGCGCGCCGCGGCCCGCAAGTCGGCTTCGCGCCTGACCACCAAGAAAGCCAGCACCCAGCGCAAGCGCGCGTAGCAGCCGACGGCGCGCAACACCGTTCGCCCCGAGCCTGTCGCAGAGTGAACGGCGGGCATCGCAACTGGCCCGCAATTTGCGAGAACCGGCCGCAAACGCCGATTTGCGTCGTTTTGGCACGTTCAGGCGTGTAATCTTTACCTGTTTTGAACCCTGGCCGGCCGCAGTTACCCGCGGCCGGCTCACGCGTACCAAATAGAAGGAGCTTTCAATGCCCCATGTACTGCTCGTCGACGACGATCCTGAACAGCTCGAATGGCTGTCGGAGTTCGCGAAAGGCGAGGGTTTCACCGTCGCTAAAGCGAGCTCGCTGCGCGCAGCGCGCATCCAGTTGACCCAGATGCGGCCCGACGTGCTGCTGACCGATCTGCAGCTCCCGGACGGCAACGGTATCGAGCTCGTGGAAGACCTCGAGCAGCGCGACGCGACCGAGGTCGTGATGATCACCGGTCACGCGACGGTGGAAAGCGCCGTCGGCGCCTTGCGCGCGGGCGCGACCGATTACCTGGTCAAACCGGTCGACCTCGAGCGGCTGCGCTCGATTCTTTCGCGCGTGCCGGGTACCCACGAGCTGCGCGCCGAGATCGGCGAGCTGCGGCAGGAGCTGCGCGGCCTGGGACGTTTCGGCCACATGATCGGGAGCTCGCCGGTCATGCAGAAGCTCTACGACCAGTTGAACCGCGTGTCCCCGACTTCCGCCACCGTGCTGCTCGTGGGCGAAAGCGGCACCGGCAAAGAGCTGGCTGCCCAGACGATCCACGATCTCTCACGGCGCAAGAAGCGGCCGTTCCTGCCGCTCAACTGCGGCGCGGTGTCGCCGAACCTGATCGAGAGCGAGCTCTTCGGTCACGAGAAAGGAAGCTTCACCGGCGCCGACCGCCAGCACAAAGGCTTCTTCGAGCGCGCGCACGGCGGCACGCTCTTCCTCGACGAGATCACCGAGATGCCCCAGGAGCTGCAGGTGAAGCTGCTCCGCGTGCTCGAGACCGGCACGTTCATGCGTGTCGGCACCAACACGCCGATCGCGAGCGACGTGCGCGTGATCGCCGCCACCAATCGCAATCCCGCGAAAGCCGTCGTCGACGGGAAGCTGCGCGAAGACCTGTATCACCGGCTCAACGTGTTCCCCATCGAGTTGCCGCCGCTGCGCGAGCGCGGCACCGATATCGAGATCCTGGCGCGACACTTCCTGGAGAAATTCAATCAGGAAGAGAACACGAAGAAAACGTTTTCGCCGGCCGCCATCGCCGCGCTCTACTCGCACAGCTGGCCCGGCAACGTGCGCGAGCTCAAGAACTACGTGCAACGCGTATACATCCTCGCCGACGGCGTAGTGGACGTGGACCTCGCGCCACGCATGTTCTCCGAGCCCGCTCACACGCCGCTCATCACGGTGCGCGTCGGCAGCACGCTGGAGGAAGTGAACCGGCGGCTGATCGAAGCGACGCTCGCCGAGTGCGGCAACGTGCGGCGCAAGGCCGCCGACATGCTGGGGATCAGCCTGAAGACGCTCTACAACCGGCTCGCGCAGTACAAGGCCGAGAAAGACGGCACGCCGATACCGGCCGGCAAGGACGACGAAGAAGAGCTTGATGAGGTGAAGTAAACCGTCATTCCCGCGAAGGCGGGAATCCAGAGCGATTGGCCGTCATTCCCGCGAAGGCGGGAATCCAGAACGATGCCAGGTTGCTTTCTGGGTCCCCGCCTTCGCGGGGACGACGAAGTGCGGTTGCGTGAGGGGCTTGCGCTAATGCCGCGTGCGGCTGATGTCTTTTTGCTCCTGCTCGTCCTCGAGCTCTTCGACTTCGTCTTCTTCGTCGAACGTCGCAACTTCGCCCGCATCGTCTGAGTCGGCCGCCGTCTCGTCGGCTTCCTCCTCGCTGCGCTCGACTTCCGCGAAGAGCTCCTCGCGCCGCACGCGCATGTCTTCGCCGAGCTGCTCCAGATCGAGGTCGGTCATTTTTTCCACGATCGGGAAGAGCGCCTGCTCCTCGCGCCGGATGTGGTGGCGGGTGTACTCGGCGAGCACGCTGAAGTAGGCGTAGTACATCGGATCGTCGGGCTCGAGCTCGTGCAGTCTCGCGATGAGATCCTCGACTGCCTCGTGCTCGACCTCCGAGGTATTGAGCAGATCGTCCTGCTCGTCGCCCTGCACCTGGCCGCGCACTGCCGGGTAGAAGATTTCCTCCTCGAGCATCGAATGGATCTGCAGCTCGAGGCAGGCGGTCTCAACGAGGTCGCGCATCGCGTCCTCGTCGTCGCGATCGATCTTCTCGAAGTCCTTGAAGAGCTTCTGCACACGCTTGTGGTCCTGCGAGAGCATCGCGAGCGCGCCGCTTTCGCCGGTGTCGTGCGTTTTCGCCATGGTCGATCCTCGGAGTGCGGGGAACCGTATTTTGTCCGCGCTTGGCAGCAATGGCTATGCCGCCGGACGAAACGGCCACGCGCAGGCGATTCTTGCGCGGCGGCGACATTGCTGCACAATAGCGTGCGCAGGAGCAGTTGCTTCGGCATGTTCCATGCTTAGGTCTGGGCGGAGCCGAACATGACCCGCAAGACCACCGACGAGCAGCCCAAACCCGACGCCGATACGACGAGCGAACGGCAGCAGAACGGCGCGACTGGCCGCCGGGCGCCGGCGGCGCAGCGCAACCCGCGCATGCCGCACGAGCGCGATGAGTCGGCGCGCGCGAGCGGCGGGCGTCTGAAGGAGCAGCCGGTGCCCTCGGAGCGCCAGATCACCGATGCGCAAAGGGATGTCGAGCGCGGGCTCGTCGATACGGACCGCCGCGACGTGCCCAGCGATGTTCCCGGCCGCCATTCACCGAAGAGACCGTAAAGGAGACTGCAATGCAGAACACGGGTTTACAGGGTTCCACGCCCGGCGCGACCGGCCCCGACGCTACGGAGCAGGCGACCTCCAAGCTTTCGCAACTCACCGATTCGGCGCAGCACACCATCGAGCGGCTCTCGCATGCCGCCGCGGATACCGCGAGTCGCCTGGGCGAAAGAACGCACGAGCTCTGGGACGCGCAGGGGCCCAACATCGAGAAGGCGCGCGTGTACATGCGCGAGCATCCGATCGCGACGATCGCGATCGCGATCGGCATCGGTCTCGTGCTCTCGAAGCTCCTGTCGCGCCGCTAGGCCGTCATGGACACCGCCGCCGATCGCGGACCGCGGCCGCTGCCGCCGGCGGCGTTCAGCGCTGCACCCGAAGCACCGGCGCCTCCGCCGGGCGCCGGTTCCGCCGCGACGGCAGCCGATGCACAGGAGGCAACGTTCCTCGCACCGTTCGAGCGCGTGTTCGCCACGCTCAAGCGCATGGCGAGCAATTACGCGACGCTCGCCGTGCTCGATGCGCAACGCGCGGCGATGCAGTTCGCATGGGTCGTCGCCGGCGGCATTTTCGTCTCGGTGCTGCTCGTGACGGCGTGGCTCGCCGGGGTCGTCGCGCTCGCGGTGTGGCTGCTCGGTTCAGGGATGTCCTGGCCTGCGGTCCTGCTTATCGCCGCCGGTCTGAATGTCGTCGGCGCCGCCGTGGTCGCCATGATGATTCGCGGCAAGTTCGATTCCTCGCCGTTCGCGGCGACGCTGCGGCAGATCAAGACCGAGCCGGAGAAAAAGGAGGAGACGAAATGAAAAAATCGCTGGCGCAGATCGACGACCAGATCCGCGAAGTGGAGAACCGCATTGCGGTCGAGCGCATCGCGCTCGACGACGCCGTGAATGGCTGCACCAACAGCCTGCGTGAAGTGATCACGTCGCCGAAGACGCTGCTCGCGCTGCTCGGTGTCGGCTTCGCGGTCGGCAAGATCGCGTTTGGGCGCACCTCGGCGTCCGCAGCGGCGCCCGCGAAGAAAGCCGGCATGCTGGGGCTGCTCACGGGGGTTGCCGGCACCGCGCTCTCGCTCGCGAAGCCGGGACTCGGCTGGGGCAGTGTCGCGCGCTGGGCCGCAGC
The DNA here is from genome assembly GCA_035626595.1 of Burkholderiales bacterium. Taxonomy (GTDB): domain Bacteria; phylum Pseudomonadota; class Gammaproteobacteria; order Burkholderiales; family SG8-41; genus JAQGMV01. The sequence continues at coordinate 41,283 of DASPNJ010000131.1, forward strand.
GAAGTACTTCTCGGACGACAAGCCGAAGCCGGCAGCGCGTGCGGCGCCGCGTGCCGCGAGCCCGGCGTATCCGCGTACACCCGCTGGGGTCTGATGTTAGCGGTGGGCATGCGCCCACCGCTCACGAAAGCCGTTTCAAACCACACTCGCGCAGCTATTTCTTGAGCTCCGCGGTCGAGGCCGCCGTCGGCTTCGCCGGCGCCTTGACGCCCTCAGACTTCACGCGCTTCATGAGCTGACCGCAATCGGTGTCCTCGCCGGGCCCGGTCTCGATGAACGGGATCACCGCGAGCAGTGGGTGGATCGCGCCGAGCAGGAGCCCGGCGCCTGCACGCGCGGCGAGCGGCCCGATCTGCGGCATCACGTCCGGATCCTTGAATGTGCCGGTGACGTTGATCGGCGTGCGCAGCACGAACGGGCTCGTATCCTTCGGCTCCGCGCGCGTCGTGAGCTTCAGCGTCTCGGACCGGAAGTCGAGGGTACCGCTGCCGGTGACCACCGTATCCGTGGTGTCGATCACGAACACCTGCGGCGTCGCCACGCCCGTTTTGATCGAGAGATCGACCACGGCGCAGCGCAGTTGAACGTTCTGGTCCTTCGTCGCGAGGATGCGCAACGCTTCCGCGAGATCGAGCCCGACCGCTTCCATCAGCAGGTTGCTGATCTGGCCGCCGTTCACGAGCAGCGCGAGGCGCCCGTTCGACGTGCCGAAGAGGTCGGCGACCGACGTGCCGTGACCGCTGATGTCGATGCGGCCATAGAGGTTGCCGAGCGGGTCCTTCATCCGGCCTTCGCCGGGAAAGAGCTTGCGCAGGTTGAGCGCGCTCACATCCATGTTGATCTTGCCGGCGAGCGGCTTCTGATTGCTGTCGAGCCGGATGTTGGCGTTGACCGTGCCGTCGGCCATGCGGAAGCGCAGCGGCTCGAAGCGCAGCACGCCCGCTTCCATGATCCAGCGCGCGGAAAGATCGTGGATCGGCACCTTGCCGGCATCGACGATCTTCTTGCCCTTGAAATCGACGTCCGCGTCCATGATCGGCCAGTCCGCGATCGCGAAGCGCTTCTGCGGAAGGATCTTGCCGGTGACGTCGATTTGCTGCGCCTGCTGCTTCTGCCGTGGCGCCGCGGTTTCGCCGGCTCCCGTCTTCGGCGGCGCACCCGCGAGCGGCCCGAGATCGTCGAGATCGAGCAGCGTCGAGACGAGATTCGCTTTCAGCACGGGCCGTTTGCCGCCGCGCGAATACGACGCGCTGCCGGAGAGATCGCTGTCGCCCACGCGTCCCGCGAACGGCTCGAACACGAACGCCTCGCTCGGATTGCGAAAGCGTCCCTGCAACCGGTATGGCGGCGTGTTCGGCAAATTGAGCGGCGCGAGCTTCTTCAGGTCGGCGAGGCTCGCGCCCGAGACGTCGAGATCGATGTCGATGCCATCGACGTTCGCGGCGCGCAGCGTGCCCGCGAATGCGGCGGTGATGTCACCCAGCGCGACCGCGGCGGACATTTCCACGGCGGTGTCCGGGGTCGGCAGCAGACCCGGGAAACGTGCGACGCCGCGCGTTTTCTGCCCGCGGAACGTGCCGCGCGCCTGCATGTCTACGGCGCCTTGGCCGCCCTGGCTTACATCCCCGCCGACATCGATTTCGAGCTGTGTATCGATCGTCGTATCGCGGAATACCACGAAGCCGCGATCGACGTTGATTCTGCGAACGATAAAGGGCAGCGGCTTGTCTTCCTGCGGCTCTTCGCTGGTCTTGAACGTCCAGGTGTTGCGATTTTTCTCGCGCTCGAGGCCGACCTTGCCCTGCACGAGCGTGAGCTCGTGCGCGTAAACGATGCCCTTCAGCAGCGGCAGTATGCGAAAGCGCGCGTCGATCAGCTTCGCGTCGACGAGGTGGGACGTTTTCGCCCAGTCGGGATTCGTCACGCGCAGGTCGGAAACGCGTATGCCGGGTCGAAAGCCGAATTTCAGATCGAGGTCGCCGATCGAGATCTCGCGGCCGCTCGCTGCCGAGGCGCGGCGCTCGATGAACCGCTGGCCGCTTTCGGACTCGATCCACAGCACGACCCCGAAGACGGCAAGCAGAAGCGCTGCGGCAGCGCCGAGTGCGAGGCCGAGCGGTCGTGAGATCGCGCGCTGCATCCTGCGGGTCTTCATTGGCGCTTTTCGGTGCAACCGCCGTGCCACTCGCAGCCGTTTTACCGCTGCGCACGGCGCGTGCTAGAGTTTTTTCCCGCAGCCGTAAATAGAAGTCCCCACTCGGTTTTTTCCCTTGAGCCTCGATTCCCTGACGCCGCTCGAAGCGCCTCACGCGCGGCTCGCCGCGGCGCTGTCGGCGAGTGCGCGCATCAGCATCGCGCTCGCCGTGGCGTGCCTGGCCGCGGCGCTATTCGGTTCGGCGGTCTCTTTGGACGTGCTGCAGCGCTTCGTTCCGGGTTGGCCGGCCGTCAAGCCGGTCTCCGCGATCGCCACGCTGCTCACGGCCGCGGCATTCGCGCTGTTGTTGTCGACGAACGCACGCAAGCGCGCTGCCGGGCTGCTTCTGCTGTTCGTCGACGCGCTCGCGACACTCGCCGCCATGCTCCTGCCGGAGGCGCGTCATCTGCCGGGCGGGGCACTCGAGGTGTATCCGGGTTCCGTGTTACTGCTGATCATCGCGGCGATCGCGCTCGGCACCGCACCCGGCACGCGCCAGCTCGCCGCGACGCGTCTTCTGGCCGCCGCCGGCGCGGCACTGCTTTTAATCGCACTGATCGGCATCAGCTATCGGCTGCTGCTGTCGCTGCCGCCGCTCGTCGATATTTCGCTGCCGACCCTGATCGCGCTGCTTCTGCTCACGTACGCCGCTGCGACCGCGCGGCCGGACCAGTGGCTTCTCGAGCGGCTCACGACGAATCGGCCCGGTGCGGTCATCACACGCCGGCTGCTCCCGGCGGTGCTCGTGCTCCCGCTCGTGATCGGCTGGCTCGAAGTGGCCGGTGAAGCGGCGGGTGTGCTCGACGCGGCGTTCGGTGCGGTACTGCAGACGGTGTTCACGATCTTCGGCATCGGCGCGCTGGTCTTGTGGGGCGCGCACATGCTGGACCGGCTCGAAGCGCGCCGCAGCGAAGCCGAAGAGGCGCTGCGCGGCGCGTACGCCGAGCTCGACAAGCGCGTGGAAGACCGTACCGCCGCGCTCGAGCGTGCGAATGCCGCGCTGCGTGACGCACAGCGTTTCACGCAAGGTCTGGTAGAGACGGCGCCCATCGTCCTCTACCTCTTCGACCAGGAGCAGAAGCGCATCGTGTACGGCAGCGGCACCGGGCTGGACGCGCTCGGCTACACGCCGGCGGATCTCACGAGCCGCGACCGTGCCGGGCTGGACGCGCTCATCCATCCGGAAGACCTGCCGCGGCTCATCGATGCGCTGCGGCGCGAGCCGCTCCCGGAAGGCGCGCGCGAGGTGGAGTTCCGCTGCCGTGCGCGCAGCGGCGAATGGCGGTGGATGCACGCGCGCGAGCGCTCGTTCGAGCAGGACGAGCCGCGCCGTCTCCTGCTCGGCGTCATGGTCGATATCACCGATCGCAAGAATGCCGAGCTCGAACGCGAGCGGTTGATGGCGGCCGAGCAGCGCCTGCGGGTCGAGGCCGAACGCGCGAACCGCGCGAAGGACGAGTTCCTCGCGATCGTCTCGCACGAGCTGCGCTCGCCGCTGAACGCGCTGCGCGGCTGGGGCTTCCTGCTCGGCAGTGCCAAGTCGCCGGATCCAGGGTTGATCGAGCGCGCGACGCAGGCGATCAAGCGCAACGTCGACCACCAGGCGCGGCTGATCGAGGACCTTCTCGACACGTCTCGCATCATGAGCGGCAAGCTCAATATCGAGCGGCGCCCGGTGAACCTGGTCGAGGTGATGCAGGGCGCACTGGAAACGATCAAGCAATCATCGGCGGCCAAGCGGATCGCCGTCGAATTTACCGCCGAGCGTCCCGCGATCATGCTCGAGGGCGATACCGCGCGACTGCACCAGATCGCAGTGAACCTCCTCTCGAATGCGGTGAAGTTCACCGGCGAAGGCGGTGCGGTCACCGTCAGGGTAGGCGCCGAGAGCGGCCTCGCGCGTGTAACGGTGTCGGACACCGGTGCCGGCATCGCCCCGGAGTTCCTGCCGCACGTATTCGACCGCTTCAGCCAAGCCGACACATCGACGACCCGGCGTCACGGCGGGCTCGGCATCGGCCTCGCGCTGGTGCGCCACCTCACCGAGCTGCATGGCGGCACCGTGCGCGCGCTGAGCAGTGGCGCGGGTAAGGGGTCGACTTTCGTGGTCGAGCTGCCGTTGCCGCAGGTGCTGCGGGCTCCGCTCGAACCCGTGCCGGGTGAGCGCAGCGCAGCGGCCGAAGCCGGCAGTCTCGCCGGCGCCACGATCTGCGCGCTCGACGATGACCCCGATGCCCGCGACGTGATCAGCCTCACGTTGCGCCAGGCGGGGGCGGAAGTGAGGACGGTCGCGAGCGGCGCCGAGCTGATCGCAGTGCTCGACAAGGAGCTTCCGGCTTACCGGCCGGACGTGCTGCTCATGGATCTCGCGATGCCCGATGAGGACGGCTTTACCGTGCTCGCGCGCGTGCGCGCTCTGGAGGCTCGCAAGGCGCTGCCGCGCGAGCAGTCCGTCCCGGCGATCGCGGTGACCGCGTTCACCGAGGTGAGCCGCGATCGCGTGATCGAGCAGGGCTTCATCGATCACGTGAGCAAACCGATCGACCCGGCGCGCCTCGTCGCGACCATACGCCGCGCCATGCTCGCGCCGCAGCGCGGCACGGGCGCAGCGTCCGCGACCGCGGCCGGACCGGCATGATGCTTGCGTCGGGCAGCGCGATGATCCGGCTGGCTACAGTTCACGCGATTGCGGTCGCCATCGCGCTTGCAATGGCGCAGTCCTTCACGTTCGCCGCCGATGCGAAGAACGCGACGCCGCCCGCAAAAGACACCGGGAAAGCCACCAAGGCGGACGTCGCCAAAGCGGATCAGGACCGTAAGAAACCGCTTCAGCGCTGCGATCAGTTGAAGGACAAGGCGCAGCTCGAATGCCTGGAGAAGGCCCGCGAACGCATCGTCGAGGCGCGCGAGAAGCGAGAGGCTTCCGGAAAGGATGCCGCTTCGCGCTAGCGCTCATCGTGTCCGGTTTCGTCCGACGTGCGCCGCCCGAGTCACCTGCTTTATGATGTTCGATACAGCCTTTTCAAGAGGAACGGAATGGCCTGGGTCGACAGCATGCGCCTGCGGCGCCGCGCGGACGGCATTCGCATGGTCGGGTGGATCAATCTGCTTCTGTCGGTCGCCTGGGCCGTCGTCCACGCATCCGATGGACTCGGCATGATGGCGCTGTCCGGCGCCTGGGCCGCTCTCGTGCTCGCGCTCGTGTATGGCGTCGCCTGGGTGATCGACAAGCACGCAGAAAAGGTCGTGCGGCGCTGACGGCGCGGCTACATGAACCGTTTCAACGCGCGGTCGACCTTTTTCCTGCTGGCCGCCGCTTCGGCGCAAATCCACTCACGAAAGGTAGCGACGTCCTTGCGCCGGCCGATGTTGCTCGCGTACACCATGTGATAGGTGACCGAGAGCGGCAGCACCGGGCCGAACGGGACCGCGAGATCTTTCGCCGCGAGCGCGTCCGCCGCCAACAAACTCCTGCTCATTCCAACGCCGACGCCGGCTGCAACCGCCCTGTGCATGACGAGACGTGGCGTGAAGCTCAACACGCGTGCGCGCTCCAGTTGCCGGATGCCTGCTGCGCTTAGCCACCGATCCCATCCCGGTTGCCGCGGTTCCTTGTAGTTGTAGTAAGCCTCGTCGTTGCTGTCGAGCAGGGTGTGACGCTTCAAATCCGCGTGTGACCGTATGCCGTGTTCCGCCTCGAGCATGCGCGGCGCGCAGATCGGAAACGCGCAGTTCGCGCCGAGCGAATCGGTCGAAAGGCCGCTCAGCATGCCGCTGCCGTACCAGAAGCCGAGATCGAATCCGCCGCCGGGCTGCATCGGCGGAAGATCCGGTACCGTCGTGAGATCGATGCCGATGTCCGGATGCTGTTTGAGAAAGCGTGCTATGCGATCGACCAACCAGAGCACGGCGAAGCTGGGGGGCGCCGCGATCCGGAGTGCCTGCTGCCCTTTGGCGGCTTTGATCGTCTTGGTCGCCTGCGCGAGCAGCAGGAGCCCCTCGGATACCTGCGACATGTAGAGCTGGCCCGCGGCCGTGAGCTTGAGCTGGTTCTTCTCGCGTCTGAACAAGCTGGCCGAAAGATAGTCCTCCAGCACCTTGATCTGGTGGCTGACCGCGGAGGGCGTGACGTTGAGCTCCTCTGCGGCGCGGCTGATGCTCAGCAGGCGCGCGACGACGGCGAACGTGCGCACGCTCGTGAGCGGTAATCGTTCCACTTGGCTTCTCCTCGAAGCCCATTCTAAGTGTCGCCGTGACATGACACCGCTGAGCGCAATTGCAAGCATTTTCGAAATAATTCAATTGCTCACTGTCGGGCTCGTCCCTACATTCGGCGCTCAGCCGTGCCGGCATCCGGTACGAGCCTGCGCAGTCCAGAATGTAGAACGTTAGAGCTCAGGGGGTTCAGACCACGCCTTCTTCCAGGCTGCGGACGTGACGCGCCGGAGGCGGGCCACCACCAATTCGATCCATTCAGGTTTGCCGCCGCGCAGGCCACGCGCAACGGTGCGCCCGCTTCGAGGCCGCTGGCGTGACCTGACGATTTCCGGCGCCAATCGACCCTATGCAGCTAACGAGAGGCGGTGGCGCCGCGGTAGCTGAAGGGAAACAGCAGTTAGCGGTTGCGACGACGAGAGTCAATCGCCCGTGCGGACGATTCCTTCGGCGTCTCATCCTTATGGCTGATGCGCGATGAAGCGGCGCCTCTTACTTTCGTCGAACGGCATCAGCGCGATTGAGCAGACGATCTTCCAGTAGGACACACCATGGCGCGACGCAGACGGCGACCGCCACGCGGGGCGGCGACGCGACAGCCACGTACGGCAGCTTTGCGATCGTTGCCGCGACATGGCGTGGACGTACACGTTGTCGGGGATTGCCTGACAAATCGGCTTTTTCGGCATTAATCATGTAAGACTGCGGGCCGGACGCAGGGCCGCTTCGCGGCGTCGCATCGAGAGTTGCGTCGCCTGACGAGGATGCCCCATTCTGTTGATTTTGTAGGTGTGGGGCCGCGCGGAAAGGGATACACGGGCGGTCTAGATTTGTTGGACCGGGAGACAACGGCCGCCCGTCGGCCCCAGAAGAAGCAAGACCAAAAATGCGCTGTTCCTTCGAGAGCTTCGATTCAGAGAAGCTCGCCAGTACGTGTTGTGTCTCGCGAGACTGTGTGACGGTATGAGCCGCGAGCCGCAGCACGCCCGTTCGCCTATTCGCGTTTTCATCGTCGACGATCAGTTGAGCGTCCTGTGGGGCCTTGAACGACTCGTGGGTGGGCGCAACACGAAGATGACTGTCGTAGGTACCGCGACCAGCGGTGCGCGCGCAGCCGAGCAGGTTACGGCAGCCAAACCCGACGTGATCCTGCTCGACATCAACCTCGGCTCCGAGAGCGGGCTCGACGCGATACCGGCGCTGCTGGCGCAGTCGCAGGCGAGGATCGTCGCCATGGCCGGCACGCGTAACCCGTCAATGCGCGACCAGGCCGTGCTCGCCGGCGCGCGCGGCGTGGTCGGCAAGGAAGAGCCGCCGGAAAACATTCTCAAGGCGATCGAGAAAGTTCACGCTGGGGAGCTGTGGCTGGACCGCTCGACGACCGGACGCATCTTCGTGGAGCTTTCCCGGCGTGTTAAGGGTGGCGCTGAATCCGACGAACAGAGACGCATTGCGACGCTCACTGCGCGTGAAAAGCAGATCGTGCGCCTGCTCATGTCCGACCATGAGACGAGCATTACGGCACTCGCGAAGAAGATCCATACGAGCGAGCACACGCTCAGGAATCACCTCACGTCGATCTACAACAAGCTCGGTGTGAAGAACCGTCTGCAGCTTCACGTCTTCGCGAACAAGCACCGCCTCGGGTAGCGCGGTCAGCGCCCTGACATCCTACCGCCGCGTAGGAGGATCCTCCTAAGGTTTTGCCTGACAGGCACCCACGAACCTCCTATGCGGAAAGGGAGGTTGCGCTGATGCGACGGCGCGGACGCTACCCTAAATTCGCGCAGAAGCATCGGTCCGTAACGCGACTCAGAACGCATTCGGCCGGTAACAAACACCAACAAGACTGCGCAGTTCGGGGGACCGTGACCCGCAAAGAAACGTCTGATGGGACGCATCGCGCCCGCGGGTTCGATCTGCGCCGCGAAGAACGAATAGAAACTGCGCTGCCGGTTCACTTCGAGACCGGCGCGACGGGGGTGACTCGCAACGTGAGCTCTGCCGGCTTCTACGTCGAGACAGACGATCGCCTGCCGCTGGGCGAGCCGCTCGGCTTCACCATCGACTTCGGGGATCAGCCCGGGGGACCGCTCCGCGTCAGCGCAAGCGCAAAAATCCTGCGTGTGGAAGATCGCGGCGGACGCTGGGGCGTCGCCGCGGCCATTCAATGGCCCGCGCCTTAACGACCTACTCACTCATTCATCGAATTTGAATCCGGTGCGCGTATCCGCGCGCGCCGACCGAATTATCACTAGGGGGCAATGACCATGGCGATCATCAACGTACCGGCCGATTACGCTTCGATTCAGGACGCAATCGACAACGCGACAGCGGGCGACACCATCGTTATCGCGGCGGGAAGCTTTGTCGGTGACATCATCATCGACAAACAGTTGACGATCCAGGGCGCGAATCAGGGGGTGTCCGGGACGGATCCGCTGCGCGGCGCCGAATCGGTGATCGACGGCGGGATTTACGTGCACGCCGACGGCGTCTTGCTCGACGGCGTTCAGGTATTGGGTGGCGGCACCGCGCTCGCGGGTAACCCGGCCGGCATTTTCGTCGATACTGACGGCGTAACGATCACCAACTCTGTCCTCCTGAGCGATGGCACCGCGAACACGGGCATCGTCACTCCGCATAGCGGAGGCGTGTCGGGGCTAACAGTCAGCAACAACCTCATCGAGGGCTGGGGCAACGGCACCTATTTCAACCCGACGACGCAGTTCATCGCCACCGGCAACACGTTCGATGGAAACGGGGTGGCAGTAACGGGCGACGACTGGGCGGCCGGATCGTTCGTCGACGGCAACACGTTTGCGAACAGCTCGTTCGGCGACATCGGCTATGGCAGCTTCGATGCGATCGAAAGCGTCGGTGCGTACGTCGGCGTGAATACGACGGACGGCGCAGGCGGCCGACACGGCATCTTCGCGTACGGCGAAGGCGCGGACGGCGATGACCTCGGTCAGAACATCACCGGCACGGCTGACGGCGACTACATGGCGGATGCCGTGGTCGTGGCCGGCTCCGATAACGGACAAACGTTCACGGGCGCGGGCGGAGACGATTTCCTCGATATGGGCGCCGGCAACGATACGGCGTCCTTCACGGCCGCTGTCACGACCGCAATGATTACGCCGGACGGCGGCAACTGGAAGGTGACGACCGGGGGTGGCGAAGGCACCGACACGCTGGCCGACGTGGAGATCGTCGACAGCGCTGCGGCGGGCAACATCCTGCTCGTGGGCAATGGCGGCTTCGCGACCATGCAGGACGCGATCAATGCGGCGGTAAACGGCGACACGATCCTTGTTGCGGCCGGCACGTACAGCGGCAACGTGATCGTCGATAAAGAACTCACCATCATCGGCATGGGCGACGGCGACGACGTCGTTCTCGAGGGCACGTTCAAAAGCAGTAACAGCATCGCGGGCTCGGTTGCCGATTTCCTGAAAACCGCACCGTCGTATAGCGGCGCAGCGGGGGCCGGCTTCACGGTCTCGGCCGACAACGTGACGATCCAGAACCTGCGCGTGACGAGCTTCCTCACCGGTGTCGAGCTCAACAGCGCCGCGCACACCACGATCGAGGATGTGAGCATCGACGCGGTGGTGAACGGTATCCGCAAGGGTAATGCCGCGATCGTGAACGATCTCGACGTGCTGGGCGGCAGCATCAGCGACGGCTACATCGGCATCTACCTGACGCGCGACACGTTCTCCATCGGCCAGGACGCGACCGACGTGACGGTCGATGGCACGCACTTCTCGAACCTCAACCAGAAGGGCGTTTACGCCGAGACACTGCAGGGCACGACGCTGTTCGACAACCTCGTCATGAACACCGTGGGCCAGTATGGCGGCGGCCCGGCGTTCGGTTCCGCCGGCGCCTTCGGCAGCGGTATCGACGTCAATCTCAAGTTCGGCACGTACGTCGGCAGCATCACGATCGAGGACTTCGACTTCGACGGCGTCGGCAGCTCGACGGGTCTCGATGCGACCGGCCACTTCGGCGGGGCGGCGATCGCCATCAAGGGTCGCGATGACCCGGGACACGGCACCTATGGCGTGAACCCGGCGGACGTGTCGGGCCTGGCGGTGACCATCCAGAACGGCTCGATCGACGGCACGTCGACGGGGATTCGGGTGGGCGAGCCGAACAAGCCGAGCTCGGCGAACAACGTGACTGGACCGGATGTGACGGTCACGAACGTGACGATCGAGAACAACCTGCAGAACGCGAAGCACGCCGACGTTGACAACGTCTCGAAGTCGACGCTGACGGTGAACGGCACGGGTGGCGATGACTCGTACACCGCTGCGAATACGGCCACTTCTACCGGCGAGATCGTGTTCAACGGTCTCGGCGGCAACGACACGTTCACGAGCGCGAAGGGCAACGACAGTCTCAACGGCGGCAGCGGCAACGACTTGCTGAACGGCGGCGCGGGCGCGGACGCGCTCGCGGGTGGGACTGAGAACGACACGTACGTAGTGGACAACGCGGGCGACTCCGTCACGGAAGCGGCCGACGAAGGTACCGATTCCGTTCAGGCGAGCGTCGATCATGTGCTCGCACCGAATGTCGAGAATCTGACCTTGCTCGACGCGGCATCGAACATCGAAGACTTCGAGGATTTCGCGCTCGGCGCCATCGCGAACGGCGAGAACGGATGGCAGTTCGGCGGCGGCGGCAAGGACCAGGAGGTCGTCCTGGCCGACGGCGACAACGCCTTCCGGATGTCGAACGACCCGGGCAATGCGGATTTCAGCGGCCCCTATACGCCCGCGCTTGCTGCGACCGCGGGCGAGCTCGGCGTTACGTCGGCCGACGTCGAGTCCATGACCTTCTCACTGCAGTTCAGGCCGGCGAACGCGACCGCCGACGGATCGCGCCTCGAGATCGATTTCGGCAACGAGGCCGCGAACGACCGCGTCAATTTCCTGGTGCTCGAGCACACCGCGACACCGGGCGTGGGTCTGCGCATCGCCACGGCAGAGCCGACGACCACCGCTGACCAGTGGGTGACCAACACCGGGCTCAATGGAGACTTCAACTTCGCGACCGGAAGCCGGACGCTCGCCGCGGAAATCGATCCGAGCGCATGGCACACGCTGTCGCTCACGGTGAATTTCGTGCCGGGCCAGGACAACGACGTGATCGACGTCTACCTCGACGGCGCTCACATCGGTCAGTCGACCACGTTCGAGAACTTCTTCGACTTCCACACCGGAGCGGATCACGCCACGGCTGCCGAGGCGCATCAGGCGAATCGCGTCTTCTTCAGGGCGGCCGACGGCGCCGGAAATCCGTTCGCAGCCGACGGCGCGGGCGGCAACCGCCAGGGCTTCCTGATCGATGAGATCGATTACCGGTCCTTTAACAATCTGGACGGCACCGGCAACGCGCTCGACAACGTGATCACCGGCAACTCGGGCGCGAACACGCTTTCGGGCCTCGGAGGCAACGACACGCTGCATGGGCAATCCGGCACGGATACAGCCGCGTACACGGGAGAGATCGACGCCGACGACATCACGTTCATTGCCGACACCGATCCGGGCGCCGGCGTCGCGCCGGGCTGGTCCGTGAACGCCGGCGCGGAAGGCACCGATACGCTGACCGGCATCGAGATCATCGACGATGCGACCGGTGGCAATATCCTGCTCGTAGGCGCGAGCTACGCCACGATCCAGGAGGCGATCAACGCGGCGGGCAGCGGCGACACGATCGTCATCGCCGAGGGTACGTACGCGGAGCAGATCTCGATCCACGGTAAGACGAATCTGACAATTCGCGCGGCCGTCGGGTCCGACGTCACGATCGAAGCGCCGACGGTGCTCGCGCTCAACTCGCGGTCGTGGACCGATGTCAACGGTAATCCCGGCGCTGCGGACACCGGAGCCGCGCTGATTTCGATTCGCGACTCGAGCGGCATCGTGATCCAGGACATCGCCGTCGACGGGCTCGAGAAGCTCTCCGAGCCGCACGGCAACCGGTACACCGGAGTGTCATCCGACAATTCGACGGTCACGCTGGACAATGTGGATGTGACGGGCATCCGCGCGAGCGATGCGAGCGGCTTCTTCGGGGTTCAGGACGGCCTCGCCGTTTACGCATTTTCGAATGCGGCATTCGGCACGCACAGCTTTACGCTGACCGATTCGCTGATCGACAACTTCCAGAAGCAGGGCGTCACGGTCGATTCGATCGACGTCACGATCACGGGCAACACCATCGACGGCGTCGGCATCGACGGCCGCATCGCGCAGAACGGCATCTACGGCTTCGACATCGGCGGCACGATCTCCGGGAACACGATCACCGACATCGCCTATTCCGACAATCTCCCGGCGGACTCCCCCGAGTGGTATGCGACAGGCATCGGCTTGCTGGGCTTTGGCGCGGAGCAGGCAGTCACGATTTCCGGCAACAACATCAGCGTGGGCGCGGCCGTTTCCGATCCCGGCGTCGAGGACGACAACGGCCGCTTTGCCGGCATCGATGTAACCGACTGGGACGGTGCCACTGTCACGATCAATGGCAACACGATCACCGGCAACAGCGTCACCGGAGATCTCGCGGAGGACCAGTACGGCATCGTTTCGATCGATTCCGATACGAACATCGGCACGAACACGTTCGCGAATCTTTCGTCGAACGTCAGCATCGGCAGTGACGAAGACGGCGCGACGATCCCCGGCTCGGACGGCGACGACGACATCACCGGCACGACCGGCGACGACACGATCACCGGCGGCGCGGGCGACGACACCATCGCGGGCGGCGACGGCGAAGACACGATCGTGTACACGGAGACGATCACCGCGGACGATGTCACGTTCGTCCAGGACACCGACCCGAGCACCCCGGGAGATCAGCCGGGCTGGGTCGTGAATGGCGGCGCCGAAGGCACCGACACGATCACCGGCATCGAAATCATCGAGACGCCGGACGGCAACATCCTGCTCGTTGGCGCGAGCTTCCCGACGATTCAGGAAGCGATCGACGCCGCCGCCGACGGCGACACGATCCTCGTCGGCCCCGGCACGTACAACGAGAACCTCCTCGTCAACAAGGAAGTCACCATCATCGGCACCGGCGGTGACGTGGTCATCGAGGGCACGTTTAAGAGCGACAACGGCATTGCCGGCACTGTCGCGGATTTCCTGAAGACGGCGGCGAGCTACTCGACGGTCTCCGGTACGGGTGTCACGATTGCCGCGGACAACGTTACGATCCAGAACCTGAGGATCACGAGCTTCGCCACGGGGGTCGTGCTCAACGACGGCGTCGATAGCACGACGATCGAGGACGTCAATATCGACGCGATGGTCGTCGGCATCCGCAAGGGCAGTGCCGCCCAAGTGTCGGATCTGAACGTGCTCGGCGGGACGATCAGCGACGGCGATGTCGGCATGTATCTCGCGAAGGAAACGTTCGCCACCGGCAAGAACATCAGCGATGTGACGGTCGATGGCACGGTCTTCACGAATCTCATTGCGAAAGGCATTTACGCAGAGAGCCTGAACGGCACGACGCTCTTCGACAATCTCGTCATGAACCACGTCGGCGAGTTCGGTCGTGGCGGCCCCGCCTTCGGCACCCCGCAGGGCGGCTTCGGTAACGGCATCGACGTCAATCTGAAGTTCGGCGCGTACACCGGCAGCATCACGATTCAGAACTTCGATCTCGATAACACGGGAAATTCGACGGGTGTCGATCCGACCGGTCATCTGGGCGGCGCTGCGATCGCGATCAAAGGACGTGACGATCCGGGCCACTCCGTCTATGGCGTCAATCCGGCAGACGTGTCGGGGCTCACGGTTGTCATTCAGAACGGCTCGATCGACGGCACCTCTACGGGGATCAGGGTTGGCGAGCCCGGCAAAGCGGACTCGTCGCTGAACATCACGGGACCGGCCGTGACCGTGACGAACGTGACGATCGACAACAACCTGCAGAACGCGAAGCACGGGGACTTCGACAACGTGTCGAAGAGCACGCTGACGGTGAACGGCACGGGTGGCGATGACTCGTATACCGCTGCCAACACGGCGACTTCGGCCGGAGAG
>DASPNJ010000132.1:0-31987 GCA_035626595.1 Burkholderiales bacterium
CGCTCTTCGTCAACACGGCTGCACAGGGCGTGGACAAGGTCACCGATACGATCTTCTACGACAAATCGGTGCGGCTTTTCGCGTTCGACTTCGGGCGCTCGGACCAGGGGCGCGATATCGGCTACGACATCCGCGCGCGCATGTGGCCGAGCCTCGCTGTGCAGGTCCCGGTGTTCGTAGTCGGCCTTGCAATGTTCATCACGTTCGCGCTGCTGATGGCGTTTTTTCGCGGCACGTACGTCGATTTATGGGGCGTCGTGCTGTGTGTCTTCCTGATGTCCATCTCGAGCCTCTTTTACATCATCGGCGGCCAGTACCTCGTCGGGAAGCTCTGGAGTCTCGTCCCGATCTCCGGTTACGAAGGGGGGCGCGACGCCGTCAAGTTCCTGATCCTTCCCGTGCTCATCGGGATCGCCTATGGTCTCGGCGCCAGCGCCCGGTGGTATCGCACGATCTTCCTCGAGGAGATCAACAGGGATTACGTGCGCACCGCGCGCGCGAAGGGACTCTCCGAGATGCGCGTGCTGTTCCGGCACGTGCTGCAGAACGCGATGATCCCGATTCTGACCGGTGTCGTCGTAGTCATACCGACGCTTTTTCTCGGTGCGCTCGTGATGGAATCGTTCTTCGGGATTCCGGGGCTGGGCTCGTACACGATCGACGCGATTCAGTCGCAGGACTTCGCGATCGTGCGCGCGATGGTGTTCCTCGGATCGGTGCTCTACATCATCGGGCTCATCATGACCGATATCTCGTACACGCTCGTCGATCCGCGCGTGCGTTTCGATTAGCTCATGCCGTTCAAGCTCGAATACCTGTGGACGGACGTGCTGGTGTGGCTGCTGGTCGCGGTCATCGTCGTGTTCGCCTGGTACGTGCGTCGGCAGCCGCACCTGCGGGCACCCTGGCGGCGCGTGGCGCGGAGCGCGACCGGCATGGCCGCGTTCACCGTGCTCGCGGCGTTCATCGCGCTGGGTCTGCTCGATTCGATTCACTACCGCGCGCTCGTCTCTTCGGCCGACGGCAAACCGGTGTACTCGACCGACGTCCGCAGCGTGTTCGACGCCGTCGCCGCGCCGCTCAAGACCAAGAGTGAGAAGACGTATTCGGCGCCGCTGGCGACGCACCTCTTTGCGAAAGAAACGATCTCACAGCCGGGTGCGCGCGAAGTCCGCGATTTTCCGCGCCTGAAGTATGGCGGCGCCCATCTGAAAGACCCGCGGGGCGACTGGCACGCCGACGTGGCGCTGCGCACCGCCGCCGGTGCGGCGGGGGCGCTCGTGGCGTGGCTCGCGCTCGCCGTGCTCACGTGTGCGCTGCTCGCGCGCCGCAGCGGCGGCTTCAACCGCGCATGGCGCGCGGTGTGGCGGGGCGACACGGAAGTGCCGTGGCGGGCGGTGCTGCTCACGCTGCTCGCGATGCTGATGGTGACCGGGCCCATCGTGGCGCTCGCCTCGCACTACCACGTGCTCGGGACCGACAAGGTCGGTCAGGACGTGCTGTACCAGGTGCTGAAAAGCGTGCGCACGGGGCTGATCATCGGCACGCTGACCACGCTCGTCATGCTGCCGTTCGCGCTGCTCTTCGGCATCATGGCAGGCTACCTCCGCGGCTGGGTCGACGACGTCGTCCAGTACTTCTACACGACACTCTCGTCGATCCCCGGCGTGCTGCTCATCGCGGGCGCAGTGCTCACGATGCAGGTCTGGATCGAGACGCATCCCGAGCTATTCGCGACGACCGAAATGCGTGCCGACGTGCGGCTGCTCGCGCTGTGCGTGATCCTCGGCATCACGAGCTGGACGGGACTGTGCCGGCTGCTGCGCGGCGAGGCGCTCAAGCTCCGCGAGATGGAATACATCCAGGCCGCACAGGCCTTCGGCGTTTCGCACTGGCGCGTCATGTCGCGGCACCTGCTGCCCAACGTCATGCACATCGTGCTGATCGCGGTCGTGATGGATTTCAGCGGCCTGGTGCTGGCGGAAGCGGTGCTCTCGTACGTCGGCGTCGGCGTGGACCCCTCGATGATCAGCTTCGGCACGATGATCAACAACGCGCGGCTGGAGATGGCGCGCGAGCCGATCGTCTGGTGGTCGCTGGTCGCAGCGTTCTCGGTCATGCTCGTGCTCGTGCTCTCGGCCAATCTTTTTGCGGACGCCGTGCGCGACGCGTTCGATCCGCGGGTCAAGAGCCGCACGATCGACCCGCGGCGGCTCGCGCAGCGGCTGGAGGCCGTGGCGGCGGTGGGGCCGGCAGCGCGGCCGAAGAAAACATGACGGCGCCGGGGGGTAAAGCTGGGAGTGAAGCGTCCGCCCTCCTCAGCGTGCGCGATCTGCGCACCTGGATCGACGCGGGCGACGCCGTGGTGCGCGCGGTGGACGGCGTGTCGTTCGATATCGCGCCGGCGCAGACGTTTGCGTTGCTGGGCGAATCCGGCTGCGGCAAGTCGTTCACGGCGTTGTCGATCATGCGGCTCCTGCCCGACAACGCCGAGATCGTCAGCGGCTCGGTGACCCTCGACGGCGTCGATCTGACGCGGCTGCCCGAGCTCGAGATGCGCAACGTCCGCGGGCGCCGCATGGCGATGATCTTCCAGGAGCCGATGCTCTCGCTCAACCCGGTGATGCCGGTCGGCGAGCAGATCGCCGAGGCCCTGAAGCGTCACACCGAGGTTGGCGGCAGCGCGCTGGATGCGCGCGTGCTGGAGCTGCTCGACGCGGTGCGCATACCGGATGCGGCCCGGCGCCGCACCGAGTACCCGTTCCAGCTCTCCGGCGGCATGAAGCAGCGCGTGATGATCGCGATCGCGCTGGCGTGCGATCCCGAGCTGCTGGTCGCCGACGAGCCGACCACCGCGCTCGATGTCACGATCCAGGCGCAGATCCTCGATCTCCTCGCCGAGCTTCAGCAGGCGCGCAGGATGTCCGTGTTGCTCATCACGCACGATCTCGCGGTGGTGTCGCAGGTCGCGCATCGCGTCGCCGTGATGTACGCGGGGCAGATCGTGGAGATCGCCGACCGGAACGCTTTCTTCTCGGGGCCAGCGCATCCGTACTCGCGCAAGCTGTTCGATTCGCTGCCGGGCGCTGCGCACCGGGGGCAGAGCCTTGCGGTCATCCGCGGGTCGGTGCCGGCGCTCACGCGCGAGTTCAGGGGCTGCCGCTTCGCCGAGCGCTGCGATCGCGTGCTCGATGTCTGCCGCACGCAAACGCCGGAATGGCGTGCGCTGGCCGACGGACGCGGCGTGCGCTGCCATCTCTACGCCGACGGCGAACAACCGCAAAGCGCAACGCGCGGAGACTCGAGCGCAGCCGCCGCGGATCAGGCCGAGCAGCCGAAACCCGGTGCCGCGCTGCTCCGAGTCGCCGACCTCAAGGTTCACTTTCCGATACGGCGCGGCGTGTTGAAGCGCGTGGTCGCTCACGTGAAGGCCGTCGACGGCGTATCGCTGGAGATCGCGCGCGGGCAGACGCTCGGGCTCGTCGGTGAATCCGGCTGCGGCAAGACCACGATCGGCAAGGCGATCGTGCGGCTGGTGGATCCCACGTCGGGCGCCGTCGTGTACGACGGTGTGGACCTCGCGGCGCTGCCCCGCAGTGCGCTCAAGCCCTGGCGCAAGCAGGTGCAGATCATCTTCCAGGACCCGTATTCGTCGCTCGATCCGCGCATGCGCATCGCGGAGACGCTGGAGGAAGGCATGTCCGCGCTCCGCATCGGCGCAAACGCCGCCGAGCGCCAGACCCGTGTCGACGCGCTGCTCACGGAAGTGGGCTTGTCCCCGGACATGAAATACCGCTACCCGCACGAGTTCTCCGGCGGCCAGCGCCAGCGCATCGCGATCGCGCGCGCGCTCTCGGTCGAGCCGCAGCTCATCGTGTGCGACGAGCCCACCAGCGCGCTCGACGTATCGGTGCAGGCGCAGATCCTCAACCTGCTCAAGGACCTGCAGGCGAGGAAAGGCCTCGCGTATCTGTTCATTACCCACAATATCTCGGTGATCGAGTTTCTCGCGCACGAGGTGGCGGTCATGTATCTCGGGCGCATCGTCGAGCGCGGAAGCGTCCGCGAAGTGCTGGAGACACCGCAGCACCCGTATACTCGCGCGCTGCTTTCGGCCGTGCCGGTGATCGACGCGACGGGCACCCGGGAAGTGATCAAGCTGTCCGGCGATCTGCCTTCGCCGGTCGACCCGCCGCAGGGCTGTCACTTCCATCCGCGCTGCGCGCACCGCATGGCGCAATGCACCGCCACGTATCCCGGCGACGTTCCCGTCGGCGCGAACCACGTGGCGCGCTGCCACCTATTTCGTACGGAGAAGCAATGAAATCGTTATGGAGTGACGCGGAAGCCGCGAAGTACGAAGGCGATCTGGGCTTGCGTGTCTATACGTCCCAGTTGCTCGGGCGCGATCACACGCTGGTCCTGCACGGCGGCGGCAACACATCCGTCAAGGTGAAGGAGCGACTGGTGACGGGCGAGGAGGAGGACATCCTCTACGTGAAGGGGAGCGGCTGGGATCTCGAGACGATACGCGAGCCCGGTTTCGCGCCGGTGAAGCTCGCGCATCTCAAAAAGCTCGCGAAGCTCGAAGCGCTGTCGGACCCGCAGATGATGAACGAGCTGGCGACGCACGTGACGCGCGCCGGCGCTCCGGCGCCCTCGGTGGAGACGATTCTCCACGCGATCCTGCCGTTCAAGTACGTCGATCACACCCACGCCGATGCCGTGCTCGCGGTGACGAATACACCGGAAGGCGAGCGCCACGTGCGCGACATCTACGGCAAGGACGTGGTCGTGATTCCGTACGTGATGCCCGGTTTCGACCTCGCACGCCTGTGCGCGCAGCAGTTTCCGAAGGAGGCGCACGCCGGCACGCTCGGCATGGTGCTCATGAACCACGGCATCTTTTCGTTCGGCGCGACGGCGAAGGAATCCTACGAGCGGATGATCGCGCTCGTCACGCGCGCCGAGGAGTTTCTCTCCCGCCGCGGCGCGTGGAAGCTGACGCGTCCCCTCACCCCGACCCTCTCCCCCGCAAGCGGCGGCGAGGGGGGCGGAAAAGCAAACGTTCCCTCTCCCCCGCTGGGGGAGAGGGTTAGGGTGAGGGAAGACTTGGCCAAGCTCCGCGCCGACATCTCGGCTCACGCCGGCGCGCCGATGATCGTCTCCACCTATACCGATCCCAAATTCCGCGCGTTCGCGCAGCGGCCGGACGTGCACGAGCTCTCGCAGCAGGGGCCCGCCACGCCCGACCACGTGATACGCACCAAACGGATCCCGCTGGTCGGCTCCGACGTCGGCGCGTATGCGGAAGGCTATCGCGCGTATTTCGAGCGCAACGCGCCGCTCGCGAAGGAACAGAAAACGATGCTCGATCCTGCGCCGCGCATGGTGCTGGACGCGAATCTGGGGTTCTGTGCCATCGGCCGCAGCGCCAAAGACGCGCGCATCGTGCATGACCTGTATTCCCACACGATCGACGTGATCGAGCGCTCGCATGCGCTCGGCGGCTACCGTGCGCTGCCGGAAAAAGACATTTTCGACGTCGAATACTGGGATCTCGAGCAGGCCAAGCTCAGGAAAGCGGGCAAGCCGCCCGTGTTCACGGGCGAAGTGGCGCTCGTCACCGGCGCCGCGTCCGGCATCGGCAAGGCCTGCGTGGAGGCGTTCCTCGCGCGCGGGGCGGCGGTCGTCGGCCTGGACCTGAGCGCCGACGTCGAACGCGCCGCCGGTGGCAAGCGCGCGGACTACCTCGGGCTCGTCTGCGACATCACGTCGATCGACGCGGTCAGTGATGCGCTGGACCGTGCGGTGGCGGCGTTCGGTGGTCTCGACATGCTCGTGCTGAACGCCGGCATCTTCCCTGGCGGCCGGCGCATCGAAGCGCTGCCGGACGACGAATGGCGGCGGGTGAACGCGGTCAACGTGGACGCGAACCTTGCGCTCATGCGCGAGGCGCAGCCGCTGCTCAAGCTCGCGCCCGGCGGCGGGCGGGTCGTCGTGATCGCGTCCAAGAACGTTCCAGCGCCCGGACCGGGCGCGGCCGCGTATTCCGCGTCGAAAGCGGCGCTCACGCAGCTCGCGCGCGTCGCGGCGCTCGAATGGGGGGCGGACGGCATCCGCGTCAACGTGATCCATCCCAACGCGGTGTTCGATACCGCGCTGTGGACACAGGACGTCCTCGCCGCCCGCGCGGCGCACTACGGCATGAGCGTCGACGAATACCGGACGAACAACGTGCTCCGCACCGAAGTGCGCAGCCGCGACGTCGCGGAAATGGCGGCGGAGATGTGCGGGCCGCTCTTTGCCAGGACCACGGGCGCACAGGTCCCGGTGGACGGCGGCAACGACCGGGTGATTTAGCATGGCTGCGCCCCCGCTCAAGATGCCGTTCATCGATCTCGCCGCTCAGCGCCGCCGCCTCGGCGCGCGCGTCGACGACGCGATCGCGCGCGTGCTCGCGCACGCGGGCTTCATCCTCGGGCCCGAAGTCGGCGAGCTCGAGGCGGCGCTGGCCCGGTTCTGCGGCGCGCGCGAAGTGGTTTCATGCGCCAACGGCACCGACGCGCTCGTCCTGGCCTTGATGGCGCTCGGCGTCAAGCCCGGCGACGCCGTGCTGTGTCCGAGCTTCACCTTTGCGGCCACGGCCGAATGCGTTGCGCTGGTCGGTGCGACCCCCGTGTTCGTCGACGTGCTCGAAGACACGTTCAACATGGACCCGGAGCACCTGCGGCAGGCGATCGACGAAGCGAAGCGCGAGGGGCTGCGGCCGGTCGGCGTCATTAGCGTCGATCTGTTCGGCCAGCCTGCAGACTACGATGCCGTTGCGCCGCTGTGCGAGGAGAACGGACTGTGGGTCGTCTCCGATGCCGCGCAGTCGTTCGGCGCGATGTACAAAGGCCGTCGGGTCGGCACGTTCGGCGCGATCACGACCACCAGCTTCTTCCCGGCGAAACCGCTCGGCTGCTACGGTGACGGCGGCGCCCTGTTCACCGACGACGCGGCGCTCGCGGCGGTCCTGCGGTCGCTGCGCATGCACGGGCAGGGGGAAGACCGCTACGACAACGTGCGGATCGGCCTGAACGGGCGGCTCGACACGCTGCAGGCGGCGATACTGCTGGAAAAGCTCGCGATCTTCGAAGACGAGATCGCCGCGCGCGAGCAGGTGGCGGCGCGTTACAGCCGCGGCTTGTGCGAGGCCGGTGTCGTTCCGGCCGTGCGCGCGGACTGTGCATCCGTGTGGGCGCAGTACACGATCCGCATTGACGCAAAGGCGCGCGACGCTGTGGCGGCACGGCTCAGGGAGAAGGGGATTCCGACCGCGATCTACTATCCGAAGCCGCTGCACCGGCAGACGGCATATCGCGATTACCCGGTCGCAGGCGGTGTTCTGCCGGTTTCAGACCGGCTCGCCGCCGAGGTGCTCAGCCTGCCGATGCACCCCTACCTCGACGAGCAGACGCAGGACTACATCATCGACGCGGTGCGTGAAGCGCTGAAGTCGAGCTAGCCCCGAGAGCTCAGCGCGCGGAGACCTTCACGCGCTGATGGGCTGCTTTCGCGACCCGCGTCTTGGCCGGAGCTGCCTTGGCGGTGACGGTCTTGCCGCGCTGCGCCGCGGCGGCGCGAGTCTGCTGCACGGGCACTCGTCGACCCTTCGCAGCGGCGACTTTTGCGCCGGCCGCTTTGGACGACGCACCCTTGGCCGCGACCGCTTTGGCGCCCCGCGCATGCGCATACTGCCGCGCGTGAGCCGACGCTTTCGCGGCCTGCACCGCCTTCGGCAGCGACACCGGCGTCGCCGGCAGGTCCGGAAGCTCGGGCTCCTTCGCCGACGTTTTCAGCGGCACGAGCAGCGGTTGACCGGCGACGATGCGCTTGTGTCCGTGCAAACCGTTCACCTGTTTCAGCTCGGCCAGCGTCATGCCGTGCTCCGCCGCGAGCTTTTCCACTTTCTCGCCGCGCCGGAGTGTCACCGCCTGCCACGACACCAGCGGTTTGTCGTGGCTTCCGACGTTCGCCAGGAACGTGGCCACTTTGTGCTTCGGGAGGACAATGCGCTCGGCTTCGCCGGCTTTGATGACGGGTTTGTTGTGCCCGGGATTGAGGAACTTGAATTCCTCGAGCGGCATCTCGGCGAGCTTCGCGGCGAGCTTCATGTCGATGTGCCGGCTCAACGTCACGGTATCGAAGTACGGCTCGTTCGGAATGTCCGCGATCTGCAAGCCGTAGCGCTCGGGATTGGAGATGATGTTCTTCACCGCGATGAGCTTGGGGATGTAGCTTCGCGTCTCGGCCGGAACCGTGAGGCTTTCGTAGTCGGTCGGCAGGCCTTTCGCGCGGTTACGCTCCATTGCGCGCCCGACCGCGCCTTCGCCCCAGTTGTAGGACGCGAGCGCGAGCTGCCAGTCGCCGAACATGCCGTAGAGCTTTTCGAGATAGTCGAGCGCGGCGTCGGTGGCGCGGATCACGTCACGGCGGCCGTCGTACCACCAGTTCTGGCGCAGCCCGAAATCCTTGCCCGTCGATGGAATGAATTGCCAGATCCCGGAGGCGTGGGAACGCGAATAGGCAACCGGGTTGTACGCGCTCTCGATCATCGGCAGGAGCGCGATCTCGAGCGGCATGTTGCGCTTCTCGACCTCCTCGACGATGTGGAACAGGAAATGGCTGCTGCGGTCGATCATCCGCGCCACGTAATCGGGCCGGCTCGCGTACCAGTTCTCCCATTCCCGAACGAGCTCGTTGTCCATGGGCGGCATGACGAACCCGCGGGTGATGCGCGGCCACAGGCTCTTCGACGGCGGTTCGGGCGCGGAAGGCTCGCTCTTCGCGACGAGGTCGTTCGCCGGGCGCAGCTTCGGCAGCGGCGCGGCGGCCTGCGCGGCATCGGTGCGGGTTGCTGCAGCGGTCGATTCCGCAGCGTGCGCCTGGGCAGCGAGCGCAGCGGCGCGCAGTGCGGCTTGACGCTCCTCCAGCAGGGCTTCTTCGGCCGTCGGGACCTGCGCGCAACCGACCACGAGGAGCAGCAGCGGAAGTGCGATTCTTGGACGCATTCTTGACTTCCTTCCCGCACGAAAGTGGCCGCATGGTAACTGCCGCTTCCCTGCGGGGTCAATACCGAAACTGCTTAAAAATCAGGCAGCAGCGTGAGGTTTCGCACGTCAAAAGTTGTTCCGGATGCAGCCCGGCGGTATAAGTTCGAGACTGGGATCGCTGCACCGAGAGCGCACTGTGGGCACGCGAAAAGGGATCATTCTGGCGGGAGGCGCGGGCACGCGACTGCATCCCGCGACGCTGTCGGTATCGAAGCAGCTCCTGCCGGTGTACGACAAGCCGATGGTGTATTACCCGCTGAGCACGCTCATGCTCGGCGGCATACGCGACGTGCTGGTGATCTCGACGCCGCAGGACACGCCGCGCTTCAGCCAGCTCCTCGGTGACGGGTCGCAGTGGGGCCTCAATCTGTCTTATGCAGTGCAGCCCTCGCCGGACGGGCTGCCGCAGGCGTTCCTGATCGGCGAGCGATTTCTCGCCGATTCACCGTCGGCACTGGTCCTCGGCGACAACATCTTCTACGGCCACGACCTTCCCGCGCTGCTCGCGTCGGCCGACGCGCGCACGCAGGGCGCGACCGTCTTTGCCTACCACGTGCAGGATCCCGAACGCTCGGGTGTCATCGAATTCGATGCGCAAGGCAACATCGTGGGCCTCGAGGAAAAGCCGGCGCAACCGAAATCGAACTATGTGCTGACCGGGCTTTATTACTGCGATCACCGCGTAGCGTCTTTCGCGAAAGCGTTGCGGCCTTCGGCGCGCGGCGAGCTCGAGATCACGGATCTCATCCGGGCCTATCTCCAGGAGGGCTGCCTGAGCGCGGAGGTCATGGGTCGCGGCTACGCCTGGCTCGACACCGGCACCCACGATTCACTGCTCGACGCGAGCCACCTCATCGCCACACTCGAGCGGCGGCAGGGCCTGAAGGTCGCCTGCGTCGAAGAGATCGCTTTCCGGCAGGGCTGGATCACGGCGGAGGAGCTCGAAGCGCTCGCGCGGCCGGTGCTGAAAAGCGGCTACGGGCAATACCTTCTCAGGGTGCTGCGGGAGCGGGTGTTCTGAGGAGTGTCCGTTCGTTGGCGCTTGCGGGTCCAGCCGATAAACTGCCGCCATGCCCGACACGGCTGCGCCGACAGACATCGACGATTGGTTCGCTACGCCGCTCGGGCAATACCTGCTGGAGCGCGAGTACGCCTATTTCGATCAGGCCGTAGCGGATGTCTTCGGCTATAACGCGTTTCAGGTCGGCTTGCCGCAGCTCGATTTGCTGCGTGCCAGCCGGATACCACTGCGCTGCCGCGTAGCTCCGAAGGGGCCGGTCGATGTCCGGTCCGACTTTGGCGAGCTTCCGATCGCGACGGCCAGTACCGATCTCGTCCTCCTGCCGCACGTACTCGAATTCGCCGAGCACCCCCACCAGATCCTGCGCGATGTCGCGCGCATCCTGATGCCGGAGGCGCATGTCATCGTCTCGGGTTTCAACCCGTTCAGCCTCTGGGGCATGCGCCGCAGGCTCCACCGCGCATCCGATTTTCCGTGGCGCGGACGCTTCATCAGTCTCATGCGCGTGAAGGACTGGTTGGCGCTGCTCGGCTTCGAGGTGATCGGCGGGCAGATGGCCTGCTATGCGCCGCCGTCGCGCCAGCAGAAGTGGCTGGAGCGCTTCAGTTTCATGGAGGCGGCGGGCGACCGCTGGTGGCCGATCTCCGGCGGCGTTTACTTCCTGCAGGCGGTGAAGCGCGTGCGCGGCGTGCGCTTGATCATGCCAAAATGGAGTGACCGGCTCGCGCCGGTCAAGCAGCTCGCAGCATCGCCGCACAAGATCGGTGAGAAGGAAGAAGCGCTGACGGTCCGCGCGCGCGAGTGAAAGCGTTCCGGCCTTTTTACTGCGGCAAATTCCAGACGAACCAGTAGGATTACGCCCTCCATGGCACCGGAGTCCAGCACATTGAACACCGCTCTCACGAGCAAAGACGCGCTCCTGCGCAAACTCAACGATCGCACGGCGCGCATCGGCATCATCGGCCTCGGCTACGTGGGCCTGCCGCTCATGCTGCGCTATTCCGACGTCGGATACCGCGTGATCGGCTTCGACATCGACGAACGCAAAGTCGCGCGACTTAATAACGGTGAAAGTTACATCGAGCGCATTGCCGGCTCGACGATCGCGGCGGCGCGGTCGAAAGGCTTCGAAGCGACTGCGGACTTCGCGCGCTGCGCCGAAGCCGATGCGTTGATCATTTGCGTGCCCACGCCGCTCAACAAATATCGCGAACCCGATCTGAGCTTCATCGTCTCCACTATCGAGGCGATCCTGCCGCACCTCCGCAAAGGCCAGGTCGTATCGCTGGAGAGCACGACGTATCCGGGAACGACCGACGAAGAGCTCAAACCGCGCATCGAGAGCCGCGGCTTCAGGATCGGTTCCGATTTTTTCCTGGTGTTCTCACCCGAGCGTGAAGATCCGTCGAATCCCGATTACGAGACGAAGACGATTCCTAAAGTCTGCGGCGGTACGACGCCGACGTGTCTCGAGGTGGGCCTCGCGCTTTACGGCCAGGCCATACAGCGCGTTATTCCCGTGAGCTCGACCCAGACCGCCGAGATGACGAAGCTCCTCGAGAACATCCATCGCGCGGTCAACATCGGACTCGCGAACGAGATGAAGCTCGTCTGCGACAGGATGGGCATCGACGTGTATGAGGTGATCAGGGCGGCGGCGACGAAACCGTTCGGATTCGTACCTTATTACCCGGGTCCGGGGCTCGGTGGCCACTGCATACCGATCGACCCGTTTTACCTCACCTGGAAAGCACGCGAATACGGGCTGCACACCCGTTTCATCGAGCTCGCCGGCGAAATCAACAGCTCAATGCCGAAGTGGGTCATCGAAAAGCTCGCCGACGCGCTCAACGAGCGCGGCAAAGCGCTGAACGGCAGCAAGGTGCTCGTGCTCGGGCTCGCTTACAAAAAGAACGTGGATGACCCTCGGGAATCGCCTTCGTTCGAGCTCATGGAGATCCTGCGGGAGAAAGGCGCAGTCGTTGCTTATTCCGATCCGCACATTCCCGTCTGCCCGCCGATGCGCAAGCATGACTTCGACCTGAAAAGCGTCGAGCTCACGCCGCAGAACGTCGCCGGCTTCGACTGCCTGCTGCTGTCCACGAATCACGACGCGTTCGATTACGAGCTCATCCGCAAGAACGCGAAGCTGATCGTGGACACGCGTGGCGTCTATTCACAGCCCGCGCCGAACATTGTTCGCGCCTGATGCCCGAGTCTGACATCCCCTCTTCCCGTTCGCTTGGAGAGGGTAGGGGTGAGGGGCCCAAGAACACTCCCTCTCCCCGTTCGCGGGGAGAGGGCGAGGATGAGGGGCAACCGAGCGCCGACGTCATCGACATCTATACCGACGGCGCCTGCAAGGGAAATCCGGGGGTTGGCGGCTGGGGCGCGCTATTGAAAAGCGGTGCGCACAGCCGCGAGATCTACGGCGGCGAGCTCGCGACCACGAACAACCGCATGGAACTGATGGCCGTCATCCGAGCGCTCGAAGCGCTCAAGCGGCCGAGCCGTGTGCGGCTCCACACCGACTCGCAGTACGTCCAGCTCGGCATCAGCAAATGGATCCACGCCTGGAAAAAGAACGGCTGGCGAACCGCCGACAAAAAGCCGGTCAAAAATGCCGAGCTCTGGCGCGAGTTGGACGAGCTTGCGGCAAAGCACGAGATCGAGTGGCTCTGGGTGAAGGGGCACGCCGGGCACATCGAGAATGAGCGGGCGGACGAGCTGGCGAATCTGGGCGTGGCAACCGTCGACCGCGCGGCATCGCGCGGCGGGAGCTAGTCGGGCCGCTGTTTCGCCGGCACGCCGCAGTATGTGCCCGCGCTCGCAATCGGACGCAGGACTACGGCGCCAGCGCCGACGACGCAGTGCGGTGCAACCTGCACTCCGTGTATCAGCGTTGCTCCCGCTCCAATGTGGCACTCATCGCCGACCGTGACATTGCCGCAGAGCGTCGCGCCGGGGGCGATGTGAACGTGCGCGCCGATGCAGCCATCGTGATCGATACCCGCGCGGGTGTTCACGATGGTGTCCATCCCCACACTAGAACGCGGTTGGATGACGACGCCGGCCATGACCTGTGCGCCTTCAGCAAGCTCGACATCGGCTGCGATGACCGCGGAAGGATGCACGACAGTCGCGAAGTTGTACCCGGCTTTCCTGAATCGATCGAAGACTGCTTTGCGCGCAACCGGCCGGCCAACAGACCCGACGCCATTCACAAGTAGCACGCCACCAGGCTCATGCTGAAAAACCACGTCGTCGGAACCGATTATCCGAACGCCCGCGATTGTGGTTCCGGTCTTCGACAGATCGTTGTCGACAGCCGCCAGAACGTGTGCCCCGCTCGTTCGAAGCGTTTCGATCAAGACGGTTGCGTGTCCCCCGCAGCCCACGAGGAGCACCGGCCGACCCAAGTTGCGGAACATCGAAGCCGCCACAGTGCGACTAACGGCCGGGCGCGCGTGAGCTCGGCTGTGCGCCGCGCTCGAGAACGGCGGCGAGCCGTTTCGTAGCATTCACGAAGGGCCATACCCACATCCGTCGTACGGTGTGCCATTGGCCGTCAGTGCCGTCGCCAAGTCCTAACCGAAACGCTTCCTGGCGTTGCGGTACGTAAAGCGTGCCATAGAGACGGTCCCACACGGCGAGCTCGAATCCGCGGTTGCAGCCGAGATGCTGCAGTTCGCAGCTGTGGTGGAGCTGGTGCTGCGCCGGACTGACCAGCCACTTACTGATAGCTGGTCCGTACGAAAACCATACATTGGTGTGTCTGAGCGTTCCGACGAGGTTCGAGGCGAATACGATCACGTGCATGCCGAGGTATGAGTAAAAGCTGACCGGCACAGCCGTAAGCTGGTTGAAGCCCCACGTCACCATCCCGGTCATGACCGCCGGGACCCACGCCATGATCATTAAATCGATCGGATGCGCTCGGAACGTCGTGAACGGGGTCAATGTTTCGGCCGAATGGTGGACTTTGTGAAACTCCCACAGCACCGGCACGTCGTGCAGGAGGGAATGTGCGACGAACCGGCCGAAGTCATAGGCGATAAAGAAGCAAAGGGTGAAAGCGATCCGCGCGGTGACGCTCACCGGCTCTCCGGGACGTGCTGTGACCGGTGCGCTAACCAATAGTTGATTGATCAGATCGACGATATGCCTATCGCCGAATAGCGCCACGGCGAAGATGAGCGGTAGCACCAGCGCGTTCGCAAGATAAAGCCGGTAATCGGCACGGGCCGAAGCGTGCCACCAAACGCGCCGGCTTACGTACTCGCGCAGTGTCTGGCGCAACGATCCCGTTTCGGCGTTTTTGGTAGCACGCGTCGTAGCTGCCGCGACGGCGAGAGCGATAACTGCGGCGGACAGCAGGAAAGGCCAATACAGAAAGGAATCGCGCTGAATGAACGCGGTCAGCGCCTTCGTCAAATGGAAGGCAAGGTAGAAGCCGCCTTGCGCAATCGTCTGCGTGTCCATATAGCGGCCGACAGTTTACCGCCTCTCGCATTTCCGAGCGGCTGTCTGGCAGAATGCACGCACACAGAAAAAGGGTTCGATCGAATGATGCGGCAGGTGATCCTCGATACGGAGACGACGGGCCTGGACCCGGCGCTCGGCCACCGCGTTATCGAAATCGCCGGTGTCGAGATCGTCAACCGGCGGCTTACAGGCAATCACTTTCACCGCTATGTTAATCCCGAGCGCGACAGCGAAGAGGCCGCGCTGCAAATCCACGGGTTAACGCACGAGTTTCTTAAGGACAAACCGCGGTTTCGGGAGATCGCGGCGGAGTTCCTCGATTTTGTGCGCGGCGCCGAGCTTGTGATTCATAACGCCGGGTTCGACGTGGCGTTTATCGACTACGAGCTTAAGCTTTTGCAGCTCGAACCGGTAGGTACGTGCTGCGCTGGCGTTGTCGATACGCTCAAAATGGCGCGGGAGCTGTACCCGGGCAAGCGCAATGGACTCGATGCGCTGTGCGAACGGCACGCGGTCGACAACTCTCACCGGACATTTCATGGCGCGCTTCTCGACGCGCAGCTCCTGGCGGAGGTTTACCTCGCGATGACGCGCGGGCAGGAGAGCCTCATCGTCGAACACGAGACGTTGCAGATCTCAGTCGAACCGATCCGCGTCCTGCCGCTACCTAGTTCGTTAGTTGTGCTCGTGCCAACGCCCGAGGAGTATGCTGCGCATGCTTTTGAGCTTGCGGATATCGACAAGGTAAGCGACGGCAGATGTCTGTGGTGGTCTTCCATTGCTGCCGGGACCGTGGATGTCGCGTTTGGCGCGTCCTGATGCCGCGCGGCGCGGCTGCAGTGCAGCAAGCCGGATGCTAAAATTTCGCCCTTAATTCATCCAGGTGACCTGCTTAGCTGAGCAAAGCAAAGGTCGCCGGTCAGAAATCGGGAAGTTGTCCATGCGCCGCTCGTGCCACGCACTTGCTTTTCTTGTTGCTACGCTGTTCTGCTGTTATGCGTTGGGGCAAACGGCAGGCGGGCAGGCGACGTCGCCTCTTACTGGCACGGGCCCTTCAACGATGACTCCGCCTGCGAGTACGGTGACACCGCCCGCCGGGCCTGTATTTGTGCCCAGTATCCCCACAATAAGGAATTCGGACGATCCGAAGGCTGATCCCGCGGGTTCGACAGTGCCGTCGCGCGGACTTCTCACGAGACCTACTATTGTCAACGGCGGCGCTGCCAGTGATCCGCGCGAGGGCTCGGATCGCAAGCCTGGAGCCACGGCATCATCGCCCGGTTCATTGCGCAGTCCCACTCAGAAGCCTCGACAGCAGGCTGCCGCTACGCCACGCGGCACGGCCGACGCGCCAAGCGAGTTTCAGGCGTTCGTTGCGGCGTCGGTAGGGCGGCAATTGCCCATATTCGGACACGATCTGTTCGACACCGCGCCCTCAACGTTTGCACCCGTGGATGAAGTCCCCGTCACGCAGGATTACGTGATCGGCCCCGGCGACGAAGTGCATGTGCGCGCATGGGGGCAGGTCGACATCGATTATCGGGCTGTGGTCGACCGCAATGGGTCGATACATCTCCCCCAAATCGGCACCCTCACCGTCGGAGGGCTTCGCTATCAGGACCTCCACAATTTTGTTCGCGCCGCGGTCGCGCGCGTGTTCCGCAATTTCGAGCTCAGCGTAACGCTCGGGCAGTTGCGTTCGATCCAAGTTTTCGTAGTCGGACAGGCCCGACACCCTGGCGCTTACACGATCAGTTCGCTGAGCACGCTCGTGAACGCCTTATTCGCGTCCGGCGGACCATCGACTAAAGGCTCGATGCGTGCGATCGAGGTCAAACGCGGCGATCGTACGATCACCAGATTTGACATGTACGACCTGCTGTTAAAAGGGGACAAATCCAAAGATGTCCGTTTAATGCCGGGCGACGTGATCTATATCCCGCCGGTCGGCGATCTCGTAGCGATTTCCGGAAGCGTTAACAAGCCGGCAATTTATGAAGTAAAGACTGGGGCAGCCTTGGCTGATCTCGTCCAGCTCGCTGGCGGCCTGTCCACCGTTGCAGCGGGTCAACGCATCAAGCTCGAGCGCATCGTGGAGCGTCGTACCCGCAGGGTAGACGAGCTCGATCTCAACGACGCCACGATGAAAACGACGCTTCAGGATGGCGACCTTGTTCAGGTCTATGCGTTGTCGCCACGGTTCGAGAATGCGGTCACCTTGCGGGGAGCAGTTGCTAATCCCGGCCGATTTCCGTGGCGCGAAGGCATGAGGGTGCGGGATCTGATTCCGGAGAAGGAGGCTCTCATCGTGCCGGACTACTGGCAGCGCGTGAACCGGTCGGTGCATCCCTACGGACCTATCGGTCCTGATGTCAGTACCGAACGGCCTCGCGTAGATCTACGTCGCTTATTCGATGAGATCAACTGGGATTATGCGTCGATTGAACGGTTGAACCCTGCCGACCTGACCACTACGCTGATCCCCTTCAATCTCGGGCGCGCTGTCCTGGAGGGTGATCCCGGTCACAACATCGCTCTTCGGCCGGGCGACGTGCTGACGATCTTCTATCGCACCGACTTGGAAGTGCCGGTAGCCAAGCAGACGCAATTCGTTCGACTCGAGGGCGAGGTCAGGACCGCTGGTGTCTATCAGATTCTGCCGGGCGAGACGCTCCGTCAGCTGGTCACACGCATTGGCGGGTTTACCCCAAACGCGTACATGTATGGAGCCGAGTTTACGCGCGAGTCTGTTCGACTACAGCAGCAGAAGCGGCTGGACGAAACGGTAGACCGGCTCTCACAGGAGGTGGAGCGGACTGGGGCCGCCCGCGCGCAGGCATCAATAGATGAGAAAGAAAATGTGCAGGCAAGCGTTGAGGCGCAGCGCAGGATGATCGATCAGCTCAGACGTGCACGGGCTACGGGAAGAGTCGTCCTGGAAGTGACGCCTGACAGGTCCGATCTTCGCGATTTGCCTGAGCTTGCGCTGGAGGATGGCGATAGATTTGTCGTTCCCGCGAGACCCTCTACCGTAAATGTTATCGGTTCTGTCTACAATCAGACTGCGTTCATACATACGCCGGACAAGCGCGTGTCTGATTATCTCGAGCTGGCAGGAGGAACGACGCCGGGCGCTGACAAGGGACGCATTTACGTGATCCGCGCGGACGGTTCAGTCACTCCGCGCGCCACCTCATTCCTAAATCTCGGTCCGAGCGAACGGCTGAATCCCGGTGATACGATCGTCGTGCCAGAGAACCTGGAGCGCTTTTTCCTCACGAAGCAGCTCAGGGATTGGACCCAGGTTTTCTATCAGTTCGCGCTTGGAGTCGCGGGTCTGAAAGTGCTACGGGACTTCTGAGGCCCCTGCAACCGACATGACTGAAGGCCCGATTTCGAGCGACTACAACGTACCGCACGATGCGCGTGCACGCACTGCTGAAGATGACGAGATTTCGCTAGTCGACTTTCTGCTCGTTTTCGCCAGATACAAGAAGCAGATTATGGGCGTGCCGCTCATCGCCGCAGTCGCGGCGGCCGCGCTCAGTCTTCTAATGCCGAATATCTATACTGGCACCGCAAGAGTATTGCCGCCACAGCAGACACAGTCCGCTGCTGCAGCGATGCTGGCGCAGATCGGTACCGTCGTCGGCATCGGAGGAGGGTCCGCCGCGGTGAGGAATCCAAGCGATCTCTACGTTGGTATGCTTAAAAGCAGAACCGTCGCGGACAACCTTATCGCGCGCTTCGATTTGATGAAGAGATACGGCGTCACTCGAATGTCCGATGCCCGCGAGCGGCTAGCGGGCGTGACCACGTTCGCCAGCGGCAAAGATGGCATCATCGCAGTTGAAGTGGATGACGAGGATCCCAAGGTTGCAGCGGATCTTGCCAACGCATATGTCGATGAGCTCCTAGCACTGACGAAAGTACTGGCTGTCACCGAGGCGGCGCAACGGCGGCTGTTTTTCGAGCAGCAATTCGCACAGGTGAAGGAGGAGCTGGCAAAAAGCGAAAGTGCCGCGCGGCAGGCGCTCCAGCAGCGGGGACTCGTGAAGGTGGATGACCAGGCGCGGGCCATGGTGGAAACCACCGCCCGGCTACGCGCACAAATATCATTAAAAGAAGTGCAGATCGGCGCGATGCGCAGCTTCGCGAGCGAACGTAATCCCGAGCTTGTCGTCGCACAGCAGGAGCTTGATTCGCTTAGACGCGAGCTCGGCAGGATAGAGGGCGCCGGCACGTCGCCGGTGTCTGCGAGCGGATCGGACGGTAAAGGCCTAGAAAACCTGCGGCTGCTGCGCGATCTTCGATACAACGAGGTTCTTTACGAACTGATGGCCAGACAGTACGAGATCGCGAGAATCGATGAGGCACGCGAGGCATCGATCCTCCAGGTGCTGGACAAGGCGGTGCAGCCGGACCGTAAATCCAAGCCGAAGCGCTCGCTCATCGTCGTTTTCGTGATGTTGTCGGCGCTGATCGCGGTGCTGCTCTGGATCGCCGCTCGCGAAGCGCTCATTCGAGCAAGTGCGGACCCGGTGCGTGCGACCAAGCTGGACGCATTCAAGCGCTCCTTCTCATGGCGTTGACCGCGTTCGACCAACCAATCATGAATGACTCGACGGTGCCAGCGAAAAGCTTCCTCGAAATATCGATGCCACCGCACCTGAGCCTGGCTCAGGCACTCGCGGTGATCGAGCGAGGCTCTGCCCAGATTGCGCTCGTCATCGATGAGCGCGGCAAGTTGATCGGCACCGTCACCGATGGCGACGTTCGTCGGGGACTGCTGCGTGGCGAGACGCTCGAGAGTCGAGTCGAAAGAGTAATGAAGCGCAGTTTCAAGTGGCTGCCGGTGACCGCGAGTGAATCGGAGGCGCTTAGCCTCATGCGCCGGGAACTGTTGCATCAGGTGCCGGTGCTTGACGGCGAGGGCCGGGTAGCGGATCTGTTCCTGCTGGAGGAACTGCTCCGGCCCCCGCCACAGCCGAGCACGGTCGTGCTGATGGCCGGTGGCGAGGGCAAGCGTCTGCGGCCGTATACGGACGATTGTCCGAAGCCGATGCTGCCAATCGGTGGCAAGCCCATGCTCGAAATCATCCTGGAACGCTGCATTGACGCAGGTTTCCGGCACTTCGTTATTTCCGTCAATTACCTCAAGCACCGCGTGATGGAGTATTTCGGGCGCGGCGCGCGATGGAATATCGATATCCATTATGTGGAGGAGACACAGCCACTCGGGACTGTTGGCGCGCTGAGCCTTCTACCCCAACAACCAGAGCATCCCCTCCTCGTCATAAACGGGGATATCCTGACGAGGGTGAGCTTTCTGGACCTCATGCGCTTTCACGAAGAACACCAAGCCACCGCAACTGTTTGTGTGCGTGAACACTTCACCGAAATTCCATACGG
The DNA here is from genome assembly GCA_035626595.1 of Burkholderiales bacterium. GTDB lineage: Bacteria > Pseudomonadota > Gammaproteobacteria > Burkholderiales > SG8-41 > JAQGMV01. Next base: position 20,017 of record DASPNJ010000132.1, read on the forward strand.
TGTGGTTCACATAGATGGAGCTGACGTAACAGTGATGCAGGAGAAGCCGACGCTCAGCCATTATGTAAACGCCGGAATTTATCTGTTGAATCCAGACGTGCTGAGGTTGTTGCCGCGCGGTGAGTATTGCGACATGCCGCAGCTGCTGGATCGTGTGATCAAGAAGGGACAGCGCGTGAGCGCCTTCCCGATACACGAATACTGGCTCGATATTGGGCACCCTGAGACGCTGGAACGCGCGAAGGGCGAGTGGTAGTGAATGTCCTTGGTTTGATTCCCGCACGCGGCGGGTCGAAAAGCATTCCTCGTAAGAACATACGCGATCTCTGCGGCAAGCCGCTGATTGCGCACACGATCGCCGCGGCACGAAGTGCGACATCGCTCGCGCGGGTCGTCGTCAGCACCGATGACGACGAGATCGCGGCGGTAGCGCAGGCATGGGGTGCCGACGTGCCGTTCATGCGTCCGGCAGAGCTTGCGCTGGACGACACGCCGGGTGTGGAGCCGGTGCTGCACGCGCTGGCTCAGCTGCCTGAGTTCGATTGGGTGTTGTTGCTGCAGCCCACATCTCCACTGCGTACTGCCGCCGATATCGACGGCATCGTGGCCCGGTGCCGCAAACGCGATGCATCTTCGGCGGTATCGGTGTGCGAGGCGGCCAAGCACCCGTACTGGATGTACGAACGCGACGCGGAGGATCGCCTGGTTCCAGTGGTAGACCGGCCGCTCGTGACACGGCGGCAGTCCCTCCCGCCGGTCTATGCACTGAACGGTGCTTTGTACCTCGCTCAGCGCGATTGGCTCCAGCAGCAGCGTGCGCTCATCGCCCGGGACACGCTCGCATACGTCATGCCGCCGGAGCGCTCAGTCGATATCGACTCGGCACTCGACTGGCGATGGGTCGAATGCCTGATGCAGGACGCTTCGACCTTCTCTGGCTGTCGCAAAGACCGGCCGGTCACGTCGTGACGCAGAACGTTTGCATCCAGGGGCTGGGATTCGTCGGCTCGGCCATGGCCGTAGCGGTAGCGAGCGCCAGAGACGCCAGCGGCTGCCCACTCTATAACGTAACAGGGGTCGACCTGCCGACGACCTTGGGTCGATCCCGCGTCGAAGCGCTGAACGCCGGAACATTCCCGTTTCGCACGAGCGATGAAAAGCTCCTTGCGGCTGTCAATGAGGCGGCGCGCCAGGGAAACCTCCGTGCGACGACGGACGCTGAAGCCTATGCTCATGCGGACATCATCGTCGTCAACGTTCACCTCGATATTTCGTTCCGCGAAGATCAGCCACAGCTCGAGATGGCCGGGTTCATAGAGGCAATGCGGCAAGTCGGCCGGCGGATGCGCGAGGACGCGCTCGTGATCATCGAAACGACAGTACCGCCAGGCACATCCCTCAAGCTCGCCGTTCCGGCGTTAAGAGACGAACTCGCGCAGCGTGGCCTCGATCCCGACCGGCTCCTACTCGCGCATTCGCCGGAGCGGGTCATGCCGGGCAAGGATTACCTCGACTCTATTCTCAACTACTGGCGCGTGTACGCGGGACACACGCCGGAGGCTGCCGACGCCTGCGAGGCGTTCCTGGCCAGCTTCATCAACGTCAAAGACTATCCATTGACTCGGCTTTCCTCCACGACCGCATCCGAAACGAGCAAGGTCCTGGAGAACTCTTACAGGGCGGTGAACATAGCGTTCATTCATGAGTGGACACGTTACGCCGAGGTTGTCGGGATCGATCTGTTCGAAGTCATCGCGGCCGTCCAGAAACGGCCGACGCATTCCAACATGCGCTACCCCGGCCTGGGCATCGGCGGCTATTGCCTCACCAAGGATCCGGCGTTCGCGCCCGCCGCGACGCGGCAGTTGTTCGGGCGCGACATAGAATTTCCGTTTTCCCGGCTTGCCATCAGCACTGCCGCGGACATGCCTTCGCATACGATCGAGCGTCTCACGCGTCTCCTGGACGGCGCCGTTGCAGGCAAACGCATACTGCTCTGCGGGATCTGCTACCGGGAAGACGTTGCGGACACGCGTTACTCTCCGTCGGAGATCGTCTATAGGGAACTCGTCGCGCAAGGTGCGCAGGTCGATGTGCACGATCCTTTTGTGTCTTACTGGCAAGAGGTGCAGCGGCCGGTCGCGAACGACCTGCCGTCGCCCGAAGGGTACGCTGCGGTGTTGTTCGCGACGCCCCACGCGGTTTACAAGCGTCTCGACCTCCCCCGCTGGATGTCCGGGAGCCGCGGCACAGCCGTGTTGGACGCTTTCATGGTCTTTTCGAGCCGGCAACGCCAGCTCTTTCGAGAAGCCGGCATGTGGATCGAGAGCATCGGGGTGGGCGACGGCTTGTGACACAAAACGTTCTCATAACGGGCGGTGCGGGGTTCATCGGTGCCCATCTCGTTCGCCGCCTGCTGGATGCAGGACACCGCGTGCACCTCGTCGACAATTTCGCACGCGGCGTGGACGATCCGACGCTTGCTACATTGCTTGCCCGGGACGGTGTGAGCTTTTCCCGAACTGATTGCCTTGATACTCGGGCAGTGGCGGCACTTCCGCTTGATTTCAATGTGATCGTTCACCTTGCGGCGATCGTAGGCGTCGTGCACGTAACGCAGCAGCCCTACCGCGTCATGGTGGACAATTCAAACCTGCTCTCGAACCTGATCGAGCATGCGCGACGGCAGAGGCATCTGCGACGCCTGATGTTCGCATCGACAAGTGAGGTCTACGCAGGGACCCTTGAGCATTTCGGACTGTCCATTCCGACTCCGGAGAGCACGCCAGTAGCCTTGCCCGACCTCGCCCGCCCGCGCACATCGTACATGCTGTCGAAGCTCGTCGGAGAGGCGCTTTGCCACTACTCCGGTCTTCCCATCACGGTGTTTCGTCCGCACAACGTCTACGGGCCGAGAATGGGGTCGGCTCATGTGGTTCCGGAGCTGCTGAAGCGCGCTTACGATGCGCGCGACGGCGATGTTCTGACGGTGGCATCCGTCGATCAGACCCGCTCCTTCTGTTACATCGACGACGCGGTCGAGATGCTCTCGAGAATGATGGATTCACCCGATTGCGCGGGTCAGACACTGAATCTGGGCACCGAAAGACCAGAGGTGACCATTGCCGACGTCGCGAACATCTGCATGGCCGTCGTGGGACGCAATCTACGTATAGAGCCGCGCCCGGCGCCGGCCGGATCTCCGGCTCGGCGCGCGCCGGACATGACCAGGACGGCCGCGCTGACCGGCTATGTGTCGCGCATATCGTTGCGAGAGGGAATTGAACGGACGTTCGACTGGTATCGGCGCAACGTATTCGAGAACGCCGGTATCACCGCTCATTAACACCTATGGCCGGAACAAATAGTTTCGTGGAACGCCTCATCCGTTTCGTGCGCGAACAGTACGGAACCGATGAGTACATCCCCCTGCACGCGCCGGTTCTCGGCGAGCTCGAGAAGCGCTACGTAATCGAGGCGCTCGACAGCGGGTACGTCTCTTCGGTCGGTCCGCAGGTCGCGGAATTCGAGAACGCGATCGCGCGCTTTACCGGCGCGAAGCATGCCGTTGCAACCGTGAATGGTACCGCGGCGCTCCATGTGTCCCTGGTGCTTGCCGGTGTCATGCCGGGCGACGAGGTGATTACGCAGTCCATCACTTTCGTTGCGACCTGCAATGCCATTCGCTACTGCGGCGCGCATCCGCTGCTCGTCGATATCGATCTCGCGACGCTCGGCATGTCGCCCGACAGCCTGGCCGAGTTCCTGCAGGACAACGCGTACCTCGACGATCGCGGCCGCTGTGTGAACCGGCGCACCGGTGCGACGATTCGCGCGTGCGTGCCCATGCATAATTTTGGCCATCCGGTGCGTATCGACGCGATTGCTGCGATCTGCGACAGGTGGAATCTCGTGCTGATCGAGGACACGGCAGAGTCGCTGGGAAGCTCGTTCAGGGGGCGCCATACCGGCTTGTTCGGCAGTCACGCCGCGCTGAGCTTTAACGGCAACAAGATCATCACCACCGGCGGCGGGGGTATGGTCATCACGGACGATGACGCGCTCGCCGCACGCGCCCGCCACATCACGACCACGGCGAAGGCGAAGCACCCGTGGCTGTTCGTTCACGACGAGGTGGGGTTCAACTACCGTATGCCCGCGCTCAACGCCGCGCTCGGCTGCGCGCAGTTCGAACGTCTGGAGGGCCATCTTGCGAGGAAAAGGATGCTGGCGGAGTGCTACGCGGAGTGGTTCTCACGTACCGATTATCATTTCAATCGGGAGCCGGCAGAGTGCCGGTCGAACTATTGGCTGAACTCCTTTCTCGTTAACTCGCCGGAGGAGCGCGACGACGTGCTGCGGCAGACGAATGCCTTGGGCGTGATGACACGGCCGGTCTGGACCCCGATGCATTATCTCGAACTCTATAAAGACTGCTTGCGCAGCGACTTGAAGAACTCGGAATGGCTCGAGTCGAGACTGGTGAACCTGCCTTCCAGCCCACCGGGCGCGGCATAGCCAACGCCGAAGATGGCTGCCGTGTCCACGCATCCAGCAGACATGGGATCCGCACCTGTGCTGATCATCGCCGAAGCCGGTGTGAACCATAACGGCGACATGGCGATCGCGCGTAAGCTCGTGGAGATGGCGGCCTCCGCCGGCTGCGACTTCGTGAAATTCCAGACTTTCTCGGCGGACCGGCTCGTAACCAAAACCGCGCGCAAAGCCGAATATCAGAGCGCCGGCACCGGAAATGCGGAGTCGCAGTACGAAATGCTGCGCAAGCTCGAGCTCACTCCCGCGATGCACGGAGAGCTCGTCGCCCACTGTGCTGCACATTCGATCCGGTTTCTTTCTACGGGTTTCGACATCGAAAGTGTCGACCTGCTCGACGGGCTCGGGGTGGATATATTCAAAGTCCCGTCCGGAGAGATCACGAACGTGCCGTATCTGCGCCACTTGGGCGCACTCGGCAAACGCGTGATCCTATCGACCGGCATGTCTTGCATGGCCGAGATAGAGCTTGCGCTGCAAACGCTGGAGAACGCGGGCACGCCGCGCGCGCGCATCACGGTACTTCACTGCAATACAGAGTACCCGACGCCGATGCAGGATGTGAACTTGCGCGCGATGTGTGCCATCCGCGACGCGTTCCGAGTGCAGGTCGGCTATTCCGATCACACACTTGGCATCGAAGTGCCCGTTGCAGCGGTGGCGTTGGGCGCGTCGATCATAGAAAAGCACTTCACGGTCGACCGAACGCTGCCCGGCCCAGACCACGCTGCGAGCCTTGAAGCCGCGGAGTTGCGCAAATTGGTAAGTACGATCCGTAACATCGAGCTTGCGCTCGGGGACGGTATCAAGCGCGCCTCGCCGAGCGAAATCAAGAATCTCGGCGTCGCGCGCAAGTCGATCGTGGCCGCCGTCGCCATCCGTGCAGGGGAGCGGTTTTCCGAGAAGAACCTCACCGTCAAACGGCCGGGCAGCGGCATTTCGCCGGTGCATTGGGACGCGTTCATCGGCCGTGTGGCGACCCGAGCATACGCGGCGGACGACCTCATCGAGTGGTAAGAAAAATCTGCGTTGTAACCGGAGCCCGCGCGGATTACGGTCTGCTGCGCTGGGTCATGGACGGCATCCGGCGATCGTCGCGTCTCGAGCTTCAGCTCGTTGCCACCGGGATGCATCTATCGCCGGAGTTCGGCCTCACTTACCGTCAAATCGAAGCCGACGGATTCACGATCGACCGCAAGGTTGAGATGCTCCTGAGTTCGGACACGCCTGTCGGTGTCGCGAAAGCCGTCGGACTTGGCGTCATCGGTTTCGCGGATGTGCTCGACGATCTCAGGCCGGACCTGCTTTTGCTGCTGGGAGATCGGTTCGAGCTGCTTGCTGCTGCGACGGCCGCACTGGTCGCGCGCATCCCCATCGGGCACCTGCATGGTGGCGAAGTCACGGAGGGAGCGTTCGACGAGGCCATTCGCCACTCCATCACGAAGATGGCGCACCTGCATTTTGTCGCCGCCGAGCCGTACCGCAGGCGCGTGATTCAGCTCGGCGAGCAGCCGGCGAGCGTGTTCACCGTCGGAGGGCTAGGTATCGACAACGTGCTTAAGCTCGACCTGCTGAGCCGCGAAGAACTGGAGGACGCGCTCGAGTTCACGTTTGGCTCACGGAACCTGCTCGTCACATTCCATCCGGTGACGCTCGAGAAGGACGCCTCGGCGGCGCAGATGTCGGAGCTGCTGGCGGCGTTACACGCTCTCGAGGGAACCCAGCTCGTGATCACATTGCCGAACGCCGATACCGAAGGTCGCGCGCTCATTAGGCTGATCGAGGAGTTCGTGAAAACCCATCCGAACGCGAAGGCGTTCACCAGCCTTGGCCAGCTTCGATACCTATCGTGTATCCGGCACGTCGATGGAGTGGTCGGTAACTCATCGAGCGGCCTGATCGAGGTCCCGGCATTCAGGAAAGGTACGATCAATATCGGCGATCGCCAGAAGGGCCGTCTACGTGCATCCAGCGTGATCGACTGCGAGCCGACTGCCGCATCGATTACCGCGGCGATACAGCGCCTGTATTCAGCCGAATTTCAGCAGCGGCTGTCACACGTCGTGAATCCTTACGGCGAAGGTCACGCGAGCGAGGCGACGGTGGCCGTACTTGAGAGTTACGATTTTACGAATGTCTTGAAGAAGCGCTTTCACGATATCGCATGTTAGCGGATGAGCGACACGAGCACGTCCGCAACCCGCGCGGGCATATCCTCCGCGGGCAGCGGGCCCGTGTTCCGGCGTATCCACTGCATCGTAGCCGCTCGGTCGAGCCCGTCGGCCTCCGCAACCAGCGTCTCGGAAAAATGGTTGATGTCAGTGAGATACCTCGACCGCGGATAGGAGGTGAAAAACTCCCCGAACACCTGTCCGGCCAGATTGCCATAGCGGGCGAGCAGCAGGGGCATGCCCATGAGCGCGGGAAGCATGGCCGCACTGCTCGGCTCCGTTATCGTCGCGCAGCAACGCTCGAGCGTCGGTACGAACCGGTCGCGTTCGCAGATCTCGATGCCGACCGCGGCGAGAGCCGATAGCACGCGCGAACCGATTTGCGAGGGATGTGGCTTGAACACGAGTTGTTTTCCCTGACGAGCCAACTCGTCGCGAGTACGCGTGATGTGTCCGACGAATTCCGCTTCGGAGCCGTAGACGCCGCCGTAGTTGAGCAGGCTCGCGTCGACGTACATAACGTGCGTTCCGCGCGCCACGTCAGGCCGTAGGAGGAGCCCCGCGTTTTCCGTAGATAGACCAAAAAGCACCAGATCGGGATTGCCAACGGAGACGACGTGCTCCGGCCGGTACCCGAACGCGTCCGCCACGTATCCAATCTCGGCGTCGTTGAAGACACATGCCCGATCGGCCCGCGAATCGCTCGCCGCCTTGCTCGGACGCGTGCCACGCACCCGATTGGTCAGGTCATAGTAAAACCGGCGCCATTCGTCCGCTCCCGCACCGGTCTGCCACAGCGCCCGAGTGTATGCCGGCCAGAAATGCAACATGCCTTTGACGATCATCCGCCTCATTAGCCACAAGCGCGTGTGCAGCCTGGAATCGAACGGTGCCGATCCGTCGAGTACGAGTACGCGCTGCAGACCGTGGAATACGTGAACCGTGGGGATGTTTCGCTGGCGACAGTACCTGTTGAATGCGCGACAGGCGAACGACTCGGTAGAGGTGAACACCACCGCCGACGGGTGTTCGCGGTCGAGAATTTGCGGAAGGCTCAACCCGGCGTAATACGAGATATCGCGTACGGGCAGGTCGTCTATGAACTCGCTCGGCGCTCGCCCCGGCTCGTCACCCCAGGACCCTAGGTGCAGCAGCGTAAGGTCGACGCCGCGCGCCTTGAGCGGAGCAACCAGCCGCTGATAGTGAATGGCGCCCTTAGTCCAGGCGTCGAATCCGAGCACCTTCATGGCTGGACGATCGATGGCTCAGACGTCGATGACCGTCAGACCCACGGCGCCGGCCACGTTGCATCCGGCGACGCCGATCCGGACGGTTCGCCGCGGCCGGGGCAGCACGTATGCCCATTGCCGCGGCCCTTCGATCGTCGGGTTATCCCGAAAAAAAACTTCTCCCTCTTGCTCGAGCGCAAGGAAAGGAATCGGCCCGAAGAGATCCTGATCGCTTTCGAGAAAGAGGACGTCGGCTTTCCAGGAGTGGCTGAAACACGGCGGTGTCATATCCGCATAGCCCGCAACCGCGCGCGCCGCTTCCGCCGCGCTGGCAAAGCGCCAAGGCACCCCGGGATAGCGGGCCTGCATGCTGCGCAGCAGTTGAACGGCGCGCGTCACGCCGGGCTCGAGATCTCTGCGGTCATGGCTGGTGTAGGCGAGCACGACGTCCTCACCGCCGGCAGCCGCTTCGAATGCCGCTCGCACATCGTCTTCCTGCAGCAGGTACTCGTAGCCGTCGATTTCCAGACATCGAAAGATCCGGCGGCGCATGTTACCGGTGCGGCGGTAGTCGTACCAGTCGGGGTGGTACGGCTTCCACTGCAGCGGCGCATGTCGCCAGTCCCAGTTGCGCCCCGGCCTTCCCGCGTTCTCGGCCATGGCTCCCGAGGAAAAATCGAACGGGATGAACTGTTCGAGCCACCAACTCAAATCGTTTCGCTCGATGATCCCGCCCGCGCGAAACACCGACGGAAACGCTCGCCGTTCGAGAAGCCGCCGCGCGAGCACTCGCTCCGGATAGTCGTTGTTCGTCCAGCAGGTGTTGTACTCGAGTGCATGTCCGCTGACCGGGACCGTGTGGAAGTGCCATTCGAAGCCGTCGTGATCGCTTGTGCCGCGTATCATCCGCCGGTACTGGTCCCACACGGCGTGATAACCGGCCGCCTTTCTGCGCGGATTGTCTCTATAACCCACGACGTCGAGAACGAACCAGGTGAACACGTACGGGCGACCGGCGGAATCGTGGTTGAGCTGCCGTACGCGGGGATCGGTCACCCGGACGATCATCTCTTCGATCTCGCGCCACGTAGATAGATAAGCCAGGCGCGACGGTGAGACGAAGCGTGCGATTTCCGATTCAGCACCGCCGAGCGGCAGCCCGCCGCGCTGCAGTTGCGCGAGCGTCGCCAGCGACGGTTCGAGCGCCGTGCCGAAAACGCGGTTTATACGCTCGAAGGTAGCGTCAAGCGTTTCCTCGAGCGGCCCTTCGGTATCGATGCAATGTACGGCCCAAACGGTGCCGGGCCGCGCCGCTGTCCTACTTGGCACGGCAATAAACGACCATGTCCGTGGAGCATTCCGCTAACGGTTTGCCCGTGGCGAGTTCCGCATGCAGGTAAGCGAGCATTGCCTCGCGCACATCGAAGTGCCGGCGCAGATGGCCTATGAAATCATCATAGCTGTTCACGATCTCGGCCCCAATCGGGTTCGGGATCATGCCCATCGAGACGACGAAGGTCGCTCCCGGTTTCATCAGTCGCTTCACTTCGCCCATGGCCGCATCGAGCTGGTCGAGCAGGAACCAGAACACACCGAACAGGGTCACCACGTCGAAGCTCGCGTCGGGGGCCCTGATTCCGGCCTTGAGATCGCCGACCTGCAGACGTTCGCCCAGACCGAACCGCTGGCGCCCACGCTCCACCGCCGTTGCCGCGATCTCGTAGCCGGTCGCGTCGATACCTTCGCGAACCAGCACATCGATGAAGTCGCCATAACCGGCACCGATATCGGCGAGCCGCGCATTGCGTCCGAGTGATTTCATGATGTGTATAACGGTGCGGTATTTCAGCGTGTGGACGTCGTGCTGCGTCGGCCACACGTCTTCGCAGTCGCGATATGCGCCTTCGAAATCTCCGACGATCCGCCGGCCCGCGGTGTCGTAGATATAGGAGTGGTAATCGGCCATGTGTCAGCTCCCTAGAAGATAAGCGTATCGGTGCGAGTGCCTGGCCGCTACTTGCGCCAGACGCGTGAAGTCGGCCTCCTCGTCGATGTTCACCACAGTGTCGGGATCCTGCACGAGCGGCAGGACGTGATTGCCCCATGCGTCGCCCATTGCGATGGTGCGGTCGTAGCGGTATATGTACAGCGTGCCACTCGGTACGTAGAGCGTCGGCAGGTCCTGCGAGCGCGTGGATTCCGGATAGTCCCCGCGCCAGTAACCATTGACGATGCGGCCGGTGAACAGCCGCACGGGAAACACGGTCTGCAGGCAGGTGGCCTTCTCGTCGGCCCTGATACGCGCGAGGCCATCGGCGATCAGGCCGCGCTCTCGCAACGGGCTGGTCGGCTGCAGCAGGACCACGAATTCCACGTCGTTGCCTGACACGGTCCGGTACTCCTCCACTACATGACGCAGGACGTCCAGCATCGCTGCCGTGTCCCCGGCGAGCTCGTCCGGACGTTCGTAATGCTGCGCTCCGTGGGCCGCGGCGAGCCGGGCGCATTCGCTGTCGTCGGTGGAGACGATGACGTCGTCGACTGGGTGCCCGTCGAGAGCAGCCATGATCGACCACGTGAGCAGCGGCCGTCCATTGAAGATGCGCAGGTTCTTGCGCGGCACGCGTTTGGAGCCCGCGCGCGCCGGGATCACCGCGATCGTCCGTCGCGGCATTAGTACAGGGGTAGGCGCACGGCGACTCCCAGCGCGTGCGAGCGCCGAATCCCTTCGATGACGTCGAGTGTCATGCGCGCGTCTGCGGCAGGAGAGGTGAGCGTGCCGCCGTTCCGGCATACGTCCAGAAATTCCTTCACTTCGTCGTAATAGATTGCGTCGTAATCCACGGTAAACGACTCGGACTTCCACGCACTGTCGCCCCGGCGCTGCCAGGTCACGGTGTTCTTGATCAGGTCAGCGGTTGCCACGCCCTCAGTGCCGATCACCTTACATGTGCGGCACTCTTCGAACTGTAGAAGGTCCAGTTGGATTTGCCCGTAGAAACCGGCATTGAAGCGACATACCGCCACCGTCAAATCATCGCTGGTGATCTCGAGATCCGAGACGTGATCGAAATAGCCCTTGATTTCGACGATCGGCCCGAAGATCCAGTGCATGTAATTGATCTCGTGGCTGGTGTCGAGCAGAGCGCCGCCGCCGCCGGTCTTCCACGACATGTAGAAATCGCGGTAGTCCTCCCAAGGGTGCCATTGCGGCAGGAAAAAACCGGACTCCACCCGCACCGACAGCGGCCGGCCCACCGTGCCCTGCGACACGAGGCTCCGAAACGCGCGCACGACCGGATGGAAGCGCAGCAGATAACCGACAGCGGTGATCTTGCCCGCGCGCTGTTGCGCGAACAGGAAGTCATCGCAGCCATCGAGCGTGTGCGCGAGCGGCTTCTCGATAAACAAGTGATACCTGCGCGAGCGCGAGATCTCCTCCATGACCGACAGGTGCTTGGACGTCGGCGTGCAGATGAAGACTGCGTCCGCGTCGGCGACGGCGGCACCCAGGTCGTCACGCACGTCGATCGCCGGATACTTTGCGTGTGTCTGCCTGCGGCGTTCAGGACTGATGTCGAACGCCCGGACCGTTGTGATGCGGCCTTCCTGCTGGAGGCGCGCCGTGGTGGCTGCATGACGTTGCCCGATGGATCCGAGCCCGATTATGGCGATCTTCATGTGTAGTCTTATCTGCTCAGGAAGTAATTTGCGACGATCCCGCAGGGCTCTTGGCGGGTTGTTAGACGCCGTACTACACGCTTGCGATAAGTCGCTGCGACATCGGGGTCGTCGAGAAGCCGTAAAAGAGTGGGTGCCAGGTCGCGGGCCTGCGTAACCCCCGCGGCGAAACCCAGACGGACATTCGGGACCTCCGGAATGCCAACCTGCGCGTGCAGAAACCGGCGAACGGGTGCGCCGACCGTGACGAATAACACCGGTGCCAGCGGCGCGGCGGTGCGAAGTTGAAGGTAGTGGTGGTCGAGCCCCACTGACGAATGGCACGTGACTATCAGA
>DASPNJ010000133.1:0-125842 GCA_035626595.1 Burkholderiales bacterium
AAGCGGCGGCAGTCGGTGCAGGCGCCGAGCCGGGTGCCGCGGTGGCTGCCGGCCATCATCGGCCCGGTCAGCAGCAGGATCGCCGGCACGTTGGCGCTCGCCGCGCCCATCAGCAGCGCCGGCACCGTCTTGTCGCAGCCGCCGATCAGCACCGCCGCATCCAGTGGCTGCGCACGGATCATCTCCTCGGCGTCGATCGCCATCAGGTTGCGCAGGTACATGCTCGTCGGATGCGCGAACGATTCGTGCAGCGTGATCGTCGGGAATTCGACCGGCAGTCCGCCGGCGAGCATCACGCCGCGTTTCACTGCCTCGATCAGCTCCGGCACCGTGCGGTGACACGCGTTGAATCCGCTGAACGTATTGGTGATGCCCACGATCGGACGGTCGAGCGCCTCGTCGGTGTAGCCCATCGCCTTCACGAATGCGCGCCTCAGGAACAGAGAGAAGTCCTGGTCGCCGTACGCGGTGAGATTGCGGCGCATGCCGCGCTTTTCGTCTGCCATGAGGGTGCTCTTGATTAAGGGACACACCGATTTTCCCATGCTGCGGGAAAAGGGGCGCGTCCTCTTTAGGTCACGAGCTTGGCGCGCACTGCGTTTTTCGCGCCGGCAGCACTCCCGGGCAGCCGCTCGAGCGCTCGTCGCAGCGTCGCGCGCCAGCGCTTCGGGCGCGAGTTCATGCTCTCGACGGCAAGCTCGAGGTCGCCGGTGCGATCCTCCATCAGCACTTCGATGATCTGTGCCGCCTGTTGCAGATCCTTCGCCGATTTCGTGCGCGCCGTTACGGGTCGCTCCATGCCGACGATGAGCTTGTGCAGCGCGAAACGCGCGGGATCGGGAACGTTAACGAGAGTCGCGCCGCCGTCGACGATCGGGACCGGGACGGGCGCCTCGAGCAGGTAATCAATGAATTCCAACGGCTGCGCGCATGCCTTGAGGCGCCGAATTGGAATCGGTTCGCCGCCATGGCGCGGCGGCCGCGGAGTCAGCAGGTCGACGCGCAGCGCCCTGCCCCTCACCTTGAAAGAAGTCTCCGGCTGTCGCGGGTCCAGGCCGGGCAGGGGCAGGAAACCGAGATTCAGACTGTCGAGCGCGCGCGGCACGTCGGCCTCCTGGCGCCCGATCGCGACCTCCAGAACCGGCGCGACAGCGACGTCGATATCCTGTGTGTGCAGGCTCGACTGCCATCGCACACCCAGTAGGTTCGCCATCGCGATAAACGCATGCGTGCCGATCAGGACGCCCCCCAGCCGGAACACGCCCGCGCTCGCCAGCGCCGAGATCACTTTCGCGATCGCCGCGTCCGTCACGACCGCGCCGCCCTGGCGGAGCATCGCGCAAAGGCGCGCAATGCCAGCGGCAGCCTCGTCCGTCGCTGCGCGACCCCGCCGGTATTCGTCGATGACCGCGCGTGTCGCCGTCGTATCTGGACCTACGGCGTACTCGCGCTGGCCGCCCGCCGCTTCGCTCGTTTTGAAGTACCAGTACTGCGCATCGCCGATGCGCTTTCTCGAAAAGCCGCCTTTGAGCGATGCGAAGCCGCGTGCCGCTTCCAGCGCGCGAAGTCGCTCTGAGAGCTCGGCAAAAAGCGTCTGTGTCTCGGCTGGCTGACGAAAGACCACGCGCAATTATACCTAGAGTACTACCAGCTCTAGGTATAAGTCAGAAACGATATACGACTGCTATGTGGATTCTGCGGTCGCCCGGGAGGCTCGCGGTAGTACCGTCGATCACCTGCGCCGCGTCCAGCGCCAGATAGAAGCGGCGGCCGACGGCCCAGCGCAGGCCCAGACCGGCGCTCATCGCCCCCTGCCGCTCGAGCTGCCCGGGCTGGACGTTTTTCACGCGCGCTTCACCCGCATCGACGAACACGATCGCGTTCACGCCTTCCCATGGCATCGGAAAGAGCGCCTCGAGCGTCGCGGAGATGCCGACGTCTCCCGCCACTTCACGCTCGCGCAAGCCCCGGATGCTGCTCGCGCCGCCGAGCCCGAACTGCTCGCCCGGAATCAGCGGCTCGTTCGCATGCTGGCCGCGCACGCGCAACCCGAGAGCGCCGTACGGAATACGCCACTGTGCGTCCAGCGTGTAGCGCACCGCGTTCCAGTCGCGCGCGGCACCGGCGCGGTTTCCCATGTACGCGGCATCGTTATTGTCCGAACCGCCGCCGAGGTTGCGCACGTACTGGAGCCCGCCCGTGTACGACGCTTCGGCCTGGTCGAGGCGCGCCTGGTACGTGACCGATACCGGGCGGCTGCGCACGTCCACGCCCAACTGGGCTGCCGCGAACCGCACGTCGTTGTCGAAGAAGCGGTCGTCCAGACCGAGCTCGACCGCGTGCGAGTAGGCGCCGTGCGGCGTCAGGTGCTGCTTCCAATGGATGCCGCTGAAGCGGCCGCGGCCGCTCACCTGGAACGCATTCGCGACGAGACCCGAGTTCACGTCCGAGTACGCGTAGAACAGCGTGAGCGCGCCCGAGACCGAGTAGAACGGCGCGCGGTAGAAGAGCCCGTACTGCTTCACGTCCGAGGTCTTCTCGGGCGAGGTGGTGTACGTTGCGGTGACGCTGTGGTCCAGCCCCCAGAGGTTCGAGTGCTGGACGCCTGCAGTCGTGCGCCATACGCCGGTGCGCCGGTCGCCGATATTGTTGAGCCCCACGAAGAACGAGAGCGGCCGCTCGTCGCGCACTTTCACTTCGACGTCGATCGAATCCGGAACGTCACTCGGGCGGAACGTGATGTCGAGCTCTTTGGACGGATGCTCGTTCGCCGCCGAGCGGTTGCGGCCGACCGCGGAGATGTTCGGCGACTCGCCGGTGCGCAGCGCGGGCAGGCTCGCAAGGATGTTCTCGGTCGGGAAATGCGTGTTGCCGGTGACTTCGACCTTCGCGAGCTTGAACGGCAGGACGCGGATCGTGACCGTGCCGTCGAGCGACTGCGGCGGCAGCACGACGCGGTAGAACGGAAAGCCGCGCGCGATGAGCTCGGCTTCGAGCGCGGAAGTCGCGTTCTGAAGCTGCGCGAGCTCGACCGACTCACCGGTATACGGCGCGAGGATGGCGAGCGCGCGCTCGCGTCCGATCGGCACCTCGCCCTCGATCTCGAACGCGCGCACCGCGAAGCGCGGCTCGGTCGCCGCCCCGAACGCCGCCGGCGCAAGCGCCATGAGCGCGCAAACGCACGCGGCGCGCAATGCGCGCCGCAGGCGCCGATGAGTTGCCGAGGACCCCCCTCTTGTTCTTATGGTCGGGCTCCGGAAGCCTATCTACACATGCGCCTGACCGAGCCGTCGGACGCGCGGAAAAACCGCGGGATGTTCTGGAAGTCGATCGTGCCGGGCGGCGGCGTCAGGTCGAACCGCATGAAATTCGGCACCGTCTCCAGCATCGCGATGCGCTCGCCGACGCGCGCCGCGTTGCCGGCCTTAAGCTCGATCGTCTGTCCGGCGCTCGCCAGCGTCACGGCGCCGTCGCGCACCCAGACGTACAGGCCCTCCTCGACCGGTCCGGCAGCGCCGAACGTGGCGGGATCGACGCTGACGCTGTCCGGCCTCGGCGTCCCGCCCAGTATGTCGGGGGGCGGCGCCGGCAGGAATGCGACCTTGCCGTCCACCACCGCGATCGACAGCGTCGAGGATGCCGGGATCTCGATCGTTTCGGTCGCCGTCTGGATGACGATCGTGCCGTCCCACGTATGCACCACGAACACGTCGTCTCCGGCACTGCCCGCGGCCGCAACGACGTCGGTGCGCGTCACGCGGGCATCGGCGAAGTGCAGCGTGTCCTCACCCGCTCGGATGCCCGGTGTTCGGCTTGCACCGGCGGTAAAGCCCGCGCCGCTCGTGCGGATGACGCCGGCTGTGGTCTCGAACACGAAGGCGTCGGGCCGCGTTTTCGCGATCGTCCCGGTCCACACGTGCGCCTTGCCGCTGACGAGCCTCAACCGCGCATGGCCCTTCTCCGGCCGCTTCTGGTCGAACTCGAACTCGGAGATCGCGAGCTCGCTCGATGCCGTCAGCGTCGCGCGGCTGCCGTCGCGGAATACAACGAGCGCGTACGAATCGGCGCCGGCCCGGACACTCTCACCCGGGAACACCATCGCGCCCGCGACGAGCGTGCGCTCGGGCGTCTCCGGCTTGATTGCGTTGACGCTGCCTTTCAACTGGATCACGCGCGCCGCCGGCTCGCCCTGCGCCTTCAGCACCGGCCTCGCACGCTCTTCAGCGCTGCAATCGGCGGCGCACAATCTCGCGTCGAACTCCGTGCCGCGGATCCCGAGCACGACCGAATCGGTCTGGAACCGCACGGCGGTCGGATTGGCTTTTCCGATCTCGCCCGTCGCCGCGCGAAAGCCGCCTTTCGAGAGCCCGAACACCATGCCCTGCGGCGATTTGGCCGAATAGCTCTCCACGCGGAAGATCGTGCTCGGCCGCAGCGTGATGCGCGTACGGTCGAGAAACTCGAGCACCGCGTGGCTCTTGTGCGCCACGTTGATCACGTCCTTCTGCTCGAGCGGCTCGCCCGCGCCGAGGATGCGCGCGGGCCTGCCGTCGCGCTCCACCAGTGCCGAGCCGGTCACGTTCACCACATGGCCGACCTGCGCCTGCGCGAGGGAGGCGAGCAGCAGAAGGGCGAAAACCAGGCCCATCCCGGCCTTCCGCTTGAAGGGGAAGGAGATGATCTCCCTCATCTGCACTCCCCTTCGTCGTCGGTGTTTCTGCGCTCACCCTGCTGCTCGTTGAGCTGCGTCCTCGTCGTCAGAATCTTCTCGGTCGCGATGACGGCGTCCCGCTGCGCCGTGGCGGTCACCTGAGCAAACGTGTTATCGGTCACGTCCGGCACGGCCGACTGCGCGGTGACGCGGTAAGCGGTCGGGCCCGCCGTGGCGACAAAGGTCGAGCCTGCGGGGACGTTGAAAACCGCGAAATCGCCGGTGCGGCTGCCGTAGGTGAAGAAGTCGAACGTGCTGCCCTCGGGAATCGGCGCGCCGGCGATCGTTTCCACGCGCAGCGCGCCGTCGAGCGTCGCCGCGCCGGTGACGCGCAGCAGGTCGTAGTCGGTTCCCGCGGTAGTCCCCCCGAGCTCGGCGACGATCGTGCCGAGCGGGCCCTGCACGAAGTTGCCGTCGATCGTGAGCGCGCCCGGCGAGTCGCCGGGACTGACGGTGCCGTTATTGATGACGACCGTCGCGATCACCGTGCCGTTGCCCTTGATGAGACCCAGCCCGCCATTCACGAGCGGCGCGCCGGCTGTCGAGAAGGTCGTGCCGGCCGCGACATCGATGATGCCGTTGTTCGTCGGCAGCCCGTTCGCGACGAGCGTCCCGGCGTTGACGTCCAGCGTGCCGGTGTTCGTCATCGGCACGTCGAGCGTCTGCGTGGCCGCCGAGCCTGCGTTCTTGGCGAAGGTGCCGGCGTTGCTGAAAGCCTTCCCGACGCGCGTCGTCGCGGTCGTGATCGGCAGCGCATTCGTCGAAGTGTCGGTGATGACGCCGGTGCCGCGATTGACGAACGTCGTCGGCGCGGCGCCGCCGAGCACGATCTGGCCGGCGCCGGTCAATGCGATCGGTCCGAAGTTGTCCCACAGCTTTCCTGCAAGCGTCGCGGTGCCGGTGATCGCCGTCGCGGAGTTCGCGCCGGTGGTCAGCGTGCCGCCGCCCGCGATCGTGCCCGCGCTCCAGTTGAACGCGCCATTTACGGTGAGACCCGCGGTGTCGGTGAGCGTCCCGCCCGCCAGGTCGAACGTGAAGCCGTTCGGGAGCACGAGCGGCGCGTTCACGTTGAGCGTCGCCGCCGAACGCAGACGTCCCGTGCCGTTGAACGTCGTACCGGGGTTGAAGTTACGCGTGCCGCCGGTGAGATCGACGAGCGTGCCGGCCGCCACGTTGTAGGCGCCCGTGTCGGTGCCGCCGCCTGCGAGCGTGAGCGTGCCGCCGTTCACATTGGCGGCTCCGGCGTTGTTGAACGCGCCGTTGATCGTCTGGCTGGCCGCAAAGTTGGTCGTGCCGTTGTTCGTGAGCGATGCCGCCGGCGCGAGCGTCGTGGCGCCGCCGCCCGCGACGTTCAGCGTCGAACCTGCCGGAACGGTGAACGCGCCGGTCATGTTGCCGCCGTTCCAGCCAGTCGTTCCGCCGAGCGATGCCACTCCGCCGAAATTGCCGGACCCGAGCGTGAGTCCGGTCGACGCGATCGCGCCGTTGAATGTCGAATCCGTCGTGACGATATTAGTGCCCGCGCCGGTGAAGCTCGTGCCGGCGTTGAAGGTGTTCACAGCGGCGTGCGTGAGCGTGTTGCCGCCGGCCACGTTGTACGTGCCGCCATTGCTCGTGGAATTGATCCCGGCGCCGATCGTGCTCGTGCCGCCGCCGGCAGATTTCCGGATCGTACCTGCGTTGACGAGCGCACCGTTTGCGCCAACCGTGTGTGCTATACCGGCGTTCGTCTGAAGGTCGAGCGTACCGGCGTTATTGAGCGTCGCGCCGTTGTCGAGCACCATGCCAGCGGCGCCGGTGACATTGACCGTTCCCCCACCCGCGATGTTCAACGTCGCGGCGTCGACGACTTTGGGGCCGCCTCCCGTCGCATTGAAAACGGCGCCGCTCGCGATGGTCACGGAGGCCGCGGCGCCGCTCACCGTACCGCCGGACCACGTGCCGCCGGTCGTCACCCCGAGGTTCCCGGTGCCGGTGACCGTGCCGCCCGTGACGTTGAGGGTTGCGGTGCTGTGCGCAGCCGCGCCATTGAAGCTCGCGGTGCCGGCGGACACATTCGTGGTGGTGGCCGTGTATCCGGCGTTCACGTTGGCGGTGCCGCCGCTGACCGTGAACGTGCCGATGTCCGCTACGTTGGCGTTGAAGTTGGCCGTACCGGCCAAGATCGTCGTGTTCGCGCCGTGCGCCACGTTCACGTTGGTGGTGCCGCCGCTCACGAGCAGCGTGCCTGCGCCGGTCACCCCCGCGCCGGCGTCGAGCGTACGGGTACCACCGCCGAAATCGAGCGTGTTGCCGGCATCGACCGCGTAAATTCCGGTGTCGGTGCCGCCGCTCGTAAGCCGCAGGCTGCCGCCATCGACATTGACGGTGCCGGTGTTGGTGAACGCACCGTCGAGCGTCTGGCTGGCGGCGAAGTTGGCCGTGCCGCTGTTCGTAAGCGCTGCCGCTGCCGCCAGAGTCGTCGCGCCGCCGCCCGCGACATTCAGCGTTGCGCCGGCGGGAACGGTGAACGCGCCGATCATGCTGCCGCCGTTCCACGCGGTCGTGCCACCGAACGACGCGGTGCCTGCGAAGTTGCCGGAAGTAAGAGCGAGGCCGGTCGAGGTGATCGCGCCGTTGAACGTCGAGTCGGTGGTGACCACGTTCGCACCGGCGCCGATGAAGCTCGTGCCCGCATTGAAGGTGTTGATCGCGGCGTGCGTGAGCGTGTTGCCCGCGGCGACGTTGTACGTGCCGCCATTGCTCGTGGAATTGATCCCGGCACCGATCGTGCTCGTGCCGGCGCCAGCGGACTTCCGGATCGTGCCTGCGTTGACGAGCGCGCCCGTCGCGCCGGCGGTATTCGATATGCCGGCATTGGTCTGGAAATCGAAGGTGCCGGCGTTGTTGAGCGTGGCGCCGCCGTTCAGCACTAGATCACCGGCGCCGGTGAGATTCGTCGTGCCGTTGTTCGTGAGCAATGTGCCCGCGCCCGTCATCGTATTCGGGCCGGCGCCGAGATTGAGCACACCGCCCCCGCCGACCGTCAGCGAGCCGCCGGTCATCGCGAGGCCGGTTGTCGTCAGCGTGCCGGCTATCCCGGAAGCTCCTGCAGCGATCGCTGTCGTGCCGTTCACCGTGAGCGGCCCCGCGCCGGCCACGGTACCGCCGCCCAGCGTGAGCGTGCCGTTGATGGTCGAGGGCCCGCCGAGCGTGAGCGCGCCCAGCAATGTGATGTTCTCCTGGCTCGTCAGCGTGTTCGCCGCGAACGCGCCCGCCGGCACCGTGACGGTAAAGAGGCCCACCGGCCGGTCGATGACGACGTCGTCCGTTGCGATCGGCGTGCGATCCTGGCTCCAGCGGCCGATGTCGGTCCACGATCCGAGGCCGTCGAAGAGCCACGTGTTGCGGTTCACGAAACTGAGCGTCGTCGTCACCGAGCCTGGGTTGTAAGCGGGAAAGACCTCGTTCGGGAAAATCTTGCTGACCCGCGCGAATGTACCGACCGCACCACCACCGAAGGTCACCGCTGTGAAAGTGTCGCCGTTGGTCGGCACGTAACCCGCCGCGATATTGAGCTCGAGTCGGCCACCGAGCGTGGCGAGGCCCGTGACAGCGAGTGTGTCCGAAGCGCCGGCGCTGCCGACGCGCACCTCTGTGACACCGCCAGCGTTCTGCATAAAGTCGCCGGCGATCGTAAGCGTGCCGAGACTCAAGCTCGCGGGCGGCGCACCGTTGCCGCCGGGGACGACAGTCCCATTGTTGACTAGCGTCGATGTGGCGACTGTGCCGAGTCCGCCGATACGACCGGTGGTGTCGGCGTTGATCAGCGGATTACCGCCGGTCGCGAAGGTCGTTCCGGCGGCCGTGCGTACCGTACCGGCGTTGGCGGGCATCGAGTTCGTCCGCAGCGTGCCGGTAAGGACATCGATCGTTCCGACCGCCTGGTTCGTCATTGCAAAGAGCGCGTTGCTTCCGATATCGCTCACACCCGCGCCGCCCGATTTCCGCAGCGTAGCTGTGTTCGTGAGCGCCGCGGCGCCCGCGGTGTTCACGATGTCCGCGTCGGACTGAATGTCGAGCGTTCCATTGTTGTTGAGCGCCGCGGCGTTGTTCAGCACGAGGTTGCCCGATCCCGTGAGATTCAGAGTGCCGCCGTTGGCGATATTCAGAGTTGCCGAGTCGACGAGCTTGACCGTATCGCCCGTCGCGTTCAGTACCGCGCCCGTGCCGGCCCCGATGGTGAGCGACGCGCCGGCACCGGACACGCTACCAGCCGACCAGGTCCCATCCGACAGCACCGTCAGATTGCCGGTGCCGCCCAGCGTGCCGCCGGTGAGATTCAGCGTGCGCGTCGCATGCGCTGCGCCGCCGTTGAAGTTCGCGGTGCCGCCGGATACGGTGGTCGTGGTCGCGCCGAACGCTGCGTTCACGTCGGCGCTGCCGCCGGTCACCGTGAACGTGCCCACGTCCGCAAGGTTCGAGTTGAAGCTCGCCGCGCCGCCGGACACCGTCGTGTTCATCCCGTGCGCGGCGTTGAAGATGACGGTGCCGCCGCTCACCGACAGCGTACCCGCGCCCGTGAGCCCCGCAGCGACGCCGAGTATCCGCGTGCCGCCGGCAAAATCGAGCGTGGTGCCGGCATCGACCACGTAAGCGCCGGTATCGACACCATCGCCGGTGAGTCGCAGCGTGCCGCCGTCGACGTTGACCGTGGCGGTGTTGTTGAACGTGCTGCCGATCACGGTCCGCAGCCCGGCCGCGGTCGAATTGACGGTGCCCGCGTTCGCGAATACACCGGCGCCGGAGATACCCGTGTCGGCGACGGCTGCAGTCAGATTGAATGTCGCGCCGGCGCTGTTTGTAAGCGTCGAGCCCGCATCGATCGTGATCGACGCCGGACCGGTCCACGCTGCAACGCCGTTGTTCACGAGATTGCCTGCCGCGGTCAGCGTGAGGCCGCCGCTGCCGGCTATGTTGAGCGCGCCAGCGTTCGTGAGCGACGCCGCCGCGCCGCTGATCGTTTTTGCGTTGGGGCCGCTGAGATTGAGCGTCGCGCTCGCCGGCACCGTGAATGCGCCCGCCATCGTGCCGCCCGTCCACGTCGTCGTGCCGGTGAAGCTTGCGGCCCCGCTAAAGGTGCCGGACTGCAGCGTGAGCCCGTTCGAGAAGATCGTGCCGCCGAACGTGCTGTCGCCCATCACCAGATGCCCGCCCGGGCCGGTAAAGCTCGTGCCGCCATTGAACGTGTTCGAGCTCGACGCGAACTCAAGCCTGCCGGTGAGCACGTCGAATCCGCCGCTGCTCGTGAGCACGACCGGGTCCGCGATCGTGGTCGCGCCCGAACCGGCGGACTTGCGGAACGTGCCGGTATTCGACAGTAAGCCGCCACCCACGGTCGCGACGATGTCCGCGTCCGACGTGAACTGGAGCAGACCGCCGTTGTTGAACGCGCTGCCGCCGTTCAGCACCAGATCGCCGGAGCCGGTCACGTTGAATGCGGCGCCGGGGTTATTGTTGAGCACGGCGCCCGGATTGAGCGCCAAGGGCGAGCCGCCGCCGAAATTGATCGTGCCGTTGTTGGTGACGACGGCAGCGCCCACGGTCTTGGGCAGCGCGCCCGTAAGATTGAGCACGCCGCCGACGGTGAGCCCGCCGCTCAGAATATTGAGACCGCCGGTCGTAAGCGATCCCGCAAGCTGTGAGGTGCCCGCGCTGACGCCGGTCGTGCCGTTGATCGTCAGCCCGCCGGTGCCGGCGATCGTCGCCGCGTTCAGCGATAACGCTCCGTTCACCGTGAGCGCACCGTCGCCCTGCAGCGTGCCCCCCGTGACCGCGACCGTGCCGGTGACCCGCGACGCATTCGCCACATCGAGCGTGCCGCCGAAAACCGTGATGTTCTCCTGGCTGCGCAGCCGGTTCGCCGCTGCCGTCACGGCCGCGGGCACCGTCACGGTGATGTCACCGAGGCGCTCGATCCTGGCGAGGTGCGCCGCCGTCGGCGCGACGCCGAGGCTCCAGTTCGCGTCGACATTCCAGAAGCCGTCGGCGTTCGGCAGCCAGAAATTGACCGGGGCCGTCGTATCGACCGCGACTGAAGCGCTGCCGGGTGCGTACGTGGGAAACAGCGCGTTCGTGAAATTCGTGCCGTTGATCGTGCCGAACGAGCCGTTCACGACCGCCGCCTCGAGCACCGTGTAGCTGTCGCCTGCGGTCGGGACGTAGCCGCCGACGCTCGTCACGTTGAGCGTGCTGCCGCCGAGCTGCGCGGCTCCGGTCACGATAACGGCGGAATGCTGGCTCGCGAGATCGCCGGATGCACCGATGTCGAGTGCTGCGCCCGCGGTCTGGACGAGGTCGCCCTGAATCGTGAGCCTGCCGCCAGTTGGACGCAGGCGGGCGTTGTTCACGAGAGACACGCCCCCGAGGTTCACGGTGCCGGCGCCGGCGATGATGCCGTTGTTCGAGATAGAGGCGCCGCTGGTCGAGAGCGTCGTACCGGCGCCGAGGTTGATCGTGCCGCTCTGCTCGATGATCGTCGGGAGCACGAGCGTGCCGGCGTTGACGTTCAGCGTCCCCGTATTCGTGAACGCCGTGTCGATCGTCTGCATCCCCGCCACGTTCTTGCGCATCGTGCCCGCGTTCGTGATCGTCGCGTCGCCGACGCCGTTCGAGAACGGGTTCGCGTCGGGCGTCGTGATGTCGACGAGCGCGCCGAAAGCGTTGACGAAATCGAAGCCTACGCCCGGGATCGGGCTGATCCGGCCGCCCATCACATTGATCGTGCCGGTGTTGCGCCAGTCGACAGCCGGGGTGAATGTCCCGGTGACTGTCGTCGTGCCGCTCGTCACGAGCTCGCCGCTGAAGCTCACCACGCCGCCAGAGACGGTGAATGGCCCCGTGATCGTTACGTCGCCCGCGTTCGTGCGGGTGAGCGTTCCCCCGAGCATCACGAGCCGCGACAGCGCGGCGCGCGCGTCGAGGACACCGGCCGGTCCGCTCAATAGGAGCGTTCCGACTCCGGTCACCGGGCCATTCAGCACGAGCATGCCTTCAGTCGCGGCGAGCGTCGCGTTGTTCAGCAAATTGACCGGACCGAGACTGAGCAGCCCGCCCGCGCCGGAAGCGACGTTCGTGGCCATCGTGAGGCCACGCGCGGCCTGGTCCCCCGCGGTGACGGTAATCGTTACGTCGTCGGGCGCCGGTCCGCCGATGTTTCCGATGAACGCGTCCTCGCCGCTGGTGGGTGCGTGGCCCAGGCTCCAGTTACCCGGCGTCTGCCAGAGCAGATCGGCGGCGCCGGTCCACGTGTTGACGACAGACCCAAGCGTGAGCCGATAGTTATCCGGACCGAACGCGCCGCAGGCGGGACTGCAATACAGTCCGTCGTAACCGGCCGGGAAAGTCCTCGCCGCGAAATCGCCCGAGCGCGAGCCGAACGTGAGGATCGTGTAGCTCGTGTCCGACGGCGGATTGAAACCGTCGACGTGCGCAACATTGAGCGTGCCGCCGAGTGTCGCGAGTCCGCTAACCTCGACGCGGTCGATCTGAGAGACGTCCGTACCGCTCAAGCCGATATTGAGAGTACTGGTCGCGCCCTGCGTGAGATTTCCGGTGATCCTTAGTGTGCCCGCGCCGCTCAGGCCCGGGTCGAGAATGCCGTTATTGACGAGCGTCGCGGTGCCGAGGTCGATCGTTCCCGAGCCGCCGATGTAGCCCGTGCCGCTGTTCGTGAGCCCCGCGCCCGTCGTCGAAAGCGTGGCACCGGCGCTGACCGTGATGTTGGCGTCGTTCACCGGGAGCCCGTTCGAAAATCGCAGCGTGCCCGTCAGCACGTCGATCAGCCCCGTGGCCGCGTTGGTCACGTTGATCGGGTTCCCGATCACGCTCTCGCCCACGCCGGCGGATTTGCGCAGCGTGCCGGTATTCGCGAACGACGGCGCCGCGCCGAGCACGTGCAGTATGTCGGCATCCGACTGGATGTCGATGAGCCCGCCGTTGTTGATCGCCGCGCCGTTATTCAGATTGAAGTCGGCGCCGGCGAGCTGGAGCGTTCCCCCCGCCGCTATGTTCAGCGTGCCGCCCGTCATCGAGTACGGTCCGGCGCCGCCGAACGTGAGACGGCCCGTCAACTGCGGTGTGCCGGTGACGGTCATCGACGATGCCGACACGCCGCCGCTGCCCGCGATCGTGCCGCCGCTCCAGACGTTCGCCGGGCCGTTGAGCGTGACGGCCCCGGTCCCGCCCAGCGTGCCCAGCGCATGACGATAAAACCCTGCCACCGTGGTCGGGCCGTTGAACGTCGCGTTGGCGCTGCTCTCCAGCGACAGCCCGCCGGTGAACGTCACCGGCGTGTTGAAGACCATGGTGCCCTGGTTCATGTGTGCGCCGGCGTCGGCAGGCGTGCGCACTTCGAGCGAACCGGCGTCCACCGTGATCGTGCTGCCGGGCGTCGGCGCGACGAAGGCGACGGACGTCGTGGCGCCTGCGTTCCCGCTGAACGACTCGACGATCACGCTCGAGCCCGGCAGCGAGAGATTGCGGGTGAAGTTGAAGATGTTGTCGGAAGAGAGCTCCACGGGCTGAGCGCCGGCGACCGTCAGCGTGTATGCGTTCAGATTGAGCGGGGGAACGCCGCCGGGCCGGTGGAGAAAGATGCCGCCGTCGGCGGCGCTGGTGCTCGTGGCCGAGACCGTGCCGCCGTTCGCGGTGACGTGCATACGTCCGCCCGCGCCCGCAGCGCCGATCTTGGCCGCGATCAGCGTGATGTCGCCGTCCGCGCCGACCGCGCAGATCGGTCCTCCGGTGCTGGTGCCGGGTCCGCACGCCGCGCCGGTGCCCGCGAAGCGCGTGAGGTTGCCGTTGACGGTGAGGCCAATGGGGCCGCCCGCGAGCGCCTGCACGCCACGGAACGGGCTCTCGTTGGCGAGCACGCCGCCGATCTCGAGGTCCCCTGCGTTCGGCGACTCGATGAATATGCCGCCGGCGCCCCCGGCCACGAACGCTTCCAGCCGCGGCGTCGCGATACGCATCGGCGCCGGAATCGCGAAATCCGCAGGGTCGGTCCCGATTCCCGCGGCGCTGCCGTTCGGCGTGTGCTCGAAATGCACCGACGTCGTGCCCGTGAGCAAGGATGTTGGGCTCGCGCGCAGGATGCGGCCGTTCGCCGTCGGACCGTTGTGCACGACACTCACGTTGTTGCCGGTCACGTTCGCGAGCGTCATGTTGCCGCTCTCGCCCGCATGCCCGGTGCCTGGCGCCACGCGCAGCACGATGTTCGCGTTCCCGGCGTTGATCGACGTCCCCACGGCCATCGTGAGCTGGGCCGCGCCCGCATCGCGCTGCGCCGGCACCACGCCAGCTCCGGTCGTCTCGTTAGCCGTGAGCGTGATGTCGCCGTCGCTCGTCGTGATGTTCTGGTTGACGATGATCGAGCGGCCGGCCTGCGCGGTGAAGGACACGCCGGCTTCGGTCATCGCGATCGGCGCGTCGAAGATGATGTCGTTGCTCGCCTGCATGACGACGTTCGTCACGGAGCCGTTGATCGAGCTCGTCGGATCGATCTCGTCGTTTCCGGCCGCGTTGTCGGCGAACGCGCGCGGCGGGTTCGTGCCGCCCGCGACGGTTCGCGCGTTCTTCGGATCGAGCAGCCACGTGCCGGTGCGGCCCGCCGGTGCGCTCGTGTCGACGCGCGCGCCGATCACGCTGAGGCGTTCCTTACCCGACGTTTCGACGAAACCGCCGTCGCCTGAATGCGCGCCGCCGCGCGCGCTGATGTTGCCGTAGAACTGCGTCGCGCCGTCGGCCCAGACGATGACTTCACCGCCATCGCCCGATTCGAGGGCATCGGCGGCGAGCTTCGCGCCGGGCCCGATGTACGTGCGCTGCGCGTTGCGTACGTCCGGATTGCGGCCCTGGTAATCGCCGCCGACGAGGATCGTGCCCCCGCCGGTCTCGCCCGAGGCATTCACGCTCGCACCGCCCTCGATCGCGACCCGCTCGCCGAGGATCTGCACGTCACCACCGCGCACGCCGCTCGCGTCTATGCTTGCACCGGCCGCGATGGTCGCTTCCTTCTGCGCGACCAGCGCGACACGGCCCTGCGCGTCCACGGCCGCCGCGACACGGATGTCACCGGAATGCTTGAGCGTGCCCGCGAGCATCGAGGCCGCGGTCTTCGCCTGGATCGCGCCCACGTTGAGCGCGCTGTCGCTCGGCGCCTGAAGCTCGAACTTCACGCCCTGCGCGTCGGGGCTGGTGATCGTCACCTTCTGCCCCGCCGCGAGCAGCACGGCTCCGTTGTCGCTGCGAATCAGTCCCGCGTTCTCGATGCGCGGACCGACGAGCATGATGTCGCCGCTCGCGCGGATCGTGCCTTCGTTGCGGAGCACCCCGTTGCCGCCGCCTTCGAATTTGAAGTTGCCGCGCAGGAAATCGTTGTCGGTGATATTGAGCGTGGACGCAATGAACGACGCGGTGTCGATGCGCGCGCCTGCTCCGACCACGATGCCGTGGGGATTGACCAGGAACACGCGGCCGTTGGAGTTGAGCGTGCCGAGAATGCTCGACATGTCGCCTCCGACAACCCGGTTCAATACGGCGCTCGACGCCGACTGCTGCAGGAAACGCGTCGTTTCGCCGACGCCGATCGAGAAGCCCTGCCAGTTGATGATCGTGCCGGGCGCGTTGGTAACGTTCAGCGTCTTGCCGGCGGTCGCGAAGCTCGCGGCGCCCGCGGCGATGCTCGGTCCCGTCGGATTCGCCGATGCGTAGCCCGCGCACGCGAGCATCACGCACGCCGCCGTCGGCCGCAGCACGAAGCCCGGCACCGCAGATTCGCGTACGCGGGACGTCCGATGGAGGGTCTTGCCGGGGCGTTTCATCGATCTTCGAGTTCTTGCGGCAGAGCCGCCTATTATCCCGGGTTCCGCGCCCGCTGTGCGGGCCGTACACACCGCCGGATCACTTACACAGCGCGTCCGAGCCCGTCTCCTCGCCCTCTTTGCGCCGCTCGGCCGAGCCGAGCGCTGCAAGCGCCTGATCGTTCAGCGTCTGCACGTCGTTCTGTGCCGCCGCCCCGCCCGTGCTCGGCTCAACCGAGGGGACGATCAGCGCAATCTCGTAGGCGGTCGCTCCCGGGCTTGCATTGAACTGCGCGCCGAGCGGGTAGTTGAAGGTCTGGAAGTCCCCCGTGCGGCTCGCGTACGTCATGAACCGGAAATCGTCGCCGGGTGTGCCGGTAAAAGGCGGCAGCGCGACGACACGCAACGTCCCGTCGAGGTGCGCCGCGCCGTTCACCTGAAGGTAGTCGTGATCGACGCCCTGTTGCGTGCCGGCGAGCTCGATCAGCAGCGTGCCGTTCGGTCCCTGCACGTAGTTGCCATTGATGACCATGGTGCCGGGTGAGGCGCCGGGGCTGACAGTGCCGTTGTTCGTAAGCGTCGCGCCGGAGAGATCGATCGTGCCCGTGCCGCGCAGCGAGCCGTTGTTCGCGAGCGCCGCTCCGTTGGTCGAGAACGTCGTTCCGGTGTCCACCCTGATCGTGCCGCTGTTCGCGGCGAACCCGCCGTTCACCCGCACCGTTCCAGACAGCACGTGGACTGTGCCCGTCGTCGCGTTGGTGAAGTTGAGCGGGTTCGTAATGCCGATCGCGGTGACGCCGGCGCCGGCGCTCTTCCTCAGTGTGCCGGAGTTCGTGAAAGTGGGCGTGCCTCCGCTCACGTGCTGCACGCCGGCATTCGTCTGGAAGTCAAGCGTGCCGCTGTTCGCGATGGTGGCGCCGTTGTTCAGGACGAGGTCGCCCGCTCCGGAAACGTTCGCGGTGCCGGCATTCGCGAGGGAGCCGCCGCTGACAAACTTGGAGCCGGCGCCGGTCAGATTGAGCGCCGCGCCACCCGGTACCGTGAACGCGCCGGTCATCGTGCCACCGGTCCACGTCGTCGTACCGGCGAAAGTCGCATTGCCGCCGTAATTGCCCTGCTGCAGCGTGAGACCGTTCGACGTGATCGTGCCGTTGAACGTGCTGTCGTTCGCCACCACGTTCATGCCCGCGCCGATGAACTGCGTCCCGTTGTTGAAGACGTTGCCGGAAGCACCGAACTGAATCGTCCCGGTCTGCGCGTTGAACGTGCCGCTGTTGGTGACCGGCAGCGTCGTATCGAAGCCGCCGCTGCCGGTGCCGCCGCTTTTCAGCACGGTGCCCGCGTTATTGAACGACCCGGTGCCTGCAGCAACGCGCGCGAAGATATCGCCGCGAATATCGAAGCTCGATCCGGCCTGATTCGCGAAGATCGAGCTGTTGTCGATCAGCAGATCGTTCCCGCCGGTGTCGTAAATCGCGCTGCCCCGGTTCGCAACCGACGCGCCGCTCAGCACGTGATCGCCGGACCCGATGATGTTGAACGTGCCGCTCGGCGCGACGAGCAGCGTGCCGTTCGTCATCGTGCCTGCCCCGTTCCACGTGAGGGTCGAATTGACCGTGGTCACGCCGTTCAACTGGAGCACCGCCCCGCCGTTCAGGAACGTGAGTCCCTCGATGCTGCTGCCGCCGGTCATCACGTGCGTGCCGCCGTTCAAGTTCACGCCGTTGCCGGCGGTGCGGAACTGGCCGCTGTGCGTGCCGCCGCCGCGCAGCTCGAACGCACCCGTTTGAGCGTTGATGAGCCCGCTGGCGTTGTTGAACGGCAGGGTGGCATCGAATCCGCCCATTCCAGCGGCGGTGCCGCCGCTCTTCAGCACAGTGCCGGCGTTATTGAACGCGCCGGTGCCCGCGCCCCGCGCGAAGATGTCGCCCTGAATGTCGAAAATGCCGCCGGCCTGATTGTTGAAGACGCCGCCGTTGCCGATCAGCAGATCGTTGCCGGTGGTGTTGTACGCGACGGTTCCGGCATTGTTGACCGTACCGGTCAGCGTCCTCGTGCCGGCGCCGGTGATGTCGAGCGACGCGCCGGTCGGGAACGTGAATGCGCCCGTAATCGTTCCGCCCGTCCAGATCGGCGAGCCGGCGAACGTCGCCGTGCCGCTGAAGTTGCCCGATTGCAGCGTGAGATCGGAAATCGTGATGTTCCCGTTGAATACGCTGTCGTTCGTGACCAGATTGGTCGCGCCGCCGCCGGTAAACTGCGTGCCGGCGTTGAACGTATTGAGGGAGGCATAGTCGATCGTGCCGACGGCGGCGTTGAGCGTGCCGCTGTTCGCGAAGGTGAGCGGACGCGCGATGCTGCCGATCGCGCTCACGTCCGTACCCGCCGACTTGATCAGCGTACCCGTGTTGTTGAAGGTGCCCGCGCCCGCAGTGTTGAGGATGTCGGCGTCACCGTTGAAGTCCACGGTGCCGGCACTGTTCAGCGCCGCGCCGTTGTTGAGGAGCAGGCCGCCGGCGCCCGTGAGACGCAACGTGCCGCCGGCGTTCACCGTCAGGGGCCGCGCATCCACCGTGCTCGCACCCGCGCCCGTCAGCTCGAGGCGCCCGCCGTTCGCGACCGTGAGCGTGCCGCCGGTGTAGTTCAGCGCGCCGGTGAGGAAGGTGCCCGAGATCTGCGGCGCGCCCGCGTTGATCGTAGTCGTGCCGGTGACGTTCACGCCGCCCGTGCTCGCGAGATTGCCGCCGGCGAGATTGAGCGTGTTGACGGTTAACGCGCCCGTCCCGGCGAGCATGCCGCTGTTCATCGAGAGCGTGCCGTTGATCGTGGAGGCGTTCGCGAGCGTAAGGTTGCCGCCGGCGAGCGTGATGTTCTGATTACTGAACAGCGAATCGGGCGTGAAATTGCCGGCGCCGATCGTGACAGTGAACGGGCCGCCCGGAACGTTGATGTTCGCCTGCTCGCCGGGGCCGGGCACGGTCCCCAGGCTCCAGTTGCCGCTCGAGCCCCAATTGCCGTTGTCGTTGAGCCACGTGTTGACGGCGCCGCCGCCGATGGTGAACTGCGCGCTGGTGGCCGTGTAGGCTGTCGTCGTCTTCGGGTTCGCGAAGCTCTTCGTGACGGTTTCGAAGAGTCCCGAACGCGCCGCGGACGTGAGCGGGGTGTAGACGGCGCCCACGGTCGGCGTGCCGCCCACGGTCGAGATATTGATCGTGCCGCCGAGCGTTGCATTGCCGTTGACTGCCAGCACGTCCGAGTTGCCCGGAACGAGCGCGTCGAACTCGACGTTGAGCCGGCCGCCGGCACCCTGAACGAGCGCGCCCGTGATCGTGAGGGTGCCGGTCGTGTCCGCCGCCGGGGCCGGCCGGCCCGGACGCAGGATACCGTTGTTCGTGACCGTAGTGGCGTTGAGCGTACCTTCACCACCGATCGTGCCGGTGCTCGCGTTGGTGAGCGCGGCACCGTTCGTGGTGAACACCGTGCCTGCGGCGATTTCAATAATGCCGTCGTTCGTGTTGTTGACGAGCGGCGCCTGCAGCGTGCCGCTGGTCACGCTGAGCGTGCCCGTGTTGGTGATCGGCACCGACCCGGCGAATCCGCCGGTGACGCCGCCTCCGCTCTTCGTAACCGTGCCGGCGTTATTGAACGTCGCGGCGGCGCCCGCGTTGTGCACGACGCTGCGGTTCTCCAGGATATTGAACGTCCCGGTCGCGAGATTGTTGAATATCGCGCCGTCGTTGAGCCACAGATCGTCGCCGTTGCTGTTGTAGTTGAAGGTGCCCGCGTTGCGCAGCGTCACGTTGCTCAAGACCCGCTGGTTCGCGCCGCTCACGTTGATCGTGTTCGAAGCGTTGACGAGCGTTCCGGGCCCGGCGATCGTGCTCACGCCGTTCCAGTTGAGCGTACCGTTGAGCGTCGCAGTGGCCCCCGCCGGCACCGCCAGCGTCCCCGCTGCGAGACTCAGCGTGCCTTCGATCGCGCTGCCGTCGGCGAAGGTCTGCGTGCCGCCGAGTATGCTCACGACGCCGGTGCCGTTGGCGGTGAAGACGCCGGTGTGCGTTCCGCTGGTCGCGATGCCCAGCGTGCCGGCGTTCGAAGTGAGTGTCCCACCGTTGTTGTTGTTGAATACGACGCTGCTCGCGGTGTTGAAGCCGCCGATCACGCCGCCGCCGCTCTTCAGCACGGTGCCGGCGTTGTTGAAGGTGCCGGTGCCCGAGGTGCTCACGACGTTACGGTTTTCCTGGATGTTGAACGTCGCTCCCGCGAGATTGTTGAATACCGCGCCATCGTTGAGGCGCAGATCGTCGCCGTTGCTGTTGTAGTTCACCGTGCCCGCGTTGCTCACCGTCACGTTGGAGAGCGTGCGCGCGTTCGCCAGGCTGATGTTGATGGTGTTCGCGTTCGCGAATGTCCCCGGGCCCGAGACAGTGCTGACCCCGTTCCAATTGAGCGTTCCGTTCAGAGTCACGGTCCCGGTCGGGACCGCGAGCGTCCCACCGAACAGACCGAGCGTGCCGGCGATGCTGCTGCCGTTGGTGAAGGTCTGCGTGCGGCCCAGAATGCTCACGGTGCCGGTGCCATTCGCGGTGAACACACCGGTGTGCATGCCGTCCGTCGCGATGCCCAGCGTACCGGCGTTCGACGTGAGCGTGCCGCCGGTGTTGTTGAATACCACGCTGCTCGCGGTGTTGAAGCCGCCGATCACGCCGCCGCCGCTCTTCAGCACGGTGCCGGCGTTGTTGAAAGTGCCGGCGGCCCCCGCCGTGTTCACGACGTTGCGGTTCTCCTGGATGTCGAACGTCCCGGTGCCGAGATTGTTGAATATCGCGCCGTTATCGAGCCGCAGATCGTCGCCGTTGGTGATGTAGTTCACCGTGGCCGCGTTGCTCACCGTCACGTTTGAGAGCGTGCGCGCGTTCGCTCCGGTGATATTGATCGTGTTCGCGTTTGCGAACGTCCCCGGGCCCGAGATCGTGCTCACCCCGTTCCAGTTGAGCGTCCCGTTGAGCGTCACCGTACCCGCCGGCACCGCAAGGGTGCCGCCCGAGAGTCCAAGCGTGCCCTCGATCGTGCTGCCGTCGGCGAAGGTCTGCGTACGGCCGAGAATGCTCACGGCGCCGGTGCCGTTCGCGGTGAACACACCGGTGTGCGTGCCGTTCGTCGCGATACCCAGCGTACCGACGTTCGATGTGAGCGTGCCGCCGGTGTTGTTGAAGACCACGCTGCTCGCGGTGTTGAAGCCGCCGATCACGCCGCCGCCGCTCTTCAGCACGGTGCCGGCGTTGTTGAAGGTGCCGGTGCCCGAGGTGTTCACGACGTTACGGTTTTCCTGGATGTCGAACGTCCCGGCGCCGAGATTGTTGAATATCGCGCCATCGTTGAGCCGCAGATCGTCGCCGTTGCTGTTGTAGTTCACCGTGCCCGCGTTGCTCACCGTCACGTTGGAGAGCGTGCGCGCGCTCGCTCCGGTGATGTTGATCGTGTTCGCGTTCGCCACCGTGCCCGGGCCCGAGATCGTGCTCACGCCGTTCCAGTTGAGCGTCCCGTTAAGGGTCACGTTCCCGGTCGGCACCGAGAGCGTCCCACCCGACAGAGCAAGCGTGCCGGCGATGCTGCTGCCGCCGGCGAAGGTCTGCGTGCCGCCGAGTATGCTCACCGTGGCGGTGCCGTTCGCAGTGAAGGCGCCGGTGTGCGTGCCGCTGGTGGCAATGCCCAGCGTCCCGGCGTTCGACGTGAGCGTGCCGCCGGTGTTGTTGAACACCACGCTGGTAGCGGTATTGAAGCCGCCGATCAGGCCGCCGCCGCTCTTGCGCACCGTGCCGGCGTTGTTGAACGTGCCCGCGGCGCCCGCGGCATTGACGATGTTACGGTTCTCCTGAATGTCGAACACGCCGGCGGCGAGGTTGTTGAATGTCGCGCCGTTGTCGAGCCGCAGATCGTTGCCGTTGCTGTTGTAGTTGAAGGTGCCTGCATTGCGCAGCGTCACGTTGCTCAGGACGCGCTGGTTCGCGCCGGTGACGTTGATCGTGTTCGAGGCGTTGACGAGCGTGCCGGGCCCGGAGATCGTGCTCACCCCGTTCCAGTTGAGCGTCCCGTTGAGCGTCACCGTACCCGCCGGCACCGCAAGGGTGCCGCCGGACAGCCCGAGCGTGCCTTCGATCGTGCTGCCGTCGGAGAAGGTCTGCGTGCCGCCAAGAATGCTCACGGCGCTGGTGCCGTTCGCGGTAAAAGCCCCGGTGTGCGTGCCGCTGGTGGCGATGCCCAGCGTGCCCGCGTTCGAGGTGAGCGTACCGCCAGTGTTGTTGAACGCGACGCTTGTCGCTGTGTTGAAGCCGCCGGCCACGCCGCCGCCGCTCTTGCGCACCGTGCCGGCGTTGTTGAAAGTCCCCGCGGCCCCCGCGGTGTTGACGACGTTACGGTTCTCCAAAATGTCGAACAGCCCGGCGCCGAGGTTGTTGAAGGTCGCGCCGTTATCGAGCCGCAGATCGTCGCCGTTGCTGTTGTAGTTGACCGTGCCGGCGTTGCTCACCGTCACGTTGGAGAGCGTGCGCGCATTCGCTCCGCTGATGTTCAGCACGCCGGCGCCGCCGATTGCCAATGTGCCGGGGCCCTGAATGGCTGCCGTGTTGTCCCATTGCAGCGTGCCGTTCAGCGTCGAGGTCGCGCCGTTCGGAATGTCCAGCGTCCCGGCAGACAGCGTAAGTGTTCCGGCGATGCTGCTGTTGTTGCCGAAGGTGTGTGTGCCGCCCACGAGGTGAACGGCCCCCCCGCCGACCGTGAACGCGCCGCTATGCGCGCCGCTCACGGCGATCGCAAGCGTGCCGCTGCTGGAAGTCAGCGTGCCGGCGCTATTGTTGAAGGTGAAATTGTCGGCGATGTCGAAGCCGCCCGTGCTGCCGCCCGCGCTCTTCGAGACCGTACCCGCGTTGTTGAACGTGCCGGCCGCGGCCGTGGTGCGCACGGCGAAGTCGCCCTGAACATCAAAGATGGAACCCGCTTGGTTGTTGAATACGGTGCCGTTGTTGAGCAGCAGCGTGTCACCGCCGGTGGCATAGTTGAAGCGCCCCGCATTGTTCACCGTGGCGTTCGAAAGCGTGCTCGCGGCGTTCGTCGTGAGCGTCAGCACGCCCGCGCCTGTGATGCCGAGCGTTGCGCCGGTGATGTTGAGAATGCCGGTCGAAAGCGTTCCGGCGAGCGTCGGCGAGCCCGCGTTGATCGTGGTCGTGCCGGGAATCCGCAGCCCGCCGCCGCTCTGCGACATCGTGCCGCCGTTGAACGTGAGGCCACCGTTACCCGTGACGAGTCCGGCGCCGGTTCCGCCGAGCGTGCCGCCGGTGATCGTAATGGTGCCAGCGATCGTCGATGCCGCGGCCGCATTGAAGTTCACCGCACCACTATCGATGGTCGCGGTGTTGCCGGCCGGCACCGTAACGGCACCGTTGAAGTTGACGGTTCCGCCATCGACCGCCAGTGGCCCGTTCAACGTCGCCGGCGCATTGACCGTCGTCGTACCGCTGTCGAACGCGATGAATCTCGTCGCGTTGAGCGTGAGCGAGGTGCCGGCGATCGTGCCGCCGGTGAATGAAATGTCGCGGATCGCGCCGGGCGTGGTCTGGCCGGCGGTGAGCGTGATCGCGCCGGTGGTCGCCGAGCCGAGACTGCCGACATTGGTGATGTTGCCGTCGCCGGTCTGGAACTCGATCGCCTGATTCGCGGCGGCCGTCAACGTGTAGTTCGCCATCGAGGCGTCGCCACCGTCGTGCTCGAGGAAAACCCCGCCGGTCGTGCTGGTCGCCGTCACCGCGCCCGTGCCTGGCGCGATCTGAACGCGGCCCGCGGCGCCTGTCGCGCCGATCGTCGCGGCGTTCAGCGTGACGCCGTTGCTCGCGATATTGGTCATCGTGAGGTCGGTCGTACCGGCGCCGCTCACGATGTTGCGGCCCGCCGTCACCGCGACGTTGACCGGGACGTTCACGTTGCTCACGAACGTGACATCGCGCGCGTGCGCGTCGCCGAACGTGAGCCGGTTCACCGCGCTGATCGTGTTGATCTCCGTCTGGTTGATGTGGAGTCCGGCAGCACCCGGATCCGAACCGACAAAAATGTCGGCATTGGACCCGACCGGCGTGAGCAGCTCCACGCGATGGCCGAGTATCGGCATCTCGATTTCCATGTCGCTCGCGCGCAGCGTGACGTTGTCGCCCGCGACCGGAGGCGGACCCGGCTGGCCCGCGCAGATCGGTCCGCCGGTGGCGCCTGCCGGTCCGGAGCCGCAGATCGCGTTGCCCGGCAACTGCGTGAGCTTGCCGTTTACCCTGAGGCGCACCGGGCCTGCGTTGAAGTTCTGCACGCCGCGCACGGGCCCGCCGTAGACGGCCGTCGGCACACCGCCAATCTCGAGGTCTCGCACGTCCGGCGAGTCGACGTACAGTCCACCGAAAGCCTGCGTGACCAGCGCCTCCAGCGCGGGTGTGTCGATGCGAATCGGTTCGGCGTCGGTGCCGATGCTGTTTCCGAGGCGCGGCCCTTCGAGCTGCAGATGCACGGCGGTCGAGGCGGTGAGCTTCGAGTTGGCATCGGCGCGCAGGATGCTGCCGTTGGGGCCGTTATGCAGAACGCTGATGGTCTCGCCGGTGACGTTTGCGAGCACGATGTTGCCGCTCTGCTGCCCGCCGGGACCCGGGCCGGCGCCGACTTGCAGTTGAACGACACCGCCCCCGCCCGTCGCCGCGATGCTCGAGGTGGGCGCCATCGTGAGCGTCGCCACCTGGTCCGTGTCGCGGTTGTTGGCGTCCGCGGCCGGGTCGTTTGCGCGCAGCAGGATCGGAGCGCGCGTCGTTCTGAGCTCCACGCCGGCGTTGAGCGTGATGGAGCGGCCGGCCCGCGCCGTCAGGGACCGGGCGGCCGGCAGATTGACGCTGCTCGCGAAAGTGATGTCGGTGTTCGCCTGGAGCTCCACGTTGGCAGCCGCCGTGCTGACCGAATTGGCGCCCGACGCACGAATCCGCGTGGTGCCACCCGCATTGTTCGCGAACAGATTGTTGATGCCGGGGTTGTAGTCCTCGACGACACCGTCGTCGCTTACTTCGAGGAATTTCGGATCGAGCAACAGCGTGCCCGCTGCTCCGCGGGACGCTGACGCATCCACACGCGCGTCGAAGTCCAGCCACTCCTTGCCCGAGACTTCGACGAAGCCGCCGTTGCCTGACTGCGCACCGCCGCGCGCCGTGATCGTGCCGTATGCGCGCGTAATGTCGTCCGCCCAGACGATTACTTTTCCGCCGTCGCCCGCGACGCGCGCGTCGGATCGCAGCGTCACGTCCCGACCGACGAACGTGCGCCACGCGTTCTGAACGAGCGGGTTGCCGCCCCGGTAGTCGCCGCCCACGAGAATCGTGCCGCCGGCGCGCTCGCCGGACACATCAAGGGTCGTGGAATCGACGAGGCCGACCTGCTTCCCGAGCACGTGAACCGTGCCGCCTTTCGGACCCGTGGCGCTGATCGTGCTGTTGCCGGTGAGCAGCGTATCGCCTTTCGCTTTCAGGACGATGTGCCCGGCTTCATCGCGCGCGAGCGCATTGGCGCGTATGTCGCCGCTGTGCGTGAGCGTGCCCGCAAAGACCCCGACCGCGCCGCCGTCGGCCAGCAGCCTGCCGAGGTTCAGCACCGAATCGGTGGGGGCCTGGACCTCGAACTCGATGCCTTCCAACCGCGGGCTGCCAATCGTCACCTTCTGCCCCGCGGCGAGCACGATATTGCCGCCGCCGGTCTGAATGACGCCGCTGTTCTGGATCGAAGGCGCGACGAGCATCACGTTTGCGCCGCTTGCAGCCTTGATCCAGCCGCCGTTGATGATCGATCCGGCGCTCCCGTCGCCCGCGAACTTGAGCTTGCCCGCGAGGAAATCGGCATCGAGCATATTGAGCGTCGAGCCGACGAAGCCCGCGGTATCGATGACGCCGCCGGCGCCGATCACGATGCCCGCGGGATTGACGAGGAATACGCGGCCGTTCGACAGGAGCTGGCCGTGGATGCGCGAGATGTCGGCGCCCACCACGCGGTTCAGCACCGCGCTCGCCGAAGACTGCTGGATGAAACGGGTGAGCTCGCCCGCGCCGATCGAGAATCCCTGCCAGTTGACGATCGCGTTCGGCGAATTCGTGACGCGCAGGTCGCTCGTCCCGAGCCCCTGGAATTGAACGCTGCCGCTGATCACCTGCGGCGTAGTCGGATTACCCCAGGCGCCCGTCGCGTGCGCGACCAGAAACGAGCAGGCGATGGGTCTCAGTGCGAAGCGCGCTGCCGTGGTGACACGTCGTCTGCGTGAAGGCATGGGTGCCCCGCGTTTTTCGTTGTCCATTAAGATAGCACCCCCACCACGCGAGGTTGCGTCCATGACCGGAAAAATGACGCAGCGGACACGCGACGCAAGGCGCACATCGAGAACGGCGAGAGTCGCCGACCTCATGACCGCCAAATACAAATAGAAAAGCGCGGCGCGTGCCGCGCTAAGCTCGTTTTGCGCCGAGAGCCGCAGGCGCGATGCGCGCGCAGCGTTTTACTGGCAGATCTCCTGTCCCGCCGGTTCCTGCTTGATCTCGGCGGCGCGGAACGGCAATTCCGGGCGCCGTTCGTGCTCGGTCGGAATGATATTCGCCGCTTCGAACTGGGCTGGCGTGTTGAAGAACGGAACCGGAATGCCGACCCGGTAAACCGACGAACCGGCGAATGCCGACATCCCGGGCGGCAGATTGAAAGTATCGAAATCGCCGACGCGGCTTCCGTACGTCATCACCTCGAACTGCTGCCCCGTACCCGGAACGAAGCCGTTGATGGTCGTCGCCTGCAGCGTGCCGGCGAGGTTCGCAACACCGCTTACCTGGAGCAGATCGTACGTGACGCCCTGAGTCGGACCGCCTAGCTCGGTCACCAGCACGCCACCCGGACCCTGCGTGTAGTTGCCATTGATCACCAGCGTGCCGGGCGAGCTTCCGGGCCGCAGCGTTCCGTTGTTCACGACCGCGCCGCTGATCGTGCCGCTGCCTTTCAGCGTGCCGGTATTCGTCAGCGCACCAGCGCCCGTCGCGATCGTCGTTCCTGGCTGCACGTCGAGGGTGCCCTGATTGGTGAAGCCGCCGTTCACCTGGAACGTGCTCGACTGCACGTTCAGCGTCCCGCTGTTCATGAGTGTGCCGCCGTTGAACGTGACTCCGCTCGTTCCGGCAACGTTCATCGTTCCACTGTTGTTGATGGTGCCGCCCGTGACGGACTTGCTACCGGCGCCGTTGAGCGTGAGCGTGCCGGTGTTGTTGAGCGTGCCGCCGGTCATCGTGAGCGCGGATGTCGTGAGCGAAGAAGCGATCGTCGACGTCCCGCCGGTCACGTTCGTCGGGCTCGTCACGGTGACGCCGCCGGTATTCGCGATGGTGCCGCCGGTCAGGTTCAGCACGCCGGTCACTGCGACCGCACTGGAGCCGCCAAGCGTGCCGGCAAGCGTCAGGATCGAACCATTCGCCATCGTAAGCGTGCCGGCGTTCGCCTGGAGCGTCGCCCCTGCCTGCACGTCCAGCATTCCGCTGTTCACCAGCGCGCCGCCGTTGAAAGTCACGGGAGTCGTACCCGCGATATTGAACGTCCCCGTGTTATTGATCGTGCCGCCCGTGATCGATTTCGTGCCGGCCCCGTTCAACGTGAGCGTGCCGGGCACATCGAGCGTGCCGCCGGTCATCGTGAGCGCCGATGTCGTCAACGACGAAGTCACGGTCGCCATTCCGCTGTTGACCAGCGAGCCACCGTTGAAAGTCACGGGGCTCGTACCCGCGACATTGAACGTTCCGGTGTTGTTGATCGTGCCGCCGGTGATCGATTTCGTGCCGGCGCCGTTCAAAGTAAGGGTGCCGGTGTTATTGACGGTGCCTGCGGTCATGGTGAGCGCGGACGTGGTCAGCGACGACGCCACGGTCGACGTGCCGCCGGTCACGTTCATCGGGCTCGACACGGTCACGCCGCCGGTATTCCCGATCGTGCCGCCGGTCAGGTTGAACGCGCCCGTCACCGTCAGTGCGCCCCCACCGTTGGTCGTGCCGCCGGCGAGTGTATGCGGGCCCGCGATCGTGCGCGCGCCCGTTACCGTCAGGATGGCGGTATTCGTGAACGAGCCGGGGCCGGTGACGGCGATATCGCCGCCGTTGAAATTGAGCGTTCCGTCGTTCGCGAGCGCGCCGCCGCCGATCGTGTGGTTCGCGGCGCCGGCGAGCGTGAGCGTACCGGTATTCGTAAGACTGCCGCCGGCGATGTTCAACGCGTTCGTACTGAACACGCCGGAGATGGTGCTCGCGGCATTGACGGTGGTGCCTGCATTCGCAGTGGCGCCGCCGGTGTTGGAGATCGTCGCGCCGTTCAGGTTGAGCGCACCGTTGAGCACCGCCGTGCCGGCGCCGGCGAGCGTGCCGGCGAGCGTCGTAGGTCCATTCAACGTGAGCGCGCGGCCCGCCGCGACGGTAAGCGCGTTGCCTGCGGCCTGATTGAGCGTGAGCCCGGCCGGCAACGTCAGGTCGCCGTTCACGTTCATGGCCCAGAGGTTCTGCTCGAAGCGCGCGGCGCCGCCGGCGGCGACGTTGATCGTCGCGCCCGGATTGAAATTGAGAACGCTGCCGGTCCCGGTGTAGCCGAAGATCCGGGTGCCGTTCGCCATGTTCAGCGCGCCCGAGAAATTGAACGTCGTGCCATCCTCGAAATCGAGATCGCCGGTGTTGAGGTTGAACGTGCCGGCGTGATTCGTCATCGCCGGCCCGATGCTGTTCGACCCGGCCGGTGCGTTGCCGTTGATGGTGCCACCGACCATGTTGGTGAACGTTCCCAAGCCCTTCAGGTCGTCGCAGCAGAACGTCGTGAGGATGTTCCACGTCGCACCTGCGCGGTTGTTGATCGTCGCAGCCGTGTTGGACAGGAATATGCCACCGCCGGTCCAGTTGACCGTGCCGTCGTTGTTCCACGTCAGGCTGGTGAGCGTCTTGCTGCCACCGGAAAGCGTGGATGTGCCCGTCGTCGTCAGCAGGCCCGTACCGCGCAGCGTGCCACCGGACCATGCGAACGGCCCGTTCAATAGCATCGCTGCATTTAGGCTGACATCGGACGTGCCGCTGACCGTCGTAGTGACGTTTGCGCCGAGCGTGACCGGTGTATTGAAAGCGACCGTGCTATTGGCGATCGTGACGTTGGCGTCGGCGGCGGTCGTATCCAACGTCAGTGCCGTAGCGGTGATGCCGGCCCCATTCAGGAAGTTGATGCTCGAACCCGCTGTCGCCGTGGTAGCCGTGACGTTGCTGCCGGCGAGGTTGAGGTTCGCGTCGACGTTGATGTTCCCTGTCGAGGCCGTCAGGCCGATCGTCTGACCCGCCGGCACGACGAGCGCTGTGTAGCGGCTGGCGGTCAAGTCGCCTGCGGTCTGCTCGAGGAAAATGCCGCCGGTCGTGGCGGTCGCCGCGACGGTGCCCGTCCCCGGTGTGACGCGGAAGGGCGTCCCGGCCGAGCCTACAGTCGTTCCGGTCAATGCGATCGGCCCGTTTGCCGCGCTGGTATCGACACGCGAGCCGGCGCTCACCGCCAGCGCGCCGGTGGTATTGAGCGTGGCGCCGCCGCCTATGACATTGCCGGTGAGCGTGAGGCCGCCAGCATCGAGTAGATTCAATATGCCGGTGCCGAGCGCGCTCGCACCGAGATTGGTGATCGCGTTCGTTGCCCCGTTCAGCGTCGCATTCGAGTTCGTCGTCGTGACGGCGAGCGTGTCCGCCGTAATGGCTCCGCTTTGCGTGATGGCGCCGCCGGCGCTCAGCGCGAGGGTGCCGCCCGGCACGCTGGACGCGCCCACGATCAACGCGTTTGCGTCCGTGAGCGAGGCATTGTTCGCGCCGCTGTTATTGAGCGTCACCGCGCCCGTGAAGTCATTGGCCGCGTTGGTGAGCGTGATCGCATTCGCACCTGCGCCGAAGCTCGCCGCGCCGGCGCCCGCAGCCTGCGTGATCGGCCCGGTTTGAGTGATCGCGCCGCCGGCATTCACCGTGAGGGTTCCGATGCCGAGAGCGAGCGTACCGAGCGTCAGCGCATTCACGTCCGTCAGTGCGACGTTGTTCGCGCCGGTGTTGGTCAGCGACACGGCGCCCGTGAAATCGTTTGCGGCGTTGTTCAGCGTGATTGCGTTGCCGCCGGCGCTGAAGCTCGCAGCCCCCGCGCCGGCAGCCTGCGTGAGCGCCCCGGTCTGCGTGATGGCGCCGGTCGTGGCCACCGTCAACGACCCCGTGCCGAAGACGGACGCCCCGAACGCCAGTGCATTCGCATCGACGATCGAGACATTCCCCGCGCCCGCCGTGTTGAGCGACAGCGTGCCGGTGAAGTCATTCGCGGCATTCGTCGCAGCGATCCCGCCGGCGCCCGTGGTGGTCAGGGTCGCGTTATTGGCCGTGAGCGCATCGTCGTACGTCTGCGCGCCGCTCGTCCTCACCGTGCCGCCGGTGATCGACGTCGTTCCGCCCGCATCGGTCGTGAGCTTCGTCAGCGCCGTCGTGCCGCCGACGGCACCGCCGAAGGTCGTTGCGCCAGACGTATTGACCGTGAGATCGAACGCGCCGTTGACGGTGCTCGCAAGGTTGATTGCACCACCGCCCGTGCTCGTCAGCG
Source organism: Burkholderiales bacterium (assembly GCA_035626595.1). Lineage (GTDB taxonomy): Bacteria > Pseudomonadota > Gammaproteobacteria > Burkholderiales > SG8-41 > JAQGMV01. Next base: position 30,229 of record DASPNJ010000133.1, read on the forward strand.
TCGTATTCGCGCCCAATGTGGCGGCGCCGCCGAATGTCTGGGAGCCTACCGTCGTGACCGTACCGCCGTTGAATGCGATCGGTCCGCCTGCGTTGACGACGAGGCTCGTCAAGGCCACCCCGTCGCCCACCGCGCCTCCGAACGTGGTGGTGCCCGTGCTGTTCGCCGTAAGGCTGAACGCCCCGTTCACGGTGCCTGTGAAACTCAAGTTTCCGCTGCCCGAGTCGACGATCCGGTTGCCACCCAGCGTCACCGGTCCGTTGAGTGCGAGCAGCGAATTCGTCGTGTCGAGATCGCCGTTGAGCAGGATGCTGGTGCCCGTATGGGCCTGAAAACCGGGGGTTGCGATCGCCGGCAGCGTGAGCGCGCCACCGGCGTTCACGGTGAGATTGCGGCCGACGTTCACGACGCCCAGCGCGAGCGCATTCGCGTCTCTCAAAGAGACGTCGTTCGCGCCGCTGTTGGCAAGCGATACCGGACCGGTGAAATCGTTCGTCGCGTTCGTAAGGGTGATCGCATTGGCGCCGGCATCGAAGCTCGCCGCGCCCGCACCCGCGGACTGCGTGATCGGGCCGCTTTGCGTAATTGCGCCGCCGGCCAGGACGCTCAGCGTTCCTGTGCCGATCGGGGACGACGCGAGAATCAACGCATTCACGTCCGTCACCGCTACGTTGTTCGCGCCGCTGTTGTTCAGACTGACGCCGCCCGTGAAGTCGTTGGCCGCGTTGGTAAGCGTTATCGGGTTGGCGCCCGCGTTGAACGTGGCGTTACCCGCACCCACCGCCTGCGTGATCGCGCCCGCCTGCGTGATGGCGCCCGCCGCCGTGACCAGCAGCGTTCCGCTGCCCAGCGCCGATGCGCCGAGGGTCAGCGCATTAGCGTCGCGTATGGAGACGTTGTTCGCGCCGCTGTTGTTGAGGCTCACTGCGCCCGTGAAATCATTGCCCGCGTTCGCAAGCGTGATTGCATTCGCGCCTGAGTTGATCGTTACGGCACCCGCGCCCGCTGCCTGCGTGATCGCGCCGGTCTGCGTGATCGCGCCGCCCGCCGTTATCGACAGCGTGCCGGTGCCGAGCGCTGCGGCACCGAGCGCGAGCGCGTTTGCATCGACGATTGTGACGTTGCCGGTCCCGCCGCTGGTCAGCGCCAGCGTGCTGGTAAAGTCGTTAGCCGTGTTCGTCGCGGTTATGGATCCTGCGCCTGCGGCTCCCGTCGAGAGCGTAACGGCGCCCGTGAACGTAGCCGGACCCGCGAATGTGATGTTGTCGCCGGTCGTCGTGATGTTGGCCGCGCTCGAAACGGCACCCGCGCCGTTCTGAGTAAACGCACCGTCGAGCGTCATGTTCGCGCCCGCCGCAATCGTGAGCAGGCCCGCATTGGTGACCGTCAGCGGTCCGCCATTGGTCGTGACGACGGTGCCGTTCAGCGTGAAGTTGTTGCCCGTGAGCGCGATGCCGATCGCGTCGTCCATGTTGAGCGCGCCAAACGCGCTCGTGCCGGTGCCCGCGTCTTGCGTGAGCGTCGTCGCCGTCATGGGGCCGGTTGTCACATTCGCGGCGCTGGTGATGCCCACGTCGCCCAGGCGCTCCGTATTGCCGACCGCCCCGATGAGCGTGATGTTCCCGGTCCCTGTGGTGAGCGTGAGGTTCTCGCGGACGCCGCCGGCAGTGCCATTCGTCGTTCCGGCGATCGAAATGTTGCCGCCGCCGGCAGCGCCGGTGCTGAGCGTGACCGTAAGCCCTTCACCGATCACGACGCTGTCGCTGATCGTGATGTCGCGATCCGCGGTCACGATGTTCGCGTTGAGCGTCGTCGTCGCACCCGGCCCGTCGAGCGTGACCGAGGCGTCACCCGTCCCCGTGATCTGCCCGTTGACGACGATCGCACCGGCGCCGGCGGGCTGTCGAATGACGACCGGATCCGTGAACGTCACCGCGTTCACGGTGGTCGTGCCGGTGCCGGTCGCGCGGCCGATGTTGATCTGGCTGAAGCCATCCCCGAGCGCGGCCACATCCGTGCCGGTGATTTGAAGCGTGCCTGCCCCGCCCGCTATGCCGATAGAGGTCGCGTCGGCGGCCGGCTGCAGCGTGAGCGTGCTGGTGCCCGTCACGCTGCCGGCGCCGCCGGTGAAGTCGATGCCGTCTGCGGTCAGCGTCAACGCGTTCGCACCTGCAGCGAGTGTCGAGGTGAACGCGAGCGTGCTGGTGCCGGCGTTCAACGTAGCCGCCGCGCCGAGCGTCACCGCATCGTTGTACGTCTGGTTGCCCGTCGTCGTGATCCCGCCGCCGCTGATCGCGGTCGAACCGCCCGCATCTGTCGTGACTGACGTGAGCGCCGTCGTTGCTCCGACGAGGCCGCCGAACGTCGTCGCGCCCGCAGTATTCGCGGTCAGCGCAAATGCGCCGTTGACGGTGTTGGCGAGATTGATCGCGCCACCGCCGGTGCTCGTGAGTGTCGTTGCCGCACCCAGCGTGACCGGCTGGTTAAAGGTTTGCCCGGCAGTGGTGTTGATCGCGCCGCCGTTGATGATTGTCGTCCCGGCGCCATTCATCGTGAGGCTCGTCAATGGGTTCGCGCCGGGGCCAGTACCGACGGCAGCGCCGAACGTTGTCGTGCCGCCTGTATTGACAGTGACATTGGCCGTGCCGCCGAGACTGGCCGGAAGGGTCGCAGCAAGCACTTGGAAACCGATGGCGTTTCCGCCGGTGCTCGTAAACGCGGCATTAGTGCTGACGAAGACCGTGTCGCCGTATGTCTGCGCGCCGGTCGTCGTGACTGCGCCGCCCGACACGTTGGTAAAGCCGCCCAGGTTCGTGGTCAGACTCGTCAGTGGATCGACGCCGCCCACCAGGCCGCCGAGTACCGTGGACCCAGTCGTATTGATGGCGAGAGTGAAAGGGCCGTTGACCGTATTATTGAGACTGATCGCGCCGCCGCCCGTGCTCGCGAGTGTCGTCGCCGCTCCGAGCGTCACGGCGCCGTTATAGGTTTGAACGCCCGTGGTGGTGATTGCGCCGCCGTTTATTGCAGCCGCGCCGTCCACTTGAAGCGCGGTCAAAGCCGCGATTCCGCCGACGGCTCCGCCGAACGTCGTCGTGCCGGTGTTGTCGGCCGTGAGGAAAAACCCGCCGTTCACGGTGCTCGTGAAGGTGAGATCGCCGGTGCCGCTGGTGAGTGTTCTGGCGCCCCCGCCGAGCGTCACGGGGCCGGACAGCGTAATGGCTGAATTGGTCGTCGTGAGATCGGCGTTGAGCGCGATGCTCGTGCCAGTGTGGCTTTGCGCGCCGGTCGTCGTAACCGCGGTGTTGATCGCGAGCGCGCCACCGGTGTTCACTGTGGCACCCCCGGTCGCGACCGGCCCGGCAACCGCCAGACCGCCGCCATCGAGCAGGTTCAACAAACCCGTACCGAGATTCGTATTGCCGAGCGTGGTGATCGCGTTCGTGGCGCCATTCAGCGTTGCGTTCGCGTTCGTGGTTGTGAGGCTCAGCGTGTCGGCGGTGATCGCGCTGGTTTGCGTAATGACGCCGCCTGCACCGCTCGTCGTGGTCAGAGAGACGGTGCCCGCGCCGGCGTTGACCATATTGTTCACAGCCAACGAGCCATTCGTATTCAGGGTCACGCCGCCGCTCGCCGCCACGGCTCCGGTCACGGTCAAATTGCCCGCGTTGAGCAAGTTCAGGGCGCCGGTGCCGAGCGATGCCGCGCCGAGATTCGCGATCACGTTGGTCGCGCCGTTGAGCGTCGCGTTCGCGTCCGTCGTCGTGAGCTGCAGCGTGCCGGCGGAGATCACGGAATTCTGGGTGATCGCGTTGACTGAGCCGCCGGTCGTCGTGAGGGACACGGTGCCGGCGCCGGCATTGATCGTATTGTTCATCGCAAGCGGGCCGCTCGTATTCAAGGCGAGGCCGTTGCCGGTGTAAGCGCCGGTGACGGTGAGGCCGCCGGCATCGAGCAAATTGAGTCCGCCAGTACCGAGGCTCGTCGCGCCGAGGTTCGTGAGGAGGTTCGTCGCGCCGTTCAGCGTGGCGTTAGCGTCTGTGGTCGTGAGAGCAAGCGTATCGGCCGTGATGACGCCGTTGCCGCCCTGCGAGATCGCGTTGCCCGCGCCCGTCGTTGTCAGCGAAACGGTGCTGCCGGCCGCGCCAATGACATCGTTGATCGTGAGAGCGCCGCTCGTGCTGAGCGTGACGCCGCCCGTTGCCGCAACTGCGCCGGTGACCGTCAAGCCGCTGGCGTCCCGTAGGTTCAGCGCCGCAGTGCCAAGGGCTGTGGCGCCGAGATTCGTGACGGCATTCGTCGCAGTGTTCAGAGTCGTGTTGCCGTCAACCGTATTGAGGGCCAATGTGTTGCCGGTAATGACGCCGGCGGCACTTTGCGTGATTGGGCTGCCGATGCCTGTCGACGTGAGCGTTACGTTGCCCGCGCCTGCATCGAGCGCGTTGTCGATCGTGATCGCGCCGCTCGTAGTGAGGGTGATGCCGCCGCTTGCCGCGACCGTGCCGCCCAGCACCCTGAGACTGCCGGTGTCGCGGAACACGAGCGCGCCGGTGCCGAGGTTGCTCGCGCCGAGGTTCACGACGTCGTTCGTGCCGATGCGGAAGCCGGCCAGCGTGACGTCGGCGTTGATCGTATTGAGCGTCAGCGTCCCGCCGGCGGTTATCAGGCCGTTCCCGGTCTGAGTAATCGTGCTGGCGGCGCCCCCGGTGGTAGTAAGCGCGACGTCACCGGTCGAGTTGATGGCAGCGTCCAGATGCAGCGCGCCACTGGTGGAAATACTCGCGCTCGTGCCGGTGACGGACCCGGTAACCGTCAGTCCGTTTGCGTCGGTCAGCGCGAAGCCCGCGGCGTCGATCACACCCAGATTGGTGATCGCGTTCGTCGCCATGTTCAGCAGGACATTCGCGCTGGCGGTATCGACGGCGAGCGTGTTGCCGGTGATGACCCCCGCCGCCGTTTGCGTTACACCATTCGCGGGATTGAGGTTCACGTTGCCCGCGCCGGCGTTGACCGGCTGGTTGATGCCGAGCGCGCCGGTCGAAGTCAGCGTGATGTTGCTGTTGGTCGTGGTAATTCCAGAGACACCGTCTACGGTATCAACGGTGTACGTCGTCCCGTTGTTGAACGAGAAAGCGCCCGTGGACGTGCCTGCGATCGACGTCGTTACGGCGTTCGTGTTGTTGAGGGTGACGGTGCTGTTTCCGGTCAACACGAGATTCGGCGCGGTGATCGTCGCGGGCCCTGCCTGGGTAATCGCGCCGCCGGCCAGGACGTGGAGATTTGTGACATTCGGCGGATTGATAGCCTCCTGGAACGTAAGGGTTCCGGCATCGAACCGGCCGAATTGCAGCGTTGTCGCCGTGATGTTCAGGAGCTCGGTCGCGTTGGTGAGGCGCAGGACACTTGCACCGGCGGCAACCGTATCTGGGCCGGCCGCGAACTCCATCCGGGTCGTTGTCGATGCCGGGCTGATTGCCACGGTCGGCGCGTTGATCGTACCGGTTACGGCTATCGCATCGGTTTGGAACGTCAAGGCGGTACCGGCAGTGATGGCGCCGCCGACTGTCATCAACCGGTCTGCCGTGCCGGTTGCGAACGTGAGGCTGCCGGCAGGCGCACTGCTGTTGTTGATGGTGATCGTCTCGCCGAGATTCACCATGTTGGTGTTGTTGATGACGAAATTGCCAGTCGTCGCCCTGACGCCAACGGATTGCACGTCGGTCACGAGTTGCGTACCCGTAAGTCCTTGTGCAGTGTCTATGCTGAGCGTTCTCGACTGGCCGACCGCAACCGCTGCCGGGAAGTTGTTGACGATGCCACCCTCGGTGGCAATGAGCGTCACGTCGCGATCGCCGACTCGCGAATCGCCTTCGGCACGGATAGCCCCGGTGAGGCCGACGTTTCCCTGGTTGAAAGTGATGTTGCCGCGCATGGCTGTCAGGGTGACGCTGCCCGAAGGATTGACGCCGCCCGTGCCGGAATGGATTACGGCGCCGGTGTTGAGATTTATCCCGCCAATGCTTCCCACCGCACGTCCCGCCGTGATCGCTACGTCATGTTGGCCGACGATGATCGACGCATTCACATTGACGGTGCCGTCGGCGACGAGCGAGAGCGTGCGTCCCACGACCGTACCAGGTGCGCCGGTGGTCTGAATTGGATTGGTGACGGTGATGTTGCCCGTTTCGGTGCCGAGGCCATTGCCGGTGGTATCGATCGTGACGTTGCCGCCTGCCGCGCCCTCGAGTTGGGCAACGATGGCCGCGGGCGTGATCCGCGAGGGGCTATCGGTCGCGGTGAAGTTCGGCGAGCCCGTATTGTTCGTGGTTCCTGCGTTCGTTATCTCGATGTTCCACGGGTCGATAAGCCATGAGCCTCCGCCGACTTCGGGCGCTCGGCCCACGTCGAGAAAATGACCCGACGTCTCGACGAATCCACCCTTGCCCCCGCCGGCGCCGCGCGCGCTGAGCAGGCCATAGCTGCGCGTCGCTTCTTTCGACCACACGATCAGCCTTCCGCCGTCGCCCGAACCTGTCGCATCGGCGCGAATGGTCGTGCCCGGTCCGACCCATGTCGCGAAGGCGTTCTGCACCGCCGGGTTGAGCCCGCGGTAATCGCCGCCGATCAGGATCTGGCCGCCGCCGTTAGTCCCTGACGCATCGATCTTCGCGTTGTCCAGAACGCCGACGCGGTTCCCCAGCACCTGAACGGTGCCGCCTTTCGGACCGGTCGCGCTGATCGTGCTGCTGCCGGTGAGCATCGTGTCGCCCTGCGCCTTCAACACCACGCGCCCCGCTTCATCGCGCGTGAGCGCATTCGCACGAATGTCGCCACTGTGCCTGAGCGTTCCCGCGAATACACCCACCGCGCCGCCATCGGCGAGCAGCTTGCCTACGTTAAGCGCCGAATCCGTCGGCGCCTGCACCTCGAACTGCACGCCTTCGTGATCGAGGCTAGCGATCGTGAGCTTCTGCCCTGCAGCGAGCACGATCTGGCCGTTCTGCGTCTGGATGACGCCGCTGTTCTCGACGTTCGGCGCAACGAGGATGACGTTGCCGCCGCTCGCGGCCTTGATCCAGCCCTGATTGACGATCGAGCCCGCGCTTGCGTCGCCGCGGAACCTGAGCCGGCCGGCGAGGAAATCGGCGTCGAGCATGTTCAGCGTGGAGCCGACGAAGCCCGCGGTGTCGATCGTCCCGCCGGCGCCGATCACGATGCCGGCCGGGTTGATCAGGAACACGCGGCCGTTGGACAGTAGCTGGCCGTTGATGCGGGAGATGTCGGCGCCGACGACGCGATTCAATACGCCGCTTGCCGCCGACTGCTGGATGAACCGGGTGACTTCGCCAGCGCCGATCGAGAAGCCCTGCCAGTTGATGATCGAGCCGGGCGTGTTGGTGATGTTAAGCGTGCGCGCGTCCGGACGCTGCATCGTGACCGCGCCGCTCACGACGTGCGCGCCGGTCGGATTGGCCAAAGATGAATCCGCGCACGCGAGCATGACGCAATACGCGAGCGGCCGGAGCTTGTACTTCGCGGGAAAACGCGCGGGCATGAAATCCCCTGGTCTTGTTAACTGCTGAGGCGCGCCGTTTCGCTAACGGACCGGCGCCTTGGACTAAACTAATCCCACACTCGCACGATCATGCCCGACCGCTGCCCTCCCGTGCAATGGGCCGGCGCACGTGAAGCGGGCTTCCTCCACCGACATCCGATCCCCGATGAAAGCCACGAACCTGATCTTCATCATGTCCGACGAGCACAACAAGCGCGTGCTCGGAAGCTCCGGACACCCGATGATCCGCACCCCGAACCTCGACCGCCTCGCAGCTCAGGGCACTCGATTCACCAACGCCTACACGAACTGCCCGATCTGCGTGCCTGCGCGCGCGAGCTTCGCCACCGGGCGCTACGTTCACGAGCACCGCTGCTGGGACAACGCGATCGCCTACGACGGCCGACTTCCCTCATGGGGCCATCGGCTCATGCAACAGGGGCATCGCGTAACCTCGATCGGCAAGCTCCATTACGTCCATTCCGATCCGCAGCGTAACGGCTTCGACGAAGAGATCCTGCCGCTCCACATCGTGAACGGCGTTGGAGACCTCCTGGGTCTTATTCGCGACGAGCTGCCGCGCCGCGCGGGCGCGGCGAAGCTCGGCCCCGAAGCCGGCCGCGGCGAATCCGAATACACGAAGTACGACCGCGACATCGCCGCCGAAACGGTGAAATGGCTGAAGCGCGCCGCCACGCAACGTTCGGACAAACCGTGGGCGCTCTACGTCGGGTTCGTGTCGCCGCATTTCCCGCTGATCGCGCCGCCGGAGTTCTACGATCTGTACCCGGAAGACAAGGTGCCGTGGCCCGACATGTACGAAGACCGGCCGCAACACCCGTTCACCGACGCGATGCGTAAATGCATGTGCTTCGACGAGCCGTTCGATGCCGCGATGGTGCGCCGCGCGATCACCGCATACATGGGCCTGGTCACGTTCCTGGACGACAACATCGGCAAGATCCTGCGGGCGCTGGAAGAAAGCGGTCTCGCCGACACGACGCGCGTCGTCTACAGCTCCGATCACGGCGACAACCTCGGCACGCGCGGCATGTGGGGCAAATCGACGATGTACGAAGAATCCGCGGGCATTCCGCTGATCATGGCCGGTGCCGACGTGCCGAAAGGCAGCGTGTGTCCGGTGCCCGTTTCGCTGGTGGACGGCTTCCCGACGTTCATCCACGCGCTCGGCGCTCAGCATCAGGACGCCGATCTGCCGGGCCACTCGCTGCTCGACATCGCGCAAGGCTACGTGCCGAACCGCACCATTCTCTCCGAGTATCACGCCGCCGGCGCGATCACGGGCACCTCCATGATCCGCCACCGGCAGTTCAAGTACATCCACTACGTCGGCATGCCGCCGATGCTGTTCGACCTCGAGCGCGATCCGTGCGAGCGCACCGATCTTGGCCGCAACGCCGATTACGCCGCGGTCGTCCGTGAATGCGAACAGAAGTTGCGCGCGATCGTCGACCCCGAAGCGGTCGATGCGCAGGCGCGGGCGGACCAGCGGGCGCACATCGAGAAGCACGGCGGCGTGGACGCGATCATGAAGCGCGGGACGTTCCGCTATTCGCCGCCGCCGGGGGTGAAGGCCGCTTATTACTAGTGACGTAGTGACGTGTGACGCGGTGACGCCGTGACGCGGCCACACCGACTCATCACCTCATCACCTCATCACCTCATCACCTCATCACCGCGTCACCGCGTCACTCCGTCGCTCAGTCACCCGCCTCACATGCACCCACTCCGCTTCTCAATCGTCACCTACAACATCTGGGGCGAGAACCGCTGGGACTTCCGCAAGGACGCGCTCAGACGCTTTCTCGAAATTTTCGATCCGGACGTTTTGTGCGTGCAGGAATTCTCCGCCGGTGCGCGCAACCTGATCGACGCCACGCTGGCCGGACACCGCCGCGTCGACGATGAGTTCGAGGGCTGGACGGTCGAAGGCAATATCTACTGGCGCGAGTCGCTCTTCTCCCGGATCGAGCATGGCGCCGAAGAGGTGCAGATTCTCAAGTCGCCGGTGCGGCGCCTGTTCTGGACGCGTTTGCAGGTGAAGGGTTTCGATCGGTCGATCGTCGTCTCGACTGCGCATCTCACGCACCAGCGCCACGAACAGGAAGCGCGCACCGGGCACTCACCGCGCATCGGCGAGACGAGCCGCATCATCGAGGCGCTCGGGCGCGTCTCGCGCGGCAGCGACGCGGTGTTCTTCATGGGCGACTTCAACGATCCGGTGCATCCGACCAATCTGCTGAAGAACGCCGGTTATACGAGCTCGTTCGCGGCGCTCGGACTGCAGCCGAGCTCGACGTTCAAGGTATATCCGACCGCCGGCATCGCGCCGGGGCAGCTCGCGATGAGCCAATGCGTCGACTGGATCGTTGCCAGCGGCAGCGTGCGAGCGGTCGCGACTTCGATTCCACGGTTCTTCCATGAGGACGCCGCGCCTTCGGATCACTGGCCGGTGCATGCCATCTATGAGCTCACGAATTCGTAGGGCGGGTGAAACCCACCAACCACGGCCGGTGGGCTTCGCCCACGCCACGGCCCTCTTCGTCGCAACGCTGCTTGCGATTCCCGCCCAGGCCGCGGAGAGCTATCCGTCGCGGCCGATCAGGCTGCTCGTGCCCTCTCCGCCCGGCGGCTCACCCGACATCCTTGCGCGCATCACGGCGGTGAAGCTCTCCGAGCAGATGAAGCAGCAGGTCGTGGTGGACAACCGCGCGGGCGCGAGCGGGATCGTCGGCCTCGAGCTCGCGAAGCATGCGCCGCCCGACGGCTACACGGTGCTCTTCGCTACTGCGACCACCTTCGCATCGCTGCCGGCGCTGAAAGCCAATCTGCCGTACGACGTCGAGCGCGATTTTCTCCCGCTCACGCGGATCGCGTGGGTCGCGAACGTGATGACCGTAAACGCCAACATCGGTGCGAACAGCGTCGCCGACCTGGTGAAGCTCGCGAAAGCGAAGCCCGGGCAGCTCAACTACGGCTCCGCAGGCAACGGCTCGCCCGCGCATCTCGCGGGTGCGATGCTGAACGTGCTCGCGGGCATCGACACCGTGCACGTGCCTTACAAGGGCGCCGCGCCCGCGATGACCGATCTCATGGCAGGCCAGCTCCAGATCCTCATCACCTCGCCGCTCGTAGCGATGCCGCACGGCCGCGCCGGGCGCATCAAGGTGCTCGCCACGACCGGCGCGAAGCGCGATCCGCTCCTGCCCGAGCTGCCACCGGTCGCCGACACGGTGCCCGGCTACGAGATCGTGCAGTGGTGGGGCTACGCGCTGCCGGCGCGCACGCCTCGAGCGGTCGCGCAGCGCCTGCATGGCGAGATCGTAACGGCGCTCAAGAACCCGGACGTGCGCACGGCGCTTCAGAAGAACGGCGCGACCGCGCATCCGGAATCGCCGGCCGAGTTCGCCGCGTTCGTCAAAGCCGAGCGCGAGCGCATCGCCAAAGTCGGGAAGCAGGCGAAGATCGTCATCGACTGAGATGACGCTCACGGAGCTGCGCTACATCGTCGCGCTCGCGCGCGAGCGGCATTTCGGCCGCGCCGCCGAGAAGTGCTTCGTCAGCCAGCCGACGCTGTCGGTGGCGGTGAAAAAGCTCGAGGACGAGCTCGGCATCACGCTCTTCGAACGCGGCGGCGCCGAGGTGTCGATCACGCCGGTGGGCGCGCGCATCGTCGAGCAGGCGCAGCGCGTGCTCGAGGAGGCCGCGGCGATCAAGCAGCTCGCTACCGCAGGCAAGGACGAGCTCGCGGCGCCGCTGCGCTTCGGCGCGATCTACACGATCGGGCCCTATCTGATGCCGCAGTTGATCCCGCTGCTCCGCAAGCGCGCACCGAAGATGCCGCTCTTCATCCAGGAGAACTACACGCACCGTCTCGCGGAGCTCCTGAAAAACGGCGAGCTCGATCTCGTCGCGCTGTCGCTGCCGTTCGAGGAATCGGGCATCGTCACGCAGCCGATCTACGACGAGCCGTTCCGCGTGCTCGTGCCGGTCACGCATCCGTGGGCGAAGAAGACGCGAATTCCGGCGACCGACCTCTGTCGCGAGAACCTGCTGCTGCTATCCAGCGGCAACTGTTTTCGCGAGCAGGTGCTTCAGACGTGTGCCGGCGTCGAACGCGCGACGAGCGACAGCATGACAGCGGCGCTGGAAGGAAGCTCTCTGGAAACCATACGTCACATGGTGGCATCGGGCGTCGGTATCACGGTCGTGCCGTCGGCGGCGGCGGAAGCGCGCACGGTGGAGAATCGACTGACGGCAGTGCGGCCGTTCGCGCCGCCGGTGCCGAGCCGCCGCGTCGCGCTCGCGTGGCGCCGCAGCTTTCCGCGGCCGAAAGCCGTCGAGGCGGTGCGACAGGCGATACTCGCGTGCAAGCTGCCGGGCGTCACGATGCTGCCCAATGCCGCTCCGACCGGACCGACATAAGATAGCGCCACAACATCAACGAGGAGGATCGCCATGAAGACCGTCGTTCAGATTGCCGCCGCGCTCGCCGTCGCCGTGTCCACGCCGGCGGCCGCGGCTTCCGCGAGCGCTTCATCCGGTTACCCGCAGCGCTCCGTGCGGCTCGTGGTGCCGTACCCGCCCGGAGGCACCGCCGATCTCATGGGGCGGATCATGGGACAGCGGCTGGGCGACGCGTGGCGCTCCAACGTCGTCATCGATAACCGCGGGGGCGCAGGCGGGAACATCGCGACGGAGCTGGTGGCGCGCGCGGAGCCCGACGGGTACACGCTGCTCCTGTGCAACGCGCCGGTGCTCGCGATCAATCCGACGCTGTACCGCAAGGTTGCATTCGATCCGGTGAAGGATTTCGTGCCGGTTATCGGCATCGCGGACGTGCCGCTGTTTCTGCTCGTGCATCCGTCGGTTCCGGTGAAGACGTACGACGAGTTCCTGCCGTACGTGCGCAGCCGCAAAGGCAACATCAATTACGCTTCGGGCAGCGTCGGCAGCACGACCCATCTTTCGATGGAGCTTTTCAAGACGATGGCCAAGGTGCAACTGACGCACGTTCCGTACAAGGGCAGCGGCCCGGCCCTCGCCGCGATCTCCGCGGGCGAGGTGCCGATCATGTTCGAGCTCATGCCCTCCGCGATGCCGTTCGTGAAATCGGAGCGGCTGCGCGCGCTCGCAGTGACCAGCGCGAAGCGCTTCCCCTTGACCCCCAATCTGCCGACGGTGGCGGAGAAAGGTCTTCCCGGCTACGACGTCGCGTCGTGGTTCGGCCTGTGCGCGCCGAAGCAGACGCCCGCCGCGGTCGTGAAGAAGATATCGGACGACGGCACGGCGATCCTCAAGTCGAACGAGATGCGCGATCGCCTGGCCACGCTCGGCGCTCAGCCGATGGACATGCCGTCGGGCAAGTTCGAGGCTTACGTGAAGAGCGAGATCAGCAAGTGGAGCAAGGTCGTGCGCGACTCGGGCGCACGAGTCGACTAATCAGGAGGTGATGGGGCTAGCGCAAGAGGTGACGGGGCTACCGCAGGAGGTGACGGGGCATTCGGTGTTCGTCACCTCTTCTTCGTCACCTCTTCTTCCATCACCTCTTCAAACAATGCGGCCTTTACCGACTCGTGCGTGAGGTCGCCCCCCGTCGCTCAGCGCAATGACGACGACGATCTCGTCCGGCCGCGGCGCATCCGGCACGCACACCGTCACCGTATCGATCTGGTCGAAAGACCACACGTTATCCTTGTGACCCAGCGGGACGTCGATCGCCGCGCCCGCCGCGGCGACCTTGCTCGTGGACGGAATGATCGCCTCGCCGCCGCCGATCGCGGCGCGCATGGGCTTGCCCAGCTTCGGATGCAGGATCGCCGCCGCATGCTCGATCTCGCCGTTCACGCCGACGATCGCGGCCTTGCCGTACGCGACCGCCGCGCCCGGCAGGAGCTTCGCCATCTCCGGCGCGAGCCGCTCGCCGATCTCGGCGCCGAGATCGAACATCGGCGCGAGGTCCTCGACAAAGCCGCCGGCGCAAGGGTTTGCGATGACCGCGATCCCGATTACGCGCGTCACGTCGCGCGCGGCGGCGCGGCCGCCGTCGGCCCGAACGCTTTCGCGCATGATGACGATTTTGCGGACGTCCATGGATCACGTAGTATCGGTCACATCCCCGCGGTTTTCCATTGGAGGTAAATACGATGTCCACTCAGCGACGCAGTCTGTACGACCCGAATTCGCCGCCGCGCGGCCTCTACAAGCTCGGCTTGACCGAGAAGCGCTTCCCGCTCAAGACCCGGCACGAGGTGCCCGCGATCAGCGAGCTCTGGCGCAAGTCCAAGCAGATGGCGTGGGACCCCGTCACCGATATCCCGTACGCCAAGTTCGACCGCGCCAAGTACAGCCAGGAGCAGCTCGATGCCGCCCGCCTCGGCTGGAGCCGCCGCGCGTGGACCGAGTACACCGGCATCATCGAATCGCCGGCAATGCTGATTCGCATGTCGCTCGACGGTCAGGCGCCGATCGAGGCGAAGTTCGTGCTCGCGGCGAAAGTGATCGAGGAAGCGCGCCACTGCGAGGCGTCGTTCCTGCTGGCCGAAGCCATGGGCGGCTACGTGTCGGAGCCCCCGCCGCACGATGCGATCATCAAGATGGTCGTCGCGGGATTCCGTGACCGGCTCGCGTTCAATCCCGAAGTCTCGACCGAAGCGGCGATGGCCGGCTGGCACATCATCTCGGAAGGCATCGCCGTGGATATTTTCGCCGCGCGCTACAAGGCCTGTACCGAGCCGGTCACGCGCGAAGTGCTCCGGCTCATCCTGCAGGACGAAGTGCGGCACGTCGCGGTGGGCTGGGAGCTTCTCGAGCACCGCATTCCGCAGATGAACAAGGACGAAGTCGCGGGCGTCGAAGCCGCCGTGCTCGACATCATCGAGAACGTGGAGATGAAGGGCTTCCACTCCATGTGCCTGCTGCCGGACGACCTCGAAAGCGATCTCAAGGAAGCCGAAGCGATCGCGGCATCCGCCGGGCTCGGATTCTGCTCGGCCGAGCAGGAGCACCAGGTATTCATTAAGAGCATCCAGGATCTGCGCAAACGCTTCGCGAAGCTCGGCATCACGGTGCCGCTGTACGCCGAAATAGAAGAAGCGGCATAACACTCCGTCGTCCCGGCGTCGGCCGGGACCCAGAGCCGTTTACTGGATCCCGGCCTTCGCCGGGATGACGACACCTCTTGCGGAGGGATGCGAGGCCGCCCTTCAACGGGATGACGGTATGCCCATCGTCGATTTTCACGCGTACTTCCAGCCCAAGTCGTTTCTCGATCACCTGCGCAGGCGCCGCGATTACCCGCGCATCGAGAAGACCGCCGAAGGCGAAGTGATCTGGTCGGGACCCGGCGCGGCGCGGCGGATCCGGCCCGACCAGACGAGCATCGAGCGCCGGGTCGAAATGCTCGGCGCCGCCGGCATCGATACGCAGATCCTGCGGCTGCAGAACGTGAGCGGCATCGATGCGTTCGAGCCGACCGAAGGGCTCGCGATCGCGCAGGCGGCGAACGACGAGCTCAGCGGAATCGCGCGGCGCTATCCCGGGCGCTTCATTCCGTACGCCGCGGTGCCGATGCGCGATGTGCCCGGCGCCGTCGCCGAGCTCGAGCGCGCGGTGACGAAGCTCGGCCATCGCGGCGTCGGCATTTCGGTCGGGGTCGACGGGAAATCGCTCGATCATCCGGACTTCGCGCCGATCTTCGAGGCCGCGGACCGTCTGCGCGTCCCGGTGCTGATCCTCCCGAATCACCCGTCGCTCATCGATTCGCGCATCGAGCCGTACCACTGGCTGACCGGCGCGTTCGGGTTTCAGGTCGATCTGTCGCTGGTCGCGCTGCGGCTCCTCTGCGGCGGGATGCTCGACCGGCACCAGACGCTCGACGTGATCCTCGCGAACCTCGGCGGCGTGTTTCCCTTCATCCTGGAGCGCCTCGACCAGTACTGGGAGCGCGTGCACGCGGGCGACAAGAAGCCGCTGCCGGTCACGCCAACCGAAGCCCTACGCAGGTTCTATCTCGAAACCGCCTCGGCGCATCCCGCCGCGATCCGCATGACTGCCGAGGTGATCGGCATCGACCGGCTGGTGTTCGGCAGCGACTACCCGTCTTTCGATTTCAAGCGCGCCGTCGATATCGTGAGGAACTGCGGGCTCGCGCCCGATGAGATCGATCTCATCCTGAGCGGCAACGCGAAGAGACTCGTGTAAATCACTGAGGAGAACCCCATGGCACATACACCCATCAATCCACCCGGCTCGCCGCCGCCGATGGCGCCGTACTCGCCCGCGGTCAAGGTCGGCAATGTCGTGTACGTTTCGGGCGTGGTTCCGATGGACCAGGAAGGCAAGACCGCCAGCCCGGGCGACTGCGCCGCTCAGACGCGCCACGTCCTCGAGACGATCAAGACGCTGGTCGAAGCCGCCGGTGGCACGATGGCCGACATCGCCTTCAACCACGTGTTCCTGAGCGATCTCAAGAACTATCAGGCGATGAACGGCGTATACCGCGAATACTTTCCGAAGGATCCGCCGGCGCGCTATTGCATACGCGCGGACCTGGTGCGCCCCGACTTCCTGGTCGAGATCGCGTCGGTCGCACACCTGAAAGGCTGATACCTCGTCGTTACCGCGCAGGCGGGAACCCAGTACCGTTCTGGATCGCCGCCTTCGCGGGGATGACCCTTTGGCTAGGGTTCTTCGTCGACCCAGGGTACGGGCGGCACCTCGGTAAAGGCGCGCTTCAATCCGGCCGACCAGATCGCGGTGAGCGCGGTGACGTACTTGTCGCCCGGCATGAACCGGCGCTTGAGCGTCACCTTGCAGGAATCGCGCTCGTACACGAGCAGATCGATCGGCAGCCCGACGGTCAGGTTCGAACGCATGGTCGAATCGAAGGACACCATGAACGCCTTCGCCACTTCCCGGAGCGGCGTGTCGAACTTCACCACGCGGTCGATCACGGGCTTGCCGTATTTCGTCTCGCCGATCTGGAAATAATTGGTCTGCGGCGTCGCCTCGATGAAATTGCCTTCGGGATAGATTCGGAAAAGCCGCGGTGTCTTGTGGTCGATCTGGCCGCCGACGATGAAGCTGCAATCGATGTCCACGCCGGCCTCGCGCACGGTCTCGTGCCGGCTCGTCACCTCGCGCAGTGTCGAGCCGACGAGCTCGGCCACGTCGTACATCTGCGGCATGCGCAGGATGCCGCCGGGCAGCGCCTCGCCGTCCTCGTTCTTCGAGCGCATCTTGAGCAGCGCGACGACGCTCTGGGTCGTCGAAAGATTGCCGGACGAGAGCAGCACGATCACGCGGTCGCCGACGACCTCCCACACCATCATCTTGCCGTAGGTGGCGATGTTGTCCGGGCCCGCGCTCGTGCGCGAGTCGGACGCGAAGACGATGCCCTCCTCGACGAGGGCGGCGACGCAGTAAGTCATGCCGGAATTCTACGTTTATCGCATCATTGCCCAGCCACTTTTTCGAGCAAGGCCTATGCCTCCGACACGCCGCAGGGGCGCAATCCACACCGAATTGCTCCGACATCAGGACCTGCTGTCGCGGTGCAGGCGCTGCCCGCGCATGCAGAGCACGCCGGTGATCGGCAATCCGGTCGTCTCGCGCGTGCTGCTCGTCGGTCAGGCGCCCGGGCCCAAGGAGCCCGCCATCGGAAAGCCTTTCGCGTGGACCGCAGGCCGGATGCTCTTCAAATGGTTCGCCGGCATCGGACTCGATGAAGAGGCGTTCCGCGGCCGCGTCTACATGGCCGCGGTGTGCCGCTGCTTTCCGGGGAAGACTCCGCGCGGCGGGGACCGCATCCCCGATCCGGACGAAGTGGCGAACTGCTCCGGCTGGCTCGACGCCGAGATCGCGCTGCTGCGCCCGGGGCTCGTGATCGCCGCGGGCAAGCTCGCGATTCAGCGCTTCATGCCATGTGACAAGCTCGACAGCGTCGTCGGCCGAGTGCATCGGATGAAATACCAGGGCGTCACGTTCGACCTCGTGCCGCTGCCGCATCCGTCCGGCGCATCGACATGGCAGCACGTGCAGCCGGGCAAGACGCTGCTGCCGCGCGCGCTCGCGCTGATCCACTCGCATCCGGCGTGGCAAGCGCTGCTATAGTTCGCGTAAATCAATACACACGAGGAGGTTCCATGACAGTCGATGTGATCCGGCGCGCGCTCGCCGCAACCGTTCTCGGTCTTTCGGCGCCAGCCGCGGTCGCTGCCGCCGCTGCGGATTATCCAAGCCGGCCGATACGCTATCTCGTCGCGTTCGCCCCCGGCGGCATCAACGACATCATGGCGCGCATCGTCGCGGAGAAGCTCACCGAGGCATGGGGTCAACCCGTGATCGTGGACAACCGTCCAGGGGCCGGCGGCAACCTCGCCGCGGGCATCCTCGCGCGCACGACGCCCGACGGTTACACATTCATGAACATCAGCACGGCGCACACGATCTCGCAGACGCTGTATACGAAGCTCGACTACAACCTGACGCGCGACCTCACGCCGGTGACGGTGCTCGGCATCTCCCCGCTGATCATGGTGGTGAACGCCGGAATCCCGGCGAAGAACGTCGCCGAGTTCATCGCCGAGGCGAAAAAGCGCAAGCTCGCCTACGCTTCGGGCGGTGTCGGCGTGATCAGCCATCTCTCGATGGAAATGTTCAAGGTCGCGGCGAAGATCGACGCGACGCACGTGCCGTTCAAGGGCGTGGGGCCGGCGGTGCCGGCACTCCTGTCCGGCGAGGTGCACGTCATCATCAACGCGATCCCCGAGCTGCTGCCGCACACCAAAGGCGGGAAGCTCCGCGTGATCGGCTCCCTCACCGAAAAGCGGCATCCGTTCATCCCGGAGGTGCCGACGTTCATCGAGCAGGGCTACAAGGACTTCGTGATGGGCAACTGGACCGGCATCGTCGCGCCGATCAAGACGCCGAAGCCGATCATCGACAAGCTCTCGAAGGAGATCACGCGCATCCTGCACGAGCCCGCCATGAGCAAGCGGCTGATCGAGATGGGCGTCGACCCGCTGGGCGGCTCGCCGGCGGAATTCGACAAGCGCATCCGCTCCGACATCGCGCGCTTCGGCAAGGCGGTGAAGGACTCCGGCGCGAAAGCGGACTAGGGCCGGCGCTCGCCTCGTTACTTCGCAGGCTCGAGGCGGGCGAGCACGCCGCGCCGCTCGTCGGTAAGCACGTAGACGTAGCCGTCGGGTCCGACGCGCACGTCGCGTATGCGTCCGAGCGCGTCCTTCATCATCCGTTCTTCCTTGACGACCTTGTCGCCGTCGAGCTCGAGACGCACGAGTAGCTCGTCGCGGAGCGCACCGATCAGGATGTTTCCGCGCCAGCCCGGAAACTTGTCACCGTCGTAGAAGGCCATGCCGGACGGCGCGATCGACGGCACCCAGTAATGCAGCGGCTGCTCCATGCCCGATTTCTGCGTGCCTTCGCCGATCTTCGTGCCGCTGCCGTAGTTGACACCGTACGTGATCACCGGCCAGCCGTAATTGCGCCCCGCGCGCATCACGTTGACCTCGTCGCCGCCCTGCGGTCCATGCTCGTGCGTCCACAGCTCGCCGGTCTTCGGATGCAGCGCGGCGCCCTGCATGTTGCGGTTGCCGTAGGTGAACTTCTCGGGCCGCGCATCCTTGCGTGCGACGAACGGATTGTCTTTCGGCACGCTGCCGTCGTCGTTCAGCCGGATGACCGACCCAGCATGATCGTTGAGGCGCTGCGCGCGGCCCGACTGACCGCGATCGCCGAGCGTCAGGAATACGTGTCCTTTGCCGTCGAAGACGATGCGCCCGCCGAAATGCTGGCTCGCCTCGGATTTGGGCTCCATCCTGAAGAGCACCTGGCTCTCGACCAGCCGGTGGCCGTCGAGCTTCGCACGCATGAGCTCGGTGCCATGGCCGCCCTCGCCGGCCCCGCTGTACGAGATATAAATCCAGCCGTTCTCCTTGTACCTGGGATGGAGCACGACATCGAAGAGCCCGCCCTGCCCGCCGACCACGATTTTCGGCAGCCCTTCAACCGGCTTCGGATCGAGCTTGAAGTCCTGCGAGACGATACGCAGCCGCGCTGCGCGCTCGGTCACGAGCATGCGGCCGTCGGGCAACCATGCGATCGACCACGGGTTCTGCAGACCTTCGACGAGCGTGACGACGTTGAAGGCGTGTTTTTCCGTGCGTATCGTTCCGCGCTCGCCCGCGCACGCGCCGACGGCGAGCAGCATGAATACGGACAGCATTACGGACGTACTGAATCGATGCATATGGAGCTCCGAAGTTGACGGCACTCTCGCGTTTGCAATTGTCGCACCAGCGGCCGATACTTTTTGCCCGACCCTGCGCAGAGGACGTGCGATGAAAATCAAATCGATCAAGGCGAACGTGCATCAGATCTTCGCGCAGGTTCCGCTCATCAAGGAACCGCTGCGGCGCAAGATCGTCTTCTGCGAAGTGGAAACCGACGACGGCGTCACCGGGTACGGGCTCACCGGCGGCGGTTTCCTGCCGTGGTCGGTCGTCACCGCGCTCACGAAGGAGTTCCTGCCGGTCGTAAAGGACATGGACCCGCGCGACACCGAGGCGATCCACGAGAAAGTCTGGTGGAAGCTGAACCAGCGCACGATGACGGGTGTCGTATCGAGCGCGCTGTCGTGTCTCGACATCGCCTGCTGGGACATCCATGGCAAACACGCGGGCCGCACCGTGGCGCAGCTCCTCGGCGGCGCGCGCGACTGGGCGCCGACCTACTGCACGTTCGGCTTCCCCGAATACGATCGCGAGATGCTCGTGCAGGCGGCGAAGGACCGTATCGCCGAAGGTCACCAGCGCCTGAAGCTCGTCGTCGGCGTCGACAAAGGCGGCTGGAAGGAAGACGCGAAGCGCGTGCGCCTCGTACGCGATGCGGTCGGGCCCGACGTCGAGATCATGATCGACGCCAACTACAAGTTCCAGCCGGTCGAAGCGAAGCTCCTCTGTCGCGAGATCGAAGATTGCAACCTCACCTGGTTCGAAGAGCCGCTCTACCAGAACGACGCGCGCGCGATGGCCGACCTGCGGAGCAGCACGCGGATACCGCTCGCCGCAGGCCAGAACGAAGGTCACCGCTGGCGGCTGCGCGAGCTGATCGACCGGCAGGCGGTGGACATCGTGCAGCCGAACGTCTGCTACTGCGGCGGCTATACCGAAGCACGCAAAGTCGCGCACATGGCGCAGATGTACAACGTGCCGATCGCGAACGGCGGCGGCTGGCCGCTGCACAACATGCACACGATGGCAGGGCTCATGAACGGCTGGCGCGTCGAGTTCCATCTCGACATGCAGTCGGTTGGCGAGCAGGTGTTCGTCGATCCGCCGCGCCCCGACAACAACATCGTGCGCATCCCTTCAGCCCCGGGGCTTGGCCTCACGCCCAACTTCGACCGGCTGAAGGAAAGCCGCGTTGCGGAGTAATGCACTCGTCGCATTGACCGTGGCTATGCTCGCGCTGCCCGCAGCGGCAGCGCAGCCCTGCCTCGCGCCCGCGACGTGGTATGCGCTCGGCGGCGCCGCGCCGCGCGCGGCGAGCGCGCACGAGATCCTGAGCGATATCGCGCGCCGCGATGTCGTTCTGGTCGGCGAGCAGCACGACAACTTAGATCATCATCGGTGGCAGTTGCAGACGCTCGCGGCGCTGCACGTCATGCGCCCGCAGCTCGTGATCGGCTTCGAAGCGTTTCCGCGCCGCGTGCAGCCGGTGCTGGACGACTGGGTAGCCGGCAAGCTCACGGCGCTGCAGTTCCTGGAGCGCGTCGAGTGGCGGAAGGTCTGGAATTTTCCGCCGGAGCTGTACCTGCCGCTCTTCGAGTTCGCGCGCGTGAACCGCATCCCGATGGCGGCGCTCAACGTGGAACGCGAGCTCACGAGCGCTATACGCGACAAAGGCTGGGACGCCGTACCGGACGAACGACGCGAAGGCTTATCGCGTCCCGCTGCGCCCGCGACGCCGTACGAGGATTACCTGTTTGAAGTTTTCAGGCAGCACCCGGCCGCCGACAAGCGGCCGCCGGTGCGCGGCAGCGCCGCGTTCCAGCAGTTCGTGCAATCGCAGATCACGTGGGACCGCGCGATGGCCGAAGGGCTCGCCGCCCGTCTCGGCAAGGACGGCGCGCGGCCGCTCGTCGTCGGCATCATGGGCGCCGGGCACGTCCGCTACGGGTACGGCGTGGCGCACCAGCTTCGCGATCTCGGCGTGACGAACGTCGGTGCGCTGCTGCCCGTGAACGGCGTCGCCTCGTGCGGCGAGATCGGCGGAATCGCCGACGCGGTGTTTTCGCTGCCGCCTGCGGCAGCCGAGTCGGTGCCGCCGCCGCGCCTCGGCGTGAGGCTCGAATCGTCCGATGGCGGGGTGCGCGTCGCCGGCGTCGATGCCGGCAGCCTCGCCGAGAGCAGCGGTATCCGGACCGGCGACCGCATCGTGTCGATCGCCGGTGCAGCGGCGTCGAGCGTGACGGTCGTCATTGCTGCCGTGCGCAGCGCGCCCGCGGGCATGTGGCTTCCGATGCAGGTCCGCCGCGGCGACGATACGCTCGAAGTGGTTGTGAAATTTCCGCCGAAAGGATGAGCCACAGGAAAACGTGGTCTGTCCCCGTTTTTTTGCTGCTGTCGGCGTGCGCGGCCGCCGCGGACCTCACGCTGGATGTCGACCTAGACCCGGCCTCGCGCCGCTTCGACGCCACCGCGGAGCTGGTCGGCCCGCTCGAGTTCGCCTTCACGCTGCACGAGTCGCTCGAAGTTCGCCGCATGTCGACGCAAGGTCATACCGTTGCGGGCTCGGGTTTGTTCCGCGGCGGTGCGCACCGCTGGCATCTCAAGGTGATCGAAGGCGTGACCATGACGGTCGAGTACGGCGGCACGCTGCCGCCGCTCGATTCCCGCATCGATCATCGCGGCGTGCTGCGCGAGCTTGCGCCGATGGCGTCCGCCGCGGGTACGTTCCTGCCGGCCGGCAGCGGCTGGTATCCGCAGCCGGACAAGCCATTCACTTATACGGTGCGTCTGTCGCTGCCCGGCGATCAGCGCGGACTGGTGCCGGGGAGGCTCGCAGCGGAAACGCTGCCCACACGCGATGACGAGCGCTACACCGCGCAATTCGAATTCGCGCATCCGGCCGAAGGGATCGATCTCATGGCGGGACCGTTCGTCGTGCGCGAGCGACGGCTCGTGCTGAATCGCAGCGCGCGACGAGCATCCGCTGCTCCTGCCGTTCGCGCTGAGCCTGTCGAAGCGCCAAGTAGCGGCCTGCGCCTCCGCACCTATTTCTTCCGCGGCATGGAGAACCTCGCCGACGGCTACCTCGAAGACAGCGCGCGCTATATCGAGCTCTACTCGCAACGGATCGGCACTTACGCCTTCGACGGCTTCTCGGTCGTGGCGAGCCCGCTGCCGACCGGCTTCGGCATGGCCGGGCTCACCTACATCGGCGCCGAGGTGCTCAAGCTCCCGTTCATCCGCGCGACGTCGCTCGGACACGAGGTGCTGCACAACTGGTGGGGTAACGGCGTTTACGTCGATTACGCGCGCGGCAACTGGTCCGAAGGCCTCACCACGTTCATGGCGGATTACTTCTACAAGGAGCGCGAGTCGGCGGCGGCCGCGCGCGACATGCGGCACGGCTGGCTGCGCGATTTCAGCGCAGTGCCGGCGCACGCGCGCCGGCCGCTCACGGCGTTCAGATCGCGCACACACGGCGCGGAGGCGGCCGTCGGGTATGGCAAGGCGGCGATGCTCTTTTTCATGCTGCGCGAGACGATCGGCGAAGACCGGTTCGAACGCGGGCTGCGCGAGTTGTGGGAAAAGCATCGCTTCCGCACGGCGTGGTGGTCCGACCTTCGCAGCGCCTTCGAGCAGGCATCGGGCCGCACGTTGACGCCGTTCTTCGAGCAGTGGCTGACCCGCCCCGGCGCGCCCCGCGTGAGCGTCGACAGCGCCCGCGCGCGTGCGGCGGGCGATGAAACGATGCTCGATCTCGCGCTGAATCAGAGCTCGCCGGCGTACGCATTGCGGTTGCCGATCGAAATCGTGTACGCCGACCGCAGCGAAATGCGACTCGTCGAGCTGGGGCGCGAACGCGAGACGGTGACGCTGCGCGTGAAAGACCTGCCGCGCGGCGTTCGCACCGACCCGGAATTCCGCGTCTGGCGCGAGCTCGATCGCGCCGAATTGCCGCCGATTCTGCGGCAGTGGATCGTTGCTGCCGCGCCGGCGCTTGCGGTCGTGTCTGCGGACGCCGCTTCGGATGCCGCCGCTCATGCCGTGGCCGGCGCGCTGTTCGAGCGCAAGCCGAAGGCCTCCAGGCTCGTGTCGCGCGGGCGCGAAACGCCGTTGCTGATCGCGGGTCTCCACGATGACGTCGACGCCGCCCTCGCGAAGCACCGGCTGCCGCCGCGACCGGCGAAGCTTCCGCGCGGATCAGCCCAGGTCTGGACGATCGAGCAAACGCGTGGCGCAGCGCCGGTCGCCGTGCTCTCGGCGCGCGATGCCGCATCGCTCGAGGCGATCGCGCGCGCGCTGCCGCACTACGGCTCGCAGAGCTGGCTCGTATTCGAAGGCTCGAAAGTGATCGCGCGCGGCGTGTGGCCGGCGCACTCGCCACTGGTGCCGGTTACGTTCGAACGTTAGAGGCGTCATTCGCGCGAAGGCGGGAATCCAGGACACAGCGGCGGCCCTGGGTCCCCGCCTGACGCGGGGACGACGACATCAAATGACATCGCCCAGCGTCTCGAGCGCCTCGTGCACCTCCAGCCACCGCTGCTCGGCTTCGTCGATCAGGCGCGTGAGCTCGGCCTGCCGCAGCGCGAGCCCTTTCAGCTTGTCCGGGTCGGGATTTTCGTAGATCGAAGGGTCCGCGAGCATCTCGTCGCTCTCCCGCTTTTCCTGGTGCCACGCGGCGAGCGCCGACTCGAGCTCGCCTATCTCTTTCATGAGCGGGCGACGCTGTGCGAGCTTCGCCTGCCGCTCCGCCGCCGCGGCCGCACGCGCTTCGCGGCGCTCGATTCGTCCGGCGGCAGAACCGGAGACGGTCTCCGCGGCCGCGGATGCGCTGCGCCGCTCCGTGAGCCACGCGAGGTAATCGTCGACGTCCCCGTCGAACTCACGCGCGCTGCCATCGACGACGAGCACGAAGCCATCGCACACGGTGCGCAGCAGCGCCCGGTCGTGCGACACGAGCACGAGGCTGCCTTCGTATTCCGCGAGGGCCTTGGTGAGCGCGTGCCGCATTTCGAGGTCCAGATGGTTCGTCGGCTCGTCGAGCAGCAGCAGGTTCGGCGCGCGCCGCACGATCAGCGCGAGCGCGAGGCGCGATTTCTCACCGCCGGAGAAGGGCGCGACCGGCGCATCGGCCATCGAGCCCCTGAAATCGAAGCCGCCTAGATAGTCCCGCAGCGCCTGCTCGCGCGTCGCCGGCTCGAGCCGCGCGAGGTGCTGGAGCGGTGACTCGGTGTCGCGGAGCTGCTCGAGCTGATGCTGCGCGAAATAGCCGATCGTGAGGCCGCGTCCTTCGTGCCGGCGCCCTTCGATCGGCGCGAGCTCGCCGGCGAGGAGCTTCACGAGCGTCGACTTGCCCGCGCCGTTGGGCCCGAGCAGCCCGATGCGACTGCCGGGACGCAGCGTGAGATGCACCGAGGCGAGCACCGGCCGGGCATCGTAGCCGGCACTGACCTTCTCCAGTGCGAGCAATGGATCAGGTGCGCGCGCCGGCGCCGGAAAATGGAAATCGAACGGCGCATCGACGTGCGCGGGCGCGATGCGCTCCATGCGGTCCAGCGCTTTCAAGCGGCTCTGCGCCTGGCGCGCCTTCGTCGCCTTCGCACGGAACCGCGCGATGAAGCGCTCGAGGTGCTCGACCTCGCGCTGCTGCTTCGCGTGCATCGCATCCTGAATCGCGAGCTCACTCGCGCGCTGCTCCTCGAACGCGGTGTAGTTACCGGTGTAGAGCGTGAGCCGCTGCGCGGCGATGTGCGCGATGTGCGTCACGGAGCCGTCGAGGAAATCGCGGTCGTGCGAGACGAGCATGAGCGTGCCGCGGTAGCCCGCGAGCCACTTCTCGAGCCACACCACCGCGTCGAGATCGAGATGGTTCGTCGGCTCGTCGAGGAGCAGCAGATCGGCGCGCGCGACCAGTGCCTGCGCGAGATTGAGCCGCATGCGCCAGCCGCCCGAGAAGGTCGATACGGGCCGCGTCATCCCGGCGTCGGAGAACCCCAGCCCGGACAGCAGCGCGGCGGCACGCGCGCGCGCCCCATAACCGCCGACATGATCGAGACGCGCGTGCAGCTCGCCGAGCCGGTGACCGTCATGTGCGTCCTCGGCGGCGGCGAGGTCGCGCTCGATTTCGCGCAGCTCCGTGTCACCGTCGAGCACGTATTCGATGGCCGGGCGTTCGAGCGCCGGCGTCTCCTGCGCGACCGACGCGATGCGCCAGTCCGGCGGCAGCTCGCAGTCGCCGCCGTCGGCATGAAGCTCGCCGCGCAGCAGCGCAAAGAGGCTCGACTTGCCGCTGCCGTTCGCGCCGACGAGTCCGACGCGCCAGCCGGGATGGATCTGGAGGTTCGCGCCTTCGATCAACTTGCGCGCGCCGCGCGCGAGCGTGAGGTTCTTGAGCTGAATCATGAAGCGTCGATGGTAGCGCGCGAACGCGAGGCTGCATCGAGCGCGGCCTTCGCGCGATGCAGCCCAATCGTTGCGGCGGAGACGATCCGGCGCGCCGATTTGAGCCGCAGTCATCGAAGCGGGCCGTTCGTGTGCGGGTGGTCGTGTGTTGACCGCCCGCCGCGAACGGGGTTTCCCGCTTCGAGGACGCGCTTTGCGGCTCCATGAGGCGCGACGGGTCGCCTCCACCGCAACCGGTGCGCTATCAGCGCACCCTACGACGCTAAGGGGCGCGAAGCCCGCGCCCAATGCAGCGCAGTGGTTTGCTTGTCTCGATCCCGGCGTCCGGCGGGAGTTCACGCGGCGGAGGCGAGCCAGCGGGCCTGCGCAACATCAATCCGGTCTGATGCTGTGCTGCTTCACGACCTTCGCCCAGCGCGCCATCTCCGACAGGATGAACTTCTGCAGCGCCGCCGGATCGCTAACCGCGAGATCCATGCCGAGCTGCTCGGTGAGCTGTTTGCGCAGATCAGGCTGATTGAGCACCTTCACGAGCTCGGCATGAAAACGGTCGATCACCGGCTTCGGCGTGCCGCCCGGCGCGAGGATGCCCCACCACGCGTACGCGGAAAAGCCGGGAAAGCCCTGCTCCGCCATCGTCGCGACGTCGGGCAGCGCCTGCGTGCGCTTGTCGCCCGTCGTCGCGAGGCCGCGCACTTTCCCGGCTTTCACGTGCGGCGTCACCAGCGCGACGGAGCCGATGCCGGTCTCGATATGTCCGCCGAGCACGGCGGTGGTCATCGGGCCGCCGCCGGCGTAGGGCACGTGGATCAGCCTGAAGCCGCCCGCCTCCTGCACCAGCGTCATCGCGAGATGGCCGAGGCTGCCGCTGCCGACCGATCCGACCGTGATGACGCCCGGCTTCGCCTTCGCCGCCTTGATCAGGTCCGCGAACGATTTGTACGGCTTACCGGGCGAGGTGATGAGCCCCATCGGCGCGGTGCCGACCAGCATCACCGGCGCGAGGTCCCTGGGCGTGTCGAACGGCAGATTGATGAGCGAGGGATTCACCGCGTGCGTGTCGAACACGAAGACATACGTGTAGCCGTCCGGATTCGCTTTCGCTGCGATCGCCGTGCCGATCGAGCCCGAGCCGCCGACGCGGTTGTCCACGATGAACTGCTGGCCGAGCGCAGCCGACAGGCGCGCACCGAGGAGCCGCGCGAGCGGATCGACAGTGCCGCCGGGCGGAAACGGCACGATGAAGCGCACCGGTTTCGTCGGCCAGTCCGCGCTCTGTGCCGCAAAGCCCGAGCCGGCGGCGGCGAGCACGAGCGCAGCCAGACCCGCATTCAGAGCACGTATCATTTCGTATCCCTCCCGATTCGATCGGGCGGTAGCCTACCACCGGACACTCAGAGGAATCGAAGATGCACAAACCGCTCGACATGAACCTGATACAGCGCGGCGCACGGCTCAAGCGCTCGCCCTATTTCGAGGCGACGCAGCGCTACGGCTGCTGGGGCTACACCGTCTACAACCACATGTTTCTGCCGATCGGCTACGACGCGCTCGAACGCGAATACGAACGGCTGCTGAACGACGTCACCGTGTGGGATGTCTCCGTCGAGCGCAATACCGAGATCGCCGGCCCCGACGCCTACAAGCTCATGAGTCTGCTCACGCCGCGCGACATGGCGAAGTGCCCGGTCGGGTATGGCAAGTACGTGCTGCTCACCGCGGAAGATGGCGGCATCGTCAACGATCCCGTGCTCCTGCGGATCGAGGAAAACCGCTTCTGGCTCGCGGCGGCGGACAGCGACGTCACGCTGTGGGCGAAAGGCGTCGCCTACGGCAGCGGCCTCAACGTACAGATCGGCGAGCTCGACGTGGCGCCGATGCAGATCCAGGGCCCGAAGTCGCGTCAGCTCGTGATCGACCTCTTCGGAGACCGCGTGCAGTCGCTCGCGTACTACCAGTTCTTCGAGACACAGGTCGACGGCATTCCCATCATCGTGACGCGCACCGGCTGGACCGGCGAACTCGGTTACGAGCTGTATCTGCTCGACCCCGCGCGCGGCAACGACCTGTGGGAGCGCGTAATGGGCGCGGGCAAACGCTACAACATCGCGCCGACCGGACCCTCGGACATCCGCCGCATCGAAGCCGGGATCCTCAACTACGGCATCGATATGACTCTCGACGTGAATCCGTACGAGGTCGGCCTCGAACGGCTGGTCGATCTGCAGAAAGCGGAAGCCTTTATCGGCCGCGAAGCGCTCGCGCGGGTGAAAGCCGAGGGGGTGAAGCGCCGCCTCGCCGGCCTCGAGATCGACGGTGCGAAGCTCGATCTCAACATGACGCGCTGGCCGGTGAGCGTGGGCAGCCAGCGTGTGGGGCAGGTCACCTCCGCGGTGCATTCGCCACGTCTGGAGAAGAACATCGGCTACGCGATGGTGCCGGTCGAGCACGCGGCGCTCGGGACGAAGCTGACGGTCGAGACCGCCGACGGCCCGCGCGGTGCGGTCGTCGTGCCGATGCCGTTCATCGACCCGACGAAATCGGTCGCGAAATCGTAGTCGTCATTCCCGAGAAGGCGGGAATCCAGAGAACGACGGCACTGGATCCCCGAGTACGCGGGGATGACGCATTGCAGTCGATCCTCGCCTACGCGGGAATGACGTCTTCTATGGTCTTGTTGAGCTTCTCGACGAGCTCGAAGACGTGCTTTTCTTCGATGATGAACGGCGGCGCCATCATGATGTTGTCGCCGCGCTTGCCGTCCACGACGCCGCCCATCGGATAGATGACGAGGCCGTTCTCCATCGCGCGCACGCGGATACGCTCCGAGATGTTGAGCGAGGCATCGAACGGCTCCTTCGTGCGGCGGTCCTGCACCAGCTCCACCGCGAGGAACAGCCCGCGTCCGCGAATCTCACCGACGTTCGGATGATTGCCGAGCTGCTCCGAGAGCGCGCTTCGCAGCATGCCGCCCATCTTGCGCACGTTCGCGAGCAGCTCGCGCTCGCGCACTTCCTGCTGCACGGCAAGCCCGGCGGCGCATGAGACCGGATGACCGGTGAAGGTGTGGCTGTGCATGACGGCGTTCGACCCCGCTTCGATCGCCTTGTGTACCTTGTCGGCGATCAGCACCGCCCCGAGCGGCAGATAACCGGCTGAGAGCCCTTTCGCGAGTGCGATGAAATCGGGCGCGATGCCTTCGTCCTCGCATGCATAGCGGCGTCCCGTGCGGCCCATGCCGCACATGACTTCGTCCAGGATGAGCAGCACGCCGTACTTGTCGCAGATCTCGCGGACGCGCTTGAAATAACCCGGCACCGCCGGGACGCAGCCGAGCGTGGAGCCGACGACGGTTTCCGCGACGAATGCGGCGACGCTGTCCACACCGAGCTCGAGAATCTTCGCTTCGAGCTCGTTCGCGACGCGCTGACCGTACGCGGTCTCGCTCTCGTCTTCGAGCCTGCCGCGATAGGGGTAGCACGCCGAGACGTGATGGGTCGTGGACAGGAGCAGCGGCTCGAACACCGCACGCCGCCCGATATTGCCGCCGGCGGACAACGCGCCCGCGGTGGTGCCGTGGTAGCTCTGAAGACGCGCGATGACATGGCGCCGCTGTGGCTGGCCGGTCTCGATGAAATACTGGCGCGTCATTTTGAGCGCGGCTTCGATCGATTCGGAGCCGCCGCAGGTGAACCACGCCTTGGTGAGCCCCGCCGGCGCGTCCGACACGAGGTCCTGCGCCAGCGCTTCCATCGGCTCGTTGGTGAAAAACCGCGTGTGCGCGAACTCGAGGCTGTCGAGCTGCGACTTGATCGCGTTCAGAACCCGCGGATTGCCGTGACCGATCGCGGACACGGCGGCGCCGCCGGAGCCGTCGAGGTAACGCTTGCCTTCCGAATCGAAAAGATAAACCCCGTCGCCTTTGACGGCGACGGGGAATTCACGGTCCAGCGAGTGTCGGTGAAGGGCCTTGGTCACGATACGCCGAGTGTATCGCGCCGTTTCTCCGCCGACACCGCTCGGAACGCACGGCGGTTAGAAGCCCTGCGCGCCGCTCGCCTTCACGACCTTCTTCCACTTGTCCATGTCCGCGAGCAGGTACTTGCGGAACTCTTCCGGCGAGTTGCCAACGCCCTCGGCGCCCTGGTTGAAGATCGCTTTCTGGATCTGCGGCTCGTTCAGGACGGCGACGAACTCCTTGTGGATCTTCGCGAGCAGCGGCTTGGACATCTTGGCCGGCGCGAGCGGTCCGTACCAGCCGACGACTTCGAAGCCGGGGATGCCCGCTTCGGCGACCGTCGGAATGTCCGGCATCGAGCCCAGCCGCTTGGTCGAACTCACGGCGAGACCGCGCAGGCGCCCGGCAGCCACGAGCTTGGTCGCCGCCGACAATCCCATGAAATTGAAGTGGTACTCCTTGCCGAGGAGCGCCGTGGTCGCCGGGCCGGTGCCCTTGTACGGAATGTGCGTCGCTTTCACCCCGGTCATGAGCTTGTAGAGCTCGCCCGCGAGGTGGCCGCCGCTCCCGATGCCTGCAGAGCCGAAGTTGAGATTGCCGCCCTGCGCTTTCGTCCACGCGATGAACTCCTTCAGGTTCTTGGCTGGCGTGTCCGGATGGATGACGAGCATCAGGCCCGCTGCGGTGAGCTGCGTGATCGGCGTGAAGTCGTTGACGGGGTGGTAGGGCAGCTTCGGCAGGAGCGCCGCGTTGATGATGTGCTGGTGATACGCCATGAACAGCGTGTAGCCGTCGGGCTCGGCGTTCGCGGTCAGCTCCGCCGCGAGCACGCCGGAGGCGCTCGCCCGGTTGTCCACGATGAACTGCTGCTTCATCCGCTCGGACAGGCGCTGGCTGAAGAGCCGCGCCAGAAAGTCCGTCGTGCCGCCGGGTGCCGCCGGCGTCAGCACGCGCACGGGTTTCGACGGGTACTTCGATACGTCTTCCCGGGTTTGCGCCGAGGCGCTCGACGCAAAACCGAAGACGGTCCCGCCGATCGCCAGCGCCGCGACGATGCGGCGAACTGTGATGAACGACATCTGAGTTTCTCCTCGAAATGAGTTGTTGTGGCGCGGAAGGATAACCGCTCCGGTATGCATCCGTGAATACGCTAGAATTTTCCACACACCAGCGAAGTCCACGACATGACTACGACCCGCGTACTCATCGTTATGTTCCTGCTCGCGCTGAGCGGGACTGCCGCCGCGCACGGCGTGCGCTTCGGTATCGGCATCGGTTTCCCGATTTTTCCGCCGGCGTATTACTACCCGCCACCCGCTTATTACTATCCACCGCCCGTGGTCGTGGCGCCGTCGCCGCCGCCGGTGTACGTCGAGCGCAGCGATCAGGCCGCCGCGCCGCCGCCGGAGCATTACTGGTATTACTGCGCAGACTCACAGGCTTATTACCCGTACGTGAAGCAGTGCGCGAGCACGTGGCAGCGCGTGACACCTACCCCGCCAGGAGCCCAATGAGCATCGAAGTCATCCCCACCGGCGCCGCGCTCGGCGCCGAGGTCCGCGGCATCGATTTTTCGCGTCCGGTAACGGAGGACATGAAAACGGCGCTGCGCAAGGCCTGGTCCGAGCATCTCGTCCTGCTGTTCCGCGGCCAGCGCATCGACGACGAGCAACTGCTTGCCGCGTCGGGCGTATTCGGTCCGCCGCACGAAGCCGCATCGCGCAAGTACCACCTCGCCGTCGGCGAGAAAGTGGACGATCGCCACATGATCTCGCGCCATGCGAGTGTCGCGATCATCTCCAACCTCGACGCGAACGGAAATCCCGTCCGCGACAACGGCGGCCTCGGCAGCTACGAAGTCGTGTGGCACACCGACAATTCGTACGTGGAAGTGCCGCCGGCGGGCAGCATGCTGTACGCCCTGGAGCTGCCGCCCGCGGGCGGCGGCGGTGATACCTCGTTCAGCAATCAGTACCTCGCCTACGAGGAGCTGTCCGCAGAGCTCAAGCGCGCGATCGAAGGCAAGTCGCAGGTGCACGATTCGAGCCGCAACAGCGCCGGCGTGCTGCGGCCCGGCGTGAAGCTGCCGACGAAGCCGGAGGAAGTTCAGGGGCCGGTGCATCCGCTGGTGCGCGTGCATCCGGTCACCGGCCGGCGCGCGCTCTATCTTGGACGCCGGCGCACATGGCCTTCGAACTACATCATCGGCATGCCGAACGACGAGAGCGAAGCGCTGCTCGACAAGCTCTGGGCGCACGCGACGCAGCCGAAGTACGCGTGGACGCACAAGTGGCGCGTCGGCGACATCGTGCTGTGGGATAACCGGTGCTGCATGCACTACCGCACCGAGATCGACGTCGCCTACCGGCGCGTCATGCACCGCACCACGATCAAAGGCGAGCCATTGATCGCTGCGTAGGGATCAACGCTCGCTCCCACCGGTAAACGAACAGAGGGAAACCGATGATGGTTTCCCTCCGTAACCTCCGTTCCTTCGGTTGCGAAGGTGCGTCGATGACGCACCGGCCGGTGCGCTAGCAGCGCACCCTACGCGGCCGGACGGGCACCCTTGAGCTGCGTGCGCAGCATATAGCGCCGCTCGTTCGGGTCGAACGCCGTTCGCTTGTGCATCGCGCAGCGGTTGTCCCAGATGAGCAGATCGCCCACGTTCCATTTCTGGAACCACGCGAATTCTTCGCGCGTGGCGTGCGCCCAGAGGCGATCGAGCAGAGACTCGCTCGCCTCCAGCGATAAGCCCACGACGTAGGAAAGCGGCCGGCGCCCCAGGTACAGCGCACGCTTGCCCGTGACGGGATGGCGCACGACGATCGGGTGCAGCGCGCCCGGCGCTTCGCGCGGATCGGTCACGTCCTTGTAGCCCTTGCGCAGCTCGCCCGCGCTGTTGCGGCTCGCATCGTGCTTGATCTGACGGCCCTCCACGGCGGCCTTGAGGTCCTGCGGCAGCGTCTCGTACGCGTGATACATGTTGAGAAACCCGGTCTCGCCGCCGGCCTTAGTAACCTCGAGCGCATACAGCATCGCGGCCGACGCGGTGATCTCGTTGTACGACATGTCGGTGTGCCAGACCGCCTCACCGTAGCCGAGACTGCCCACCGGCTGACCATCCTGCAGGATGTTCGACATGACTGCGAGGTCGGGGTATCCCGGAATCCACGGCTCGCCCTTTACGTTGATGGGCGCCTTGTCGAGCTCGCCGAAGCGCCGGCTGAATTCGAGGAGCTGGTCCTTCGTGAGCGTCTGGCCGCGGAAGCGGAGAACCAGATGGCTCATCCACGCGTCAAAAATAACGTTGAAGTCGGCGTCGGAAAGCCGCTGCGACAAGTCCACGCCCGTTACATCGGCGCCGACCGGTTTGCCGGTAGGGGTCACGCGTATGTCGGATTTCTGAGCTATGGCGTGCATCGAAGACCTCGCGTTACGTGATGCTCGATTCTACAGCGCGCGTACGCGCGCGATGCCGCATCGCATCATTGACGCTTTACCGGCCGAATGCATAATGGCGCCCCATGAATAACCAGTCACCCTGGAGCTCGTACGGCCGCCGGCAGAACCGATCGGAGCAGCCGCAGCAAGCGACGCCGCAACCGGATTTCACCTTCGGCGCGGCCCGCGAGGCGATGCGCACGCACGAGCAGTTGAAGCGATATCTCGAACGCACGATGCGCGAGTTCAACGAGATTCGCGGCGGCCGCGCCGGCTACTACCGCATCATCGAGGACGCGCTGAAGCCACCGCCCCGCCCCGAGAGCATCGAGGAGACGCTGCGCAGGCTCACGGGCACCCGCGCCCACGGCGAGCACCGCGGCCGCAGCGACCCGTCGGCCACGGTCTGATCGCCCCCGAGCTTCACCCCACTCCGGCACTCGCGCGGGGAGAAGCACTGTTCGCAATGACGAGGATAACGATGAGAACGCATGTCGCCATGGCACTGGCTGCGATAGCAGCGAGCTTTGCAGTCCCCGCAACCGCGCAGAACTATCCGACGAAAACCGTGCGTATCGTCGTGCCGTTCGCGGCCGGTGGCCCCGCGGACATCTACGGGCGCACGCTCGCGCAGCGGCTCTCCGACGCGATGGGCCAGCCTTTCGTCGTGGACAACCGCCCGGGCGCCGGGTCGATCATCGGCACGGACATCGTCGCGAAATCGCCAGCCGACGGCCATACCCTGCTCGTGATGTCCAACACGCACACCGTGAACGAGTCGCTGGTGCCGAAAAAACCGTTCACGTTGATGAAGGATTTCGTCGGCATCGCGCCGATCAATCAGTCGGACCTGCTGATGGTGGTCCATCCGTCGCTGCCGGTTAAATCCGTGAAGGAGCTCGTTGCGCTCGCCAAGGCGAAGCCGCGCGGCTTGAACTACGCGTCGTCGGGCACCGGCACGCCGTACCACATGGCCGGCGAGCTCTTCAAGTCGATGGCTGGCGTCGATGTCGTCCACGTGCCTCACAAAGGCAGCGCCGAGGCGCGCACCAGCGTCATGAGCGGGCAGGTCGAAATGATGACCGACGCGATCACGACCATGGCGCCGATCGCACGCGCCGGCAAGACGCGCATGATCGCGACCACGGGCATCAAGAGGTCCGACGTCACGCCCGAGATCCCGACGGTGTCGGAAGCCGGCGTGAAAGGCTACGAAGCGACGATCTGGCTCGGTGTGATGGCGCCGACCGGGACGCCGAAGCCGGTCGTCGATCGTTTGAATGCCGAGATCACGAAGATCACCTCGCGGTCCGACATCCGCAAGGCGTGGCTCGAGCAGGGCGCGATCGCGATGACGATGAGCGCGGCGGAATTCGACCGCTACCTCAATCAGGACATCGCGAAGTGGGCGAAGGTGGTGAAGATCTCGGGGGCGCGAGCGGATCGGTGAAAGTGCCAGGTGATGAAGTGACGCAGTGACGAAGTAACTGCGTCACCGCGTCACCGCGTCACAGCATCACCGCGTCACCGCGTCACCGCGTCACCGCGTCACCGCGCGGCTACCGCCGCCGGCGATCGAACGACGTCACGTTCGACGGTTGCTGCGCGGCGAACGCGCGCTGCAGGAAGGCCGTAGCGTCAGGCTCGGCCAGCGCGAGGCTGAAGTGCGCGCCCTGCACCTCCTCGCAGCCGTGCGCCTTCAGGAATTCGAGCTGCTCCACCGTCTCGACGCCTTCTCCGATCACCGTGAGTCCGAGGCTGTGAGCCATTGCGATGATCGCCTGCGTGATCGCGGCGTTGCTGGGATCGCCGGGCACTTCGGATACGAACGAGCGGTCGATCTTCAGCGCATCGATCGGGAAGCGCTTCAGGTACGCGAGCGACGAGTACCCGGTGCCGAAGTCGTCGATCGCCACGTGTATCCCCATCGCTTTCAGCTCGGCGAGCAGCGCCGCCGCGCGCGCCGCGTTGTGCATGATCGTGCTTTCGGTGATCTCGAGCTCGAGCGAGCTCGTCTCGCAGCCGCTCCTCGCGAGCACGCGCACGATGTCCTGCAGGAGGTCGCGGTGGACGAACTGCCGCGGCGAGAGATTGACGGCGATGCGCAGCGACGGCAGTCCCGCGTCGATCCATTTGCGCTGCTGCGCGCACGCGGTCGCGAGCACCCATTCGCCGATCGGCACGATGAGACCGGTCTCCTCGGCGATGCCGATGAATTTCACCGGGGGCACCAGTCCCCGCGCCGGATGACGCCACCGCACCAGCGCTTCCATCCCGACCGGCACGCCGGTTTGTGCGTTCACCACCGGCTGGTAATGCAGCACGAGCTCGTCGCGTTCCAGCGCGCCCCGCAGCTCCGCCTCGAGGGTGAGCCGCTCGACCGAGTGGACGTTCATCTGCTCGGAGTAGAACTGGAAGGTGTTACGCCCCTGATCTTTCGCGCGATACATCGCAATGTCGGCGAAGCGCAGCAGCGAGCGCATGTCCTGTGCATCGACGGGGTACGTGCTGATCCCGATGCTGCCGCTCACGTGCACCTGGTTGCCGGCGATCGTGAAGCTGCCGGCCAGCGCCGCGATGAGCTTCTCGGCGACCGCCGCGACGGCTGCCGGTTCACCGATGTCCTGCAGCAGCACGACGAACTCGTCGCCGCCGAGCCGCGCCACGATATCGGCGGTGCGAAGCTGATCGGTGAGCCGTTCCGCGACTTCCCGCAGCAACTGGTCGCCGGCCTCGTGCCCGAGCGTGTCGTTGATGATCTTGAATCGGTCCAGGTCGATGAACATCACGGCGAGCCGGCGCTCGTGCCGCTGGGCCTGCGCGATCGCCTGCTCGAGCCGCTCGTTGAACATCGCGCGGTTCGGCAAATTGGTAAGCGTGTCGTGCATCGCGACGAACTTGACCGCCTGCTCCGCCTGCGTACGCACCAGGAACTGACCGATCTGGCGGCCGATCGACTCGGCGATCGCGATCAGCATCGCGTCCGGCTCCCGCACGTCGCGGTGGAAGAACTCCATGATGCCGAGCACCTCGCCGCCGGCGGTCAGGGGGAACGCGAATGCGCCGTGCAACCCTGCGCGCGCAATGAGCTCCTTACGCTGGAGGCCGGGGTCCTTCGTGATGTCCGAGATCCAGATCGGTTTGCCGGCCGCGAACGTGCGCCGCACGAGCCCTCCGCTCTTCGGATCCGGCCGTGCCACGCGATGCGCCACGGCCTCGGCGAAAGCCTGGATCTCCGGCGTATCGATGCCCCACATCTCGCGCCGGCGCAGCGCACCCATGTCCTTGTCGTATTCGTAGCGGTCGCCGTAGTGCCAGCCCATCGTTTCGCAAATGGTCTGGATGATCTTGGTGATTGCGACGTCGGCGCTGCCCGCCTCGGCGAGCACGCGCGTGATCGCATGCTCCATCATCTGACGCCGCTCGGCCTGTTTGCGCTCGCTGATGTCGATGATGGTCCCGATGATGCCCGCCAGCTCGCCGTTGCCGTGCGTGTAGGTGGCTTTGTAATAAAGGACGTCGTGCGTCGCACCGTCCGCGGTCGGGATCACCGCCTCGTGCATCTGGGTGCCGGGATTCGCCCAGAGCTCGCGGTCGAGTCGGTCGCGCTCCTCCGCGAGGCGGCGGTCGTTCGGGTACAGGTCGTAAACGGTCTTGCCGATGAACCTCTCGCGCGAGATGCCGAAGAGCTTCTCCCAGGCGCGGTTCACGCCGAGATAGCGCCCGTCGCCGCCTTTGAAGAAAATCGGGTTGGGC
This sequence comes from Burkholderiales bacterium, assembly GCA_035626595.1. Classification (GTDB taxonomy): domain Bacteria; phylum Pseudomonadota; class Gammaproteobacteria; order Burkholderiales; family SG8-41; genus JAQGMV01. The sequence goes on from DASPNJ010000133.1 coordinate 67,619, forward strand.
AACGCCTCGATCATCGACTGCGTGAGCGACTGCGCCTCGGCGAGCTTGGCTTCGCTCTGCCGCAGGTCCTCGGTGATGCGCACGGCGAGCCGCCGCGCGCGTTCGCGCGAGGAGGCGAGCGAGCTCACGAGGCCCGCGAGCAATCCGCTCACGACGAGCCCGCCCAGCAGCAGGATCCATGGCAGCGCGCGGTCGGTCGGGGTCACGAAGTCGTCGGTCGACCCGCTGAAATCGAGGCGCCAGTCGCGCCCGCCGACCTCCAGCGCCATGTCCCGGTTGAAGTAATCGGGGTCGGTTGGCGCTGCCGGAACCGGCGCGCTCCTTTCGAACAGGGTGTACTCGGCGCGCTGCGCGCCGAGCTGCGCGCCGCCGGCGATCGTCACACGATCGTAGAGGCGCACCGACACCGGCGTGAGCGCCGGGGTGCCGAGCACGTCCGCCACCAGGCTGCGCATCATGAACGTCGCGCTCACCACGCCGGCGAACGCGGCGCGGCGCTCTCCCACCGTGCCGGTCGGCATGCCGTTGAGGTACAGCGCGAAACGCACGCTGACCGCGGGCTCACGCGCCGGATCGCTCGCCAGCGCGAGCCGGCTGGAGAGCACCGGCGTTCCGGTGTCACGCGCGCGCTCGGTCGCGTCCTGGCGCTCGCCTTCCAGCAGATCGAGCCCCAGTCCGGCCTCGTTGCCGGCGAACGGCTCTATGAACATGATCGGCGCGTATAGCGCGCTGTCGTGAGGCGGCTTGATCGAGAAGTGCGGATAGCCGGCGGCATAAACGCTGCGGTCGCCGCGTACCCGCGCTTCGAACTGCGCCTTGCGCGCGTGCGGCACCACCTCCGCATAGGTGACCGAACGTATGCCGGGGTGGCGCTCTTTCAGCTTCAGCCCGCTCACGTAGCGGTTGAATTCTTCCCGCGTGACGTCCTCGGAAGAGCGGAACAGCCCCTGGACGCCGTAGACGATGTCGAAGCTGCTGTGCAGCCGCTCGCGGATCGCGTCGGTGGCTTCGGCGATGGCGGCTTCGGCCTTGAGCCGCCCGTGCCCGTCGACGCGCGCATCGACGATGAAGAACGTCAGAACGGAGATCGCCACCCCGACGGCGAGCACACCCCAGGTGAGCAGCATCGACCGCATGCGCCCGGACGCGCCCCGCCAGCTCTCCGGCATCGTTACCCCCCGCTCCTGTGACGCCGCCGCAACTTTACGCCATAAGCTGCGGAAAGTGTGCCGCTTTTCAGGCCGGCTGCGATTCCATGAGCTGCTTGAAGCGCCGCAGATCCGCGCGCGCTTCGTGCGCGCCGCGGCCGAAGAGGCGCGCGAGCGCTCCGCCGAGCGAACCGGGCGGCACGTCGTAGAGGATCTCCACCCGAACTTCGGTGCCGCCGCCCGGCAGCCGCTCGAACTGCACGGAGCCTGCGTTGTACATCGGCGAGCCCTCGACCGAGCGCCACGCGAGGCACCGGCCCGGTGAGTCGTCGATGATTTCGGCGTCCCATTCGAGGCGCGTGCGCGCCGGCCCCATCGCGACCCAGTGCGAGTGGCGCTCGTCGAGCACCTGCACCGATTCGAGGTGCGGCATCACGCGCGGCAGGTTGTCGAACGCCCGCCAGAAGCGATAGAGCTCGTCGGGCGAGCGATCCACTTGCACGATCTCGATGACGTGGCGTGGCGACGGGCGACGGCCGGTGCGCTCGAGCTCGCGGCTGCAATACGCGTCGAGCGCAGTGACGCCCGCCACGGCCGTTGCGGCGATCGCCGCGCGGCGCTGGTCCACACCCGGCACGAGAACCGCGCCGCCGAGCACGGCAAGATCGATCGCGTCGCCGACGACTCGCGCCTGCACCCACGGACGCGGCTCCGGCTGCGTGAGTATCCCGATGCCGCAGGCGAGCTCGCGCAGGCCGCACAGAACCGTCAGCGCGGGGGGCAGCGGCACGCCGGTCAGGCGGGCCATCGCGCGCGGTGCGACGAGTTGCGCGATACCGATGCCGATACTGAACCAGCCGAGACCGCGAGCGATTTGCTCCGACGTGTTGGGGCCGCGCTTGCGGCGGGTGGTGTATGTCGCCATCGAATCCCCGAAATTTTCGCGCTTAGTGCAACGGCCGTGCCGCCGGCTCTATTCCGGTCGAATGCCCGCTTTCGCGATGATCGGGGTCCAGCGGGCGATCTCGCTTTTCACGTGTTCGCCGAACACCTCCGGCGTGCTGCCGACCGGCTCGATGCCGAGCGCGAGGAGCTTGTCGCGCACGTCGGGCGCCCGCACCGCTTTCGCAATTTCGCCGCTCAATTGCTGGACGATTGCAGACGGCGCGCGCGCCGGCGCCAGCGTGCCGTACCACGCGGCCAGCTCGTAGCCCGGGAAGCCCAGCTCGGCAACCGTCGGCACGTCCGGCAGCGCCGCCGAGCGCCTGGCGGTGGTCACCGCCAGCACTTTGAGCTTGCCGGACTTGATATGCGGCATGCTCGCCGGCGCGCCGACGAAGGTCATCTCGACCTGCCCGCCGAGGACGTCTGTCAGCGCAGGGCCGCCGCCCTTGTACGGGACGTGGACGATGTTGACCTGAGCGACCGACTTGAGCAGCTCGCCGGCGAGATGCATGGTGCCGCCGCTGCCCGACGAGGCGAAGTTGAGCTGGCCCGGGCGCGAACGCGCGAGCGCGATCAGCTCCTTCAGACCGTTCACCGGCAGCGCGCGATTGACGACCAGCGTGAGCGGTCCGGACGCGACGAGCGACACCGGCGCGAAATCGCGGATCGCATGATAGGGCAGCGTCTTTGCGTGCAGGATCGAGTTCATCGCGTGTCCCGCGCTCACGTAGGCGAGCGTGTAGCCGTCCGGTGCCGACTTCGCGACGAAATCTCCGGCGAGTATGCCGTCGGCGCCCGCGCGGTTCTCCACGATCACCGGCTGCCCGAGCGATTCCGAAAGTCGCTGCGCGACGACACGCGCCTGCACGTCGACCGCGCCGCCGGGGGCAAAACCGACGATGAAGCGCACGGGCTTCACGGGAAACTTCGCCGGCTGCGCGAACGCGGCGGTGGTCAGGGCCAGGAGGGCCAGCGCGAGCGCGGTGCGGATCGTCGAACACATCGTGAATCGAGTATAACAAGGCCGACCGTGACCACACGGCATCGTCCAGGGAGGATTTTTCGTGTCGATCAAAGTAACGCCCACCGGCGCAGCGCTCGGCGCGCGTATCGAAGTCGATCTCACGCGGCCGCTCGACGACGCGACGTTCCAGGCCGTGCGCAGCGCGTTCTACGAATACGAGGTGGTGTATTTCCGGGGCGCGGAGCTCTCCGACGCGGACCAGATCCGTTTCAGCGCGCGCTTCGGCGAGCTGCGGAAGCTCAAGCTCGACCAGCTCCACGCACAGCATCCGGAGATCTTCATCGTTTCGAACATCATGGAGAACGGAAAGCACATCGGAGCCTACGACGCGGGGCTTTTCTGGCATACCGACGGCGCGTATCTCGCGAACCCGCACGCGATCTCGGCGCTGCGCGCGCTCGAAGTGCCGGAACAGGACGGACGCGTTCTCGGCGACACGGCGTTCGCGAGCATGAGCGCGGCGTACGACGCGCTGCCGGCGAGCATGAAAAAGCGCATCGACGGACTGCAGGCGCTGCAAAGCATTCTGCACCGGCACAAGAAGACGCTCGATTCGGGCCGCAAGAAGGAATACAACGCGGCGGTGAAAGCCGATCCGCAGGCGGTGCACCCGGTGGTGCGCGTCCATCCGGTGACCGGCCGCAAGTGCCTGTACGTGAGCGAAGGCTATACCGAGCGGATCATCGGATTACCGGAAGACGAGAGCCGCGATCTCATCGACGAGCTCGTCGGCCACTGCACGAAGCCCGAGTTCCGGTACGTTCACAACTGGCGGCAGCACGACCTCGTCATGTGGGACGACTGCTCGACACAGCACAAGGCGACGTTCGACTACGCGCTGCCGCTGCGGCGGCGCATGCACCGCACGACGGTGATAAACGGCCTGTAAAGCGCCGGCATACTGAACCGTCATTCCCGCGAAGGCGGGAATCCAGAGCATCGCCCTCCTGGGTCCCCGCCTTCGCGGGGACGACGACTACCTGACCGCCCCTGCCGCGCGCAGCGCGGCGATCCGCTCGTCCGGTAGTGACAGCAGCTCGCGCAGCACCGCGTCGGTGTGCTCGCCCAGCCGCGGGGCGGGCTTCGAGATCGTGCCCGTCACGCCGGACATCTTGATGGGATTGCCGGGTAACCGCACGCGCCCGACCTCCGGGTGATCGTACTCGACGATCATCCCGCGCTCGGCGACCGGCGGCTCGGCGAACGCGCCATCGAGGTTGTTGACCGGGGCAGCGGGCACTTCGGACTCACGCAGTCGCGCAAGCCATTCGTCGACGGTGCGTTCCCGGAACATCTGTTCCAGCAGCGGCACGAGCTCGGCGCGATGCTCGACGCGCAGCGCGTTCGTCGCGAAGCGCGGATGCTCCGCCAGGTGTTTCGCGTCCAGGGCATCGCAGAGCTTGCGCCAGAACACTTCCTGCCGCGTCGCCACGACGATGTAGCCGTCTTTCGCTTCGAACGCCTGCCATGGCACGGTGTACTCGTGCGAGGAGCCCGGCGGCGTCGGCAGCTCGCCGTTGGTGAGCCACATCGTGCCCATGTACGAGAGCAGGTTCAGCATTGCGTCGTACATCGACAGCTCGACCTGCCGTCCTTTTCCGCTGCGCTCGCGGTCGAACAGCGCCGCGAGTACGCCTTTGCACGCGAAGATACCGCCGGAGAGATCCGCGAGCGGAATGCCCACGCGCACCGGCGGGCGCGCGGGCTCGCCGGTGATCGCCATGTGGCCGCTCATCGCCTGCACGATGATGTCCAGCGCCGGATAGTCCTTGTATTCGCCTGCCGAGCCGAAACCGGTGACCGAGCACTGCACGATCCGTGGATTGATCGCGCTCAACGTCGGATAGTCGATCTTCAAACGCTCGAGCACGCCGGCGCGAAAGTTATCGATCACCACGTCGCACACGCGCACGAGGCCGTAGAAGATTTCGAGGCCGGCCGCGTTCTTCAGATCGATGACGACGCTTTTCTTGTTGCGGTTGAACGTGAGGAAGAGCCCGCTCACGCCACGGTACGGCGCGACCGACGGATTGCGGCCGAGATCGCCTTCGGGTGACTCGATCTTGATCACCTCGGCGCCGAGATCCGAGAGCACCTGTCCGCCGTAGGTGCCGGCGATGATCTGTCCGAGCTCGAGAATTGTGACGCCGGCGAGCGGGTCGGCCATTTAAAGACCGAGCCCTCGGGCGATGATGTCGCGCTGGATCTCGGAGGTGCCCGCGCCGATCGTCGCGAGCCGCGAGTCGCGGAAAAAGCGCTGCATCGGGTAATCCATGCAGTAGCCGTAGCCGCCGAGGATCTGCAGTCCCATGTCCGAGACGGCCTTGTACGCTTCGCCCGTATAGAGCTTGAGCACCGCGGCGTCGTGGCGCGTCGCCTGCCCCTGCGAGAGCAGCCAGGCATACCGGTAGACGAGCATGCGCGAGACGTCGAGCATGACTTTCATGTCCGCGAGCTTGTGCGAGATCGCCTGGAACTTGCCGATCGGGCGTCCGAACTGCTGGCGGTTCTTCGCGTAATCGAGCGCGTACTCGAATGCGGCCGTCGCGGCGCCGGTGCGCGCGGCGGAAAGGCACAGCCGTTCGTACCAGAGATACGCATCCACAGCCTCCCAGCCGTGGTCCACGGTGCCGAGCACCGCGGAGACCGGCACTTTCACGTCGTTGTAGAAGACCTGCGTCGTCTTGATCGCGCGCTGGCCGAGTGTGTCGATCTTGCGCACTTCGATGCCCGGCAGCTTGGTATCGACGAGGAAGCACGTGATGCCCTGCTGCTTGCGTTCACCGGTGCTCGTGCGCGTCACCAGCAGGCAATAGTCGGAGAGGTCCATGCCCGACGTGAACACTTTCTGCCCGTTCACCACGAAGTGGTCACCGCGACGCTCGGCGCGCGTCGCGATCGACGCCGCGTCCGAGCCGGCGTGCGGCTCGGTGAGCCCGAAGCAGAACGACAGCTCGCCGCGCGCGACTCGCGGAAGCAGCGTCTGCTTCTGCTCCGCCGTGCCGTGGCGCATCACCGCGTAGCCGCCGTAAGTCAGCGTGCGGAACACCCACATCCCGAGCTCTTCGAAATGACGGCCGACTTCCTCCAGCAGGATCGCGAGCTCGATGGCTCCGCCGTCCGCGCCGCCGTATTCGGCCGGCAGGATCAGTCCGAACCAGCCCTGCTTCGCGAGCGCTTCGTACGCTTCGCGCGGCGGATGGCCTTCGTTGTCGCAGCGCGCCGCGTATTCCGGCGTGCAGACTGCGTCGAGCAGCTCGCGGATGTGCCCGCGGAGCGTTTCCTGTTCCGATGTAAACGAGAAGTCCATGAGGTCCGTAGGGTGCGCCGGTGGCGCACCGTCAACCGTCCAGCTTCGCGAGCTCCAGCACGCGCTTCGCCCGGCTGTACATCGCATAATCGACGAGCTTCCCGTCCACCGTGATCGCCGCGGCGGCGCCGGTCTTCTCGACGCCTTCGAACTCCCGCACCACGCGCGTGTAGTACGCGACGTCCTCCGCGGGCACGGCGTACGCCTTTCGCGCGGGTTCGATCTGCTTCGGGTGGATCACCGTGCGGCCGACGTATCCGATACGCGCCGACAGACGGCAATCGCGCACGAAACCGTCTTCGTCGCCGAGATTCCCGAACACGCCGTCGAGCGGATTGTGCTTGCCGGCGGCGCGGGTATCGAGCAGCACCTTCGATTTTGCATACAGAATCTCGGGACCTTCGATCGACCACGCACAGCCGAGATCGGTCTGAAGGTCACCGTCTTCAGCGCTGCCGATGCAGCTCGTGGCCACACGCGGCGAGGCGCGCAGCAGATCGAAGCACCGGTAGACGCCGAGCGCGCTCTCGAACATCGGGATGATCTCGACGCTCCCCTGTTTCAGGCCGCGCGCGCTTTCCAGCGCGTCGAGCACCGCCGCAGCGTGCTGCACCTCCTCCACGTGCTCGACTTTCGGCAGAAAGATCGCGCTCAGTCCCGGGTGCACGATCGCGGCGAGGTCTTCGTCGAGATGGCCTGTCGCGACTGCGTTCACACGCACTGTCACGACGGGACCGCCACCGGCCGCGGCCGCGCGATCGATCGCCTGCGCGACGAGCGTGCGCGCCTGCGCCTTCGCTGCTATCGCCACCGAATCCTCGAGATCGAAGATGACGGCGTCGGCGCCGCTTTCGAAGGCCTTCGACATCACGCGCTCTTTGCTGCCGGGCGCGAAGAGGGCGGTGTGGATGGGCTTCATGATCTGATTTCCCGGGTCCCGGCCTGCACCGGGACGACGCTCATTTGCCGAAGGTCTCGACGCGGACCGGCGGGTTGCCGATCTCCTCGAGGCGCTTGTCCTCGGCCATGATTTCCACGAACACTTCCAGCGCCGCGAGCATCGGCGGCATGCCGAAGTTGACCGCCGTCTGGAAGATGACTTCGAGCACTTCGCGCGGATTCGCACCCTGCCGCAGCGCGCCGCGCATGTGACCGCGCGCGTTCGTCTCTTCGCCGACGGCGAGACAGTCGCCGATCATGCACAGGAGCCGCGTCTTGTCGTCGACGACACCGCGTGCGTACATCGAGCCGTAGCAGAACTTGACCCAGAGATCGCAGAACTGCGTGTCGATCGTGTCGAGCCACGACAGGATATTCAGGTGATGCCGCGGCCGCAGCGTGAGGCCGCGGCTCACCGCGAGCCAGCCGTGGCGCTCGATGAGACCCGGAAGACGCGGGTCCGATTGGTCGTCCGGGTGCCACTGCTTCTGCTCTTCCTCGTACGAGCGCGTGCGGTCGTGACCGTCGAGCGGAAGCTGCGACGCGCGAAGCTCGTCCAGCAGTCCGCGGCTGTGCGCGACGCGGTGAAACACTTCGATCGCGGGATCGACGACGGTGTGTCCGCCGTAAACCACGCATTGCAGAATGATCTCCAGCACTTCGCGCGCGGGCACTTGCACTTCGAGCGCGGCGACGATCGTGTCTTCGAGCGGTCCGTGGCTCTTCGCCATCGTGTACTGGCCGGCGAGCACGAGGAGGCGCGTGCGCGTATCGAGCGCCGGCCGCGCGCTCACGCCCGCGATCGCGAAATCGAGCCACGCCTTGGTAAAGTGCTGATCGAGGCTGTCGCGCTGCTCGACCCGCCGGTCGAACGTCTTCGGCTGCATCCTGCGGCCCTCTTCGAACGCGCGCGCGCCGTACTTCTTCTCGAGATCGGACATTGGTTTTCACCCGTGAGGACCGCACGCGAAGTTTACCGCGCTCGGCTAAGATTCAGGCCGTAAGGCGGGCGTGAGCCCGCCAGTCTCTGGAGCACATCATGGCAGGACGACTTGAAGGCACCGTGGCGATCGTGACGGCGGGCGGGCAAGGCATCGGCGACACGATCTCGGCGACGTTCGCGCGCGAAGGCGCGTCGGTCGCCGTAGTGGATGTCAATCGTGCGGAAGCGCAGCGCGTGGCGAGCGGCATCGAACGCGACGGCGGCAGGGCTATCGTGTTCGATACCGACGTCACGCGCACCGAGGCCGTGAACGCCATGGTCAAAGCGGTGGTGGACCGCTGGGGCACGGTCGACATCCTGGTGAACGCCGCGGGCGGGTTCCATCAGCTCGCGCAGATCTCCGAGATCACCGACGAGGAATGGGACCGCGTGATCACGCTGAATCTGAAGACGTGCTTCCTCTGCTCGCGCGCGGTCGCGCCGATCATGATGGAGAGAAAAAAAGGCCGCATCATCAATATCGCGTCGGGTTCAGGCATTGCGCCCAATCCGTTCGCGCCGACGTATCTGCCGTACGGCGCGGCGAAAGCGGGCGTGATCAACATGACCAAGATCCTCGGGCGCGACCTCGGCCCGTACGGCATTACGGTGAACGCGATTTCGCCCGGAACGACGGCGACGCCGCGCGTCGTCAAGGTGCGCGACGAAGCCAGCCGCAGGAAAATCGCCGAGCAGAATCCGATGCGCACGCTGGTCGAGCCGCAGGACACGGCAGCCGCGGCGCTGTTTCTGGCGTCAGCCGAAGCGCGCTATATCACTGGCGTGAATTTGAATGTCAACGCTGGCAACCTGATGTGACGGTGACGAAGTGACGACGTGACGAGGTGACGAATCACCGCGTCACCGCATCACCGCATCACCGCATCACCGCATCACCGCATCACCGCGTCACTCATTACAACCGAGATGAGGCAAAAGGAACCGCAACAGTGAGCAGAATACTTATCAAAAACGCCGTCGTCGTCACGATGGACCCGAAGTTGGGCGACATCGAAGGCGGCGACGTGCTCGTCGAAGGCGACAAGATCCTCGAGGTCGGGCGCCACATCGAAGCAGCGGGGGCTCAGGTCGTGGACGGCCGCGACCACATCCTCATGCCGGGCCTCGTCAACGCGCATATCCACACGTGGGAATTCCCGCTGCGCGGCATCGGCGCGAACTGGGTGAGCAAGCGCGACTACCACGCGAACATGCACCAGGGCATGGCGACGCGATTCACCGCGCGGGATGTTTACGATGCAAACCTGCTCGGCGCGCTCAACCAGATCAACTGCGGCGCGACCACGATCATGGACTGGTGCCACATCCTGCGCGATGCCGACATGGCGGACGCTGCGATCGACGGACTCGAAGAATCCGGGATTCGCGCGGTGTTCGCGCACGGCACGGTCAAGCCTCCGATCGTCGAAGGGCAGACGCCGTATTACAAGATCCCGTTTCCGCGCGACCAGATCCATCGGCTGCGCACCGGACGCTTCGCCTCCGACGAGCGTCTCGTCACGCTCGCGATGGCGATCCTCGGGCCGGACTGGGGTGAGTACGACGTCGCCGTGCACGACATCCGGCTCGCGCGCGAATACGGCCTCATCAACTCGGCGCACACCTACGGCCGCAAAGGCAAGCGCGTCGTGGAAGACGGCATGCCGCGGCTCGCCAAAGAAGGCCTGCTCGGTCCGGACCACAACATCGCGCACGGCAACTGCTTCGATGACGAAGAGCTGAAGATCGTGCTCGACGCGGGCTGCACCATCACCGCCAGCAATCTGACCGAGGGGCTGAACTACGAGCAGCCGGCCATGCTGGGGCGGCTGGTGAAACACGGCGCGACGCCCTCCATCGGCAGCGACTGCGATCCGTACTTCAACAGCTCGATGCTGTGGGTGATGCGCCACGCGTTCCAGTCCCAGCGCGAGCTCGACAACCGCAGCCTCTACGCGTGCGGCGAGTACCCGGCGAAAACGCAGCATTCGACGCACACGCGCGATGCGCTTTACTGGGCGACGATGGGCGGCGCGAAGGCGCTCAAGCTCGATCGCAAGATCGGCTCGCTCACGCCCGGCAAGCAGGCCGATCTCGCGATGATCGATCTGACGACCCTGAATACGTTCCTTTCGATGCCCGGCGGCGACCCCGCGCACGCGATCGTCATGTACGCGGAAGCCGGCGACGTCGATAACGTGATGGTGGCCGGCAAATGGGCGAAGCGCGACGGCCGGCTCACGTATCCCGCGGAGAAGCTCGCGCGCGTGCGCGACGAGCTCGCGGAAGCGCGCGCACGGATGATGCGCGAGAGCAACTACGTGTACAAGCCGGCCGAGCGCGGCCCGCAGCCTGCGAAATGGGCACTATGAGCGCTCGGTCGGACTGCTCTCCAGCAGCAATAGCACGTCATTCCCGCGTAGGCGGGAATCCAGAGCCGTCATTGCGAGGAGCGTCAACGCGCGACGCGGCAATCTCGTGGCGCACGCTGCTCCTCTGGATCCCCGCCTTCGCGGGGATCACGATGCTCGGCGCGGCGACTGCGTGGGCCCAAACGACAGATAGGTATCCGGCCCGCCCCGTGCGCATGGTCCACGGCTTCATCTCCGGCGGCAGCGTGGACATCACGGCGCGGCTGCTCGCGCAGCACATGACGGAGATGCTCGGTCAGCAGGTGATCGTCGACGGCCGTCCGGGCGCCGGCGGCACGACCGGCGCATCGATCGTCTCGAAGAGCGCGCCGGACGGGTACACGCTGTTCCTGATGGCGTCGGGCCACGCGACCTCGCCCGCGCTGTATCGCTCCCTGCCGTACGACCCGGTCAAAGACTTCACGATGATCTCGATGGTCGCGAGCAACCCGATGGTCGTTCTGGCCAATCCGTCGACCGGGCCGAAGACGATTCAGTCGCTGGTGCAGACGGCGAAGGCCAACCCCGACAAGCTCAACTTCGGCACCGGCGGCGTCGGCACCGGCATGCATCTGGCGGCCGTGCTGTTCCAGGCGCGCGCCGGCATACGCATGAACCACGTGCCCTACAAGGGCGGCACTGCCGCTCCGACGGCGCTGCTCGCGGGTGAGGTCCCGCTGATCTTCACCACCGCAGCGGGTGTGACGGCCCACGTCGAGGCCGGGCGCATACGGCCGCTCGCCGTGACGACGAAGAAGCGTTTCGCGCTGTGGCCGAACGTGCCGACGATCGCGGAGACCGTCATTCCGGATTTCGACGTGCTCGCGTGGTATGCCGTCGCCGCGCCGAAGAATCTTCCGCCCACGCTCACGAACCGGCTGAACGCCGTCGTGCGCGACATCCTGAAGCGCTCCGAAGTGGTCGAGAAGCTGCTTTCGCTGGGCGCCGAAACCCGGCCGACCAGTGCGCGCGAAGCGCAGCACTTCCTCGCCTCGGAAGTGGCGCGTTGGACCCGGGTCGTTCGCGACGAGAAGATCCCGCCGCAGGATTAGCGTGAAACCGGTCGGAGTGCTGATCGCGCTGGTCCTGATCGCCGGCGCCGCGCACGCCGCGCAGGCGCGCATCGAATACCCGGAAGGCCACGTTTACGCGGGCGAGGTCAAGGATGGGCAGCCCTACGGGATCGGCACGATGGTCTATCCCAATGGCACGATGTACCGCGGCGAGTTCGAGAACGCGTCGCGCGAAGGCCGCGGCATGGCGATCTTCTACAACGCGATCCGCTACGAGGGCGAGTGGCGCAACAACATCCCGCATGGCCGCGGCGTCATGGAATGGCCGAACGGCGACCGCTACGAAGGCGACCTCGTGGAGAACACGCGCGAAGGCCGCGGCGTCATGACCTTCGCCTCCGGGGCGCGCTACGAAGGTGAATGGCGCGCCGACGAGATGACCGGCCGCGGCGTGCTCACGCTACCGAACGGTGAACGCCGGGCCGGCCGGTTCGTCAGCGGCGAGTGGCACGGTCCCTAGAACGGCACGTAGAGGCTGGGCAGCACGACGTGGACACCGGGCGCCGGCGCCGCAACAACCGGGACCGGGTAGTGATGCTCGACCACACGGCGGTGCACCACGTGGTGCTCGACGACCGCGGGCGGCGCGTACACCACGTGCCTGTCATGGTGGTGCCGGTGATGCTTCGCCCAGTGCTTGTGCTGCTTCTCCCAGTGCTTGTGCTGCTTCTTCCAGTGCTTCTCGGCGTGCTTGTTCCAGTGCTTGCCGTGCCTGCCGTGGCCGCTCTCGTCTTTCCACGGATCCGCGAAAGCCGGAGCCGATCCGATCAGCAGCGCCGCGAGTCCCACCGTCAGTAGCGATTTCATTACCGTTCTCCCAGAACAAGATGTCCTTGTCTGATTAGAACGCACCCGCGCGGCCGATATCGTGAGCAATGGCGAGCGTTTGTAACAAGATGTTACGAAACCCTGCGTCGGAAACTATTCGAGACCTTCGACGACGCGCAGGTCGCGATCCGCGGCGCCGCCGAGCGCGCGCAGGGCTTCCCCGTATTCGGGGCTGTCGTGCGCGGCGAGCGCTTTCTCGAGGCTCGGGAACTCGATCACCACCACGCGCTGCTTGAGCCCGTTCTCCCACGCCTGCACTGCCGGCCCGCGCACGACGAACCTGCCGCCGTACGCCTGAATGGCGCCGGGGGCGAGCTTCGCGTACGCGGCGAATTTCTCCTGATCGGAAATGGATTTGTAGAACGCGATCCAGTAAGCCTTTGCCATGAGTGCTCCTTCCGGGGTTAGTAGTGTGACTTGAAGCTGATGCCGTCGCGCTTCGCGAGATCGGAGAGGTCGATGTACGAGCGCTTCGTTTCCTTGTCGACGGTGAATTGAAGTTTCTTGTCGGACTCCGTGGTGCCGCGCACCGCGAGGATCGACAGCCCTTCCTTCACCTCCCACTCGTGCGCGCCGGCGATGCCGGGTGGCGCGTAGATCGCGCTCCCGGGGCCGACTTCGTACTCGCTGCCTTCATAGTCGCGTACCGTCGCGTGACCGGACAGCACGAAATAGAACGCCTCGATCGGATGCCAGTGCAGCGCTTCGATCGCGCCGGGCTTGTAGCTCGCAAGACCGACGCGCAGCCTATCGGTGGGCACCTCGGGACAACCGATCAGGCGCTGCATGCGCTGCTCCGGAATCACGCCCTCCCGCCCCTCCACGCTCGCCGCGTGGATCACTTTCAACGTGGACTTTATTTCCATTCCGTTCCTCCCCTAATCGAACCACCGGCGTTTGTACGTCACGCCCCCTGCATTCGGCCCGGCGCCCGAGGCTTCGAGCCACACCGTCTTCCCGGCGTGCTTCAGCGGCGCGCCGTTGAAGCGATCGCGCAGCCAGTCGCAGACGAACGCGTGTATGTCGGCCTCCCACACCGAGCTGCGGGCCTTCAGCGTCACCGAGCCGTTGTGATGCTGGTCCGCGAGCAGCCACAGCTCGTACGGCGCTTTCATGCGGTCCACCAGCCGATAGACCTCCTCGAGCGGCGCCCGCGGATCGTACTCGCCGGATACGATGAGCGTTGGCGCGGTGATCTTCTCCATGTAGCCGTCCATCGTCATCGCCGCGACGACCTTGTCGAGCTCTTCCTCGGTCGCCGATTGCGTGAGATACGCGAAAAGCTGCTTGTAGCGCGGCGACTCTTCTGTCATCAGGTAGTACTTGTCGACGAACGACGCCCACGGAGCGGCCACCGCCGCGAGCCTGCGCTGTTCCTTCGCCGCGATGCGCACACCCCAGAAGGAGCCGAAGCTGAGCGCATAGATGCCGATCTTCGACGCATCGATCTCCGGCCGCTTCACGAGCGCGTCGATTGCGGCGGAGGCTGCGTCTTCGTAGTTATCGGCGGTCAGCCGAATCCCGCGCAGGTTGCTCTCGCCCTGACCCGGTCCGTCGAACGAGAACACGTGCATGCCACGCTGTAGCGCCTGGTTGTAATAAGGATGCGGCCACGCTTCCTTCGTCTGATCGCACCCGGGTACGTAGAAGACGAGCGGCTTGCTGCCCTCGCCGGGCGCAAGGTGCAGGTTCCCGGAGACCACGGTGCCGTTCCACGGAACGTCGAGATGCTCGATGCGATACGGCGCGTGCTCACGCACTTTGTCGTAGCAGCGCATGAGCCCGCCGTGGAGGAAACGCTTCTCGTCGCCCGTCTCGAACACGACGTGCTGCGCGTCGGCGTACTGAAGCGCGGCCTGGTAGTAGAGCTCCATCGCGGTTTCGCGGTGACCGGCTTCGCCTTCGGCCTGCGCGAGCTTTTCCGAGCGCCTCGCCGCCTGCCCCACGTGCTTCGCGATCATGTCGTGGCTGCGCACCGAACGCGGGAGTCGCCCGCGCCCATCCGACTGGAAGTGAAAGACCTTGCCGGTCTCCTTGACCATCCAGTCGAAAAACCACTGCTGCTCGTCGCGCTTCAGGTGCGGCCGGCCTTTTCCGGCGCTCTTCGGGCTTGGCATGATGCTCCTTCGGTGGTTTACAAAATCGCCGCGCCCGCGTTCACGTTGAGATTGACGCCGGTGATGTAGCGCCCCGCCGCGGATGCGAGAAAGACGACGGCCGCGGCCGTGTCCTCCGGCTCGACGACGGTGCGCAGCGGCGTGCTCGCGACGATCCGCTGCAGTGTCGCCGCGTCGCGGTTTTTTTTCGCGCGCTCCGTCAGCGTCAGCCCCGGCGAGACCGCGTTCACGGTGATGCCGAACGGACCGAGCTCCTTCGCCAGGTGCTTCGTGAATCCGATCAGCCCCGCCTTTGCGGCGCCGTAGGGCAGGAACGAATTCGCGTGCGGATTCGGGCCGGACGCCGCCTGCGAGCCGATGTTGATGATGCGGCCGCTGCGGCGGGCCTTCATGGGTCGCGCGACCGCCTGTGCACAGAGGAACGCGGACTTCATATTGAGCGCCATCACCTCGTCCCACTGCGCCTCGGTGATCTCCTCGATCGAAGCCTTGCCGTGGAAGCCGCCGACGCCGTTCACGAGCACGTCGACGTGACCCCATCGCTGGAGCACACCGGCGACCATCGTGAGCACGTCGTCCGCGCGCGTGACGTCCGCGGCGAATGCGGCCGCGGCGCCGCCCGCTGCTTCGATGTCGCGTGCGATGCGTTCGGTACGCTCGAGAGAACGGCTGACGAGCGCCACGCGCGCGCCCTCGCGCGCGAGCGCCCTTGCGATTCCGGCGGCGATGCCGCCGCTCGCCCCGGTGACGATCGCCACCACGCGCTCGAGCTGTCGTTCCGTCATCCGCGCCTCCTCCCCGCGCATATTGTGCTGTCCTCCGCAGCGCCCGTCATGCGTTGCTTGGGGTGCCGCCGCGTTTATACTGCGCGGCTCGTTTCGATAATCCCCTCCCAGGAGTAACGATGTTCAGAACCACCCTCACGCTCACGAGCGTGTGCGTCGCAGCCGCCCTCGCGGCTCCCGTCAACGCGGCGCAGGCCGACCCGGCCGCGAATTACCCCAACAAGCCGATCCGCATGATCGTGCCGTTCGCGCCCGGCGCCGGCACGGACACCACCGCGCGCACGATCGCGCAGAAGCTCAGCGAAAAATGGGGCCACCAGGTCGTCGTCGACAACCGCACCGGAGCCGGCGGCGCAATCGGCGTGGACTACACCGCGAAAGCGAACCCGGACGGCTACACGATCTGCCTCATCTCCGCGTCGATCTCGGTGAATTCCGCGACGAATCCGAAGCTCCCGTACGATCTCGAGAAGGACCTGCAGGGCATCTCGCAGGCCACCTCGCTCTTCTACGTCCTCTATATCCATCCGGCCGTGCCGGCGAAATCGGTGAAGGAGCTGATCGCGCACGCCAAGGCGAACCCCGGCAAGCTCAACTTCGGCACCTCGGGCGCGAACACGCTCCAGCATTTCGCGGGCGAGCTCTTCAACCATCTCGCCGGCGTCAAGATCGTGCACGTGCCATACAAAGGCACGGCGGCGGTGATCCCGGCGATGCTGTCGGGCGAGGTGCAGGTCGGCTACGGCTCGCTCATCGGCACGCGTCCGCAGATCCAGGCCAATCGCGTGCGCCCGCTGGCGATCACCGCCAAGAAACGCTCGCCTGCCATAGACCTGCCGACCGTCGCGGAGTCGGGCCTGCCGAACTACGAGGTGGATCAGTGGTACGGCATCATCGCGGGCGCCAAAGTGCCGAAGCCGATCATCAACAAGCTGCACGGCGGCATCGTCGAAGCGCTGAAGCAGCCCGACGTCGTGCAGCGGCTCGCCGGCGACGGCTCGACGCCGGTCGGCAGCACCCCCGAGCAGTTCAACGCGCATATCCGTTCGGAGATCGCGAAGTGGAAGCGGCTCGTGAAGGAAGCGAAGCTCCAGCTCCAGTGACCCCATAAATGGCGAGCCGGGACGAGGTTATCATCCGTCTTCCAGAGGAAGAACTTCCGGGGAGACGAAATGAAGACGCTCGTCCTGATCGCCGCCGCAGCGCTCGCGATCTTTCCAGCAGCCGGCGCGCACGCACAGAAGTGGCCGGAGAAACCGGTGCGCATCGTCACGCCGTTCGGCCCGGGCGGCGGCACGGACGTATTCGCGAGACTGCTGGCGCAGCGCCTGACCGAGCAGCACGCGCAGCAGTTCATCGTCGAGAACCGCCCCGGCGCCGGCTCGACGCTCGGCACCGAGTTCGTCGCGAAGTCCGCGCCCGACGGCTCCACGTTCCTCATGACCTCGGCGTCGTTCTCGTTCAACCCGGGGCTGTATCCCAAGCTGCGCTTCGACCCCGTGCGCGACTTCATCCCGGTGACGCAGGTCGTGCGCGTGCCGCACGTCGTCGTCGTGCTGCCCTCCTTCCCGGCCAACAATCTCCAGGAATTCGTGAAGCTCGCGCGCGCGCAGCCGGGTGACGTGCTCTACGCCTCGTCCGGACCCGGGAGCGCGATGCATCTCGCCGGCGCGCTTTTCGGCATCGTGACCAAGACCAAGCTCACGCACGTGCCGTACAAGAGCGGCGGCGCGACGGTGACGGCGGTGCTGGGCGGTGAAGCGACGACCGCGTTCAATACGCTGGAGACCGTCATCGCGCAGATCCGCGCAAAGCGCGTGAAGCCGCTCGCGGTCTCGACGCGCGAGCGCGCGCCCGCGATTCCCGACGTCCCCACTGCCGCGGAAGCCGGGGTGCCAGGCTACGAGGCGATCGGCTGGTTCGGATTGTTCGCGCCGACTGGCACGCCGCCGGCCATCGTGCAGCAGTTGAGCGCCGACGTCGGCAAGATCATGGCGGTGCCCGCTATGCGCGATCGCGCGCTGCAGGAAGGCGCGACGCCGGTCGGCAGCGTACCGGCGGAATTCCAGAAGTTCGTCCACGCCGAGATCGCGAAGTGGACGAAGATCATCAAGGCAGCCGGCATCAAGCTGGATTAGCTCGATACCGTCATCCCGGCGACGGCCGGGATCCAGAAGGCGCTGATTAGATTCCGGTCTGCGCCGGAATGACGAGGACACGATGGGGCAACAAATCGAACAGCTCGCGCAATTCGTCGCGAACACGCAATGGAAAGACCTTCCCGAGCGGGTGCAGCGGCAGTCGAAGCTCGTGCTCATGGACACGGTCGGCGTGATCCTCGCCGGATCGCTACGGCCGGAGGTGCAGAAGCTGCGGGAACGCCTGACCGCGGGCGCCGGAACCGGCGCCACGATCTATGCGCGCGGCTGTCCCAGCCACGATGCGCGCACCGCGGCGCTGCTGAATGGCATCGCCGGCCGCGCGATCGAGCTCTGCGAAGGGTTGAGGCTGGTCTCCGGACAGGCGGGCGTTCAGACGCTCCCCGGCATCCTCGCGACCGCCGAGACGATCGACTGCAAAGGCAGCGACGTGCTCGCGGCGCTCGCGCTGGGCTACGACG
The DNA here is from genome assembly GCA_035626595.1 of Burkholderiales bacterium. Lineage (GTDB taxonomy): Bacteria > Pseudomonadota > Gammaproteobacteria > Burkholderiales > SG8-41 > JAQGMV01. The sequence continues at coordinate 85,801 of DASPNJ010000133.1, forward strand.
TCGCCGGCCGCCTGGGCCTCGCGTTCACCCCGCGTCCTCTAGCGCATCAGAACGGCCAGGTGGTGATGCTGGCCGCCGCGGCGGCGGGCGCGCGCGTGCGCGGCATGAACGCCGAGCAGGTGAGTCTCGCGATGCGCGTGGCGACGACGCTCGTGCTCACGCCGAGCTACTCGAACGCCGTCGCCGGTGCCACCGCGCTCAACGTCGCGGGCGGCATGAGCAGCTACGTCGGCGCGCTCGCGCCCGAGCTCGTGCTCGCCGGTTTCGACGCGCAGACCGACGCCGTCGAGGAAGCGCTCGGCCAGCTCGTCGGCGGCGGGTTCAAACCGGACAACCTGCTGGAGGGACTCGGCACCCGCTGGCACATCACCGAGAACTACTTTCGCATGTACGCCTGCTGCAACCCGGTGCATCCGGCGCTCGATGCGATCAAGGCGGTGACCGACAAGTTGAAGCCGCGGCCGGACGAGATCGAACGGATCGACGTCGCGACCTATCGCTTCGCCTCGGTGATGAACAACTCCGATCCGCCGAATTTCTTCGCCTCCAAGTATTCGCTGCCGCACGCGGCGGCCGTGCTGATCGTCAAGGGGAAAGCCGGCCACAATGAGATCGACGACCAGGCGGTGCGGGACCCGGTGATCTCCGCGCTGCGCCGGCGCGTTCACATGAAAGAGGACCCGGCGATGACCGCGGTCGCGCCGCGGCTGCGTCCTGCGCGCGTCACGATGACGCTCAAGGACGGTCGCACCGCGACGGAGTCGCGCGACAGCCACCGCGGCGACTTCAGCGAGCCGTACGAAGAATCGGAGCTGCGCGGCAAGTTTCGCGAGCTTGCGGGGCTCGTGCTCACGCAGCGCGGGGTGGCACAAGTGGAAAATGCGCTCGACGCGTTCGAAGGCAACAACGTGCGGCGCTTCATCGAGACGTTACGTAACAGCATCGCATCGTAGGGTGCGCGGATCGCGCACCGGCCGGTGCGTCACCGACGCACTCTGCGGAAAGGCGGTGCGTCGTTGACGCATGAATAGGGAGGCACGAATGTTCGACCTCATCATCCGCGGCGACCGCGTCGTCACGCCGGCCGGCGTGAGCGCCTGCGACGTCGCCATTCGCGGCGAGAAGATCGCCGCCGTAGCCGCTGCCGGCGCGCTCGACGACAAGAGCGCGAAGCGCGTGATCGACATGACCGGCAAGATCGTCATGCCCGGCGGCATCGATCCGCACGTCCACTGCAAGTGGTACACGCCGCACCCGGACGGCACGGTCACGTACACGGACCCCGCGTCGGTCGTGAGCCGCGCAGCGCTCTACGGCGGCACGACGACGTTGATCGACTTCGCGCGCTGGACCCACGGCAAGACGGTGCAGCAGGCGATCGCCGAGCGTCACACCGACTGGAAAGGCGACTGCTACTGCGACTACAGCTTCCACGTGATGGTCGAGGGCTCGCTGCCGCCGGAGATCTTCGACCAGCTCGGCGAAGCGCTGCGCTCCGGCTATCCCACCGTCAAGATCTTCACCACCGACATCACCCCGAGCCGCCGCGGCCGCATGGTCGATTTCGGCGACATCTGGGAAGTGTTCAAGGTCGTCGCGAAAGAGCGCGGCATGTGCGTCATGCACGGTGAAGACAACGACATCGTGATGCACATGTACGAGAAGCTCTTCCGCGAAGGACGCACCGGTTTCGAGCACATGGCGGAAGTGCACAACGCCATGAGCGAGGATCTGTCGTTCAGGCGCGTGATCGCGCTCGCGCAGAACGTCCCCGGGATCACGCTGTACTTCATGCACATCAGCGCGGCATCCGGCGTGAACGCCGTGCGCGAAGCCCGCGCGCGCGGGCTCCCGATCTACGGCGAGACGCTGCACCAGTACCTCATGTACACGTCCGAGGACTACAAGCGCCCCAATGGCCAGATGTACCACACCTATCCGTCGCTCAAGTCACAAGCCGATCAGAACGAGCTCTGGGCCGGCACCGTGGACGGCACGATCCACACGGTCGCGACGGACGAGGTGTGCTGCTCGCTCAACGTGAAGACGATGGGCAAACGCATCGACGACACCACCGGCGGCAACGTCGGCGTCGAGCCGCGCGTCGCGGTCATGTACACCGAAATGGTGGGCCGCCGCGGCTACACGCTGGAGAAGTTCGTCGATCTCGTCTCGACCCACGCCGCGAAGATCATGGGACTGTACCCGCGCAAGGGCGCGATCGCCGCCGGGTCGGACGCCGACATCGCGGTGCTCGATCCGTCGAAGCGGTTGCGCATCAGCAAAGAAATGCTCCACGAGCAGGACTACTCGCCGTGGGAAGGCCATGAGGTCCATGCGTGGCCCTGCCTCACGCTGCTGCGCGGCAAGGTGGTGGTCGAGAACGGGCAATTCGCAGGCGACGTGAACGACGGGCAGTATCTCCTCCGCAAGATCTCGGAAGAGATCCGCAGCGGCGCGCTTTGACGCAAAAGTCGTCGTCCCGGCGCAGGCCGGGAACCAGCACCCGAAACGTTGGCCTGGATTCCCGCCTTCGCCGGGATGACGACTTCTTGCGCTTCCTTGACGACACGCTCGCGCTGTGGGGCGTGACCGGCACCGCGCAGTCGGCCGAGTCGCCGCTCGTGGCGTCGATTCCAGCGGCCGACGGCTCGACCATTTCCATCGGACCTGCCACCGAAGGGCCATTTCGCTGGCTGGTGCACGTGCCTGGCCGCCGGCCGCGGCCGTGCGCCTCACTCGTCGGCGTGCTGAGCGCGCTGCGCGGAGCGCTCGGGGTGGAGCGCGGCAATGCAGTCCGGGTTGTTCCGCCTTCGACTCCGCTGCGCTACGCTCAGGACGAGCGGGATTCATCCTTCGTTCGTGCCGAGCGCAGCGAGACGCAGTCGAAGCCCGAACAGCCGCAGGCCATCCCCGTCACCGTCATCACCGGTTTCCTCGGCAGCGGCAAAACCACCCTGCTCGGCCGCCTGCTGCGCGATCCCGCGATGGGACGCGCGGCCGTCATCATCAACGAGTTCGGAGAGATCCCGCTCGATCACGAGCTCATCGAAACCGGCGACGAGAGCTTCGTCCAGCTCTCGAACGGCTGCCTCTGCTGCAAGGTGCGAAGCGACCTCACGCTTACGCTGTCGGATCTCGCGTCGCGGCGAGCCGCCGGAACCGTGCCGCCGTTCGAGCGTGCGGTCATCGAAACCAGCGGCCTCGCCGATCCCGCGCCCATCCTGCACGCATTGATGACCGACGACGGCCTGTCCGGCGTCTACGCGCTCGATCGTGTCGTCACGACGGTGGACGCGCTGACGGGACTTTCGACGCTCGACGCGCATCCGGAGTCACTGCGGCAGGCAGCGGTCGCGGACCGCATCGTGCTCACAAAGACGGACGTGCCCGGGGCCGATCCGCGCGCGCTCGCGCAGCGCATCGGCGCGATCAATCCGGAGGCGCCGGTGCTCACCGCGACGTATGGCGACATCGCGGCCTCCGCGCTGTTCGACGGCGATACTCGAGCGCCGAGTCTGCGGGCGCACTCGCACGCGGGCGAACACGAGCACAGCGCAGGCATCACGAGCTTCACACTGACTCGCGATCAACCGGTACATGGCGTCGCGCTCGCGTTGTTCCTGTCCGCGCTTGCTGAAAACTGCGGCGCTGACCTGCTTCGGGTAAAAGGCCTCGTGCAGGTGACGGAGGAACCGTCCAGACCTGCGGTCATCCACGGCGTCCAGCACGTTTATCACGCGCCGGTGTGGCTCGACGGCTGGCCTTCGAACGATCGGCGCACGCGCATTGTTTTCATCGGCCGCAACGTGCGCAGGCCCTGGGTGCAGGCCCTCCTCGAGCTGCTGGAAGCGGAAGTCGGCGAAGAAGACAGGCGTTATCCCGGCGAAGGCCGGGATCCAGCACCGGTTTAGCGCGCACTGGATTGCGGCCTCCGCCGGAACGGCGGACCAGGTGCCAAAGTTGCTTACTGCGCGGACATCTGAACAGGGTGTCCGTTATGACATACGCAAGGAAGCCCGCGGTTATCTTGCTGCTCCTGCTCGCGTTCGCGCAATGGGCCGGCGCGCAGGAGCTCGATCTCGGCATTACTGCCTCGGCCATCGGGCTCAAGTACGACCGCGGCGACGTTGCCGGCGCAGCCGCCTCGAGCGGCACGCCGGGTTTCGGCACGCGGTTCGGCGCGCCGGACATTCCCAGCTCCTGGCTCCAGGCGCAGGACGACAAAGCCGGCGCTGCGGACTCACCGCAGCGCGCGTGGCGCTCCGACCCCGAGCCGCGCAAGAGCTACTGGATCCCGGCGCTCGAGATCGTCGGTTTCGACATGCTGCTGAACGCGTTCGACCGCGCCTATTTCGGCTGCTGCGACTACGACACCGATCTGAACAGCATCAAGCGCAACCTGCGTCGCAAGTGGGTGGTGGAGAACGACCCGTACGCGATCAATCAGCTCGGGCATCCGTACCAAGGCTCGATGTATCACGGTTTCGCGCGCTCCGCCGGCCTCTCCTATTGGGAATCCGCTGCCTACACGTTCATGGGCAGCATCTTCTGGGAGATCGCCGGCGAAACCACGCGGCCGTCGAAGAACGATCAGATCGCGAGCGGCATCGCGGGCTCGTTCCTCGGGGAAGCGCTCTACCGCATGTCCAGCCTCGTGCTCGAGAAAGGCGGCGGGCTCTCGCGTCCCTATCGGGAGCTCGCGGCCGCGGCGATCTCGCCACCCACGGGATTCAACCGCCTCGCATTCGGCGAGCGCTTCGATACCGTCTTTTCGAGCCGTGACGCCGCGTATTACAGCCGGCTCGCCGTGGGCGCGAGCACGACGACAGAGAACCGCGCCGGCACGTCGGCGGAGCCGAAGCGCACGGAGGGCATACTCGATTTCTCGCTCGACTACGGCCTGCCGGGTAACCCGGATTACGCGTATCGGCGGCCATTCGATTACTTCGCGTTCCAGGCGAGCGCGTCTACCGCCAACGGCTTCGAGAACGTGATGACGCGCGGTCTCCTCTGGGGACGCGATTACGGCGGCCGCACGAACTATCGCGGCATCTCGGGCATCTACGGCAGCTACGATTACATCGCGCCGCAGATCTTCCGCATCTCCAGCACCGCCGTGTCGCTCGGCACGACGGCCGAGTGGCGCATCTCGTCCGCGATGGCGTTGCAGGGATCGCTGCTGGGCGGGGTGGGTTACGCGGGGGTGGGCACGATCAACGGCACGCGCGACCGCGATTATCACTACGGCCTCGCGCCGCAGGCGCTGCTCGCGCTGCGCCTCATCTTCGCGGACCGTGCTTCCCTCGATCTCACAGCGCGCGAGTACTTCGTGAGCGATGTCGCGACCGACACCTCGGGCCGGGGCGGCCACGACAACATCGCCCGAGCAGACGCGGCGATCACGTTCCGTATCCACAAGCAGCATGCGATCTCGCTGCGCTACCTGTGGTCGCGGCGCGACGCGAGCTATCCGGTGCTCGGCGACCGCTCGCAAACGCGCGCGACGATCGGGATCTTCTACACGCTACTCGGACACGACCGCTTCGGCGCGATGGACTGGAAATAAAATTATTGTTCCATGTAGCTCACGTGCGCGGAGACGATGCGCCAGCCCTCAGGCAGGCGCGCCCATGACTGGCTCTGGCGGCCGCGGCGATTGCCTCGCGTGAACTCGATGTTCGTCGTTGCGAAATCGCGCCCGAAGGTCGTCACCACGCGCTTCGTCTCCTCGCGGGCGTGCTGCGCGGCCGTGCGCGTGCCGCGAAAAGCCGCGATGGCGCCGTGGCCGTACAGGTTCTCGCCGGTGCCGTAGCGAATCGTCAGCGTGTTATCCCAGAACAGCGCGTTCAGCACGGCGACGTCGTTCGAAATGATCGCGTCCTGATAGCGCTGGAACAGCGCTTCGACTTCGGCGAGGGCTTGCGGATCGTTGATTTGCATTGAAGGTCCTTCTGGATCCCGCCTTCGCGGGAATGACGCTGATCAAAAACGTGCTCCGTCCCCGTTGTTCCATGGCATTATGCCGTGCCCCAGCAGGGACTTGGCGCGATTCGTGCATCCCGAAGCCGCCGCCGCATCAACTCAGCAGACGATGAAAGAAACGATCACCGAAAGTTTGAGCACCGCCCGCCGCAAATTGTCACAGCTCGCGCAGGGCGACCCCGTGCGGCTCGACGTCGAGCAGGTCGCGCGCGAGCTCGAGCTCGAAGAGGAAGCCAAGAAGCTCGCGCAATCGGCCCTGCCTGCCGCCGACCAGACGACGCTCAGCGCGCCCGAAGCGCGAGCGCTGCAGCGCGTCGAAAAAGCCCGCCGCGACTGCGTGCAGTGGGCCTCGGTGCGGATGAACGCGCTCAACGAGGACATCGAGCGCAAGGACGTCACCGCGCTGGTCGAAGCGGCGCTGGTCGCCGACCGCACCTTCGAGCGCCAGGCGGCGGGCACGATCGCCGAGCACGAGCATCTGCTCGGCGAGCTCGCAGAGAATGCCGCTTCGCGGGAGCGCGAGCTGGACGACTTTCGCGTGCGCCACGGCCTCACGCGCCCCGCCACCTACCCCGAAGGCAGCGCGACCTTCGCGCGCTACGCGATCCTCCTCGCGCTGATCGTCGTCGAAGGCATCGCCAACGCCTATTTCTTTTCGATGGGCCTCGATTCCGGCCTGATCGGCGGTTTTCTCGCCGCCGGCCTGTTCGCGGCCGTCAATCTCGTCACCGCGTTCGTGCTCGGCAAGTTCGGTGTGCCGTTCGTGTTTCACCGCAATCCGGTACTCAAGGCGGTCGGCATCGCCGCAGCCGTTTTTGCCGTCATCGCGATGATCACGGTCGGGCTCACGATCGCGCACTTCCGCGATGCGCTGATGGCCGATGCCGCGCAGCCGGCCCGCGCCGCATGGTCCGCGCTCCAGGCTTCGCCGCTCGGGCTGCACGATCTGATGTCGTGGCTGCTCTTCGCGATCAGTGTCCTTTTTGCAGTCTTCGCGCTGTTCGACGGGCTCTCGTCCGACGACCGCTACCCGGGCTACGGCGACGTGGCGCGCCGCGCCCGCCAGAGCCGCGAGGACTACCTCTCGGAGCTGCACGCCATCCGCAAGGCGCTGGAGACGTTCAAGGACGACGCGATCGACACGATCCAGAGCGCGGTCCAGAAAGGGCGCGCGCTCGCCGCCGACTCCGCGCAGCGCCTGCGTGAAAAGAAATGGACGCGCACGCAGATGGAGGCCGCGATCCTCGACGCCGAGCAATGTCTCGACACGCTGCTCAAGATCTTCCGGGACACGAACCAGCTCCACCGCGGCACTGCGGCACGCCCGGCCTATTTCGATACGCGCCCGCAGCTCCAGCAGCTCGCCGTGCCGGACTTCGCCGAAGACGACCGCGCCTGGACCGCCGATCAGCAGCGCCTGGTGGACGAGCTGGTTGCCAAAGCGGAGGGACTGCGCGCCGCGATCGATACCGCGTTCCACGCGCATGCCGAGCGGCTCAAGCCGGCGGACCGCAAGCTCTGGACCGCCACCGTGCGCCCGCTCACGCTGGTCAAGCCGGAAACCGCGGCACCCGAGCTGCCGACGCATGCGCAGAAGTAGGGCCGCCGGGAAACGGCGCGCCCGCAACATCGCGATCGGCATCGCCGCGCTCGCGGTGTTTTTCGCGGCCTCAGCCGGCGCCGTCTACTGGTACGTCACGCGCGACAGCGGGCTCGACCGCCGCACGCTCTGTCCGAAGACCGGCCCCACGGCCCACGTCGTTCTCCTCGTCGACAAAACCGATGCGCTCAATTTCAGCCAGAAACAGGGATTCCTGAGGCTGCTCGAAGAGCTCGTCGACCGCCGCATCGCGCCCGGCCAGCTCGTCTCGGTGTTCGTGCTCGGTGAAGACTTCCGCGAAGGCGCGAAGCCGCTGGTCGATCTCTGCAACCCGGGCTCGGGCGAGGGCAAGAGCGAGCTCACCGCGAACATCGCGAAGCTGAACGCGCAATATCGCGAGCGCTTTCGCGAGCCGATGTTGAAGCAGGCCGACGCACTCATCTCCACGGCGCCGGCGAAAACCTCGCCCATTATGGAGATGATCCAGCTCGTCTCGATCAACGGCTTTCGCAAGCACGCCGTGAACGGCCCGAAGCGGCTGATCGTCGTGTCGGACCTCCTTCACAACACACCGCAGCTCTCGATGTACCAGGCGCTTCCCGAGTTCGCGACGTTCGAGGCGAGCGACTACGGCCGCAGGATGCGCCTCGAGCTGCCGGAGGTCGAAGTCGAAGTCCACCATCTGCTCAACAATCCAAAGCTCCAGAACCGCCGCCAGCTCGAGTTCTGGCAGACCTATTTCAACCGCGCCGGCGCACGGATCGTCTCTGTACGTCCAATGGAGGGATGACGGTCATTGCGAGGAAGGCCAATGCCATGACGAAGCAATCGCGTGGCGCACGTTCGAACGGACGCTCCGCGATCGCCACGGCGGCGTATGCTGCCGCCTCGCGATGACATCCTGAGGAGACACACATGCCACGCCTGAAGCCGCTCACCACCAAAGCCGAGCTCGCAGAGCAGCACCGCCACGTCGCCGACAAAGTCGTCGAAGTCTTCGGCCACATCCGCGGACCGTTCAGCATGCTCCTGCACAGTCCGAAGCTCGCGGAGCAACTGCTGCCGCTGGTGACGTTCGCGCGCAGCACGAACGTGATCGAGCCGCGGCTGCGCTTTGCCGCGATCCTCGCCGGCGTGCGCGAGAGCGATTCACGGTACGTGTGGGCCGCTCAGGTCGAGCAGGCGCGCAAGAACGGCATCCGCGAGGAGCTCATCGATCTCGTACGCGCGCGCGGCGACGCGTCGAAGCTGCCGCAGGACGAGCGCGAGATCGTCGCTTACGTGCGCGAGCTGGTACGCGAGCGGCGCGTGTCCGACGCGACCTTCGAGCCACTGAAGGCCAAGTACAGCGAGGAATGGCTGGTCGAGCTGACCGCGATCGTCTCGTTCTTCGGCTTCGTCGCGACGATCTGCAACGCCTTCGAAGTCGAGGCGCCTGCCGGCCTCGATCAGCTCGAGCCGACCAACCGCGCCAGCAAACCCCCTAGATAGCGGCCGCGCGCTTCCCGCGCCGCGCGCACGATGCGTTCGAACGAGGTGATGCGTGCCGTGCCGGGGGCGCAGCCCGCAGCGGCGCGCACGACAACCTCGGCGGGTCCGCCGACGGCGCTCAGCACCGCCTTGCCGCCGCGGTCGGTGCAGAAGGTGACACCGGCGGGTATGCAGTGATCGCGCGCGTCGCCTTCCTGGGTGAGCCAGATGCGTCCGCTCGTCGCCTCAATCGCGGTGCCGGGCTCGACCGTGACGGAAACCGCCTGTCGCGGCTCGAGCGCCACGCGAGTGGCCTGTGCGGCCGATGACGTGCTATTCATTGTCGACTCCAATGCTTTTCACGCGTTGCACTATCGGCGCGATGCGACAAGGGCACAAACGATCTTTATGTATGCAGAGCATTCCGCGCGCGCATGAGTGAACGGCTGCCTTCGCTCGATCTGCTGAAAGGCTTCGAAGCGGTCGCGCGGCATCTCTCGTTCACCAAGGCCGCGGCCGAGCTTTTCGTCACGCAGTCCGCGGTGAGCCGCCAGATCCGACAGCTCGAGGAGCATCTCGGCGTGCGTCTGTTCGAGCGCCGCACGCGCGCGGTCGTGCTCACCGAGGCCGGCTACGTGTACTACTCGGAGCTCGCGCCGCTGCTCGAGCGGATCGACGCGCTCACGCACAAAGTCGCCGCCGCGCGCGGCGTTCGCCGCGTGCGCGTCACGACGACGCTGACGTTCTCGTCGCTGTGGCTCGTGCCGCGACTCGCGGCATTCCAGGAGAAACATCCGGACGTGCACGTCCACGTCGTCGCGGACAACGTGATGCGGGACCTCGCGCGCGACGACTTCGATGTCGCCGTACGGTACTGCGCGCAAAGCGACGCGGGGGCGTCCGCGCTCAGGCTGTTCGAGGAGACCGTCACGCCGGTGCTCAGCCCGAAGCTCCTCGGCCGGCGCCGGCTGAAGCGTCTGGAGAATCTCAACGAGTACGTGCTGCTGCACTTTCACGACCTCGAAGGCCGTGCACCGTGGCTCTCGTGGGACCAGTTCTTCGCCGAGGCGAAAGCGCCAGAGGTGCGCGGGAAAGGTGCCGCGTACTTCAGCCATTACGATCAGGCGATACGCGCCGCACGCTCCGCGCAGGGTGTCGCGCTCGGCCGCTTTCCCGTGATCGATATGCTGGTGCAGGAAGGCGAGCTCGTTGCGCCGTTTCCCGCGTCGAGCGCCATCGCGCTGCCGGACCGCGCGTACTGGCTCATCGTGCCGCCGGCGCGCGCGCAGAAAACGGAGGTGGAGCTTTTCGTGACGTGGCTTGGCGAGCAGGCGGCCCGCAGCGCACAAACAGTCTCCTCCCCCTCGACGGGGGCGGGTTAGGGTCGGGGTGGAACCTTTGCCGGTGCGGGTGGAACCTTTAACTCTTAGGCTGAGCCGATCCTGACGCCGCCCGCTCCTGCCGCATCCACGGAATGAAGAAATCGTTGGGATCGATCGGCAGGCGGTCCATCGGCAACGTGCGGCGGATGCGATATGGCTCCCCGCTCGGACTCCGTGGCTCGCGCATGAGATCGAGGATCACCTGCGGATGCGGAAGCTGCTTCCTCTCGCGGTCCAGCACGAGCATCACGCGCGGCTGCAGGCGCCGCACAGGGTTCTGCGCCATCACGATGCCGATCTCGCCGGTGTTCATCTCGACGGCGCTGCCCACCGGATAGATGCCGACGCACTGGATGAACTGCTCGACCAGCGCTTCGTGGAAGCACTTGCCGCGCATGGCGTGAAGCTGGCTCAGCGCCGTCGAAGGCGCCATCGGCTCGGCGAAGCAGCGATCGGATGTCAGCGCCGAGAAGCTGTCCGCGATCGCCGCGATCGAGCCGTCGACCGAGATCTCGTCGCCCTTCAGCCCGCGCGGATAGCCGCTGCCGTCCTGCCGCTCGTGGTGCTGGAGGATGATCTCGTGCACCGCCTCCGGGATCTTGCCGTTCACCTCGCGCACGAGCGTCACCGAGTGCTCCACGTGCGACTTCATGAGCTGGTATTCGTCGGCGCTCAGCATGCCGGCCTTGTTCAGCACTTCGTCGGGAATCTTGACCTTGCCGACGTCGAGCAGCATGCCCGCGAGGCCGAGGATCTCCAGCCGGTCCTTCGCGAACTGAAGGAAGCGCCCGAAGGCGATCATCGTGATCGAGGAGTCCATCGCCCGGCGCAGCTCGTAGGTGCTTTTCCGGTGCAGGCGGTTCAGGAGCAGGATCGCGTCGGGATTGCGCTCCATGCTTTCGGTGATGTCGTGGCTCGCGGCGGAGAGCTTGTCCGCGTCGAGCTTCGCCTCGCGCTTCAGCGACTCCAGCGTGTCGCGGATCGCCTCCTCGCACGAAACGAACACTTCCTGCGCCTGTACGAGCTCGCTCTCGACCGGCTGCCTGTCTTCGTAGACGGTGGAGCCCTGAAGGCCCGGCGAGGCGGCCCTGCGCTGGCCGGGCGTCCAGCGCTCGCGCTCGGTATCGATGAAAACGTGCTTGCAGCACGCGCGGAGCTCTTCGATCTGCTCCGGCGAGATCAGATAGAAGCCCTGGAATGCGAACGAGGTGCCGAGCCACGGACGGTCCAGCTCGATCACGTACATGCCGAGCTCGAGGTCTTCGACCGCTATTTGTTTCTTGTACATGTGCCTGCTGTCTGCCGCGGCTCCGGAATACAAAAGTACCGCAATTTGCCCGAGAGTACTAGTCCTTCAATGAGTTGTCGCAGGCAATAGTTCATTACGCGGGATACGCGCAGCCGGCGCGGCATGCGCGCCGTGACACGCATCACGCGCGCATCCATGGCACTCTTACGAAACCTATCAAAAAGGGAGCTTTAGACCCCATGACTACTCAGCCCTGCATCCGCACCGTCCTCCTCGGCATCGCGCTCGCCGCCTCCGCGCTGCCCGCGGCAACCGCTTTCGCGCAGCAATATCCAAACCGACCGATTCGCCTGGTCGTACCGTTCGGACCCGGAGGCGGCTCCGATTACGTCGGCAGACTCGTTGCGCAGAAATTGTCGGAGCAGATGGGACAGCAGGTCGTCGTCGACAATCGGCCGGGCGCGGCTTCGCTCGTCGGTACGGAGATCGTCGCGCGCGCGGCGCCTGACGGCTACACGCTGTGCCTGTGCGACGTCGGCTTCACGATCAATCCTGCGTATTACAAAAAGACCGCTTACGATCCGATAAAGGACTTCGATCCGATCACCGTCGTCGCGGAGACGCCGTACGTGCTCGTCGTCAACGCGAGCCTCCCGTACGTCGGCAGCCTGAAGGATTTCATCGCGGCCGCGAAGGCGCAGCCCGGCAAGCTCAACTTGGGCTCCGCGGGCGCAGGCAGCGGTACGCACTTCTCGGGCGAGCTCTTCAGGCTCGCGGCCGGCATCAAGATGACGCACGTGCCTTACAAGAGCGCGGGACTGTCCTCGGCCGACGTCGCGTCGGGACAGATCCAGGCATCGATGAGCACACCGCCGGCCTCGATGGGGCTCGTCAAAGCCGGTCGCATCAAGTTCCTCGCGTCCGCGGGCGCGAAGCGCAGCGCGCTGCTGCCCGACGTGCCGACGATGACCGAGAGCGGTCTCAAGGGCGTCGTCGTGACGAACTGGTACAGCATCATGTCCGTGGGCGGCACGCCGAAGCCGATCCTCGACAAGCTTTATGCCGAGCTCACGCGCGCGATCAGCGCCCCGGACATGCGTGAGCGGCTCGCCACCGCCGGGCTCGAACCCGCGCCGAATACGACGGCGCAGTTCCGTCAGATGATCGCCGCGGAGCTCGCGCGCTGGAAGCGCGTGATGAAGGAAGCCAACATCAAGCCGGAGTAGCACGATCGAGCCGTAGCAAGGACAACGACGCCCTCCCCTCGACGGGGCCGGGCTGGGGGTGACGCCATGAAGCCTGACTTCGTCAAAACCTGGATTCCGGCCTTCGCCGCAACGACGGCATTCGTCGTGTGCACGGGGGGCGTCCACGCGGCGCAGAGCGCTCCCGCGGCAAATTACCCCAACAAACCGCTGCGCTGGGTCATCCCCTTCGCGCCCGGCGGCGGCACCGACGTGGTGGCGCGGCCGATCGCGCAGCGCATGAGCGAGCGGCTCGGACAGCCGATCCTGTACGAGAACCGCGGCGGCGGAGGCGGCATCATCGCCGGCGAGATCGTCGCGCGCGCCACACCCGACGGCTACACGCTGCTCGTCGCCGCCGTTGCGGTGATGACCGTGACCCCGACGCTCACGAAAATGCCGTTCGATCCGCACAGGGATCTCGTGCCGATCACGAAATTCGCGAGCGTGCCGAACATGCTGACCGCGCGCGCCGCGTTCGCGCCGCGCACCGTGCAGGAGATCGTGGATTACGCGCGCGCGAATCCCGGCAAGGTGAACTGGGCCTCCTCCGGCACGGGATCGGCCGGCACGCTCGCGATGGAGCTTTTCAGGATGAAGAACGCGATCAAGGTCACTCACGTCCCGTACAAGGGCGCCGGCCCGGCGAACGTCGCGCTGCTCAGCAACGAAGCCGATCTGCTGTTCGCGAATCCCGGCGTGTTCATGGCGCACATCAAGGCCGGTCGGCTCAAAGCGATCGCCGTCGCGAGCACGAAGCGCATCGCGATCATGCCGGACCTGCCGACGATGGTGGAATCCGGCTATCCCGGGTTCGAATCGGGTTCGTGGTACGGCCTCGCGGCGCCGGCGCGCACGTCGCCTAAGATCGTCTCGTTCCTGCACGGCGAGGCCGTGAAGGTCCTCGCGCAGCCGGAGCTCATCGCGCATCTCGCTAACGACGGCGCGTCGCCGGTGGCGAATACGCCGGAGCAGTTCACCCGGGAAATCCAGGAGGAGACGGCCAAATGGGCGAGAGTCATCAAGGACGCCGGTATAAAGATGTGAGGGAGCTCGTCATTCCCGCGCAGGCGGCAGTCCAATGCCTGCTCTTGCTGCTCTGCGCAGCCGCGCACGCTGCGCAACCGCAGCCCGCTGCGTATCCGACCAAACCCGTGCGCTTCCTCGTTCCTTACGCGCCCGGCGCCGGCACCGACACCACCGCGCGCACGCTCGCGGCAAAGCTCGCGGAGCGCTGGAACCAGCAGGTGATCGTGGACAACCGCGGCGGCGCGAGCGGCGCCATCGCGCTGGAAGCGGCCGCCAACGCGACGGCGGACGGCCACACCATCGTGCTCGTCACGAACTCGCAGGCGCTCGGCGCGGCGACCGGCATCAAGCTGCCCTACGACCTCGCCGCGGACTTCCGGCCGGTCACGCAGGTGCTGTCGGTCTTCTATGTGCTTTACGTGCCGCCCGCACTGCCGGTGAAGTCGCCCAGGGAGCTCATCGCGTATGCGAAAGCGAACCCGAACAAGCTCTCGTACGGCTCATCGGGCGCGGGCTCGCTCCAGCACGTCGGCACCGAGATGTTCAACCAGAACGCCGGCATCAGTCTCGTGCACGTGCCCTACAAAGGCTCCGCCGGGATGATCAGCGGCATGCTCGCGAACGAGATTCAGCTCGGGATGAACAGCCTCTTCAGCGTGCGCCCGCAGGTCCAGGCGGGGCGGCTGCGCTGGCTCGCGATCACCGCGCCCAAGCGCTCGCCGGTGGTCGATCTGCCGACCGTCGCGGAGTCCGCGCTGCCGGGGTTCGAAGTCGAGCAGTGGTACGGCATCGCGACACCCGTGAAAGTACCCGAGCCGACGATCGCGGCGCTGCACAGCGGATTCACGGCCGCGCTCAGGATGCCGGACGTCGCTCAGCGACTCACGGCAGACGGCTCGACGCTCGTCGGCAGCACGCCGCACGCATTTTCCGCGCTGGTGAAGGCCGAGATCGCGAAGTGGCGCAAGGTCGTGCAGGCGGCGAATATCCGCATGCAGTAAGGTCTATCGGTCCGGATGACGGTCATCATTCCGGCGCAGGGCCGGGATCCAGAGTGTGGATTCTGTTTCACTGAGCCGGATTTGCCGTACCCTCTGCGGCACAGGAGGCGGCCATGGACGACGCGGCAGACCGGCAGATGAAGCTCGAGCGCGCGATCATTTTCATGCTGATGCTGCTCGCGCCGTGCATCGCGAGCGCACAGGCGTACCCCGGGAAGCCGGTGCGCATCATCGTGCCGTACACGCCCGGCGGCGACACCGACGTCGTGGCGCGCCACATCGCGCCGAAGCTCACCGATGCGCTGAGACAGCAGGTGATCGTCGAAAACCGGCCGGGCGCCGGCAGCCTGATCGGCACCGAAGCGATGCTGCGCGCGCCCGCGGACGGCTACACGCTCGCGATGGGTACGATCAGCTCGCTCGCGGTGCTGCCCGTGACCCGCACCAACGTGCCGTACGATCCGCTGAAGGACATCGCGCCGATCGTACTCGCGACAGTGGTGCCGTACGCGCTGCACGTCCATCCTGCGCTGCCGGTACGCTCGGCGGCGGAGCTGGTGAAGCTCGCCAGAGCGCGTCCGGGGCAGCTCTCGTACGGCACGCCCGGTATCGCGACCGGCGTGCACCTCACGACCGAGTACTTCAGCAGCGTGGCCGGCGTGAAGCTCGTGCACGTGCCGTACAAGGGCAGCTCGGTGATGGTGGTCGATCTGCTGGCGGGCAACATCCCGGTCGCATTCACCACGTTCAGCACGACGGCGCAGCACATCCGGTCCGGCCGCGTGCGTGCGCTCGCGGTCGCCTCGGCCGCACGCTCGAAGGATTTTCCCGACATACCGACGATGACGGAAGCCGGCTTCCGCGGCTTCGAAGCCGCGACGTGGCATGGCGTGGTGGCGCGCGCGGGCGTGCCGCGGCCGATCGTCACCCGGCTCAACGCGGAGATCGCGCGCATCCTCAAGTCCGACGACGTGCGTCCGGCGCTCGTGAACGCGGGCTTCGACGTGGGCGCAGGGTCCGTGGAAGACTTCGAGCGCTTCATCCGCAGCGAGATCGACAAGTGGAGAAAAGTCGCGGCGTCGGCCAACCTCCGAGTCGATTGACGTATGGATGATCGTAGGGTGCGCTGGTAGCGCACGAGGAGACACCATGAAAGACGAGCGCCTCGAGCATTTCAGGAAAAAGTACAACCCCGCCGCCATCGACAACGGCCTGCGCCTGCGCCCCGACGATTTCCTCGACGAAGTCGAATGGCGCGACCGCATCGATCAGCACTACACGCGCGCGTGGCTCGAGTTCACGTACGGCGGACTCTTCACGCGCAAGGGGCTCGACGAGCGCACGCGGCTGCTCGTGTCGATCGCACAGTTTCTCGCGATGAACGAGATGGAGGAATTCGAGCGCCAGATCCCCGGCGCGCTCGCAGCGGGTGCGACGCCGCGCGAAGTGCTCGAGATCGTCCTGCAATCCACGGTCTACATCGGTTACGTGAAAGCGAGCCGCGGCGCGCGCGCGTGCGTGAAGGTCCTCGAGCGCCTCGGGCGCATGGACGAGGTTACGAAGACCCAACTCCCCCTCGAGGGCCGGCTGCCCGAGCGTTCGCTCGCCGCGGAGCGCAAGCGCTGGCCCGCCGCGAAGTCGGACGAGGAGGCCGCATGGCGCGAGCAGATCCTGGAGAAATACGGCTGGAAAGGCGTGAGCACGCGCTTCCGCACGCAGGCGCACCAGAGCAACGAGACGATCAACCACTACGACCGGATCGACCCGCACTACCTCCAGCTCTGGTTCGACTTCATCTACGGCGAGCTCTACCCGCGCGGCATCATCGACGACCGCACGCGCTTACTGATGATGGTCGGTATCTGCCTCGCGCTCAACGAGCCGGTGCAGCTCGAGAACCATGTCCGCGGCGCGATGCTCCACGGCGCCACCCCGCGTGAAGTGCTGGAGGTGGTCCTGCACTCGACGGCCTACTGCGGCATGCCGACCACGGTGCAGGTCGTGCGCGTCGTGCAGCGGGTAGCGAAGGAAGAAGGCCGCCTCGACGAGCTCATGCCATAACGCCGTTATTCCCGCGCAGGCGGGTATCCCCTTCCCCCTCAGGGGGAAGGTAGGATGGGGGTGGTTTGCTGGGTCCCCGCCTGCGCGGGGACGACGATCGTCAGGCCAGCTCGCCTTCCTCGCGCAGCGCCCGCAGCGACTTGCGCCACGCGTCCGCGGTCCACTCGATGTCCGCATCACCGTGCACGGCGGACACGATGCCGCCGCGAAAACCCTTGAGGTCCACGCCGTTGTTGAGCATCGCGAGTCGCAGCTTGCCGAGCAGCGATTCGTTGCGCGCCTTCAGCGTCTCGGGCGTGATGGTCGACGGATCGAACTGCGTCGGCCGGATCGGGTCGCCCTTGGGATTCGAGTGGATGTTGAAGAACGAGTGCACGCCGTAGACCGCCCACGGCACGCGCTCCTCCTCGAGCACCTCGTTCAGGCGCTGGCGGAGCTTCGCCGCGGTCGCGGAAGCCTTCTCGCACGGGTTCCCCTCGCCCTCGCCTTTGATGATCTTCAGCGTCGTGATTCCCGCCGCCGCGCTCACCGGATGTGCGTTGTGCGTGCCATGGTGATTGACGTGCTCGCGCCCGCGCGCTTTCGTCGCCTCGTGGTCGAGCCAGTCGATGATGTCGGCCGGGCCGCCGACCGCCCCACCCTGCATGCCGCCGGCGACGATCTTCGCCATCGTCGTGAGGTCCGGCACGACGCCGTAGTACGCCTGCGCGCCGCCGGGCGCCACGCGGAAGCCGGTCACGACCTCGTCGAAAATCAGCATCACGCCGTGCTTCTTCGTGATCTCGCGCAGCGCGCCGAGCACTTCCGGCGGCGTCGGAATGATCCCGGAGCTCGAGCCGACCGGCTCGAGAATGACCGCCGCCACGTCGCCGCTTTGCTCGATCACGCGCTCCACCGCCGCGACGTCGTTCGGCGCAACGAGCGTCGACTGCTCCGCGACTTCCTTCAGCACGCCCGCGTTCGCGCTGCCGTCGAAGTGATCGTGCACGCCGCCCGCCACCTGGTCGTGCCAGCCGTGAAAGTGCGTCGCGAAGCGCACAGTACGCTGCTTGCCGGTCTGCGCGCGCGCAAGCCGCAGCGCGAGCTGCGTGGCTTCCGTGCCGGACGACGTGAAGCGCACGCGCTCGACCGACGGCACCATGTCCACGATCAGGCGCGCCCACTCCACTTCGAGCTCGTGGTTGGCGGCGAGGTGCATCCCTTTCACGACCTGCTTCTGGATTGCGTCCAGCACCGCCGGATGCCCGTGCCCGAGCAGGAGCGACCCGTGGCCGCCGTAGAAATCGACATACTCGTTGCCGTCGATGTCCCACTTGCGCGAGCCCTGCGCGCGCTCGCCGTAGATCTGGTACGGCTTCATCCGCCGCGAGTCGTGCACGATGCCGCCGGGCAGCACCTCGCAGGCCTTGCGATACGCTTCGCGCGATCGCGGCGTGCGGGCGAGGTAGGTACTCAGGATCTTCGATTCGCGTGCGCCGTCTGCCATCGTTCCTCCGTCTTCACAGGCTCCAGCGAGGATAGCATTACGCAGGGGCCATGAGCCGTTCGCGCAGGCGCGACGCCGCTTCGACCATGTTCGCGAGCGATGCCTCCGTTTCGGCCCATCCGCGGGTTTTCAGGCCGCAGTCGGGATTCACCCACAGGCGCTCCGGCGCAATGACGCGCGCCGCGCGCTCGAGCAGGGCCAGCATGTCGTCGCTTCCGACCACCCGCGGCGAGTGAATGTCGAAAACGCCCGGGCCGATGCCGTTCGGATAATCGAACGCCGCGAATGCGTCGAGCAGCTCCATCTTCGAGCGCGACGTCTCGATCGTGATCACGTCGGCGTCCAGCGCGCAGATCGCGGGCAGGATGTCGCCGAATTCCGAGTAGCACATGTGCGTGTGGATCTGGGTCTCGTCGGCGACCACCGACGCGCTCAGCTTGAACGCCCGCACCGCCCACGCGAGATAGGTGTCCCAATCGGCGCGCCGCAGCGGCAAGCCCTCGCGCAGCGCCGGCTCGTCGATCTGTATCACGCGGATGCCCGCGCGCTCGAGATCGGCCACCTCCTCGCGGATCGCGAGCGCGATCTGCATCGCGACCTGCTCGCGCCGCGCGTCGTCGCGCACGAACGACCACTGGAGCATGGTCACGGGGCCGGTCAGCATCCCCTTCATGATCTTCATGGTGAGCGACTGCGCGTACGAGATCGTCTCCACCGTGATCGGCTCGGGCCGGCTCACGTCTCCGTAGAGGATCGGCGGCTTGACGCACCGCGAGCCGTAGCTCTGCACCCAGCCGTTGTCCGTGACGGCGTAGCCCCACAAGTGCTCGGCGAAGTATTCGACCATGTCGGTGCGCTCGGCCTCGCCGTGGACGAGCACGTCGAGCCCCAGCGCTTCCTGCCGGCGCACCACGCTCTCGATCTCGCGGCGCATGCGCTGCAGGTACGCGAGCGCGCCGAGCTCGCCCCGACGATAGGCCGCGCGCGCCGCACGAACCGACCGGTCCTGCGGAAAGGAGCCGATGGTTGTCGTGGGCAGGAGCGGCAGGTCGAGCGCGGCGCGCTGCTTCGCCGCGCGAACACCGAACGGGCTGCGGCGCTCGACGCTCGCCGACGCATGCACCGCCAGCGCGCTGCGCACGGCCTCGTTCACGATGCGCTTCGAGGCCTTGCGCGCACGTTGCGCCTCGTCCGACGCAGCGAGCGGGTCGGCTACGCGCTCCGTCCCGTGATCGAGCGCTCGCGCGATCGTTGCGACCTCGTCGAGCTTCTCGGTGGCGAACGCGAGCCATGGCCGCACCTCCGGATCGAGATTGTTCTCGTGCGCGAGCGACACGGGCACGTGCAGGAGCGAGCACGAGGGCGCGATCCAGAGGCGATCGTGCAGCACGTCGTGCGCAGGGCGCAGGCGCTCGATCGCGGCGCGCAGGTCGGTGCGCCAGACGTTCCGGCCGTCCACGATACCGGCGGAGAGCACGGCATCGGCGGGCAGCAGCCGCAGCCAACCGTCGAGCTGGTCGGGTGCCCGCACGAGATCGAGGTGCCAGCCGTGGACACCGGTCTTCACCAGCCGCCCGGCGTGATCCGACGCACTGTCGAAATAGGTCGCAACGAGAATTTTCGGTCCGCACGCGCTGAGCGCCTGGTACGCGGTCTCGAACGCCGCGATCCATTGCGCTCCGGGATCCACGCACAGCGCGGGCTCGTCGAGCTGCACCCACTCGACCCCGGCGCGCGCGAGCTGCGTGAGTACTTCGACATAG
Source organism: Burkholderiales bacterium (assembly GCA_035626595.1). Lineage (GTDB taxonomy): Bacteria > Pseudomonadota > Gammaproteobacteria > Burkholderiales > SG8-41 > JAQGMV01. The sequence goes on from DASPNJ010000133.1 coordinate 106,071, forward strand.
GCCTCGAGCAGCGGCGGGAGCAGTGAAAGCCTGTCGGCCCGCGCATCGGACATCTTGGAGAGCCACAGGTAGGTCATGGGACCGACGAGCACCGGTTTCACCTGCGGCCCGCGCGCGATCGCCTCCGCCATCCAGCGCAACAGATCGCCGCCGCGCACTTCGAATGCCATGCCGCGCTCGAGCTCCGGCACGAGGTAGTGATAGTTCGTGTCGAACCACTTCGTCATCTCGAGTGCGGGCTGCGCCGGATTGCCGCGCGCGAGCTCGAAGTACTGCGCGCGCGTGAGCGAGGCGGCGTCGAATCCGAACCGCCGCGGCGGCGCGCCCAGCATGAGCGACGTATCGAGCACGTGGTCGTAGAACGAGAAGTCTCCTGCGGCGATGAAATCCAGTCCGGCGTCCTGCTGAAGATCCCAGTGCGCCATTATGAGGGCGCGCGCGGTCTCGTGCAGCAGGTCTTCGCCGGATTCGCCGCGCCAGAACGCTTCCAGCGCGAATTTGAGCTCGCGCCGCGCGCCGATGCGGGGAAAGCCGAGAACGTGTGTGCGGGTCATGAATCGCTCCGTGCGAGATGTATTGAATGGGTGCGTGGGGTTCGTAGTTGCGTAGGGTGCGCTCGTCGCGCACCGCCGAAATCGTAGGGTGCGCCGGTAGCGCACCGCTGAAAGTCGCGTGCAGTCTCGGCTTCGCCGTAGAATGAATCAAGCGATACATTTTCAACAACGCATGAATCCGCTTCATACACACGCATGATCGAGATCCGGCACCTGCGCTCGCTCGTCGCGATCGCCGAAGCTCGAAGCCTCTCCGCCGCCGCCGAGCGCGTGCATCTCACGCAGTCCGCGCTCTCGCACCAGATCCGCGCGGTGGAAGCGCGTTACGACCTGCAGCTCTTCGAGCGCGGTCCGCGGGGGCTGCGCTTCACGCCGGCCGGCGAGCGTGTGCTCGCGCTCGCGCGCGAGGTGCTCGCGCGCATCGGCGAAGCCGAGCGCGACCTCTCGCGGCTGAAGGAGACGCCGCGCGGCGAGCTACGCATCGCGCTCGAATGCCACACGTGTTTCGACTGGCTGATGCCGGTCATGGACGAGTTCAGGCGCCGTTGGCCCGAGGTCGAGGTCGATCTGGTGGCCGGATTCCATCCGGACCCGCTCTCGCTCCTTGGGAGAAGCAAGGCGGACGTCGTGATCGGCTCGCAGCGGCCGAAAAGCGGCTACGCGGCGATTCCGCTGTTCCGCTTCGAGATCCTGCTCGTGATGCCGCTGGAGCATTCGCTGCGCACCCGCCGGCGCATCGAGGCCGCCGACCTGCGGGGCGAGACGCTCATCACCTATCCCGTGCCGCCGCGCCGGATCGATCTCATACGCGAGGTCCTGGAGCCTGCCCGCATCACCGTCCAGCGCCGCACCGCGGAGCTCACGATCGCGATCCTCCAGCTCGTCGCGAGCCGCCGTGGTGTCGCGGCGCTGCCGAACTGGGGCGTGCGCAACTACGTCGAAAACGATTACGTCATCGCGCGGCCTGTCGGAGCCAAAGGTCTCTGGAGCAGCCTGTACGCCGTCACCTCGAAGCCGCTCGCGAAGACGGCCTATCTGCGGGACTTCGTGACGATCGTGCGCGATACATGCGCGGCGCAGCTCGAAGGCATCGAGCTGCTCTAGGGGGAATTTCGTGGTGCGCGCGTCAGGACGCGCGCAGCACTTCCGCGAGCACCTCGGGGTCCACCGGCTTCACGAGATGGCAGTTGAAGCCCGAGTCGAGCGCCTTGCGTCGGTCGTCGTCGCGGCCGTATCCGGTGAGCGCGATGAGCTTCACATCGCGCGCCCAGTCGCGGTCGAGGCCGCGGATGCGCTGCGCCAGCTCGTAGCCGTTCAGCCCGGGAAGCCCGATGTCGATCAGCGCGACGTCCGGCCGCAGGAGATCGGCGCGCTGAAGCCCCGACGGGCCGCTGTCCGCGTAATCGATACCGTGCCCCCATTGCCGCAACAGCAGCCCGAGCGACTCGCGCACGTCGGGATTGTCCTCGATCACGAGCACCCGGCGACTTGGCGCTGCGCGGGCATCCTGCGCCGGCCTGGCGGTCATCGCCCGCCCCGCCTCGACCCGTGGCAGCTCCACCGTGAACCGGGAGCCGCGATCGCGCCCGGCGCTCGAAACGCGCACGCTGCCGCCATGCAGCTCGACCAGCCGCTTCACGATCGTGAGACCGATGCCGAGTCCGCCCCTCGAGCGCTCGAGCGTCGCCGCGTCCTGCGTGAACAGCTCGAAAACGGCGTTCAGCATGCGCCCTTCGATGCCCACGCCGCTGTCGCTTACCGTGACTGTCGCCGTGGCCGCGCCGCCGGCCGCCTCCACGACGATCGATCCACCCTCGGGCGTGAATTTCGACGCGTTCGTGATGAGATTGCCGATGATCTGCTCGATGCGCACCGGATCGGCCATCACGTACAGCGGCTCGCGCGCCAGACGCAGCTCGAGCTCGTGCCGCCGCGCCTGTATCTGCCCCGTACAAGCTTCGGTCGCCGCCGCGACCGCGGCGTTCAGATCCAGCTCCCGCAACTGGAGCTGCACCTTGCCGAGCTCGAGCCGTGAGACGTCGAGCAGGTCGTCCACGAGCCGCGCCATGTGTCCGACCTGCCTGTCGATCAGCTCCCGTGTGGTGCGGAAGAGATCGTTGTCGATGTCGAGCCGCTTCATGAGATACACGGCGTTGCGCATGGGCGCGAGCGGATTGCGCAGCTCGTGACTCAACATCGCGAGAAACTCCTCGCGCAGCCGCAGCGCATTGGCGCGCTGTTCGAGGAGCTCGCGAACCTCCAGCTGCCGCTGGCGTGCGCGCAAGCCCACGCGCACCGCCGAGATCAGACTCACCGGGTTCATCGGGCGCTCGAGCACGGCGACATTGCCCGACTGCGGGAACACGCGCTCCACCAGCGGCCCGAGCGCCGCGCCTTGGCTCGCGATCAGCACGAGCGGCAGGTCCGACCACGGCTGCTGCGCGGCGAGCGCCGCGAGCAGCTCCTCGAGCTCCGGCTGCACCAGCGCTTCTTCCACGAGCACGGCGCAGCCGATCTGCTCCGGCGCATTTCTCGCGAGCTCGGAGAGCGTTGCACATGCGCGCGCCGGGATGCCGGCCTCCCTCAGGAACGCGAGCGCGACAGTCGCATCGTTCTCGCTCGGGGTGATGATGACGGCTTGCGGCGGTTGCATATACGGGAGTGCGCGCCTACCGGTTGCCGCGCGTGACCTCTGCCGTGTCGCCGACGAACCTCGGGACGCCGGTGAGCACGCCCTCGAAGTCGTCCAGCGGCTCGCCGATACGCACACCGCTCGGGCTCAGCTCCAGCTCACGAATGGTGACTTCGTGGCTGCCGCTGCGCTTCTTGATGACGGAGATCGCCTTGCGCACGGATCCGCGCGCCTCGAAGAATCGCGTGAGCACCACCGTGTCCGCGAGATAGCTCACGTCGACCGGGACGCCCATCGGTCCGACGAGGCCCTGCTGGGCCAGCGTCATGATCGTCACGACGCCGCGTTGGTTGAGAAAGCTCAGGAGCTCGTGGAGGTGCAGGTTGATGTAGTCCTCCTGCGGCATTGCGTTCACGTAGCCGTTCAGGCTGTCCAGCACGATGACGCGCGTGCCGTGCTTCTCGACGCATTCGACGATCTTGCTCGCAAGCTCGCCGGGGGCGACCTCCGCAGGGTCGATCTGCTGCACGGTAAGCATGCCCGATGCGACGTGAGGTTCGAGCGCGATCCCGAGCGCGCGGGCGCGGCGCAGCAGCGTGTGCACGCTTTCGTCGAATGCGAAATAAATCACCCGCTCGCCGCGCAGCGCGGCAGCATGGGCGAAAACGCTCGCGACCGTGGATTTGCCGCTGCCGGCGGGCCCCATCATCAGATTGCTCGTGCCCGCGTCGAGGCCGCCGCCGATCAGCGCGTCGAGCCCGGCATTGCCGCTGGAGAACACCTGATCCTGAAAGTCCGTGGGGTACTCCGCCGCCACGAGGCGCGGGAACAGCGTGATGCCCCCGCGGACGATGGCGTAGTCGTGATTGCCTTCGACGAATTTCGCGCCGCGCAGCTTCGTGATGGCCAGATACCGCCGGTGGATCCCGAACTTGAGCGGCATCACGAACATCGAGATCATCCCGTGCACGATGCTCTGCACCTGCACGTCCGGGCCGATCGCGCTGCGGTCGTCGAGCAGGAGCACGGTACAGCGGCTGTCGGAGAACCGCTGCTTGAAGGTCAGGATCTGGCGCCGGTAGCGCAGCGGGCTCTGCGCGAGCAACCGCATCTCCGACAACGAGTCCAGCACGAGCCGCGCGGGCTCTATCCTGCCGATGCGCTCGAGCAGGAGTTCGCTCAGGTTGTTCAGCTCGACCTCTGCGGGCTGGAACAGGGTGTTCTGGGATTTCGCCGTGAGCGACTGCTCGATCTGCGACAGCTCGATGATGGCGATGCCATCGAGCGTCCAGCCGTGCGACAGCGCGACCGCGTCGAGCTCGGTCTTGGTCTCCGACAGGGTCACGTAAAGGCACTTCTCGCCCCGCCGCACGCCTTCGAGTAGAAACTGCAGCGCGAGAGTCGTTTTGCCTACGCCGGGATTACCGTCGACAAGGTACAGCCGGTCCCGCGGCAGGCCGCCGTACAGCACTTCATCCAGACCGTCGACGCCCGTCGTGCACTGAGAGGAAATCGCTTCGTTCGCCATGCCCTGCCGCCTGTGTTCGCGGCGGGGCCGCGGGTCAGGTGGCCATGGCGCAAACGTCGTGCCAGCTTTCCACTGTCATCACCGGCTCGTCACTTCTCCTGAACGCCCGCGCGCTTGACGACATTGCCCCACTTCGCGATCTCGTTCTTGAACTGCGCCACGAACTGCTCGGGAGTGTTGGCGACGAACTCGGCACCGTCCAGCGCGAGCTGATCGCGCATGGCCGGCGTCTGGAGGATGCGCGCGATCTCGGCATTCAACTTCGCGACGATGTCCGGCGGCGTGCCGGCCGGCGCGAAGATACCGAACCAGGCGTTGGCGGCGAATCCCTTCACCGTCTCGCCGATCGTCGGGACATCCGGCAGCGGACCCGCGCGGCGCTCGCCGGTAGTCGCGAGCGCGCGCAGCCGCTTCGCCTTGACGTACGGCATCGTCGGCAGGATCGAGGCGATCACGCAGGACACCTCCCCGCTCAGCACCGCGACCGTCGCGGGCGCGGCGCCCTTGTACGGCACGTGCGTCAACTTCAGTCCCCCGAGCACACCGAGCATTTCCATCGTGAGGTGCGTCGAGGTGCCGATGCCGCCGGAGGCGTAGGCGATCTGCCCGGGCCGCGTCTTGGCGAGCCTGATCAGCTCGCCGACACTCGTCACCGGCAGCGACGGATGGCACGCGAGCACGTTCGGCGTCTCCGCCAGACGAATCACCGGCGCGAAGTCGCGCACCGTGTCGTACGGCAGTGATTTCTTGAGCGTCGGATTCACCGACGTGCTCGTGGACACCATGAGCAGCGTGTAACCGTCCGCCGGCGAGCGCGCCGCAAGCTCGGTGCCGATCACCGTCCCGGCGCCCGGCCGGTTGTCCACGACGACCTGCTGCCCCCACGCTTCGGTGAGCTTCTGACCGACCAGCCGCGCGAGGATGTCGTTCGGTCCCTGCGGAGCGAACGGCACGATGATGCGAATCGGCCTGGATGGATAGCTCGCAGCGGCTTTTTGCGCCTGCGCGGCAACCGGTGCGATGGACAAGACAACGAGGGCAACGCCGAGCCGATACATCTCTCCTCCTTCTAGTCCGTTGTTATGCGCCGCAGCGTCGGACGCGTGTGGCCGCCCTCCATCACCATGAGACGGTTGCGGTGCGGATCGCCGCACACGACGATGTGCAGAATATCCGGGCTCGAGAGAAGCCGCACTGGGTCGTCGGGCGCCCCGAGGAATTCCTCGGGGTAAACGCCCGATGCAACGCGCTCGGCGAGCGTCGTCTGCATGATCGAGACGTGCGTGAGATTCCACGCGAAATCGCGCAGCGTGATGAGCGTGCGCTCGTAGAGGTGCTGCTTGAGCGAGTGCTTCGTGAAACCGGCGTCGGCGAGCGTTTTCGCGACCGACGGCGACATGAGCACCGTGATCATCGCGTGCTCCGCGTCCGGCCCGCGCGCGGGGAAGTTGTAAAGCCGCGACTTCTTCGGGATCTCGCGGCTGATGAGCTGAATGACGGCTTCGGCGCCGCTCACCTCCGCGGTCGCCGCCGCCGCCGGCGACGGACCCCAGTTGTTGGTCACACCGAAGGTGACCGTCGAATCTTCGCGCGCAAAGCCATGCTCGACGTGGAACGGCTCCCAGGGGCTTTCGTCCTCGTTCTCCGCAACCGCAAACGCCAGTGGATAACCGAACGAGCCCATGTAATTCGCGCCCGGCCTGAACCCCGCGATATTGCGGATGATGAAGCCGAGCGCGCGGCCGAGCACCGGATTGGTCCCGCGGTTCACGAGCTGCGCACCCGATTCGAGCCCGAGGGTCTTCGCGAGCGGCCCGTTCACCAGCATGAACGGCACGATGCCGGACGAGCTGCCGATCATGTTGAGACCGCTGTGCTCGTCGCCGAGCGCCTCCACCACCGCGATCAGAAGGGGCATGTGCTCCGGCCGGCAGCCGGCCATGACGCCGTTGGCGGCGATGTTCCAGGGCGTCGCGCGCAGATTCGCCGTTGGCAGCACCGCGATCTCCTCGTCGGGCTTGCGCGGCGTGCGCTGGAGAAACGCCGTGATCCGTTCTTTCGTCGGCGGCACGATCGGGAGCCCGTCGCTCCAGCCGCGTTGGTGGAAGTAGCGGTCGATCTCGTCGTTCGTGCCGGTGAACACGACGTCGTGCGCGCCCGCGGTCGCTGACCGGTCGGAGGCCGCACCCTCACCCGCCGCGGTGAGGCCGTGGACGATTCGATCGATCAGCACGCGTTCGACGTTGGCCGAAATGTCGGCTGCGCCATGAATACCGATCGCGCCGGGATATTCCGCGATCCGCAGATCGTCGATGCCGGCGGACTTGCCGGTCAGACGCGCGAGATTCGAGAAGCCGGTCGTCGCGACGATGACGGTCGCTATGCCGAGACGCTCCGCTTCGATCGCCGGCCGCGCCGCGGCCGGTGAGCAGGTCCCTCAGGCCCCGTTACCGGATATGAGCGCGTCGCACCCTTTCGCTTTCGCGCTCGTCGCGATGCTGCGCGCGCGCTCGCGCTGCTTCGCCGGATCGTCGCTGCCGTGGTGGTGCGGGAATTCGGTATACCGCACGATCTTCAGACGCGGATAGCGCCGCGCCAGCGCGTCGCGGATCAGCGGGAACGTGACGTCGCCCTTGAAGTCGCCGTTCCACACTTCGCCGATCGTTTTGCCGTCGAGCGTGGTGAGCCGCGGCGCGAGCGCCGTGCGCTCGACGACTGCGACGCCGGCCGGACTGACTACGTCGAGCTTCTGCATTCGCCGCCGCTCTGCCCTGATGACGGTCCGCCTGCGCGGGGAGGACGAACAATGCCGTCATTCCCGCGAAGGCGGGAATCCAGTATTACCATTTCGCGCCCTCTCTCGCGTGCACGCCCGTGCGCTTCGCCCGGAACTCGCTCACGTCGCGCCACCAGCCTTCGCGGCACAGAATGCCGCCGCGCACCGCACCCGCCTCCACCCTGCCGAATATGCGCTTCCACGCTTCCGGGAGCGGACGGCTATTGGGCACTGCCAGCCACAGACGAAGCAGCAGGCGCTTGCGCTCGTCCTCCGGGTAATCCTCGAAGGCGGTGCGCCCGTGATACATGACGTGATTGTTGAGGAGCTGGATGTCGCCCGGCTCGAAATCCATGTCGAGCGCGAGCTCGTTCGCGAGCTGTACGTACAGATCGAGCGCTTCGCGCTGCTCCGGCGTGTGCCGCGGCACTTCGGGGAAATCCTGCGACGACCTGATGTACGTCGGCGAGAAAACCCCCGTGAAGTAACCGTCGCGCATTCCGAAGATCGGCCGCGTGTCGGTCTTGCCGCAGCCCGGCGGCTGCTCGCCCTGCCAACTGTGCTCCCAGTCGCCGTAGAAGACGTCGATCAGATCGGGGCGCCGCCGCAGGATCTCGTTGTGGATCGCGCCCGCGCTCACGATGCGGCTCGCGCCGCCCGACTTCGCCTTGCGCACGCACAGGAGTCCCACGACATCGCAGCGATCGCTGTGGAAATCGAGGTACAGATTGGTCTTGCCGCCGCGGCGCGTCGTGCTGACGATCGGGCCGCCGACGTCCTTCACCAGCCCCAGCAGCTCGCCCGTGTAGTTCTGCGACACCGCCGTCCCGAGATGCGTGCCGATGCCCCAGTACACCGTGCGCAGATCGTCCGGCGAATACGTGAGCGGCAGCCCGCGCAGCATGATCATCCCGCGCCCGCTCTCCAGCTCCTGCGAGATTCTCGCGAGCTCTGTGGAAAACCGCGGGAGCGGGAAATCGTCTTTCGTGATGTCGAAAAGCTCGATCCCGCGCCGCTTCACCGAATCGAGCGCGGCGTCGATCTCGGCGAGCTCGCCGCGGCTGAACGGCCGCAGCCACTCGGACGTCCGGTTCCGCATTTCCGCACCCGTCCACGCAGAGGGCGCTTCGATCGGTCGATGCGTCGCGACTTCCATGTTGCCTCCTTCCTTCTGGATCCCGCCTGCGCGGGGATGACGACCAACGCCTCAACGCGCTGGCATGCCGCCATGGGTGGCAATCCGGTTGCCCGATCTTTGGTCATTCCCGCGCAGGCGGGAATCCAGAGCTTACAACGCCGTCTTCTTCCAGTAATCCCGCCGCTCCGGGATGATCCAGCGGATTCCGCCGCGCGGATCGGCCGTGTCGCCGAGATAGCGCGGGATGAGATGCACGTGCACGTGCATGATCGTCTGCCCCGCCGCGGTGCCGTCGTTGATACCGATGTTGTAGCCGTCGGGCTTCTGGTCCTGTTCGATGTGCGCCTTGGCCTGGACGATGAGATCGCACATCGCCGCGTGCTCGTCAGCGGTCAGTTCGAAAAACGACTGGACGTGCCGCCGCGGGACGATGAGCGTATGGCCTTCTGTCAGCGGAAAACGGTCGCGCTTCACCAGCGCGAGCTCGTTCTTGAGAATGGCGCCGCGCTCGCCCTGAAGACAGAAGCGGCATTCGTTACCCGCGTTCACCGACACCGTTTCTCCTCACCTCAAAAAATCGCGCACTGAACGAATCGGCGTGCCGTCCTTGAACGCGATCGGCTTCGTCACGCATTCCGTGAGATCGCCCGTCGTGGGGATCACGAGGTTGTGGCGGCCGGGGCCGCCCGCGACCGCGATGAAAATGCTCTCGGGGGACTTCACCACCGGCATCGTCGCTTCGTCGTCGTCGATGTCGATCCACTTGCGCGGGTTCGTCGCATGAAACCAGCCGCCGCGCTCGCGCGCATCCTTCACTTTCTGCCGCGCCATCTCGAAGAGCGCCTGCCTGATGTCCTTCTTGCTCCAGCCGAAGCCGCTCAGGAACCGCGCGCCTTCGGGCGCGAAGAAAATCATGTTTTCGCCGGGCCGGTAGATGCCGTTGGTGCCGAGGTGCGCCATGGTGGAGGCAACCGTCCCGAGATAGCGGTGCGGCGTTTTGGCGACGTGCTCGAACGAATTCACCGGGCACTGCCCCGGAAAGATCGTGACCGTGCTCGTCTCGGCCGCATAGCCCATTTCGACGTGCAGCGGCTCCCACGGGCTCTCCTCTTCGTACTCGCCGACGCAGTAGGTGTAGCGCGCGGGCATGCCGTGCGTGGACATGTCGGTGACCTGCGGGATCGCGCCGCCGATATTGCGGAACACGAGCCGCACCGCGCGCCCGATCGTCGCGTTCGCGCGCCAGCCCGGTCCGAAGCACTGACCGGCGCAGTTCACGTCGAGCTCGTTGCGGATCGGCCCGTTGATGAGCACCAGATGCCCCGCGGGGTTCGTGGTGGTCTGCCGGCCGTAGAGGTTGTACTTCTCCTCCATCGCCGCTTCGACCGCGGTCAGCACCACCGGGAAGTACTCGGGCAGGCATCCCGCCATCACGCAATTCACCGCGATGAGCTCGGTCGTCGCCACCCCGCCGCGCGGCGGCAGCTCGCAGATCACTTCGTCGCGCGCGCGGTCGGTGTAGCGCAGCATCTCCGCGACGAGATCCTCCGTCGGCGGAATGACCGGCAGTCCATCGGTCCACCCGCGCGTGTAATAGAGATCGAAGATTTCCCGGAACGAGTTCGGGACGTCGATCGTCGGCGTCATGGCTTGCCGCTCGCACGCGAGATCGCGCCGAGCACTTCGTCGAGAATCGCGTCGGCGCTCGCGTCGAGCGCCTCGCCCGACATCGACACGATCGGGTGCGGCACCGCGGCGTAGGGCAGCTCGGGTTGCTTGAGCAGCTTGCGGTGCGCCTCGGCGGCCTTGACGAACGCCGAGGTCACGATGGTTGCGGTCGCCACCCCCCGCTTCTCCAGCTCTGCGCTGTCGTGGAGACTCCACGACGTGCACGAGCCTCAATCGCCGATACCGGTCACGACGGCGTCACACTGCGCCGCGAGGTCGTCGATCAGCGCTTTGCCGGCGCCCTTCCCCGCGTCACCTTTCATGGCGTGCACGAACCGCACGCCCTCGAAGTTGTGCCGGAAGTGCTGCTCCAGCCGCGCGAGGACGCGGTCGGTGTTGTGCTTGTGATTGTCGAGGAGCCCGATGACGAACGCGGATTCGCTGCGACTCGTGCGCGAGCGCGTGTCGCTTCGTTGCGCGCCCGCCGGCTCGCCGACCGGGACGAACACGCGAATGGTGTCTGAAGTCATATCTGATCTATTCCGGAGTGATTCCGAGCGGCTTCACGATCCGCTCCCATTTGGCGATGTCGCTCGTGATGCGCTTGCCGAACCCGGCGGGCGACATCTCCACCACGTCGATGCCGAGGCCGAGCAGCTTCTCCTTGATGTCCGGCTGGCGCGTGACGTTCTGAACCACGGCGTGTACGCGCGTGACTACCGCGGCGGGCGTGCGCGCGGGTCCGACCAGGCCGTACCAGCCGCTGACTTCGTAGCCCGGCAGCCCGGCCTCGGCGATCGCCGGGATGTTCGGCAGCGCAGGGCTGCGGCGCGCGGTCGTCACACCGAGGCCCCTGATCTTGCCGGACTGAAGATGCGGCCGCGCGACGGCGACGGTGGAGAAGAAAGCCGAGACGCGGCCGCCGAGCAGGTCGAGCATGGCCGGACCGCCGCCCTTGTACGGCACGTGCAGCATCTTCGTGCCGGCGAGCGCGTTGAAGACCTCGGCCGCGAGGTGCGTGAGATTGCCGGTGCTCGACGACGCGTACACGATCTGCCCCGGCTTCGCCTTCGCGGCCTTGATGAGCTCGGGCACGCTGGAGACACCGAGCGCGGGCGAGACGACCAGCACGTATGCGCCGTCGCCGATCAGCACGATCGGGACGAAATCGCGCACCGTGTCGTACGGCAGCTTCGCATAGAGCGCGGGATTGATCGCATGCCCCGCCGCGATGATCAGCAGCGTGTGACCGTCGGGCACGGCGCGCGCCACGAGCTCCGAGCCGATGATCGTGTTGCCGCCGCCGCGGTTGTCCACCACCACGTTGTGGCCGAGCTGCTCGCCCATCTTCGGCGCGAGCAGGCGCACCACCGCATCGTTCGCGCCGCCGGGCGGATAGGGCACCACGAGCCTCACGGGGCGCGCGGGGAATTGCTGCGCGGCGGCCAGCGCGGCCGATGATGCGAGCGCCGCAACGAGCGAAATTGCGGTTACGATCGATCTCATAGCGACCGATTTTGCCCCACTTACGCATCACGCGACAAAGGAACGTCCATGATTCAGACGCGCATCTGCGATCAGCTCGAGATCAAGCACCCGATCGTCCTCGGCGGCATGGGCTCGGCGACATCCGCGAAGCTCGTCGCTGCGGTTTCGAACGCCGGCGGCTTCGGCACCCTCGGCACCTCCGTGTACAACGCCGAGCAGATCACGGCGCAAGTGCGCGCTATCCGCGAAGCCACCGACAAGCCGTTCGGCATCAACCATCTGCTCTTCAGGATGAAAGAAGAGGATTTCGCGGCGACGCTCGCCGCGCGGCCCCACGTCATCTCGTTCGCGTGGGCGCACCGGCACGACGATCTGCGCACGTATTTCAAGCGCGCGCACGACGCCGGATCGAAGGTGATGTACATGGCCTCCGACGTGCCCGAAGCCGAGCGGGCGGTCGAAGCCGGCGCCGATTACATGGTCGCGCAGGGCATGGAAGGCGGCGGCCACGTCGGCTGGATGGCCACTTTCGTGATCGTGCCGATGATCGTGAGCGCGGTAGCGCCGGTGCCGGTGCTTGCGGCGGGCGGCATCGCCGACGGCCGCGGTCTCGCCGCATCGCTCGCGCTGGGCGCCGACGGCGTGCTCCTCGGCACGCGCTTGCTCGCGACACCCGAAGCGCCGATTCACGAGAACTTCAAGCAGGCGATCGTGAAGAGCGACGGGCACGACACGCTGCTCACCGACATTCCCGACGTTGCGAGCGGCCACGTCTGGCCGGGCGCCATGGTGCGCGCGCAGCGCAATGCGTTCATCGCGCGCTGGGCGGGACAGGAGTGGGCGCTGCGTCAGAACCGCACCGAAGTCGCGAAAGCGGTCGCGGAGGCGCGCAAGGCAGGCGACGCCGACAACACGCCGCTCCTCTTCGGACAGGACGCGGGGCTGATCGACTCGATCGAGCCTGCGGCGAAAGTCGTCGAGAAAATCGCTGCCGACGCGGAGGCGATCATCCGCAAACGCATGACCGAATTAGTCCGATAGACCGTCACCCCGGCGAAGGCCGGGGTCCAGAGCAGCGTTTGCAGTTCTGGATTCCCGCGTGGGGGTCCAGTGCACTGCGCCAGGGGAAAACGATGACTTCAACCCAATACGAATTCCGCGGCAACGCCTACCGCCACAAGGCCGAGCTCCACGCATGGGCGAAGCAGCGTGAAGAGCCGGCGATCGAGCCGGATCTGCCGATCGTCGATCCGCATCACCATGTCTGGGACGACGCGAAGCGCGGACGCTATCTCATCCACGAGCTCGCCGATGACGTGATCGGCACCGGCCACAACGTGCTTGCCACGGTCTTCATTGAATGCGGCTCGATGTACCGCGCCGAAGGCCTCGCGGCCATGAAGCCGGTCGGCGAAGTCGAGTTCGTCAACGGCATTGCCGCGATGAGCGCGAGCGGCGGCTACGGCAGGACGAAGCTCTGCGCCGGCATCGTCGGGCACGCGGACATGATGCTCGGCGACGACGCTAAGCCGGTGCTCGAGGCGCTGATCGCCGCCGGTAACGGACGGCTCCGCGGGATACGGCACGGCGTGACCTGGGACACGGGCAACGCCGCGAAATTCGGACGGCGCCCGGTGCCGCGCCACCAGCTCCTCGATCCGACCTTCCGCAAAGGCTTCGCGCACCTCGAGCCGCTCGGGCTTTCGTTCGAGGCGTGGGCGTTCCATCCGCAGCTCGACGACGTAGCCGATCTCGTGCGGGCCTTTCCGAAGACGAACGTCATCCTCAACCACTGCGGCGGACTGCTCGGCCTGCCGCCGCACGAGAAGCGCGAAGAGACTTTCGAAGTCTGGCGTAGCGCGATCCGCAACCTCGCGCAGTTTCCCAATCTCACGATCAAGGTCGGCGGCCTGGGCATGCTCTACTGCGACTGGGATTTCCACCTGCGCGACGTGCCGCCCTCGTCGGAGGAGGTCGCCAACGTATGGCGGCCTTACGTCGAGGAATGTATCGCCGCTTTCGGCCCGCAGCGGGCCATGATGGAAAGCAACTTCCCCGTGGACAAGCAGTCGTGCGGCTATGGCGTACTATGGAACGCGCTGAAGCGCATCACGAAGAGCTACTCGCCGGCCGAGAAGGCCGCGCTCTACCGCGACACCGCCTCCCGCGTCTATCGCCTCGATGTCTGATCGTCGGTAACGTCAGCCGATCAGCTTTTCAAGCGTGATCGGTAGATCGCGCACGCGCTTACCCGTCGCGTGATACACGGCATTCGCGATCGCCGCCGCGGTGCCGACCACGCCGATCTCGCCCAGGCCCTTGGCGCCGATCGGATCGAGCTTGTCCTCGCGCTCGTCGACGAAGAACACGTCGATATCGCGCACGTCGGCGTTCACCGGCACGTGATACTCGGCGTAGTTGTGGTTCATGAAGCGGCCGAGCGTGTGATCCATGAACGTCTCTTCATGCAGCGCCATGCCGATGCCCCATACAATGCCGCCCAGCACCTGGCTGCGCGCAGTCTTCGGACTGACGATGCGTCCGCCGGCGACCGCCGCCACGATGCGTGTCACGCGTACGGTGCCGAAGTCTTCGTCCACGCGCACCTCCGCGAACACCGCCGAGTGGGTGTAGCTCGCATAGCGCCGCGACACGCTCTTGTCCGGCTGCGACTCGACTTCTTCGTCGATTGTCGCCACGCCGCTGCGGCGCATCACGTCCACGAGATCGATACCTTGCGCAGCATCGCGCGCGAGTGCGATGCGCCCATTCTTGAACACGACGTCCTCGAGCTTCGCGCCGGCGATGCCCGAATCCGCCATGTCGCGCGCCAGACCGTACAGGCGGCGGCGCACTTTGTCGCACGCGTCGTGAACCGCCGAACCGACGGACGCCGCGGTCATCGAGCCCCCCTGCACCGGCGCCCTCGGCAGCCTCGAGTCGCCGAGCTTGACCGCGATGTGCGCGCCGGGCAGCCCGAGCGCGGCCGCGGCGATCGCGCTCATCATCGTGCCGCTGCCGGGGCCGATGTCGGTGACGGAGCATGACACTTCGACACGGCCGTCGTCGGTGAGCACCACGCGCGCGCTCGCCGCGTCACGCCACGCCTCCCACACGCCGGTCGCCATGCCCCAACCGATGAGATCGTGCCCCTCCTGCATCGAGCGCGGCTGCGGAGTGCGCCGGGACCAGCCGAAGCGCTCCGCGGCCTGCGCGTAGCACTCGCGCAGCGCCTTGCTGGTGAAGGGTTTGCCGTCCTTCTGCTGCGTGTAGTTGCGAAGCCGCAGCTCGAGCGGATCGATGCCGGCGGCGCAGGCGAGCTCGTCCATCGCCGCTTCGATCGCATACACCGCCGTCGCACCGCCGGGCGCGCGCATCGGCATCGGCGTCGCGCAGTCGAGCGGTACGAGCTTGTACTCGTGCTTCAGGCTGGGCGGGTCGTAGAGCGTCGACGACCAGCCGAGGTACCCCTCTGAATACTGCTCGTAGCGCGAGGTGGTGCTGAATGCATCGTGCATCACGGCCTGCAGCCGGCCGTTCGCGTCGGCACCGAGCCGCAGCCGCTGGATGTTGTGCGGGCGATGGCCGAAGGTGAACATCTGCTGACGCGTGAGCACCACGCGCACCGGGCGATTCAAGTCCTTGGCCGCCATGACCGCGAGCAAGAGCTGATATTCCGGCCGCAGCCCGGAGCCGAACGCGCCGCCGACGTATTCCGCCATCACGCGCACGTCGTCCTCATTGAAGCCGAAGACGTTCTTCACGTAATCGCGGTCGTTCATCACGTCCTGCGTCTTGGTGTACACCGTGATGCGCCCGCCACTTTCCCATACGGCGGTCGTGCCGTGCAGCTCCATCGGGTGATGATGCTCGAACGCGTGGCGATATTCGGCTTCGTGCCGCAGCGCCGCGCGCGCATACGCGCTGTGCGCGTCACCCTTTTTCTTGCTGCTCCGGGCGAAAGCCTCACCGAGCTGCGCGTCGAGATCGGTCGCATGCGGCTCCCGCTCGTACTCGGCCTCCACGAGCGAAGCGGCGTAGCGCGCGAGCTCGAAGGTGTCCGCGACGGCGAGCGCGATCGGCTGCGCGCTGTAGCGGATCCGCGCATCGAAGAGCGGCCGGAACGGCGATCCATCCGGCGCCTGATCGTCGCCGTAGCAGCGGTCGTCGTCCGGCAGCTCGGGCCGGCTCTCGTGCGTGTAGACCCGGATCACGCCCGGCACCGCGAGCGCGCGAGACGTATCGATGCGCGTGATGCGTCCCTTCGCAACGGCGGACGATACGACGACACCGTAGAGCAGCCCCGGCACGCTGACGTCGCCCGCGTACGGCGCCGCGCCCGTCACCTTCGCCGGCGCGTCAACGCGGTTCATGCAGAGCCTCTCCCAACGCCCGCCTGATCGCCCGCTTCGCCAGCTCGATCTTGAACGCGTTGTGCGGGTACCCATGCGCGCCGTCGAGATACGCGTCCGCCACACACCTGAAGTTTTCTTCCGTCGGCGGCCGGCCCACGAGCAGCGCCTCGGCCTCCCGCACGCGCCATGGCTTGTGCGCGACACCGCCGAGCGCGATGCGCGCCTCACGAATCGCGCCGCCGTCGATCTCGAGGGCGGCGGCGACGGACACCAGCGCGAACGCGAACGACACGCGGTCGCGGATCTTGAGATACGCGCAGTGCTCCGCGAAACCGCGCGGCGGCAGATCGATCGCGGTGATGAGCTCGTCCGGCGCGAGCACGTTGTCGATGTGCGGCGTATCGCCGGGCAGCCGATGGAATTCGGAAAACGCAATCGCACGCTCGCCGGCCGGCCCGCTCACCCGCACCACCGCTTCAAGCGCCGCGAGCGCGACACAGAAGTCAGATGGGTGCACCGCGATGCACTGCTCCGAGTGCCCGAGTACTGCGTGGATGCGATTGATGCCGCCGATCGCGCCGCAGCCCGAGCCCGGCTCGCGCTTGTTGCACGGCACGGCGGTGTCGTAGAAATACCAGCAGCGCGTGCGCTGGAGCAGGTTGCCGCCGTTCGTCGCCATATTGCGGATCTGCGCCGATGCACCGGCGAGGATCGCCTTCGAGACGAGCGGATAGCGCCGCCGGACCTCGTCGTGATAGGCGGTCTGCGCGTTCGTCGCGAGCGCGCCGAGACGCAGCCCGCCGTCCGCGGTCGGCTCGATCGATTTCAGCGGCAGACGCGTGATGTCGATCAGGCGCGGGGGCCGCGCGACGTTCTCCTTCATGAGGTCCAGAATGTTCGTGCCGCCGGCGATGAACCGCGCGCCGCGATGCCCTGCGATGTCTCGCAGCGCTTCGCCCACATCGGACGCGCTGGCGAACGTGAACGGATTCATGTGCCGCTCATCCTTCGACGGGCTCGGGACCAACGGGCGGAGCCGATGCGCTGTGCGGCGGTTGTTCCATCACCGCCTGAATCGCATCGACGATGTTCGTGTACGCGGCACAGCGGCAGAGATTGCCGCTCATGAGCTCGCGAACGTCGTCGGCGTTGCGCGCGTGCCCTTCGCGTATGAGCCCGACGGCGGACATGATCTGCCCCGGCGTGCAATAACCGCACTGCAGCGCGTCGTGCTCGACGAAGGCCTGCTGGAGCGCGTGCAGCGCGGCGTCTCCGCGCAAGCCCTCGATGGTCGTGATCTCGGCGCCGTCCTGCATCGCGGCGAGCGTGAGACAGGACAGCACGCGCTCGCCGTCACGCAGCACCGTGCACGCGCCGCACTGCCCGTGATCGCAGCCCTTCTTGGTGCCGGTCAGGCCCAGCCGCTCGCGCAGGAGATCGAGCAGCGACGTCCACGGCTCCACCTCGAGCGCGTGCGTCTCACCGTTGATGCTGAGGGTGACGGGGACCGGCGCCGGCGGCGCGGAAGAAGCGTCTTGCATGGGCACTCAGGCGATGCTCCAGAGGCCCGCCTGATGCACACCCCGTGCCGGCTAAAACGGCGCCGAGCCTCTCACCGTCGTGCGCCGCATGTGCCGCCGTTGATGCGGCGCATAGTTCGCGATCGCGTTGTGCTGCGTCGAGCAGTTGTCCCACATGAGGAGATCGCCGACCTGCCAGCGGTGCCGGTACATGAAGCGCTCGTCGGTGACGTGTCGATACAGATAGCCGAGCAACTCGTCGCTCTCGTCTTTCGGCATGCCGACGATGCCGACCGTGAAGCCCTCATTCACGTACAGGCACTTGCGGCCGGTGACCGGATGCGTGCGCACGATCGGGTGCACGACCTCGGGCACGGCTTTTTTCTGATCTTCCTCGAGCTCCACGCGCTTACCGCCCTGCTGCATCCGCTGGTAGCGGGCGGTATAGCTGTGCGTCGCCGTGCGCCCGACGAGCTTCGCTTTCACGGCGTCCGGCAGCGCCTCGTAAGCGGCCGCGGTATTCACGAACAGCGTGTCGCCGAGCGCAACGCCGTTCTCGAACGGGATCTCCACCGAATAGAGGAGTGAGCAGCGCGACGGCTCCGCCGTATACGACAGATCGGTGTGCCAGTACTGGCCACCGTCCTGGATGCCGATCGGCCGGCCGTCCTCGATGATGTTGGAGAGCACCAGCACCTCGGGGACCTGCGGATCGTTGTACTGCCGCAGC
Organism: Burkholderiales bacterium; assembly: GCA_035626595.1. Lineage (GTDB taxonomy): Bacteria > Pseudomonadota > Gammaproteobacteria > Burkholderiales > SG8-41 > JAQGMV01. Next base: position 124,460 of record DASPNJ010000133.1, read on the forward strand.
ACGTGCACGAGCAGATCGCCGAAGCGCCGGCTGAAGCCGGTGTGCTGCTCGGCGGACAGGTGCTGATCGCGAAACACGAGCACGCAATGCTCGTGGAACGCCTCCTCGACGCGTTTGAACGTCGCATCGCTCATCGGCTCGCCGATGTCGATACCGGTAATCTCGGCGCCGAGCGGCTCGCCGAGCTTGTGAATCGACATGCGGCCGGCTTCGATCGTGTCCATTTGTCCCTCCTTTGGTGATCGGCTGGTGCGCCATTGGCGCACCCTACGATGCTTCGTGATCGGCTGGTGCGCCATTGGCGCACCCTACGATGCATACGGCGACGGCGGGAGAGCGTAGGGTGCGCTGATAGCGCACCGGCGATCGGCCGCAGAACTAGTCCAGCTTCGCTCCCGACGCCTTCACCACCTTCGACCACTTCGCGACCTCGGCCTTCAAGTATCGCCCGAATTCCTCCGGGCTGTCGCCGATCGCGACCGCGCCCTGCGCTTCCAGCCTTTCGCGGATCTCCGGCGAATGCACGATCTTCACGATCGCGCCATTCAGCCGCCGGATGATCTCGTCCGGCGTGCCCGCGGGCGCGAGCACCGCGTTCCACGCGGACGCTTCGAACCCGGGGAATCCCGACTCCTGGAACGTCGGCACCTGCGGCAGCGACGGCGCGCGCTTCGCGCTCGCCACCGCCAGCGCGCGCACGCGGCCGCTCTTGATGTGCGGCGTCGCCGACGGCATCGTCGAAATGAGCGCCTGCACCTGGCCGCTCACGAGATCGACGATTGCCGGCGCGACGCCTTTATAAGGCACATGAATCGTGTCCAGCCCACCGACGCTCGTCTTCAGGAGCTCCGCGGCGAGATGCGACGTGCTGCCGCTGCCCGATGACGCGAAGACGATCTCGCCTTTGCGCGCCTTGGCGAGCGAGACGAACTCCTTCACCGTCTTCACCGGCAGAGACGGATGCACGACCATCACGTTGTGGACCGCGGCGATGCGCGTGATCGGCGCGAAATCGCGCACCGGGTGATAGCCCATCTTCGGATACAGGCTCACGTTCGTCGAGAACGACGCCGATACCACGATCAGCGTGTAACCGTCCGCAGGCGAGCGCGCCGCCAGCTCCGCGGCGATATTGCTGTTCGCGCCGGGCCGGTTGTCGATCACGAACTGCTGCTTGAACGCTTCAATCAGGCCCGGTTGGATGAGGCGCGCCATGATGTCGGTCGATCCGCCCGGCGGAAAACCGACGAGCATGCGCACGGGTTTGGTCGGATACGTCTGCGAGAAGGCGGATGCGCATGCAAGCGCGCACGCGGCAATGACGATCGATCTTGATGGGAGCATTGATTATCGCGAAATCGCGGCACTTACGGTAAGGTGATC
>DASPNJ010000134.1:0-70987 GCA_035626595.1 Burkholderiales bacterium
GCGAGAAGGGCAACGACGGCGGCCAGTTCTTCACGCCCCGCGAAGTGATCCGTGTCGTCGTCAAGACGCTTGCGCCTCGGGTGGGTGAGACCGTGTACGACCCGGGCTGCGGCACCGGCGGTTTTCTCGCCCAAACGTATGAATACACGCGCGCGAAGCTCGGCACGGAATCACCGCCGACGAGCTGGAGACGCTGAAACACGACACGTACTTCGGCCGCGAGAAAGAGAACCTGATCTCTCCGATCGCCCTCGCGAATCTCGTGCTGCACGGCATCGACCAGCCGAACCTCTGGCACGGCAACACTCTGACGGGCCAGGAGGTGTATGGCGGGCTGTTCGAGCATGCGCCGGGTCTCTACGACGTGGTGCTTACAAACCCGCCGTTCGGCGGGAAGGAGAGCAAGGACGCGCAGACGCGGTTCGCATACAAGACGGGCGCGACACAGCTCCTCTTCCTTCAGCACGTCATCGACAGCCTCAAGCCCGGCGGACGCTGCGGAATCGTGCTCGACGAAGGCGTTCTATTCAGGACGAACGAGACCGCCTTCGTTCCGACAAAACGCAAGCTCCTCGACGAGTGTGACCTGTATTGCATCGTGAGCCTACCGGGGGGCGTGTTCACGACCGCGGGTGCCGGAGTGAAAACGAACCTCCTTTTCTTCGACAAGGGCAGACCGACCGAACGGATTTGTTATTACGACCTGTCCGACGTAAAGGTCGGCAAGAAGACGCCGCTCACGTCGGATCGCTTCGAGGAGTTCTTCGCGCTGCTGGCGGAGCGCGCAGATAGCGAGCGGAGCTGGACTATCGATTTCTCTGCACGCAAGGCAGAAGCGAAACGCGAGGCGGATCCGCTCCGCAGCGACGCGCGCGCAACGGCTGCCCGGGCGGACGTCGCACGCGAACAGCTCAAGTCTGCGAAAAAGAGCGGCGTCGCCGATGCCGATGAGATTGCGCGGCTCGAAGAGCGTGTAGCCGAGTGCGACGCGCGTGCGCGCGAGCTGAACGGCAAAGCGCAGGCCATCGAAGACGCGGCCTTCGACCTCAAGGCTGTCAACCCGAGTGCACGCCGGGACGACGACGAGCGCACGCCCGACGAGCTCATCGCTTCATCGAGGAGAAAGGCCGGGAGGTCGCCGCGGCTCTCGAAGACCTCAAGGCGCTCACGCGCAATTCGCAGCCGGCCTAGCGGCGGCGCCGCGCACGATAAGGGTCTCCCGTACGGCCGGGCCTGATTTGTTCCGGTTGCCGCAGACGTAGCATGCAAGCATCCAGTCATGCACGAGGAGGCAGCATGCTAGGCGAATTGATGGAGTGGGTGATGAATCTGGATCGCGAGTTCGCGTTTCTGCTGGCGCTGCCGTTCGCGGTCGCGCTCGCCGGTCTGCTCGCCGAAAAACTGCGCAGCCGTAAGGCCGCACGCGTGGAGCGCGAGGACGCGGGCGCAGTGCGCGTGCGTCACGGTCATCACGTGTGGAGTCGCTGAAGCCGCCGGCCCTAGCCCTTTCCGGAGAGCACCACCCGCACGAGATCGGCAATCCGCTCGACGCCCATCTTGGCCATTACGCGCGCCTTGTGAACTTCCACGGTGCGCACGCTGATGTCGAGCTCGCTCGCGATCTCGCGGTTGTGTTTGCCGGCGACTACACGATCGAGGATTTCCCGCTCGCGTGGCGTGAGCCGCGCGAGCTGCCGCAGCATTTCCGCAGTCCGACCTGTTCGCCGCACACGCTCGGATTCGAGCTTTACTGCTTCGCGGATCGCCGCCAGTAGCTGATCGCGGTCGATCGGCTTCTCCAGGAAATCCACGGCGCCCGACTTGAAGGACGTGCGCGCCGCCGAAGTCTCGCCATGCGCGGTGATGACGATGACGGGAAGCTCTATCTGGCGCGCCTGCAGCTCGGCCTGAAGCTCGAGTCCGCTCATGCCCGGCATGCGAAGATCCACCAGCACGATTCCGGACCACTCGGATGACACCTCGTCGAGGAATGCTTCCGCACCGGCGAAGCAGACCGTGTCGAAGCCGTGCAGCCGCAGGAGCAGCGCCAGCGAGTCCCTGACCGCGGCGTCGTCGTCGATGATGTAAACGCGCATCGGAAGCATCAGGCCCTCGATGCGCCTTCCTGCAGCGCCGGGAGCGTCATCACGAAACGCGCGCCGCCCGTGCTTCGATCGAGCCACAGGCGTCCGCCGTGGCGCTCCACGATCGAGCGGCTGATGGCAAGCCCGAGACCGGTGCCTTCCTTCCTCGACGTTACGAACGACCTGAAGAGCTGCTCGGCGATCGCGGGCGCGACACCCGGACCCGTATCCTCAACGGCGATTTGCACCCCTCCAGGCTGGGCGCGTGAGGCGGCAATCACGATCTGCCGCCGTTCGGACGCGGCATCGACCAGCGCATCGACCGCGTTGCGGACGACATTGTGCAGAACCATCTCGATCTGCACCCGGTCCACCACCAGCGGCGGCACATCCGCGTCGATATCGGCGGCGACTTCGATGCCGTGACGCTCGATGCGCGTCCTGAGCGGCGCGAGCGCGTTTTCGACGAGCGCCTCCACCTGCACCTGTTCGGTCGTGCCGGGGTCGTGGCGGTAGAACTCGCGCAGCCGGCGCACGATGCTGCCCGCGCGCTCCACTTCGCCGGCCGTCTTGTGCATCGTATCGAGCAGGCTGGGATCCGCCGGATCGTTTCTGGCGAGCAGCATCTCGAGCGCCTGCACGTACGCCGATGCGGCCGTCAGGGGCTGGTTGAGCTCGTGCGCGAGCGCGGAGGCCATTTCCGCAGCCGCGGCAATTCTCAGCGTGCGATCGAGGTGCTGATCGCGCTCGCGCAGCTTTTCTTCCATGCGGCTGCGATCGGTCGTGTCCCTGATGACTCCGATATAAACCGGCCGACCATCGACCAGCGTGCTGCCGAACGACACTTCGACCGGGAGCTCGCTCGCGTCGCTGCGCCGTGCGCGCGCGCGGAGCGCTCTCGTGCCCGCGAGATTCGAGGGCAGATCGACGATCAGCTCGGACAGGCTCGTGTCGGCGAGGGCGACGGCTTCCCGGCCGAACAACGCTTCGGCGGCTCGATTCGCACGCGTTACACGACACTGATCGTCGAGGCTCACGATCGCGTCAGGCGCGGTGGCGACGATCGTGTTCAGCTCGGCTTCGCTGCTTTCGAGCGCGTGGCGCGCGCGGCGCCACTGCGTCGCAGACATGCCGAGGAACGCGCCGGTCACGGTGAGCGCCAGCATCAGGAGTTGGAACTGGAGTACCCAGTCGGTGGTGTAGCCCGCGAGCTGCACCGCGGCGATCAGGCCGAGCTGGGTGGCTAGCAGGCCCGCGGTCGCACCTTCGAATCCGTAGCGGATGCTGATCCACACGAGCGGCATGAACAGCAGGTAGAAGAGATTCGCCGCGTGCCCCGGCTCGAGGGTCGAGATGAGCCCGAGCACCGCCGCGATGCTCAGCGCCTGGAGCACGACCTCGATCGTGATGCGCGGCCGTATGCCTCGCGCGGCGCGCGCGCCGTGAATCAGCAGGAAGGGCGTGGTGGTCGCGATGCCGATCACGTCGCCCACCCAGAAATACAGGGTGTGGTCGGCGAACTCCGACCACGCGAGCGCGCCGGTCGCAACGTGCGCGAAGACATACGCCGCGGCGATCACGATCGAGCCCGCGCTCACCACCGTGACGAACAGCATCAGATCGCGCAGTGACCGGAACCGGGGATCGAACGCCGAGCGCTTGAGGATCACCGCAATTGCCGTATAGCCGCCGGCGAGAATCGCCGCATACAGCACGACCTCGCCAAAGTCGGCGTGGCCGTGCCGCACGGTGATCTCCGCCAGCGCGCAGGCGACGAGCAGCGCCGGCGCATAGCGCAGCCCGAGCCCGAGAAGCAGCGCGAGACTCAGGCCGGGCGGAGGATTCCATACGGTTATCGCGTACGGGCCGAGCGGGTGGATGAACGACAGCCAGTCGAGGAACACGTACACGACTACGTACGCGAGCACGACGGCGCCGCCGATGCTCATCGGCGATCTGGAGCGGTTCTCGCCGCGCCGCGACAGGTACTCGCTGATCGTGCTCGATGGCATTGAGCGGCCAAGTATAGGGGCTTGTCTCATGGTGCCGCTGCGTGCGCACGATGGCTATACGGGAATCACGTACGCGATGCGCTGATTCGCGTTTTCACGGGGTCGCGGACGATATGCGTTCGACGCAGGCCACGGAGTGATGAACATGAGCGCATGGTGGGAATCTGTCGATCGGGTGTACCTGTTCCTGCTGGCGTTGCCGGTGCTCGTCGCGCTCGCGGCGTACCTGCGGCACCGTTGGGACACACGACGCAAGGTGAGCTCCGGCGCCGTGCTGTTCGGGTTCTGGATGACGCTTTCGGGGTACCTCGAGCCGTTCCTCGTAAGCGCGGGCGCCGCCTCCGCGGCAGCGGTGGTATGGCTCGCTCACCGCATGGCATTGATCGATCATGAAAGCCATCCGGTGTATCTCCTGCGCAGGTTTTTCACCTACTTCCCGTGGCTTCTGAAGGAAATCGCGAAGAGCGCGTGGGACGTCTCGAAGATCATCCTGACCCCGCGCCTGCCCGTATCTCCCGCGCTCGTGCGCGTCAAACCCACGCAGCGCACGATCGTCGGGGTCGTCACGTACGCAAACTCCATCACGCTCACGCCCGGAACGCTTTCGGTCGAGGTCGGCCCCGGCATGATCCTCGTGCACGCGCTGACCGGCGCGGGCGCCGCCTCGCTCCTGACCGGCGATATGGACCGCAGGGTGACGGTGTTCGAGGGCGCGGCGTGATGTTCGCTGCCGTTTCAGCCGCATTGCTCGTCGCGCTCGCGCTCGTGCTCGTGCGCGCGTTTCTGGGGCCCACGGTATTCGACCGCGCGCAGGCCGCGAATACGGTCGGAACGCTCGCCGTGCTGCTGCTGTGCGTTTTCGGTTTTCTGTCGGGCAGGCCGGATTTTCTCGATCTCGCGATCGTATACGGCCTGCTCAATCTGGTGGGCACGCTCGCGGTGCTGAAGTACTTCGAATACGGCGCGCTCGGCGCAGGCGCAGAGCCGCCCCGGCGCCCGACGCCGTGAACGCGTTGCTCGATGCTGCAAGCTGGGGGTTGCTGCTCGCGGGCGGCGGCTTTTGCGTGATCAGCGCGATCGGGCTCATCCGCATGCCCGATTTCTACACCCGCATGCACGCGGCGAGCGTGGCCGACACGCTCGGCGCAGGCCTGATACTGCTCGGGCTGATGCTGCAGGCGGGCCTGACGCTCGTTACGGCGAAGCTCCTGATCCTCGCCTTGCTCATCCTCTTCACCACGCCCGCCGCCGCGCACGCGCTCGCGCGCGCGGCGTTCGTGCGCGGCGTGACACCGGTGCTCGCGCCCGGCGCATCCGAGCCATGGAAGGCGTAATCGCCGGCGCGCTGCTCACCATGATGGCTGCGGCGACCGTGGCCATCGCGGTACAGCGCAATCTGTTCGCGGTTGTGATCCTGAGCGGCATCTACAGCTTTCTCATGGCTACGGTGCTGGTCGCGCTCGATGCCGTCGATGTCGCGATGACCGAAGCGGCCGTGGGTGCGGGAATCTCGACCGTGTTGCTGCTCTCCGCGCTGCACCTGAGCCGGGGCGAGGAGGTGAAGCCGCTGCACAAGCCGCTGCTGCCGCTGGCCGTCGCCGTGGCGACGGGGGGCGCGCTCGTGTACGGCACGCTCGATCTGCCGGCCTTCTCGGATCCCCAGGCGGCGATACACGCGCACGTCGCGCCGCGTTACATCGAGCAGGCGTATCGCGAAACCGGCGTCGAGAACATCGTCACCGCGGTGCTCGCGAGCTATCGCGGCTACGACACCCTCGGTGAAACGACCGTGGTCTTCACCGCCGGGGTGGGCGTGATTGCCCTGCTGCGCAGGCGCCGTCGGGCAGAGAAAGCTCGCGCATGAAGGACTACCTCGTCCTGCGCGTGATCGCGAAGCTGATGATCGGCTTCATGCTGCTCTTCGCGCTGTACGTGCAGTTCCACGGCGATTTTGGGCCGGGCGGCGGCTTTCAGGCCGGCGTGATCGTGGCAGCCTCGATCGTGCTCTACGCGATCATCTACGGGCTCGATGCCGCGCGCACGGTGATACCGGACCGCGTCATCGAGGCGCTGATCGCGGTCGGCGTGCTCGTCTTTGCCGGCGTGGGCGTCGCAGGGCTGCTCCTCGGCGGCAATTACCTCGATTACTTCGTCCTGTCCGGCGATCCGGTGCACGGGCAGCACCGCGGGATCTTCTGGGTCGAGGCGGGCGTGCTGATAACGGTGTTCGCGGTCATGCTGAAGGTGTTTTATCTCTTCGCGAGCCGCGGCCGCGAGGCAGACGCCGAATGACCGTCATCGCCGCTCAGTTTACGTACTGGGTCACGATCTTCATCGCGATCGCGGGGCTTTACATCGTGATCGCGCGCGGCAACCTCATCAAGAAGCTCGTGGGGCTCTCCATATTCCAGACTTCGGTCTACCTGCTCTACATCGCACCCGGCAAGCTGATCGGCGGCACCGCACCCATCTACTCGGTGGATTTCGCGATCTACTCGAATCCGCTTCCGCACGTGCTCATCCTCACCGCGATCGTGGTCGGTGTGGCCACGCTCGCGCTCGGTCTTGCGCTTGTCGTGCGTATCCGGGAGGCGTACGGCACGATCGAGGAGGACGAGATCCTCGCGCAGGAGGCGCCACCCGACGCCGTCGCGACGCCGCGGCCGTAGCCATGACGTCGCATTTCCCGATCCTGCAGGTGGTCCTGCCGCTGCTTGCTGCGCCGGTGATGGTCCTCGCGCGGCGCGCCGGCATAACGTGGCTCATTGCCGTGGCGATGAGCGCGGCCGTGCTCGGCATGGCCGGGTGGCTCTTCGTGCAGACCGGCGCCGGCGAGACGATCTCGTACGCCATCGGAAGCTGGCCGCCGCCGTGGGGCATCGAGTACCGCATCGACGCGGCGAACGCGTACGTGATGCTGCTCGTCGCCGCCATCGGTCTCCTCGTGGCGCTCTACAGCCGCGCCAGCATCGCCGCGGAAATTCCCGCCGACCAGCACTATCTCTTCTACACCATGTTCGCGCTGTGCCTCACCGGGCTACTCGGCATGGCGGCGACGGGCGACGCGTTCAACCTCTTCGTGTTCCTGGAGATCGCCTCGCTCTCGACCTACGTGCTGATCGCGCTCGGACGCGACCGGCGCGCGCTCGTGGCCGCATACCAGTACCTCATTACCGGCACCATCGGCGCCAGCTTCATCGTGATCGGCGTAGGGCTCGCGTACCTCGAAACCGGCACGCTCAACCTCGCCGACATGGCGACGCGCCTGCCGGACGTAAGCGATCAGCGCTCGGTGCGCGCCGCGCTCGCCTTCCTCACGGTCGGCGTATCGCTCAAGCTCGCGCTGTTCCCCCTGCACCTGTGGCTGCCGAACGCCTACACGTACGCGCCTTCGGCGGTGGCCGCGTTCCTGGCGGCGACCGCCACGAAAGTCGCCGTGTACGTGCTCATGCGGCTGTACTACAGCGTATTCGGCGCAAAGCTCGTATTCGAGGAGCTGGCGGTCGGACGCGTGCTGATCGCGCTCTCGCTCGCCGCGATGGTGATCGCCTCCGCCGTCGCTATTTTCCAGCGCGACGTGAAGCGCATGTTCGCCTACTCCAGCATCGCGCAGGTCGGTTACATCACGCTCGGCATCGGCATCGCCTCCGAGACGGGCCTCATCGCGGGGATCGTCCACCTCTTCAATCACGCGCTCACCAAGGGCGCGATCTTCATGCTCCTCGGCTGCATTGCACTGCGTGCGGGCGGCGTGGGCTTCGATCGCATCGCGGGCATCGGCCGCGTGATGCCGCTCACGAGCTTCGGCATCGTGATCGGGGGCTTGAGCCTGATCGGCGTGCCGGGCACTGCCGGCTTCGTGAGCAAGTGGTATCTCGTCGTTGCTGCCCTCGAGCAGGGCGCGTTATGGCTCGCCGTGCTGGTGGTCGCCTCTTCGCTGCTGGCGATCGTTTACGTGTGGCGCTTCGTCGAAGCCGCGTATTTCAACGCGCCTTCGGCGCACATCGCGGCGCTGAAGGAGGCGCCAGCGGGCATGCTCGCGCTGAGCTGGGTCATGATCGCGGCGTGCATCTACTTCGGGCTCGACACCCGGCTCACGCTGGGTGGCGCGACCGACGCCGCAGGCGCGCTGATGCGCGGGTGGCCATGACGCCGGAAGCGCTGATCGGCGCCGCGTTCGCGACGCCGATCGCGGGTGCGGCAGCGATTGCAGCGCTCGGGCGCGCGCCCAATCTGCGCGAGGCGGCGACGCTCGCCACCGCGGCCGCGCTCTTTCTGCTCGTTCTCGCGCTCACGCAAAGCGTCCTCGCAGGCGAGCGTCCCGCGCTCATGCTCGTGGAGATGATGCCCGGGCTTGCGCTCAGGTTCGAGATCGAACCGCTTGGCATGCTCTTCGGGCTCGTTGCCTCCGGACTGTGGATCGTCAATTCGATCTACTCGATGGGCTACATGCGCGCGAACGGCGAGGCGCACCAGACACGCTTCTACGTGTGTTTCGCGCTCGCCCTCGCGAGCACGATCGGCATCGCGTTCGCCGGCAATCTCCTCACGCTGTTCGTGTTCTACGAAGCGCTCACGCTCGTCACCTATCCGCTCGTGACGCACAGCGGCACGGCGGAAGCGCGGCGGGCGGGGCGCACCTATATCGGCGTGCTCGTCGGCACGTCGATCCTGTTCCTGCTGATCGCAATCGTGTGGACGTTCGAGATCGCGTCCACCGTGGAATTCCGCAGCGGCGGAATCCTCGGTCCGGACCTCGATCGAGCGACGCTCGCGGCGCTGCTGGCGCTGTACGTATTCGGCATCGGCAAGGCGGCGGTGATGCCCGTGCATCGGTGGCTGCCCGCTGCGATGGTTGCGCCGACACCCGTCTCGGCGCTGCTGCATGCCGTGGCGGTGGTGAAGGCCGGGGTTTTCTGCGTGATCAAGATCGTGGTGTATGTCTTCGGCACCGAGACACTCGGCCGGGCCGACGCGGCGGCATGGCTCCCGTACGTCGCCGGTTTTACGATACTCGCGGCTTCCGTCGTCGCGCTGCGCTCGAACAATCTCAAGCGCCGGCTCGCGTATTCGACCGTGAGCCAGCTTTCGTATGTCGTGCTCGCGACGGCGCTGCTCGCGCCGCTCTCGATCGTCGGCGCGGCGCTCCACGTCGCAGCGCACGCGGTGGGGAAGATCACGCTCTTTTTCGCGGCGGGCGCGATATACACCGCGGCGCACAAGACCGAGGTGAGCCAGCTCGACGGCATCGGGCGCCGCATGCCCTGGACCATGGGCGCTTTCGCAGTGGGTGCGTTATCGATGATCGGGCTGCCGCCCGCCGCCGGCTTCGTCAGCAAGTGGTACATGCTCCAGGGCGCGCTCGCCGCCTCGCAATGGGTCGCGTTCGGGGTGATCACGCTGAGCACGCTCCTCACAGCCGCTTACTTCGTGCCGATCGTCTATCGGGCTTTTCTCGTGCGCGCGCCGGCCGGCGAGCATGTCCATGGCGAAGCGCCGTGGACGATGGTGCTGGCGCTCACGGCGACGGCGGCCGCGACGGTGTTCCTGTTTTTCCAGCCGGCGGTGCCGCTCGCGCTCGCGCGCGCGCTTGCCGGTAGCTGAAGGAGGGCCGAGATGGAACAGCACTGGCTGGTGCGTCCCGCGACCATCCGCAAGCTCTGGTTGGGCTTCATTCTGATACTGGCCGCGACGCTCGCCGCGGAGCTCTTCGTGTCGCACGACGCGCACTTCGGCATCGAAGCCTCGTTCGCATTCCATGCGTGGTACGGCTTTCTCTCCTGCGCTGCCCTGATCGGCGTCGCGAGACTGCTCGGCTTGATCCTCAAGCGTCGCGACAGCTATTACGAGGAGCGTGAATGACGGCGCTCCTCGCCCACCCGGCGCTGGTGTTGATACTCGGCGCGGTCGCGATCGCGGTTCTGCGCGGCCACGCGCGCAGCGGGCTCGTCGTGACGCTGCCGCTCCTCGCGTTGTACCTCCTTTGGAGTCTGCCCGACGGCACGCATGCGCACATACGATTCCTGGAGCTCGATCTTCAGCCGCTCGCGATCGACAAACTGTCGCGGCTTTTTGGCACCGTTTTCGCGATCATGCTGCTCGCAGGCGGGCTGTTCGGCCTGAACCAGCAAAGCCGCGTCGAGCTGCCCGCCGCTTTCGTCTATGGCGGCGCGGCGATCGGCGTCACGCTCGCGGGCGATCTGGTGACGCTGTTCGTCTGTTGGGAGCTGATGGCGATCGGCTCCACGGTCGTCATCTGGAGCGGCGCGGCCGGGGCCTACCGCGCAAGCATGCGTTATCTGTCGATTCACCTGCTCGGGGGCGTGCTGCTGATGGCGGGCATCGCCGGCCACGTTGCCGCAGGCGGATCCGTCGCGTTCGATCGCCTGTCGCTCGACTCGGCCGCGCACTGGCTGATCCTCGCCGGGTTTCTGGTGAACGTCGGTGCGCCGCCGCTCTCCGCGTGGCTTCCCGACGCGTATCCGGAGGCATCGTGGAGCGGGATGGTCTTTCTCTCGGCGTTCACGACGAAGACGGCGGTGTACGTGCTGCTGCGCGGGTTTCCCGGTGTCGAGCTGCTGGTTTACATCGGCCTGTTCATGATCTTCTACGGCATCGTCTACGCGCTGCTCGAGAACGACATGCGGCGCATTCTCGCCTACAGCATCGTGAACCAGGTCGGGTTCATGGTGGTCGGCATCGGCCTCGGTACGCAGATGGCGCTGAACGGCGCCGCGGCGCACGCCTTCACGCACATCATCTACAAGGCGCTGCTGCTGATGTCCGCCGGCTCCGTCCTGCTCATGACCGGGCGGCGCAAATGTACGGATCTCGGGGGTCTGTTCCGCAGCATGCCCGTGACCGCGGTCTGCGGCATCGTGGGCGCGCTCGCAATCTCCTCGTTCCCGCTGACGTCCGGGTTCGTGAGCAAATCGATGATCTCGCAGGCCGCGGCCGACGAGCACCTGCTTTACGTCTGGCTCGCTCTTGCGGCGGCGTCGGCGGGCGTCTTCCTGCACGCCGGCATCAAGTTCCCATGGTTCGTTTTCTTCCAGAAGGACTCGGGGCTGCGGCCGCCGGATCCGCCGTGGAACATGCGGCTCGCCATGATTTTCTTCGCCGTGTTGTGCATCGGGCTCGGCGTCGCGCCCGGACCGCTGTACGCGCTGCTGCCGTATCCCATCGATTACGTGCCGTATACCGCCGCGCACGTCGTCACGCAGTTGCAACTGCTGCTGTTTTCGGGCCTCGCGTTCTTCGTCATGCTCGGCCTGCTGCGGCGCACGCTCACGATCACGCTCGACGTGGACTGGCTCTACCGCGTGCCCCTGCCGGCGATCGCACGAGCGCTGTCGCGCTCGTGGGCCACAGCGGCCCGGAGCGTCGGCGCAGCGGTGGTGCCGCGGCTGCGCGATACGGGCGCGCGGTTCTATCGAGAGCATGGTCTGGAGGGCCTCGCCGCTCGCACATCGCCCACCGGCAGCATGGCATTGTGGCTGATGATCATGCTGCTCGCGTATCTGCTCCTCTACTACCTCTGAGCGACCGGACTGTCGCGGTATTTCGGGCAAAACGCCTTCGATCCGCGGTACAGATTCGCCGGTGCGCAATGCGCTGTCGGCATAGCGCTTGCGTAGCGAGAAGCGGACTTCGCTTCACCGCTTCCCTTTCACGAGGTGTCCATGCTGGCCATGAGCTATCGCGGGCCGTACCGCGTCCGCATCGTCGGAAAACCCATACCCGAGATCGAGCACCCCCGCGACGCGATCGTGCGCGTCACGCGCGCCTGCATCTGCGGCTCCGACCTGCACCTCTATCACGGGCTCGTACCCGACACGCGCGTCGGGCAGACCTTCGGACACGAGTTCGTCGGCATCGTGGAGGAGGTCGGCTCGAACGTGCGGAACCTGAAACCCGGCGACCGCGTGCTGGTGCCGTTCAATATCGCGTGCGGCGAGTGCTACTTCTGCCTGAAGGGGCTGTTCGGCAACTGCCACAATTCGAACCCGAATGCGACCGCGGCCGGCGGCATTTTCGGTTATTCCCATACGTGCGGCGGATACGACGGCGGCCAGGCCGAATACGTCCGGGTGCCGTATGCGGACGTAGGCCCGTACAAGATCCCGGACGGGATCGACGACGACAACGCGGCGCTCTGCACCGACGTGTTTCCCACCGGTTACCAGGCGGCGGAGATGGCCGGCGTGAAGCGCGGAGACACCGTGCTCGTATTCGGCGCGGGCCCGGTCGGGCTCTTCGCCGCCAAGAGCGCGTGGTTCATGGGGGCTGCCCGCGTGATGATCGTGGACGAGTACGAATACCGGCTCGATTTCGCACGCAGATTTGCCCATTGCGAGACGCTCAACTTCCGTGAGATCAAGGATCCGGTCTGGTACCTCAAGAAGGAGGCGGACTGGCTCGGCTGGGACTGCGCGATCGACGCCGTCGGCGCGGAAGCCCGCGGGAGCGGCCTGCAGCACCTCACCGGCGTAAAGCTGCCGCTGCAGGCGGGCGCGGCCACCGCGCTCTATTGGGCGATCGACGCCGTGCGCAAAGGCGGCGTGGTGTCGGTCGTCGGAGTGTACGGACCCACGATGAACGCGGTGCCGATCGGCAACGCGCTCAACAAGGGGCTTACGCTGCGTATGAACCAGGCGAGCGTGAAACGCAATCTTCCGCGGTGCATCGAGCACATAGAGGCCGGGCACATCAATCCGAAAGAAGTAATCACGCACCGTATCCCGCTCGAGGAGATCGGCGAGGGCTATCACATCTTTTCGAGCAAGCTCGACGAGTGCATCAAGCCCGTGGTGATTCCGCCGCGGGCGATGGCGTAGGAGGCGCGCAATGGAACAGCTACTCGGCTCATCGTCACAGGACGTTCTGGAGACGCCGGTTCGCGGCGGCCCGCGCATCAGCAGCGCCGACCGGCAGTCGATCGACCTCTCGCGGACGATTCCCGGCTGGGGCTCCGATCTCGACCGGCAGGCTCGCCCCGGTGTGCCGCGCGACAAGGCGCCGGAGATCGGCTCGGAGCTTCTCTATCCGCCGATCGAGCAGCAGCCGCCGCGCGTGAAGATTCACAAATCGACCGAGCACGCGCGCATGACGCCGGTTTTCGGAACGGCGTGTCCGCCGCAGGGCTTGAGCGGCATGCTGCGGGACGCTGCGTATCACTTCAGTGAAGGGCGGCTCGCGCGGTGGCTCACGCTCATGCTGGCCGACCGGGTGAACGTGGTCGAAGGCATCGTCGGGGACCTCGCGCACGGCCACGTTCCGAATCTGGTGAAGGAGACCGGGCTCAGGTCCGAGCTCAGGTACAACCGCGCGAACTTCATGAAGAAGGTTGCGGTGGCCGGCGTGGCGGTGGGGCTGGTGATCCTCTACGCCCGGTCGCGGCGTAGCTAAATCCGCCGCTGCGAAAGAAAAGAACCCGCCTTCCGGCGGGTTCTTTTTGCCTATGCGGGCAGCAGGCTCGCTTCCTTGAGCGTGAGCTGCTCCAGCCAGCTTTTCACGGTGACGAGGTGGCGCTGCTCGTGCAGGTGCGCCTGCTGAAACTGCTGCACCAGCTCGTCGTGGCCCATCTCCTGCGCGAGGCGGATGAGAAGCTCCCAGCCTGCGTTGTCGGTGAGCTCCGCGATGAGCACCGTCTCGACGCACTGCGCGAGCGAGGTGCGCGGATCCGTAATGGTCTGAACGAGGCCCAGCGCCTGCACACCGGTCACGTCCGCGCACGGCGTCATCGCCGTGGGGTCGCCGCCGAGCTGCTCGATCGCGCGACGCACGAGCTCGAAGTGGCGCGCTTCCTCGCCGTGGATCTGCTCGAGCTTCGCGAGCTCGATCACGTCCCTGCCGGCCTGCGCGGCCAGACACTTCATGATGAGCCCTTCGTACAGACGCGTGCCGCCGCGCTCGAACGCGAGCCGCTGGCCGAGCTTGTCCAGCAGCACCTCGGCCCGGTTGCCGGTCAACATCTCCGCGCCCGCTTTGAACACGCCTTTGACCGTGCTCGGCGGCGGCACCGAGCCGATCGGATCGGCTTCCATGATGTACTGGCCGCGGATCGCGGCGAGGGCGCCGACATCGCCTTCGCTCGTGGGCATGCCGCGCTCCGAGCCCTGCAGGAGCTCCTTGCTGTCGCCGGGAGACATCGCGATACCGGTGCGGTTCTTACCGATCCTGACTTCCTTCTTCATGGTCCGTCTCCTCAGAAGTTCACGACTTTGCGGGTGAGCTCCGTGCCGGGGCCCAGCGGTAGCCGGCGGAAACCGACTGCGACGGCGAGCCGTCGGCGCTCACCTGCGCGCGGTAGTCCCGCGACGCCTTGCCCTCCTTGCTCTTCGGCACGTATTGCGTGCCCAGCGCGCGCAGATCGACCTCGTTCGCCAGCACCTTGCGCACGAACTCACGCTGTTCCGCGTACGGAATGGGGTCCGGCATTTCGGGCAGCAGCTCCGCGGCGTCGCGGCCTTCGATGCGCTGAAAGATTTCCATCGCAAGGTTCAGATGACCGAGCTCGTAGTCGAGGAAGCGCTCCCAGATCGCCTTGATGCGGGGGTTGGTCTCCTGCTCGGCGGCACCGCGGTAGTTCCAGACTTCGCACGCTTCGTGCATCACCCATTTTTCGAGCCAGGTCTCGCTCGCGTCGATGATCGACTCGTACTGCGTGACGTGCTGCTCCTCGATCGAGGCGATCTCGGCATAAAGCTGCCGCGCCACCGGGTCGCTGAAGATCGGCCCGATGTTCATGTAATAGTTATGCGTCTGCTGCTCGCCCGCCATGATCGTCAGCGCGTGGAGCTTGGACAGCGGGTGCGCGGCCAGCTTGTCGTACGGCTCGCGCAGATCGTCCATCGGCGCGCGGTGATGCTCGATCGTCGGGCGTCCCGGCAGGATGTCGGTGTAGCTCTGGAGGATGTTGTTCGCGTCCTTGCCTTCCAGCCGGTCGAGCAGCGCCGAATAGCGGTACAGATGGTCGAAATCTTCAAGCAGGCCAAAGCGATACGTCTGGGCGAGGTACTCGTCGGGCTCGCGCTGCGCCACCGCGGCGGTCACTTCGATCGCCACCTGTTCGTAGGCTATCGTCGTCTCGAGCGGCGAATGGTCGGCGCCGATGAGCCAGTTGATCATCGTGTGCTGGTGCTGCTCCGCCCGCCTCACCTGCGCGAGCGGGAGCTGCAGGTCCCGATTCATGCGGGCACACGCATGCGAGAAACGCAGCGCCTCTTCCTCGATGCCGTTCATGAGGATGATGCGGATGCGTGTGTACGTGTCGTCGTCCAGCTTGCTGATCGGCTTCTGCACCAGATCCTTCCAGGTGAAGCGTTGCCGATCGAGGGGACATCCTTTTTCCTGAAAGATATTCGCCATCCGAACCTCGCGTTAAAAAAATAACGCACAGCACGTTCGCTATGCGTTGCCTCTGTCTGCTCGCAAGCTGCGTGCCGCCAGCGGAATAACTGCACGTTCACCGCGCGGCCGGCATATCGGGGCGGTACGCGGCCTGCAGACGGAGCGGCCATGTCGAACGACTCGACTACAGCTGAAGCGGCGGCAGCCGCGCCTGCCGCAGCGCCGGCTTCGGTTTTCCATGACGAGCACGTGCTCGACCTGCTCGCGTACAAGATCCTGCTCACGTGGCTGCGGAATCGCTATGTCGAAAGCTTCTCCTTCACGCTCCACCTCAATGCGCTGACGCAGGAGCAGATGGGGTTGCTCGCCGATGCGATGGTCGCCGCCGCCCGCTCGGACGGCACGTTCGAACGCAGTGAGCGGGAGCACCTGGAGGCCGCGTGGAAGCTCATCGGTGTGAACGAGAGCGCGGCTGCGCTCTTCGCGACGGCACTTCAATCGCCGCGTGCGCTGCACGACATCCTCGATGCGGCCGGCGACGCACAGTCGCGTGCCCTGGTGTACATCGGGTCGCTGCTCGCGATCGAAAAGCGGAGCGTCGTTCACCGCTACTACCTGAGGTATCTGGCGGCGCGCCTCGGCCTGCCCAACGAGCTCGTCTCGGCGCTCGAGCAGCGCTTCGCGAAGTAGCGTCAGGCGCTCTCGGGCGGCGCGGCGGGTTCCTCGGTGAGCGCCTGGAGCCCGCGCTGCACGGCCTCGCTTTCGACGAGCAGGTGCCGCGAGATGTCGCTCAACGTGATCCACCCGATGACATGACCGGCGTCGTTCACCACCGGCAGCCGCCGCACCTGGTGCGCGGCGATGAGATCCATCGCGGTGCGCAGCGAATCGTCTGCGCGGCACGTAAAAAGCATCGTGCTCGCGATCTGCATCACGCTGGTACGCTTGGGATCCCGCCCCTCGGCGACCAGTCGATAGAGGATGTCGCGGTCGGTGACGACGCCGCGCAGCTCCTCGGCCGTGCCCACGGGCAACGCGCTCACGTCGAGCTCGCCCATGAGCTGCGCGGCGTGCTGCACGCTCGACTCCGGCGCAATGAACTCCACACTGCGCACCATCAGGTCCGATACTTTGGTCGCCATTCGCTTACCTCGTGTCGTGTCTCAGCCGGGCGTGAGGTTCCACACCGCAGCGATCAGCGGCACGCCCGTCAGCACCACCAGGATCGAAAGCGGCAGGCCGAGCTTCCAGTAATCGCTGAAGCGATAGCCGCCGGGCCCCATGACCAGCGTATTGCACTGATGCCCGAAGGGCGTGAGGAAGTCGCAGGCCGCGCCCACCGCGACCGCCATCAGGAAAGCATCGGGATTCAGCCCGAGCTGCAGGGCGAGGCTGGCCGCGATAGGCGCAACCATGAGCACGGTCGCGGCGTTGTTCAGGAATGGCGTCACTGCCATCGCGGCCACCAGCACCAGCGCGAGCGCGCCCAGCGGCGGCAGTGCCCCGGCCGCCCCTGACAGCCAGCCCGCGATGAGCTCGCTGCCGCCGGTCGTGCGGATCGCCTCGCTCACCGGGATCAGCGCCCCAAGCAGGATCAATATGGGCCACTCCATCGTTTCGTAGGCTTCGCGCAGCGTCAGCGAGCGCGTGAGCAGCAGCATGACCGCAGCGGCGAAGAAGGCAATTGCGATCGGCAGGACCTCGGTGACCACGAGCACGATGGCCGCGGCCAGAATAATGACCGGAATCCAGCGGTGGCGCGCGCTGCCGAAGCCGATCGAGCGCTCGGCGAGCGGCAGCACGCCGAATTCAGCCAGGACATCCGGCAGCGTGTCGAGCCGCCCCTGCATGACCATGACGTCTCCGGCCTCGAAGCGCATCGAGCGCAGCCGCTGCGTGATGCGCTCGCCGCTGCGACTCACCGCCAGGACGTTGACGTTGTAGCGATCGCCGAAATCGAGGCTCTGGAGCGTTCGTCCGACGAGCCTCGAATCGACGCCGATGACGCCTTCCACCACCCCCACGACGTCGCCGTCGCCGGAGGACTTCTCGTCCTTGCTGCGGTTCGAGAGCTCGAGTCCGCCGCGAACGATCACGCGTTCGAGCGCTTCAGGATCACCTTCGAGGAGCAGCAGGTCGCCCGCCTGGAGCAGGATGTTCGGCGTCGGCTTGTAGCGCCGGTAGCGCTCGCGCACGATGGTCGTCACCGCGAGCTTCCCTTCCGCGAGACTTTCCAGATAGGCCGCGTTGCGACCGACCGCCGAAGAGCCCTCGGGCACGCAAACTTCGACCACGTAATTCTCGATGTTGATCGCCGCTTCGATCGAGGTGCCGCCGCGGCGGGCCTTCGGCAGCAGCACGTACGCAAACGTGAGGTAGAGGAGTCCGACGGCCGCCAGGCCGAGCCCGACCGGGGCATAGTCGAACATCGCGAACGGCTCTCCGAGAATCTCCTCGCGCATACGCGCCACGATCACGTTCGGCGAAGTACCGACGAGCGTGATGAGTCCGCCGAGGAGGGAGCCGAACGCGAGCGGCATCAGGAGCTGTGAAGCGGAGCTGTCCGTGCGCTTGGCCATCTGGAACGCAACGGGCATCAGGATCGCGAGCGCCCCCACGTTCTTGATGATCGTCGAGAGCGCCGTGACGGCGAATACGAGCGTAAACACCTGCGCGCGCGCGGATTTGAGGAACGGCGTGAGCGGGCGCAGCAGCCGCTCGGTCACGCCGGATTTCGCCACGGCTGCGCTCACCAGCAGGGCGGTCGCGACGATCACCACGACGTCGTCAGAGAAGCCCGAGAACGCTTCCTTTGCAGGCACGATGCCCACGAGCACGGACGCGAGCAGGGCGAGCAGCGCGACGACGTCGTAACGCAGACGTCCCCATACGAAAAGCGCCATCATCGTGCCGACGATGGCGAAGGCGAAGGCCTGCTGAAGCGTCATCTGATCTCATGCTTGCGGTGGCCGTTCGCCGATTGCAAGGCGTGTGCCTCTGGCGCGAGACGTTACTGCAATGTGTACAGGTACGCCGCCATGTCGTGCGCGTCGCGCTCGCTCACGCCGAGATTCGGCATCGCGCTGCGGGGATTCACCGCCTGCGGCTCGCGCAGCCACCGCGCCATGTTCTCCGGCGTGTTGGGCAGCATGCCGGCGATGTACTGGCGCAGCGCCATGCGCTCGAGCGGCGGCCCGACCGGGTTCTCGGCGCCGACGACTCCGGGAATCACGTGGCACATCGTGCAGGCGTACTGCGAGAGCGCGCGCTTGCCGCGGCGCGGGTCCGCAGGCGCGCCCGGCGGCGGTTCGGCGCTGAGCGCGGACGCGTTCGAGGGAAGCGCTCGCGCGCGCTCGGCGTACTCCGCGGGCGTCATCATGGCGAGCGCTTCGAGCCCGGCGACCACGGCCCAGAGATCGCTTTCTGCCAGCCGGAACTCCCACGCCGGCATGCCGGTCATCTTGATGCCGTTGCGCACGACCCAGTAGAGCTCGGCCGGTCTGCGCTCGCGCGCGGCGAGCGCGAAATTTTTCGCGAGCGGGGTCAGGCCGAGCGCGAAAGGCTCCGGCGGCACACCGGGCGCGCCATGGCATTGCACGCAGTGCTGGCGATAGAGCACCAGTCCGCGACCGACCTGCCCCGGATCGCCGAGCGGCGGCACCTCGATGCCGCGCGCATGGCGCTGGATCGATTCGCGAAGGCCGATCTGGAGCAACTCGTAGGTCGCCGCGAGGTGCTGGCGCGTCGCGGCGACATCGTAGAACCCGGCGTACAGCACCGCTGCGGCCGTGATGCCCGCGCCGAGCGCGAGCGCGGCGAGGACGAGGAGGACCGAGCTCAGGCGCACGCGCATGTCGTTCTCATCGCAAGGTGTAGAGGTAAGCGACCATATCGCGGGCGTGCGTCGGAGGCACCTGCATGTCGGGCATGCGCGTGAGCGGATCGATGCTGCGGGGCGATTCGATCCAGCGGGCCATGTTCTGCGGCGTGTTCGGCAGCATGCCGCCGACATACGCGCGGCGGGCGATCAGCGTGAGCGGCGGTCCTACGTCGCCGCGCGCCGCCGCGACGCCCGGAATCGTATGGCAGGTGCCGCAGCCGTACTGGCGCAGCAGGAGCCGGCCGTTTTCGCGGTCGCCGGGTGCGTGGGGCGGCGAGGGCGGCGGCGCTTCGCACGCACCGAGCGTCGCTGCGAGCAGTGCTGCCAGCGAGATCCAGCGTGTGCTGCGCCGGGTCACTCGCATGGAGGCAGCCACAGGAATGTCACACCTTCGAAAATCACGGCGACCAGCGCGAGCGCCGCGAGGCCCGCGCTGCTCGACTCGATGAAGCCGCCGTCGGCGCGATGCGTGCGCGGGAGGCGGGCGATGAAGGGCATCAGCGCTGCCGCGGCGATCAGGCTGGAGATGCCGATAACCCACGGGATCGCGGCGACCCACGCCTGCCCGTCGTCGAGAAAGCGGCGCGCGCATGCGAGGCCGGTGTAGCCGTAGATCGCGGCAAAGTGCAGCGCCCAAACCATGATGCCGGCGGAGATCCGCAGCGCCGCGGCGGCGAAGGGTGTGTCGCGCGTGCTCATGCAATCAGCCTTGGGAAGCCGTGCACGAGGAGGAGCCCGGCGAGCGTCTGCGCAACGGTGTAGTGCCAGAAGAGCGCGGTATTGTCGAAGGTCGCCCGGCGCTCCCGATCGAGCTTGCCTGCAATGCCGCGCGCGATGGTGAAAGACGCCATGAGGATCACGATGACTGCGAAGAAGCCGAACAGCGAGACGACCAGCCAGACGGCCGCGCCGTACGCCGATCGGACCGCCGAAACGCCAACACCCAGGTGCCCGGCCAGCTCCGCCGAGAATCCGGCGATCATCAGGGTGACAGCGAGCGCAAGCATCACGCACGCCGCCGTTCTCGCATTGTCGTGAAGCGCGCGTGCGGCATACGCGACGCACGCGCTGCTCGCGAGCAGCGCTGCCGCTGCGATGACCGCATAGGCGGCGGGTGGCATCGAGCGCGCCTCCGCCCACGCTTCCGGCGAAACCGTCCACAGAAAGAGGTACGAGAACGCGGCGCTCGCGAATGTCGAGGCCGACACCAGCACGAGCACGATCATCGCCCACCACGACTGCGACGAAGGACCGGTCATGTACACCGGCAGCCGCAGCCCGCCGCCGACGTCCACCGGCGGATGCGACGGGCCCGGATCGAGCGACCACAGCCAGGCGACGACAGCCGCCGTCGCGATCGCGCCGCAGACGAGCGCCGGCGCGACGAGCTTCACGGTGAGCAGCAGAAAAAAGGCGGCCGTGAACACCGCCGCGATGAAATGCGCCCAGCCGGGGAACGGCATCTGGAGGAGCCATTGCGGCCGCGCTTCGACGGGACTCGTCACGATGGTCTCGCGCCCGCCGGTCGGCGCGCCGGGCAGATAGTAGCGCCCGGCTTCGACGTCCTCTGCGAGGGTTGGGTCGTCCCACAGCGGGTAGCGGCTCTTCACCACCGGTATGCTGCGGTTCGAATAATTGCCGTTCGGGAGCCATTCGAGCGTACCGCTGTTCCAGACGTTGCCGGCGTTTTCCTCGGTGGCAAAGCGGAAGTTCCGCGCAATGTCGACGAGCAGGAGGAGCACGCCGGCTGCGACCAGGTATGCGCCCGCGGTCGAGACCAGGTTCAGGAGGTCCCAGCCGAGTCCGCCCGGATAGGTGTACACGCGCCGCGGCATGCCCGCGAGACCCGTGATGTGCATCGGAAAGAACGCGATGTTCACGCCGGCGAAAACGAGACCGAAGACCCAGCGTCCGAGTCGTTCCGAGAGCGGACGGCGGCTCACGTACGGCATCCAGTAGTACAGCGCGGCGAGCAGCGGTAACACCATGCCGCCGATCAGCACGTAATGGAAATGCGCGACGACGAAATAGGTGTCGTGGACCTGCCAGTCGAACGGCACGACGGCGACCATGACGCCGGTGAGCCCCCCGATCACGAAGACCGCGAGAGCCCCGATGATGAACAGCGTCGGCGTTTTCCATTGCACGCGTCCCGCAGCGAACGTGGCGATCCACGAGAACACCTGAATGCCGCTGGGGATCGAAACGGCCATGCTCGCCGCGGAAAAGAACGCGAGCGACAGCCGTGGGATGCCGGTGGTGAACATGTGATGCACCCACAAGCCGAAGCTCAGGAACCCCGTCCCGATAAGGGCGAGCACCACCAGACGATGGCCTACGAGCGGCTTCTGCGCCATCGCCGGCACGATCATCGACACCATGCCGGCCGCCGGCAGGAAGATGATGTAGACCTCCGGGTGGCCGAAGAACCAGAAGAGGTGCTGCCACAGGAGGGGATCGCCGCCGCGATCGGCGCTGAAGAACGGCCAGCCGAACGCCCGCTCGAGCTCGAGCAGCACCGTCGCGACGATGATCGCCGGAAACGCGAAGACGATCATGACCGCGAACACGAGCATCGCCCACGCGAAGACGGGAATGCGGTCGAGCGTCATGCCGGGTGCGCGCGTGCGCAGCACGCCTACGATGATCTCGATCGCGCCGGCGATGGCGGAAATCTCGATGAAGCCGATGCCGAGGAGCCAGAAATCCTCGTTGAAGCCCGGAGAGTACTGTTCGGTGGTGAGCGGCGGGTACATGAACCAGCCGCCGCGCGGCGCGAGATCGACGAAGATGCTGCCGAAGAAGACGAGCCCGCCGATGAAATAGGCCCAGAACGCGTATGCCGAGAGCCGGGGGAACGGCAGATCGCGCGCCCCGAGCATGTTGGGCAGCAGCAGGATGCCCATCGCTTCGACGACCGGCACCGCGAAAAGAAACATCATCACGGTGCCGTGCATCGTGAAGAGCTGGTTGTAGAGGCTCGGGCCGATCAGCTCGTTCTGCGGCACCGCGAGCTGCGTGCGCATGACGAGCGCGAGAACACCGGCGAGCACGAAGAAAAGCAGCCCGGCCGCGACGTACGCGATGCCGACCACGTTATTGTTGATGTCGGTGACGAACGCGAGACCGCGCGGCGAGGCCCAGATGCGGCGCAGCGTGTCGAGCTCGCCCGGCGGCCGCGGCTCAGTCGAGGGCAGCGACGTATGCGGCGAGCGCACTCAGGTCCTCGTCGGTGAAGATGTCGAGCGACGGCATCAGGTTGCCGGGTTTCACGCGCTGGCTGTCGCGTATCCAGCGCGCGATCGCCTCGGCGCCGTTCGGCAGCGCGCCCGCGGCGAGCGAGTGACGGCTCGCGACGTGCGTGAGGTCCGGACCGAGCACGCCTTCGGCAGGCGTGCCGCGCACGGCGTGGCACGCGGCGCAGTGCTCCAGGAAAAGCGTCCGACCGCGGCGTTCGCGGTCGGATTGCGGCTCGCGCGCGCTGCGCCGCTGCGCCGCGCGCCAGCGCTCGAACTCGTCTTCGTCCAGCGCGACGACGTAGAGCGCCATCAGCGCATGCGGTCCGCCGCAGTATTCGGCGCACTGTCCACGGAAGAGTCCCGTGCGTGCCGCATCCACGCGCAGCCGCTTCACGCTGCCGGGAATCATGTCGAGCTTGCCCGCGAGCGCCGGCACCCAGAAGCTGTGGATCACGTCCGCGCTCGAAAGTATGAGCTCGACCGACCGGCCCGCCGGCAGGCGCAACTCGTTGGCCGTGACGAAATCGACACCGCCCGATGCGTCGAGATAACGCACGCGCCACCACCACTGATGGCCGATCACCTCCACGCGAAGATCGGCGGCGCCCGCGGGCACCACGTCGCGCGCCAGCGTGAGCGAGTAGACGAAGAGGGCCGTGAGAACGATGCCGGGGAACGCAATGCCGGCATAGATGACGAACCGGCCTGACGCGATCGACCTGCGCCGCCGCTCGGGCGAGTACAGCGCGTATGCGGTGAACCCCGCCACGACGACGAAGACGATGGCGCCGCCCCCGAAGAGCACCCACGCGAGCGTGGCAACCGCCTCAGCGTGCGGCCCGTACGGGTCGAGCACCGACTGCAGGGCGGCCGGCGGGTTCATGTCGGCGGCTCAAAGCAATCCGTGCGCCGGGCCGCCGGGCATGGGTGTTGCCCCCGGCGCACATGGCGAATCGGACCGATGCGTACATCCGCCGCGTGACCATTGCCGCCGCCATCGGCGCGGCCGCGGTGCTTCTCACGCTCGCTTTGTGGGCCGCGTCCCAGATGCTGCTGGTGGTTTTCGGCGGCATCCTGATCGCGGTGCTGCTGCGCAGCCTCGCCGATCTGGTGACCGGCTACACGCGGCTCCCCGCGACTGCCGCGGTGTGGCTCGTGCTGCTAGTTCTGCTTTCGGTGCTCGGCGGGGGCGGTTGGTACCTGTGGGCGGACATCAGCTCGCAGTTCGGCGAGCTCGGGCAAAGCCTCACGGCCTTATGGGATCGGCTGCGCGGTTTTCTCGAGCAGCAACCCTGGGGACAGCAGCTCCTGACGGTGCTCGGCGATCCGCAGAGTGCCGGCGGCAAACCGGGTGCGCTCGCGAACGCTTTCGGGGCCGCCGTCGCGGCGCTCTCGGGTATCGTCATCAGCCTCTTCATCGGGGTGTACATCGCAGTCGATCCGACGCTGTATCGCCACGGCGTGCTGCGGCTCGTGCCGCGCGTGCACCGCGACCGCGCGAAAGAAATCATCGAAGAGCTTCACGACACGCTCCAGCGCTGGCTGCTGGGCACGCTCGTGCTGATGATCATCGTCGGCACGATGATTACGGTCGGGCTCACGCTGATCGGGATTCCGATGGCGCTCGCGCTCGGCTTCATCGCGTTCATGCTCGAGTTCGTGCCCTACGTCGGCCCGATCGTCGCGGCGATACCCGCCGTTCTGGTGGCCGCGAGCGTCGGTCCGCGCGAGGTGCTGTTCGTCGTGCTGCTCTACTGGGCGGTGCAGTCGATCGAAGGCTACGTGCTCTCGCCGCTCGTATACCAGCGCAGCATCGAGATTCCGCCGATGCTCACGATCAGCGCGCAGATCGTGCTGGGCACGCTGCTCGGCATGATGGGTGTCATCTTCGCGACGCCGCTCACCGCGAGCGCGATGGTGCTCGTGCAGCGCCTGTACGTCGAATCCGCGCTGGGCGACCGGCTCGACCGGCCGGTGCGCGACTAGCGTCACGCTCGAGAATCTCAGGGTGTCGTCCGCACGCAGGAAGTCCCGGCTCTCGTGGGCCACGGTCGCAGTCGCCGCGATCTTCGTGGCGGCGCTCGCCGCGGCATGGCGCTACACGCCGCTTTCAGAGATCGTGACGCGCGAGAACATCGGCGAATGGGCCGACGCCGTCAGCGAAACCTCCTGGGCGCCGGTGATCGTGATGGTCGCGTACATACCGGCCGCATTCGTGTTGTTTCCACGGCCGCTGCTCACGCTGCTGGCGGTCGTTGCGTTCGGGCCGTGGCTGGGCTTCGCCTGCGCGATGGGCGGCATCCTTCTCGCGACGCTCGCCACCTATTACGCCGGCTGCGCGATGCCGGAAGCGACCGTGAAACGCATCGCGGGGGGAAAGCTCACGCAGGTCAAGTCGAAGCTGCGCAAGCACGGTCTGCTCGCGATCTTTCTCGTGCGTCTCGTGCCGATTGCGCCGTTTGCCGTGGAAGGCGTGATCGCCGGCGCGGCGCGCGTGAAACTGTGGCAGTACACGCTCGGGACGATCCTCGCGATGGCACCCGCGGTTCTCGCCGAGACCATCTTCGGCGTGCAGATCAGCGCCGCGCTGAAAGACCCATCGCAGGTGAATTACTGGATCGCGGCCGCCGCCGTGCTCGCGATGGCGGTGCTCACGTTCGGCCTCGCATGGTGGAAGTCTCGCGGCGACTGATGCACGACGGGGTACAGTCCTTGCCTCAGGCCTAGCGGACGCACATCAGCGGAGAGCATATGTCCAGCATCATCGCAGGCCGTTTCGAAACCCAGGCACGCGCCGACACTGCGCTGAGCGCGCTCGCCGCCGCGGGCTTGCAGACTGGCGAATACGGTTCCTTCTATCTCGCGCCGGCGGGCCAGCACGCCAAGTACGGCATCGGCGGTGATGCGCATCACGACGAAGGCACCAAGGACTCCGGAAAGACCGCACTTACGGGCGGCGCGATCGGCGGCGCGACCGGTGCGGTGCTCGGCGGCGCCGTCGGGGCGGCGGTCGAACCGGGATTCGCGGCGGCCGGAACGCTCGCGGGCGCCGGCGTCGGCGCGTACGTGGGCTCGCTTGCGGGCGGTCTCGCGGGTACGCGCTCGGGCGATGCCGACGCGGCAAGCAGGGCGGAACCGGTCGAACGCGCCTCCGGCATCATGGTCGCGGTTTGCGTCGATCGCGCCGGCATGCGGGAGAAGGCCATCGAGGTGCTGCGCGCACAGGGCGCGCTGGAACTCGAGCAGGCGAGCGGCGAATGGCGCGACGGAGTGTGGGCCGATTTCGACCCGCGCTGTCCGCCGGTGTTGATCGACGCGCCGGCCGGTACCAGCCCGCGCGGACCGGCCGGGCCGCGGCCCGAGAATCCGTGACGCGCGAACGAGGACGTTAGACCTTAAGGCTTGCGGCTGACCAATCCCTGATCGCGGCGTCGCGCGGCGGCTGCCCGGTCTCTATCGTCGCTTTCAGACGCATCAGGTCCTGATCGAGCTCCGATTTGGGATCGGCGCCGAACAGCTTCGCCGCCGCGTGACCGAGAGCCCCTGCGGGCGGCGAGTAATGCATCCGGATGTGCACACGCGTGCCGCCGTCGAACGGCTCGAAGCGCATGATGCCGCCGTGCGCGACGGCGCTGCCTTCGACCGTGCGCCAGGCGAGCAGCTCGTTCGGCGCGAACTGCGTGATGGTCGAGTCCCATTGCACTTCGCTGCCGGCCGGACCGGCGACGACCCAGTGCGTCTGGCCGTTCGCGCGCGGTTCGACGCGATGCACGTTGCGCATGAAGCGCGGGAAATTCTCGAAATTCGAGAGGAAGCCGAAAACGGTATCCACCGGCGCGTCGATCGCGATCGTCTTCTGAATTTCGAAGCTGCGCCGTCCGCCGAAGCCCGCGATCCGCCGCAGCGGCTTGTTGCTCGTGCTGCGCGCGAGCAACAGCGCGGCTGCCGCGCCAAGCAGCAAACCGGGGGCGCCGCCGCTGCGCAACGCGATCAGCGCGAGCGCGCCGCCCGCTGCGGTGCCGGCGATGCGCGTGCCCGGCGCCCAGTTGTCCTGAAAAACCTCGATGCGCTCGCCGCGTCGCGGCCTGCCGCCCTGAAGGGCCGAGACCCCTTCCGGCGTCTTGTACACGACCATCTGGTCGATAATGTCGCCGACGCCGCGTACGCCGTGAACGGCCGCGAGCAGCCGCTTGTGCTCGTGGCGCAGTACCGGCCCCGTGAGAACGACGGTGCCGGCGTTCGCGCTGACCTCGATCGCACCGGGGTGCTCGACGTAGCGCCCGATCTTCGCGCGGACGCGCTCGACCAGCACGTCATCCGCGATCTCGCTGTGATCGAACGATCCCGCCAGATAGCGCGCGGTGCCCCACGTTCGATGCGCGAGATCCCGCGCTCCGGCATCGAGCACATCGCCCGCGCACCGGGCGGCATGAACCGCCTGATCGCGAGCCAGCGCGCGGCGGCGGCGGCCGCGATCCGGATCCAGGAAATACATCGCGGCCGCGCCAACTGCCGCGGCGACCATCGGCGTGAACATCGCAGCCATGCGTGCCTCCGTTCGTCAGTTTTGCCTTAAGCGCTGCAACATCCGTTCCGGAAGGCACTCACGAATTCACGACATGCGTGACCTCCGCGCAGGCCGGGCGGGAGCCAAACCTGCTCTGGATTCCCGCCTGCGCGGGAATGACGAACGTATGCGTACTTACGCGTGGCACGTTACCCGGTGTCGCCGCTTTCCGGCCCCTCTTCGGAACCGCCTTCGCGCTCGGCGGTCACGCCGCCCTCGGGATGTACTGCTTTCGTCCACCAGCGGTCCCACGCGGCCTGCTGGTCTTCGCGAATGTCCTGTCGCTCCAGCATGGTGCGGATCAGCGCATCGACGTCGGACTCGTATGCCTTGCCTTTGCGGACGGGCCATCGGAAGCCGGCGGGTAGATCCGGCGACCGGTCAAACACACGCCATCTCATGATGAAGGGCCTTTGTGGCTGCGCGCGGTGCGCAATTTGCGCACCCTGCGTTATGGTTGGACGCAGTTCGCCGGGCTTGCGTTCCGCGCGAGGACTACGGCGGGGTGCGCTATGAGCGCATCGTTTAGAACAAGTCTTGACCGGTGCTTCTGCCGCTCAGGGCAACAACGCTGCTCGCTTCACGCCGCGTGCACGCCGGTGTCGGGCTCGCCGCAATGCGTCAAGATGTGCGCACGCGCCGCGCGGGCGAGCTGGGTCGCGGCGGTGTAGCTGCTTTCGGCATCGGCCGGCGGTCCGACCGGCATACCGATCGTGACGACGAGCGCGCCGCGCCGCGGCAGCCATTGCCCCG
This sequence comes from Burkholderiales bacterium, assembly GCA_035626595.1. Lineage (GTDB taxonomy): Bacteria > Pseudomonadota > Gammaproteobacteria > Burkholderiales > SG8-41 > JAQGMV01. The sequence continues at coordinate 27,888 of DASPNJ010000134.1, forward strand.
CGCGCAGGATGTTGCGGCTGCCGCGGATCGCGACCGGGACGACGGGCACCCGCGCCTCCAGGGCCGCGATGAACGCGCCGAGGTGGAACGGCAACAGCCCCGACATGCGCCGGAAGGTGCCTTCCGGAAAGAACGCCAGCGCTGTTCCGGCGGCTGCCTCGGCCGCGAGCCGTCTGGCGTCCTCGACGCTTTTCCCGACCGCGAAACGCTCGACGAAGCGTGCGCCGAGCCGCGTGAGATAGACGCGCGAGACGAAGTGCTCGCGCAGCTCGCGCTTCGCGACGAAGGCATACGGCCGCGGCAGCGCGGCGACGAGCACGACGCCGTCGAGGAAGCTCGCATGGTTTGCGACCAGCACGTTGGGCCCGCGCGGCAGGTGTTCGAGCCCGTGCACGACGAGCGGCGTGCGCGTGATGGCGAAGAACACGCGCGCGGCACGCCGGCTCAGGGTCCATGTCCAGTCGGTCCGCGGGATGCCGGCGCTCACGAGCCACGTCGCCGGCGCGATGAGCGCGAACACGATCGACACGTAACCCGCGTAACCGACGACCGCGGCCATTCTCCGCACGCGGCGCAGCTCCGGCACGATCGCGCCCGCAACAAGGCCCGCGATCTGCAGCCAGACGGCGCGCGCGCCGCGCTCGAGTGCTCCGGCCTCGTAGCGCTCCCGTGTCGCGGAGCGGCGCACTTTGCCGCTGGAGGTCTTCAGCACGCTGTGCGGGCGCGCGAGCACGATATCGTCAGCCGGCTCGCCCAGGACCTCGCTCGTCTTGATCGAGATCGCCTGCCGCAGCGCGTCCAGCGCCGCGACTTGCGTCTCGCGGGTCTCGGCGATCAGTACCAGCCGCTCGGTGCCGGAGCGCGGATCGGCGCTGCCGATCGCGGCAACGCAGCCTTTGCGCACGCCGGGAATCGCGCCGACCGCGTCCTCCAGCTCGTCGGGATAGATGTTGCGGCCGCCGCGGATGATGATGTCCTTCACCCGTCCGCTGACGTAGATCTCGCCTTGCGCCGCGTACGCGCGGTCGCCGCTGTCGAGCCAGCCGTCGCCGCGGGTGAGGCGCTTCGTCTCGGCGGGATTTCGGTAGTAGCCGCTGGTCGCCGAGGGCCCGCGGAATTCCAGCCGCCCTTCGACGCGCTCCGGAACTTCGAGCCCGGTGTCGTCGACGATGCGCGCCTCGTGGCGCGGCAACGGCCGGCCGCAGGACACGAAGCGCAGCGCATGAACGTCGTCCGGCGGCGCCGGCTCCGCTCTGCCGTGACGGGCGAACGGCTCCCGGCGCACGCGGTCGATGCGCGGCCCGCGCCCGAGCGGGGGAAAGAGGAGCCCCACCGCGGATTCGGCAAGTCCATACACCGGCGTCATCGCCGCCGGCTGGAAACCGCAGCGGCCGAAGCGCTCGGCGAACTGCGTGACGGTGTCGGGACGCACCGCCTCCGCGCCATTGAACGCAAGGCGCCAGGACGACAGATCGAGGTGCGCGAGCGTTTCGTCGTCGATGCGCTTGAGCGTGAGCTCGTACGCGAAATTCGGCGCCGCCGACAGGGTGCCGCGAAAGCGGTGGATCGTCTCGAGCCAGCGCTGGGGCCGCGCGAGAAACGAAAGCGGCGACATGATGACGAGCGGACAGCCGACGTAGAGCGTGCCAAGAAACGCGCCGATCAAGCCCATGTCGTGATAGAGCGGAAGCCAGCTCACGAAAACGTCGCGGTCGGTCGCCTCGATCGCTTCGGCCATCGCGCGGATGTTCGCCAGCAGATTGGCGTGGGTGAGGACGACGCCCTTCGGCGCGCTCGTGCTGCCGGAGGTGTACTGGATGAACGCGACGTCGTCGCTCTTCACCATGGCCTGCGCCGGTTCGCCGCCGGCTGCTGCGAGACCCCCGGCGGTGACGACGTGCTTCAACTCCGGCACGTGCGCCTGCAGCACGCGCGCGACGCGCATCGCCTCCGGTACCGTCACGAGAATCGCGCTCTGCGCGTTGCCGAGGATCCCGGTGTGCCGGCGCACGTGCTCCTTGATCTGCGACAGGCGCGCCGGCGGGTATATCGGCACCGGTATGCCGCCCGCGAGCAGCACGCCGTAGTACGTGTAGAAATAATCAGGCGAGGTGGGCAGCATGATCGCGACCGTCTCACGCGCTCTGAGGCCTGCGCGCTGCAGGCCAGCCGCGATCGCGCCGGCGCCCGCCCGCAGTTGTCGGTAGCTGATCTCTTCCTCGCCGCCATCCGACAGCACGGTGACCTGCACGCGCTCGGGGTGCTCGCGCAGATGCCATTCGAGCACGTCGTTCAGCGTGGCGGCTTCGCCCGGCTCCGCATGAACGGCGCCGGCGGGCGTCGGCTCCAGGACGCGGCGGCGCACCTCTGCAGCGGGCGTTACGTGACCTGCGCGGTCGAGCGCGGCGAGGACATCGCGCACCGTGTCGGCAAGCTGCAGTGTGTCTTCGGGCAGCGTTACACCGAAAGCGCGCTCGACGCGCAGCAGCAGCTCCACACGCGCGAGACTGTCCAGACCGAGCTCGCGCTCGAGCGCGCTGTCGAGCGTCAGGCGCAGCCCCCGAGGCAACTCGCGATGGAGCTCGCCGAGCGCGTCGTGCACCACCCGCAGCAACTCGGCCGCGCGCGCATCCGGTGCGCTGCGTTCGCCGGTGGAAGACGGTATGGAGGAAGGGTTCTCCAGAACGCCCATCGCATCTCCGCTGCAATCTCTGCGCCGTTCTTGCGATTGCCCGCATCGGCGGGAACTCGCTCCCTACGGCGCACTCGTACTTCGATGAGACGGGCGGCGTGAGAGATGAGCACGCGTGAGATCTCGCGGGCGGACTGGCCCGCCTTCATGGATTGCTTCAGCCGGCAACACCTTGGGTGGCTGAGCACGATCGAGGTGCTTGATTCCACGCTCGGCGCGCAGACCCAGGTGCGGGAACAGCCGTTTGCCGGCATCACCGCGGAGACCCACGGCGGTCACAGCTCGATAGCGATCCTGATGGGGAAAGGGCCCGATCTGCACGTGGGGCATCTGATCCGCGACGCAGCCCACGTTCGGCTCAAGGAATCCGACGGCGCGCACGAAGCGCTGCAAATCGAAGCGGGCGACGGCGTGACGACGCTCCTCACTTTCCGGTCGGTCATGCCGACCGAGCTCGTCGACGGCGTCGTCATGCAGTAGGAGAGCGAGATGACGTATACGAAATTGCTGATGGCGGGCTGGATGGCATTTGCCGTGGCGGGCGCCGCAGCCGCAGAGCTTCCGGGCATCGATGCACCGACGGGGGCCGGCGTGGGGGCCGGTTCCAAGGACGAGCGCCGGGACAGCGGCGATCGGCCGGCTGCCGATGTCGTGACGCCGGGGTCCGGCACGCTCAAAGACGCGATCGAGCTGTGCGATCGACTGGGCGGCACCGAAAAAGCGATCTGTCTGCAGCAGGCGCAGGAGAACCGCGAGCGCGCGCTCGCGCCGGGTGTGGGTGCCACGCCGGGTGGCGGCGCCGAAGGCGCAGTGTCGGCGCGCCGCGAAGCGCCCGTGAGCCGTTAGTGCACAAGGCGCCGGTGTTACAGCCAAACGCGCGGTGGAGGTGATTCGGCGAGCCGATTTGCGCCGCAGTCATTGGAGCCGGCGCTTCGTGTGCGGGCTCTCGTGTGTTGACTGCCCGCCGCGAAGCGGGTTTCCGGCTCCAATGACGCGCTTTGCGGCACCATGAGGCTGGACGAATCGCCTCCACCGCGCCTGCGAATGCACGCAGGAAAGAGGCAGCCGCGCTCAGGCGCTGGCGCGCGTCGCTTTCTCCAGCAGCTCGCGCACTTCGTGGTCGCTGGTCTGCGAAAAATCGCCGTACCAGCGGCCGACGCCCAGAAACGGCTCGGGCGTCTGGGCGCATACGATCTCGTCGACTTCGGACCTGAACTCCTCGCACGTGTCCGGCGCCGCGACCGGCACGGCTACCACGAGCGATGCGGGCCGCTGCGAGCGAATCGCGGTGGCCGCCGCGCGCATGGTCGAGCCGGTTGCGAGGCCGTCATCGACGAGAATCACCGTGCGTCCGCGCACGTCCGGCGCCGCGCGCTCGCCGCGATACGAGCGTTCGCGCCGCTCGAGCTCTTTCTCCTCGCGCGCGGCCACTGCGTCGAGCACCTCGTCGGAGATCCGCAGATAACGGACGGCCTCTTCGTTGATCACACGCACGCCGCCGCTGGCGATCGCGCCCATCGCGTACTCTTCCTGGCCCGGGACGCCCAGCTTACGCACGATGAACACGTCGAGCGGCGCATCCAGCGCGTGGGCGACTTCGTAGGCGACGGGCACGCCGCCGCGCGGCAAGGCGAGTACAAGCACGTCGCCGCGAGCGCGGTACTGTGAAAGTTTGGTGGCGAGAACCTGGCCTGCATGCCGGCGGTCGTTGAATAGCATGGCCGTGACGCGCACAACGCGCGCGCTCCTGTGAAAGGATGAGCCATTACCTGCAATGCGCGGACCGTGAGCCGCAGTGGAATATGGATTGCAGCGTACGAGGAGTACTCCAGCGAAGTGGGTATCCAATGGAACAATTGAAGAGCCGGGAAGCGCAACGCAACGTGCGCATCACCTCCGGCAACGAGGCGCTCGACGGTAATCTGGCCGTTCCGGCCGGCGCCAGCGGTCTCGTGCTATTCGCGCACGGCAGCGGCAGCAGTCGCCTCAGCCCGCGCAATGTTTTCGTCGCGCGCGCTCTGCAGGAAGCCGGTGTGGGGACGCTGCTCTTCGACCTCCTCAGCAGGGCGGAGGAGCAGGTCGATCTGTACACGCGCGAGCATCGGTTCGATATCGGCCTGTTGGCGCAGCGCCTGGTGCATGCCACCGCGTGGGTGGACACGCAGGACGAGTTACGCGACCTGCGCGTCGGCTATTTCGGCGCAAGCACCGGCAGCGCGGCGGCGCTGGTCGCCGCGGCGCGATTGGAAGAACGGGTGAGCGCGGTGGTGTCGCGCGGCGGGCGCCCGGATCTGGCCGCCGCCGAGCTGGCACGCGTGCGGGCGCCGACGCTGCTCATCGTGGGTGGCGACGACGACGTGGTGATCGAGCTGAACGAGCAGGCGTATCGACGCCTTCAGTGCGAGAAGCACCTCACGATCGTGCCCGGCGCCTCGCATCTCTTTGAAGAGCCGGGCACGCTCGAGCAGGTGGCGCAGCTCGCGTCGGAGTGGTTCCGCCGGCATCTTGGTTCAGCATCGTGAGCAGCGACGTGCGATTCCATACACCGGTACCGGATCCGCTCGATGACGAGGAGGAACCGGATGTGAAGCAGCCGCCGGTGCCGCCGGACCAGGAACCCGACGTGGTCCCGCAGCGCGATCCACCCAGTCCCAACGAGTCGCCGCCGATGAGAGGCATGGCATGAGGAGGGCACGATGGCAGCGGGCAAGCGAACGCACGTAACGCGGATTCTGCATCAGACCGAATCGACGAACGAGCCGTTGAGCGGCGCGCAGGCACGGCGCAAGGCGCTGACGAAACCTGCTCAGCGCAAGTCGCTCACCAAGAAACCGAGTAAGGCGCTCGAGCGCGGGCTCGACCGGACGGCGGGCGTGAGCGCGCTCAGCACGAAAGGCGGTGTCGCGCGACCTGCCGTCAGCCGCAAGCCGCCCGGACGCGGCAAGAAAAGGTGACGCCATGGCACAGCATGGATTGAGAGGCAGCCGCAAGGCGACTGCGGCGCTCGGCGCCGTGCGCGAGAACGCGCGCGAGCTGACCGGCCGCGCAACGGACTACGGCCCGGTGCTGCACCTTGCCGGCGACGCGCGTTTCGCTCTGCTCGGCGAAGCATCCCACGGCACGCACGACTTCTACCACGAGCGCGCGCAGATCACGAAGCGGCTGATCGAGGAGAAGGGCTACACCGCGGTCGCCGTCGAGGCCGATTGGCCCGATGCGTACCGCGTGAACCGTTACGTCCGCGGCAATTCCGACGATCGTGACGCGAATGCCGCGCTCTCGGGCTTCAAGCGCTTTCCGGCGTGGATGTGGCGCAACACCGTCGTGCGCGATTTCGTCGAGTGGCTGCGCGAGTACAACGATGCCCGGCCCGAGCCGAAGAAAGTCGGCTTCTACGGAATCGATCTCTACAGCCTCTTCACGTCGATCGAGGCCGTGCTCGGATATCTCGACAAAGTCGATCCGGCGGCGGCGCAGCGTGCGCGCTACCGTTACTCGTGCTTCGATCACTTCGGCGAAAACACCCAGGCGTACGGCTACGCCGCCGCGTTCGGCATGGGTGAGACGTGCGAGGAAGCGGTCGTGGCGCAGCTCGTCGAGCTCACGCGTCAGGCCGGCGAATACGCGCGCCGCGACGGCCGTGTGGACGGCGACGAGTATTTCTACGCGCAGCAGAATGCCCGTCTCGTGAAAAACGCGGAAGAGTACTACCGCACCATGTTTCGCGGACGGATCTCCTCATGGAACCTGCGCGACAGTCACATGGTGGAGACGCTGGAGGTGCTCGAGGCGCATCTCGCGCAACGCGGCGAGCCGCCGCGCATCGCCGTGTGGGCGCACAACTCGCACCTCGGCGATGCGAGCGCCACCGAGATGGGTGAGGCCGGAGAGTGGAACGTGGGCGAGCTCGTGCGCAAGCGTTACGGCGCCGAGAGCGTCCTGATCGGCTTCAGCACGCACCGCGGGAGCGTCACCGCGGCATCCGACTGGGGTGGCGCTGCCGAACGCAAGCGCGTGCGCCCCGGCCTTCCGGAGAGCTTCGAAGACCTGTTCCACGAAGCGGGTTTCGACCGATTCATGCTCGTGCTGCGCGGCCGGCAGCCGACACAGGATCCGCTGAACGCGCGGCGCTTACAGCGCGCGATTGGCGTGATCTATCTTCCGGAGACCGAGCGCCAGAGCCACTACTTCCATACGCATCTCGTGCAGCAATTCGACGCGATGATCCACATCGACGAGACGCGCGCCGTCGAGCCGCTCGAGCCCGGCGCGGGGTGGCTGACGCAAGAGGCGCCCGAGACCTATCCGTCCGGCATTTGATCGGCGCGGCGCGCGAGCGGGTAGCGCGCCGCTCGAGCTAGTGGCGCGCCCGCTTGCGCGCGCGGGTGCGCGCCGCCTTGCGCGCCGCGGCGGAGCGGGCCGCCGCACCTTTGGTCTTCACCGCCTTGCGTGCCGCCGCCGAGCGATCGGCCCGTCCACGACGCGTTGCCGAAGCGTGCGCCTGTTTCGCGAGCGCCCGGCGCGACGCCGCTGAACGGCCTTCGCGCTTCAGCGCTTTCTTTACCGCGCGCGAGCGTCGTGTGGAGGTTTTCTTGGCGCCTTTGTGACCGGCCTCGTAGGCGCGTTTCGCGCTGCGCCGCGTTTTCTCGGGCGCTTCGCCCTTTTTCGGCGGCGGCAGGTCCACCCCTGCGCGGCGCGCTTTCGACAGTCCGATGGCGATCGCCTGTTTGGCCGAGCGCGCGCCGTGCTTGCCTTCGCGGACGTGCTCGATTTCCTCACGCACGAATTCGCCTGCTTGCGTCGTTGGCGCCTTGCCCTGGCGTTTGTCTTTCCTTGCGCGTTCGATCGTTTTGCGTTCAGGCATCGCGGCCTCCTTTCGCGTCAGGCGCGGTCCCGGAGCTCCGATGCTCCGGCCTGCTTCGCACAATGCGCGCAGCAGTACACGCTGCCGTCCTTCTCGAGCCCATGCCCGACGATCCGTACGCGGCAGTGCGCGCACGTCGGCGCGAGCGTCTGAATCGCGCATTCGAAGCTGTCGAAGGTGTGGGTGTTGCCGGCCATCATTACCTGGAAGGCCTTGTCGTACTCGTTGCCGCAGTGTTCGCACTTCAACATGGGAGCTCTCCTGTGCGGTCGGAATCCCGGAGAGCCGCAAACGACGTGCCGGCGTGCGTAGGGTGCCCGCCGGCGCACGGCGATGCGCGATGCGCAGTCGCGCGCCCTGTGGGGCTGGGGCGTAGCGTGCGCCCGCGGCGCAGCTGAGTCAGCGCGCGGCCGGACAGCCGCGGCAGCCTTCGGTGTATGCGCCCTGGAAATCGGCGCCTTCGAGCATCGCGCCGGTGAGCGTCGCGCCCTGGAGCTGGGCATCGCGCAGGACGGCGCCGCGCAGGTTGGCGGCGCGCAGGTCGGCGCCCCGCAGCACGGCACCCGTGAGATCGGCGCCCTGGAGACGCGCACCGGTCGCGCTCGCGCCGGTGAGGAGCGCGCGATCGAGCTCGGCGCCGCGCAAATCGGCGTCGTTCAGATTGGCCTTCTCCAGATTGGCTTCGACCAGAGTCGCCGCGACGAAGCTCGCTTTCTGAAGCTGCGCCTCCGTGAGATTCGCCCGCGTGAGATCCGCGCGGTCGAAAAGCGCGCGCGGCGCGAGCGCCCGGCGCAGATCGGCGTCACGCAGTGTGGCGTCGCGATAGTTCTTGCCGGCGAGATTCGCGCCCGCGAGTGAGGCGCCGGTCAGGTCCGCCCCTGACTGCGCGTGAACCGCCACGCTCGCGGTCAACGCGAGCGCGGCAAACGCGGCCGCCGCTGCACGCAGGGCGCGCCGCTCGCGCACCGCGGCGATTCGCAAAATCATCGCGCAGCCGCCTTCAAACGAGCTCATGCATCCACCGCGCGATGCCGGCGACCTGCGCGTCGGCGTGCAACTGTCCCATGATCTGGACGCCGACCGGCAAACCCGACACGGCCAGCAGCGGCACCGTCACGGCCGGTGCGCCCAGCGAGGACGACGGATAATTGAACACCGCATCGCCGGTCGGGCGCGGCGCTTGTGGATCGTGCAGCGGCGCGGGTCCGGGCGAGGACAGACTGATGAGCGCGTCGCCGAGCGGCGCGATCGCGAGCAGACGCCGTTTCGCCTCCTCGCGCTCGAGCAATCTCTGGCGATAGTCATCGACGTTCATCGCGCGGCCGCGCTCGAGCACGCGCAGGGCTCGCGCGCTCAACGCGCCCGGCTGCTGTTCGGCGATGTTCGCGAAGCTCCAGCGATTCTCGAACGCGCAGAGGTCGCTGTTCACGGCCTGGATATTCGCGATGCCGCGCTCGAAGGATTCGACCAGAGGCGAATCGCCGCGGCGCACGATTTCGACGTCGCGCTCGCGAAGCTGCGCGAGCACGCGCTCGAACGCTTCGCGCGTCGCGGCATCCAGCGCTTCGAACCCGGCGGTCTCCGTGACGATCAGGCGCTGCGGCTTCACAGCATTCGGCGCGTCGGCCGGACCGAAGAGTCCCGGGTGTCCCGGATCGCCGCCGGCGCGCCCGCCGATCTCGATCGCGACGCGCCACATGTCCACCGGGGAGCCGGCGTGCACGCCCGTCGTGCTCTGGCTGTAGCCCTGCCGCTCGCCGCGGTGGAGCGCGCCCTGCGTCGGCTTGAGCGCCCAGTTGGCGCAGTAGCTCGCGGGACGGATCACCGAGCCGCCGACCTGCGTGCCGATCGCCGCAGGGATCATCGCCGCGCCCACCGCGGCGGCCGATCCGCTGGAGGACCCACCCGGCGTGCGCCGCTCGTCGAAGGGATTGGTCGTCGGCCCGGGATGCGCACCGCCGAGCTCGGTCGTCACGCATTTGCCGAGGATCACCGCGCCGGCGTCGCGCAGCGCGCGCACCACTGCGCTGTCGCGCTTCGGAAAGTTGCCCGCGAACGCGGCGCAGCCCATCTGCGTCGGCATGTCTTTCGTCTCGATGAGATCCTTGATGCCGATTGGCATGCCGTCGATCGGCGAGAGCGGTTTGCCGGCGCGCCAGCGCGCCGCGGATGCGTCGGCCTGCGCGCGCGCGCCTTGCTCGTTCAGGACCACCCACGCTTTCACCACCGGTTCGCGCGCCGCGATCGTTTCGAGACACCGCTCGAGGTAGCGCCGCGGATCGTCGCCGCCGTCGCGAAAACGTCCGGTGTGGTCGAAATAAGTGAGTGCGCGAAAATCGCGAGCGTCGTAGGTCATCACAGGTACCCATCCCGTATGAGCTGATCGTACGTGCCGCCCGCTTTGATGATGTCGAGCAGCATCGGCGGCATCTTCGCGCCGGCGACGCTCTCGCCCGTTCGCGTGTTCGTGAGCACACCCTGCGCGATGTCCACCCGCACGATGTCGCCTTCACGCACCGCGTCGAGCACGCCCGGACATTCCATCACCGGCAGCGCGTAATTCACGCAATTCCTGAAAAAGATGCCGGCAATCGACTCGGCGACGATCGCCGAGATGCCGAGCACGCGCAGGATCTCCGCTACCGGACGCGACGAGCCGGCGCCGAAGTTACGCCCGGCGACGATGATGTCCCCCTGCCGGACCTGATCCGCCCAGCCGGGCCGGTATGTCGCGAATATGAGCTTCGAGCGCTCGGGCAGCGTCAGCGCGTAGCCCTTGTTGGGCATCATGAGGTCGGTGTTCAGATTCGATTCCGCGAAGATCCACGCGCGGCCTTCCTGCACTGGCGCGATCGTGCTCATGCGATCCCCGCTTCCTGGAGAAAGGCCGTCGGGTCGGTGATGTAACCGACCACGGCGGAGGCCGCGACCGTCGCGGACGAAGCCATATAGATACGCGCGTCCGGACTGCCCATGCGGCCGCGGAAATTGCGCGTGCTCGAGGTGAGACACACCTCGCCCGGTCCGACCACACCCATGTGACCGCCCGCACACGCGCCGCACGTCGAATTCGTCACGAGCCCGCCGCTTTCGGCGATCGTCTCGATGTAACCCGCGCGCAACGCGTCGAGATAGACCTTCTGTGACGCGGGCGTCACCACGAGGCGCACGCCGGGCGCGATGCGGCGGCCCTTCAGGATCGCGGCGACCGCCTTCAGGTCTTCGAGCTTGCCGTTCGCGCAGGAGCCGACGAACGCCTGATCGATTTTCACTTTGTCGTTGAATTCCGCGATCGGCAGCGTGTTCTTCGGGATGAAATCGGGCTTCGCGACCGTCGGCTTGATGTGCGAGAGATCGATCACGTGGACCGCGGCGTAACTCGCATCGGCGTCGGATTCCACGGGCTCGAAGCCGACGTCGGTGCGGCCTTTCAGATAATCGAGCACCACTGCGTCAGCCGGCATCGTCGCGAACTCCGCGCTGATCTCCGCGCACATCGTGCAGATCGTCGCGCGATCGTCCAGCGGAATGGTCGCGAGCCCCGGTCCCGAGAACTCGACGTTGTGGCCTTCGAAGCTGCCGAGCCGCCCGGCGATGTGCAGCAGGATGTCCTTGCCGAAGACATTGGCCGGCTTCGTGCCTTCGAAACGGAACAGCACCGTCGGCGCGACCTTGAACCACGTCTTGCCGGTGCACACGATCTGCGTGATCTCGAGCTGGCCGAGGCCGCGCGCGCCGCAATTGAGCACGCCGGACGCGATCGTATGCGAGTCGGAGCAGACCAGGATCTGCCCCGGCAGGGCGAGGCCGCTCTCCTGGATCACCTGATGGCAGATGCCCGAGCGCCCGACGTCGAAGAAGCGCTTGATGCCGAAACGCGCCGCGAATGCGCGCGCCTTCGCGTGCGCCGCGGCATCGTCGATCTTGCTCGCGGGCACGCGATGGTCGAGGATCAGCGCGACCTTGTCGGGATCGGCAATGCGTTTGGGCTGCGCGAGCTTCTCGTCCACGAGGTAGCTCAGATCGATCTGGACCGCCATGTCGACGTCGCAGACGAGAATGTCCCCCGGTTTCGTGCTCTCGACGCCGGCATGCCGCGCCAGAATCTTCTCGATCATCGTCATGCCCATCGGCATCGTCCTCGTTCGGTTCGGTGTCGCAAAATTGTACACTGCGCCCTTTGCCTCGATCCGCGACGCTGATGAGACATTCGATTACGACTTGCATGCTGATTGCGCTGTTCTCCGCTGGAGCCGGCGCGCAGGACTATCCTTCGAAACCGGTGCGCATCATCGTGCCGCTGCCCGCGGGCAGCACCGGCGAGGCGATGGCGCGGCTCGTCGCCGACAACCTCGCGCAGAAGACCGGCCAATCGTTCATCGTCGAGACGCGGCCCGGCGCGAGCGGCCAGATCGGCGCGGCCGCGGTGGCGAAGGCGCCGCCGGACGGCTATACGCTCATGGTCGCGTCCGTCGGACCGGTGACCATCAATCCGGCGGTGTACGGCGCGAAGCTCGGCTTCGATCCACTGAAGGATTTCACGCCGATCACGCAGATCGCGAACACGACCTCCGTCATCATCATGCACCCGTCGGTGCCGGTGAAAACGCTCGCGCAGCTCATCACGTTCGCGAAGGCGCGCCCGGGACAGTTGATGTACGCGAGCGCCGGCAACACGTCCACCACGAATCTCTACATGGCGCTCCTGAGCACCATGACGGGTATCAAGATGCTGCACGTGCCCTATAAGGGCAGCACGCAGGGCATGATCTCGGTGGCGAGCGGCGAGACGCAGCTCATGATCACCGGCTGGATCAACGCGCTGCCCATGACCAAACAAGGCAAGGTGCGGCCCCTCGCGGTGGTGTCCGCGCGGCGCAGCCCGGTGGCGCCCCAGCTTCAGGCGATCGGCGAGGTCGTGCCGGGATACGACGCCGACCAGTGGTACGGCGTGCTCGCCCCGGCGGGCACGCCGAAGAACATCATCGGCCTGCTGCACACGACCATCGTGAACGGGCTGCAAACGCCGGAGGCGCGCGCGTACCTCACGCAGAGCGGCGCCGAGCCCGTGGGCAATACGCCCGAGCAGTTCGGCGCGCGCATCCGGGCCGAGATCGCGAAGTGGACGAAGATCGTGAACGCGACCGGTGCGAAGCCCCAGTGAGCGCGCGCGCTAGCACGCCCGCGCGGTGAATCACCAGACGCGCGGCGCCCTGCTGATGGCGGGCGGCGCGCTGCTCATCACGCTGAACGACGTAGCGACCAAGCTTCTCACCGCGAACTATCCGGTCGGTCAGGTGATGTGCCTGCGGCATGCATCGACGCTGCTCGTGATCGTGCCGTATGCGTTCGCCTTTACGGGTCTGCGCGCGCTGCGTGTCACGCATTGGCCGGGACAACTCGTGCGCGGGACGCTGTTCATCGCTTCCGCGGTGTTCATGATCTGGAGCCTGAGCGTGCTGCCGCTCACGACCGTGACGGCGATCGTGTTCGCCTCGCCGATCTTCGTTGCAGTGCTCGCGACGCCGCTTCTGAAGGAGCGCGTGTCGCCGCGGCGCTGGCTGGCCGTGATCGTCGGCTTCTGCGGCGTGCTGGTAGTCGTGCGGCCCGGCAGCACCGCATTCGACTGGGTGCTGCTGCTCCCGGTGCTCGCCGCCGCGGTGAACGCCTTCCGCGACATCATCACGCGGCACCTGTCGCGCACCGAGACCTCAATCTCGATCCTCTTCTGGTCCACGGTCATTGTCATGATGGCGGGCCTGGCGACGGCGCCGTTCGGATGGAACGCGGTGACGCCCGGCGCGGCCGCGCTGTTCGTCGCGGCGGGGGTCTCGAACGCGGGCGCGCATTTCCTGATGATCGAGGCGCTGCGCTACGGCGAGGCGGCGGCGGTGGCGCCGGTGCGCTACACGATCCTGCTCTGGGCAATCGTTTTCGGGTTCGTATTGTGGGCCGAGGTGCCGGGCCTGGCCGTCCTGCTGGGCGCGGCGCTCATCATCGGCAGCACGCTGTACGGCGCGCGCGTGAAGTGACCGCGTACGGCATGTTCCTGCACCCGGCCCGTGCGGCCGGCATGACACTTGCGATACCGGGCCACGGGCAAAGGACCGGGAGTGGTTTCGCGCGAGCTTGGCGTCCTGCTCCAGGTCATGCCCTTACTTTGAGAGAGGTGTCGCGATGAAGAAATGGATGATGGTGCTCTCGGCTGGGGCAGTCGCGTTGACGATGGGTGTGGTGTACGCGCAGAGCAGCGGGGCCGGAGGTGCGTACGGCGCCGGTAGCGGCGGTGCCGCTGCAAGCGCGGGCGCAGGCGGCAGCAGCGCGGGCGATGCCGGCGCGGCCGCACGCTCCGGTGCAGGCGGCTCGGCCGCCAGCAGCGGCGGTGCGGGCGCGATGTCCGGTTCGGCCGGTGCGACGAGCGGTGCAGCGGGTGGTGCCGGAATGGGTGCGGGCGGCACCGACACCGGCGCTACGACCGGTGCGGGCGGCGGCGAGCGTGCCGCGCGCGCCGACAGAGGATAGTCGGCCAGCACCTCGGCGCGTCGAGAAATCTCGCGCGCAACAGAAAACGGGCTGCCTCGAGGCAGCCCGTTTGTTCGTACAGCACCGCATCCCAGGCAGAGCGACGGCGAATCCGATTAAGGCGCGGTATTCTCCGTGCCTGTGCAGCACGATTCGACATTCAGGCGGATAGGCGGTGAAGCCGGCGCCACGGTGACACTCGTCGCCGAGGGCGCAAGCGTGGAAGCCCGTGACGGCGACAGTGTCGCCGCGGCCATGCTCGCGGCAGGTATCGACCACTGCCGCACGACGCCGGTTTCGGGCGCCCCGCGCGCGCCCTATTGCATGATGGGCGTGTGCTTCGACTGCCTGGTGACGATCGACGGCGTCGGCAACCGACAGGCATGCATGACGCGCGTGCAGCCGGGCATGCGTGTAGAGCCCCAGCGCGGGAAGCGCGACATCGCCGCCGAAGGACAGGCGCAGGGAAACGATCGGTTTGCCGTCGATCGTCGGCCGGCGCAGACGGAGCCGCAGGCGAGCGCCGGCGTTATTCGCGAGAGCTACGACGTCGCCGTCGTCGGCGCCGGCCCCGCGGGGCTCGCCGCGGCGGCATGGTGCGCGCGTGCAGGGCTCTCGACGGTGCTCTTCGACGAGCAGAGCTCGCCCGGTGGTCAGATCTACCGCGGCATCACCGATTCGCCGGTTGCCGCCGGCGGCGTGCTCGGTGAGAGCTACGCGCGCGGCCGCGCGCTCGTGCAGGCATTGCGTGTGAGCGGTGCGCAGTACGTGCCAGGCGCGACGGTATGGAGCCTCGATCGCGCGCGAGAAATCGGCGTATCGGTCGCGGGGCGTTCCTGGCTCACGCGTGCGCGCCGGATCATCCTCTGCGGCGGCGCGCTCGAGCGTCCGTTTCCGGTTCCGGGCTGGACGCTGCCGGGCGTGATGACGGTCGGTGCGGCGCAGGGACTTCTCAAGTCCTCCGGCCTCGTCGCCTCGAACCGCACGGTGCTCGCGGGCTGCGGTCCGCTGCTGTGGCTGCTCGCGTGGCAATACCTCAACGCCGGCGCGAGGATCGACGCCATCCTCGACACCACCGAGCGAGGCGCGCGCACGCGCGCCATGCCTCACGTGCTGCCTTTCGTGTTCTCGGGCTATTTCGCGGAAGGTTTGCGGCTGCTGCGCGCGGTCAGGCGCAAGGTGCGCGTGGTGAGCGGCGTGGACGCGCTGCGCGCCGCAGGCGACGGCCGGGTTCGATCGGTGACGTATGCGGTCGATGGCCGCGAGGAAACGCTGCCGGTGGATCTCCTGTTGCTGCACCAGGGCGTCGTGCCGAACGTGAATCTCGCCATGGCAACCGGCGTCGAGCACCGCTGGGACGATGTACAGCTTTGCTGGACGCCGGTGCTCGACGCCGACGGCAACTCGAGCGTGGAGGGTGTCGCGCTCGCCGGCGACGGCGCGGGCATCGCAGGGGCGCGCGCTGCCGAATTCCGCGGCACGCTCGCTGCCATGGCGGCTGCGCGCGCGCTCGGCCGCGACGTGCCGGACGGCGACGACAGGCGAGCGCGCGAGAGCCTCACGCGCGCCATGCGGGGGCGCGCATTCCTCGACGCGCTGTACCGTCCGGCGCAGTCGTTTCGCCGGCCTGCCGGTGACGTGATCGTGTGCCGTTGCGAAGAGGTGACGGCGCGCCAGATCGAGGAGGCGGTCGCGCTCGGCTGCCCGGGTCCGAACCAGATGAAGACGTTCCTGCGCTGCGGGATGGGGCCGTGTCAGGGACGTCTGTGCGGCCTTACCGTGACCGAGCTCATCGCGCAGGCGCGCGGCGTTCCGCCGCAGGACGTCGGCTACTACCGCCTGAGGCCGCCGATTAAACCGATCACCGTCGGCGAGCTTGCGGGGATGCCGCTGGCGGAAGCGGCCGTAAAAGCCGTCGTGCGAAGCTGATGCGGCGCGCGTTGGCGCCGTACGACACGCAGAGCTTCGAGATCGCAGACAGTTAGCGGACGGCCGCGGAAAGGCGTCGCGATTGGCGACGCCCGTTCGATGCGATCGGTATGAGCGCCTCGGCGAGCGGCTTCGGCTCCGGCGCGTTCAGCTCGGGCTCCTACGACTCGAGCGCGTTCAGCGCCAGCGCGCAGGACGGCGGCTCGTTCGCCGAGATCGATCCCATCGGCGAGGAGCACGCCGCGCTCGACACGGAGGTCTACGTGGTGCCCGCGCCGCTCGCCGAGTTCGACGGTTCGGGCTACTGGAGGGACGAGGTCGCTTCTGCGGAGGACCTGGAGCAGCTCAAGACCGAGAACGTCTACGTCATGACGCCGATCTACGACGTGATCGACGAGCAGATGCTGCTGTCCTTCGAGAGCGATAGCTCGGGCGATTCCAGCGCATAACGTGCGCGGCTAGGCCGCGCGCACCGCGTCGCGGCCTTCTTCCTTTGCCGCGTACAGCGCACGGTCCGCGCGGCCGATCCACGTGTCGATCGGCTGCTGTGGCTCGTAGGCGGCGACGCCGGCGCTGATCGTCAGCGCAACGGGGATGCCTTCGTGCGTGATCTGCATGGCGCGCACGGCGCCGCGAATCTTCTCCGCGAGCCTCATGCCGTCTGCTGCCGTGGTGTTCTTCGCAATCACCAGGTATTCCTCGCCGCCCCAGCGGAACACGAAGTCGGCGCTGCGCAGCGCGCCGCGGATCACCTGGCCTGCTTCGACGATGGCGCGGTCGCCGACGGCATGCCCGAACCGGTCGTTGATCTGCTTGAAACGATCGATGTCGATCAGGATGGCGGCGAGCGCGGTCTTTTCGCGCGCCGCTTCTCGCAGCGCCTGCGGCACGAGGAGATCGAACGCCTGCCGGTTCGCAAGCCCGGTCAGCTTGTCGGTCGTCGCCATGTTCTCCAGACGCCGCTGATAGCGGCCGATCGTGAGCGTCGTGAGCAGCAGCACGACCGCCGTGATGAGCACGCTGATCACGATGTCGATATAGAGCGCGCGGCGCGCGCTCGCAAGCGCGTCGTGCTCGCTCTGCGCGACGAACAGATACCAGTCGAGCTCGGGGATGAAGCGCACGTTGAGGAGCTCGGTGCGCCCGCGGCTCTGGTAACGGTACGAGCCGGCGCCGCGCGAGAGGATGTCCTCCGCGATCGCGCCGAGCCCCTCGAGGTCGCGGATGTTGCGGCCTTCGGCGGCGGTGCCACGCCCGAAGAGCGAGATGACGCCGCGTTTGTTCACGAAATAGACGCTGCGCCGGTATTTCTCCTGGTAACGCCCGATCAGGTCGCGCACGGCTTCGACGGTGAGGCCGACGCCGGTCGCGCCGAGGTAGCGGCCGTCGTAATCGAGCACGCGGTAATTGATGAAGATCGTGAGCGCGTCCTTGTTCGCGGCGTCCGGATCGACGTTGAGCTCGTAAGGCGCGCTCATCCCGATCACGCGGAAATACCACGCGTCGCGCGGCTCTTCGGGGGATATCTTCTTCAGCACCCCGTCGGCCTGGTAGTAGATCCGCGTGCGCGCCGAGACGAAGAAGCTCGTGACGGCGCCATAGCGCTGACGGATGCCGTGAAGGTAGCGCGTGATACGCGAGACGTCGGCTTCGCCGCCGTTCACCCAATCGTGCAGGAACGTGTCCGCAGCCATGAGCGACGAGATCAGCACCGGGCGCAGCAGGTCTTTCTGAATCTCGGAATAGATATTGTCCGAGGTGAGCGGCAGCTCGCTCGCCACGATCGACTCGCGGATGGCGGTGCGCGAGCTCACGTAGTTGATGACGGCGATCGCGGTGAAGCCGAGGGCCAGGAGCAGTGAGACTGCGATTGCGAGCTTGCGCTTGTCCTGGCTGATGCTGGAGGTCACGGCGCGCGTACCACGCAACGCAT
This sequence comes from Burkholderiales bacterium, assembly GCA_035626595.1. Taxonomy (GTDB): domain Bacteria; phylum Pseudomonadota; class Gammaproteobacteria; order Burkholderiales; family SG8-41; genus JAQGMV01. The sequence continues at coordinate 45,828 of DASPNJ010000134.1, forward strand.
GAGCTCCGCGGCGGATTCGAGCGATTCGAGCCTGAGCATGAGCTCGACGGCGCGCCGGGCGCGCGCGGCCGCAAGGCCGCCGTGCTGCGCGCATTCATCGAACTTCGCGACGAGCTCGTCCTGCGTGAGCGGGTTGTCCGTCGCGCCTTTGGCCGGAAAATACGCTTCGGTCAGCGTGCGGCCGTCTTTCAGAACGACCTTGATGTTCACGCGCGCTTTGGAAACGGTGATCTCCGGGTCCGGGTGGACCTTCACTTTTTTAACCATCGCCTGCACGTCGGGCCGGCGCACCACCTCGTCGCTCACTTCGCGCAGCCCGAGCTTGCCTTCCAGCAGCGTGATCGCGGCCCAGTATTCGGCGCTGAACTTCGCTTCGAGCCCGGTCCTCGGCTCGTGATACATGAGGATGTTGAGCGAGTGCGGCCGCACGCCGCATTCGACGCGCTCGACGTCTTCAGCCTTGATGCCATGCGCGTTCATGAGCGACTGCATGCCTTCGACGGCGCCGAGTGCGGAGGCGCACACCGGGTGCGCCTTGAGATTGATGCCGCGGCCGAATGTCTTTTCGAGAATGCCCCACGGTGCGCCGAAGCCGTCGATCTTCGACAGATCGTATTTCTCGGCAACGAGCTTCAAATACCCGACTTTGCCTTCGAACGCGGTTTTCGCGCTGGTGAAGCCGCCTTTCGCGAGCAGGGCGGCGCGCACCCCGATCTCGTTGGCGCGGCCGGCATGGAACGACTTGCAGTGCGTGCCGAACTGCTCCTGAAAGCCGCCTGCTTCGGAGGCCGCGATGCCGAAGGCGTGGGTCGCCTCCCCCTGGGTGAGCGCGAGCAGCTTCGCCGCCGCCGCGGTGGCGCCGAACGCTCCCACGGTGCACGTCGAATGCCAGCCCCGCGCGTAGTGATCGCCGCAGTCGACCAGCGCTTCACCGAGCTTCCACTGTACTTCGGTGCCGACCATATAGGCGGTAAGCATGTCGCGGCCGCTCGCTTCCAGCTTTTCGGCCAGCGCGAGGATCGCCGGCACGATCACCACCGAGCCGTGGCCGATGAAAATCTGGTTGGTGTCGTCGTAGTCGAGCACGTGGCCGAACACGCCGTTCGCGAGCGCCGCGCCGGTAACCGAAGTCTTGCCGCCGATGCCGATCAGCGTGGCGTCGGCATGTCCGCCGACCGCGTCGAGATAGTGCGACACCGGCTGGCGAATCGCCTCGGCGGAGCCGGCGATCGCGACGCCTACCGTATCGAGCATGCACTGCTTGGCCTTTTCGACCGCCTCCGGCGGGATCGCGGAATAGTCGGTGCCGACGGTGAGCGCGGCGAATTTCTCGGTGAGGAGCACGAGGCCTCCGAAATAGTCTGTGACGCGTCGTTCTCGCTCGCGACGTGTAAGAGATCGCGTCACGATGCGGAATGTTCTGTCGCTGACAGGTGTGTAGGAGAGTTCCTGACGCGAATCGGCACGGGCGCAACAGTTCGTGAAATGCTACGCGCTTCCAGGGCCTGTTTTCTTGCGCCGCCTGATACTTGCAGGTATGTCTTAAATTTACATCAACCTTACGGCGCAAGCTCGAAGTACACATCTTGGACCACCTGCGGATCCTGCTGATCGAAGATTCCGAGCTCGATGCAGAGCTGTGCGTGCAGGAGCTGCGTCAGGCCGGTCTGGACTTCGACGCGAACCGGGTGTGCACGCGCGCGATGCTGGAACGCGCGCTCGCGACTGAGCCGCCGCACGTGATCCTGTGCGACTTCAGCATGCCGACGGATCTCGATGGCATGCTCGCGCTGGGCATCGCCCGCGAACGCGATCCGGACATGCCGTTCGTTTTCGTGTCCGGCACCATCGGCGAGGAGCGCGCGGTCGAGGCGATGAAGGCCGGGGCGACCGACTACGTGCTGAAGGACAGGCTCGAGCGGCTCGCGCCGGTCGTCCGGCGTGCGCTCAAGGAAGCCGAAGCCCGTCATGCCAAGGCGGACGCGGAGGTGGCGCTCCGCGTGAGCGAGGCGCGCTTCCGGTCGTTCATGGAGTATCTCCCGGGAAATGCTTCGATCGCGGATGCCGAAGGCCGCTACACCTTCGTCAACGAGCTGTGGGAGAAGACGTTCGGGCTGCCGGCGGAGCGCGTCCTCGGGCGACGTCACGAAGAGATCGCGGCGGAGGCGCTGGTCAGCGTTCCCGCGCATTATCAGGAGGTGCTGAAGCACAACCGTCCGATCGAAAGGCTCACGCGCACCGGCAGCAACGGCGAGGCGCGCTGGTGGCTCTCGCACCACTTCCCGATTCCGGCGGCGGACGGCCGCTCCACCATGGTCGGCACGATCGCGATCGACGTCACCGAGCGCAAGCTCCAGGAAGAAAAGATCGCGCGGTTGAGCCGCATCCACGCGGTACTGAGCGGGATCAACTCGGCGATCGTGCGCCTGCGGGACACGACGCAACTGCTCCACGAGGCGTGCCGGATCGCGCACGAGGACGGCGGTTTCGGCGTCGCCTGGGTCGGGACGATCGACGCCATGGGCGCGGTCACGCCTGCCGCGTGCGTGGGGCTCACGGCAGGCGATCCGCAGCCGAGCGCGCTCGTGATCACCGGTAAACCCGACGCTGGAGGGGTCGTCACCCAGATGCTCCAGTCCGGCGAGCCCGCGATCTGCAACGACTTGCGGCGGGACATTTCACGGCACAGCGCGCGGCGCAGGGAAGCCGTGCGGCAGGGCTGCCGCTCGCTCGTTGCGCTGCCGCTCACCATGCGCGGGCGCGTCGTCGGCGTGTTCTGTCTCTACGCCATGGAGGTGAATGCCTTCACCGCGGAGGAGCTCAAGCTGCTCATGCAGCTCGCCGGCGACGTGTCGTACGCGCTCGAGTACATCGAAAACGAGCGCAAGCTCGATTACCTCGCGTGGCACGATCCGGTGACCGGCGCAGGCAACCGCGAGCGGCTCCGCGACCGGCTGGACCGTGCGCTCGCCGAGCGCACTGCCGGCGGCGGCTCGCTCGCGGTGCTGGTCTGGGACATGAAGCGCTTCAGGACGATCAACGACACCTTCGGGCGCGACAAGGGTGACGAGCTCCTGCGCGAGCTTGCGGTGCGCTCCCGCAAAGCGTTGCCGCGCGTCGAAGACGTCGGGCGTATATCGGCCGATGTTTTCGGCGGCTACATCCGCGACATCGGGAGCGCGTCCGAGGTCGCCGGGCTGCTGGAGCAGGCCGCGCTCGTGTTCGGCGAGCCGTTTCAGCTCCAGGGCGCCAAGCTCGCCATCGGCATCACGGCAGGTGTGGCCGTGTCCCCGGCGGACGGCATCACCGCCGATGTGCTGCTCGCCAACGCGGAGGCGGCGCTCAGGCAGGCGAAGGGTCGCGGGGAGCGCTTCGTGTTCTACGAGCCGGCCATGAGCGCGCGCGTGGCGGAGAAGCTGACGCTCGAGAGCAAGCTGCGGGTCGCGCTCGACAAGGAACAGTTCGTGCTGCATTACCAGCCCAAGGTCGATCTAGCCAGCAACGAGGTGAAGGGCGTGGAGGCGCTGATCCGCTGGAACGATCCGGAGACCGGGCTGGTGCCGCCGATGAAATTCATCCCGCTGCTGGAGGAAAGCGGGCTCATACTCGAGGTCGGGCGCTGGGCGATCGCGCGCGCCGTGGAGGACTGGCGCTCGCGTACGTCGGCAGGGCTGCCGACGCCGCGCGTCGCGGTCAACGTCTCGTCGGTACAATTGCGGCGCAGCGGTTTCGTCGACGTCGTGGCGAGCACGCTCGGCGGGCACCCGCTGGGGCACGGTATAGACCTGGAGATCACGGAAAGTCTGCTGATGGAGGACATCGAGGAGAACATCGGCAAGCTGCGGTCGCTGAAGGAGATGGGCATCAACATCGCGATCGACGATTTCGGCACCGGCTACTCGTCCCTGAGCTACCTCGCGCGTTTGCCCGTCGATGCGCTCAAGATCGATCGGCTGTTCGTTAGAACCATGCTCGACAAGCCCGAGAGCATGACGATCATCACGACGATCATCTCGCTCGCGCACGCGCTGCGCCTGCAGGTCGTGGCGGAAGGCGTCGAAAGCCGCGAAGAGGCGAAGCTCCTTCGACTGCTGCAGTGCGATCAGGCGCAGGGCTACACGTTCAGCAGGCCCGTGCCGTGGGACGAGTGCTTCAAAGCACAGTAGACACCGAGACATCCGGGCATGCGGCGGCGCGGCCGCAAGACGCGCCGGCCGTCCTTAAATCCATCTCGCGCCGCATCGTACTGATGGTGCTCGCGGCGACGGCCGCGGCGCTCGCCGCCGCGTCCGCCGCGCTCCTGCTGTACGACTCGCACGTCTATCACAACACCGTCATCGCCGACGTATCGACCCAGGCGCAGGTCGTGGGGCAGGCGAGCGCCGCCGCGCTCATTTTCGACGACCCGAAAGCGGCGCGCGAGACGCTCGCGATACTGCGCGCGAAGCCCGGCATCGTCGCCGGCGCGCTCTACAACGCGAAAGGCGCGCTGTTCGCCGCGTACCGCGCGCCCGACGTCGAGGCCGATCCGCTGCCGAAGCTCCCGGATCCCGACGCAATGCGTATCGAGCATGGCCACGTCGTGCTCTTCAAGCGCATCGTCGAGAACAACGAGGTGCTCGGGACCGTTTATCTCAAAGCGCAGTACAAGCTTGCCGAGCACGTCATCAATTATCTGTTGATCGTCGGCGGCGTTCTCGTGCTGGGCCTGCTGGTCGCGCTAGGCATTGCGGCGTGGCTCCAGCGGACGATCTCGAGGCCCGTGCTGGCGATCAGCAGCGTCGCGCACGACGTCGTGGAGAGGCGCGATTTTTCCCTGCGGGCACCCGTCACCACGGACGACGAGATCGGCTACCTGGCGGGCGCGTTCAACGACATGCTCTCCGAGATCGAGCGGCGCGCGGATGCGCTGGAGCGCTCGAACGAGACGCTCGCGCGCGCCGAAGAGGATCTGAAGAAGCTCAACAGCGAGCTCGAGCAGCGGGTAAGCGAGCGCACCACGCAGCTCGAAGCCGCGAACAAGGAGCTGGAAGGATTCAGCTATTCCGTGTCTCACGACCTGCGGGCCCCGGTGCGGGCGATCGGCGGTTTCTCCAAGCTGCTCGCGGAACAGCACGCCGATCAGCTCGACGACGAGGGCCAGCGCAAGCTCGGCATCGTGCGCAGCGAAGCGGCGCGCATGGCTGCGCTGATCGACGACCTGCTGGCGTTTTCGCGGCTCGGCCGCCAGTCGATCCAGTTCCGCCCGGTCGACATGACCGAGCTCGTGCAGCGCAATTTCGACGCGCTCAAGGGTCAGCACCACGGCGCGCAGCCCGAGCTGCGGCTGGGGTTGCTGCCGGAGGCGGTCGGCGATCGCAGCCTGCTCGCGCAGGTCTGGGTGAATCTCATCTCGAACGCGATCAAGTTCTCCTCGAAGAAGGAGAAGCCGGTGATCGAGGTGAGCGCGATATCGGACGAGCGCGAGCACACCTATTTCGTGCGCGATAACGGCGCCGGCTTCGATCCCCGGTTCGGCGCGAAGCTCTTCGGCGTATTCCAGCGTCTGCACGATCCGTCGGAGTTTCCCGGCACCGGCGTGGGCCTGGCGCTCGTGCAGCGCATCGTGAGCCGCCACGGCGGGCGCGTGTGGGCCGAGGGCCAGGTCGGCGTCGGGGCGACTTTTTACTTCACGCTACCCAGGAGAAGCGTCGATGGAGCAGTTTGAGCAGATTGAGATCCTGCTGGTCGAAGACAGCCCGCTCGATGCCGAGCTCACGATCACCGGACTGAAGCGCGGCAAGGTCGCAAACACCGTCAACTGGGTGAAGGACGGTCAGGAGGCGCTCGATTATCTGTTCCGCGAGGGCGCTTATGCCGACCGCGAGGACGTGCCGCCGCGGCTCGTGCTGCTCGATCTGAAGATGCCGAAAATCGATGGCATCGAAGTGCTGCGGCGGATCAAGGCCGACGAGCGCACGCGCCGCATTCCCGTCGTGGTGATGACTTCCTCGGAAGAAGAGAGCGACGTCGCGCGCAGCTACGACCTGGGCGTCAACAGCTACGTGGTCAAACCGATGGATTTCAACGCGCTGGCCGAGGTCACGCGCCAGGCCGGTTTCTACTGGCTCGCGATCAACCGCAGCGTCTCGAAATGACGCGCAACGAGGCCTCGCGGCAGTGGCGGCGCTGCACGATCGCTGCGGCGCTCGCCGTGCTTTCAGCGGAGGCCGCGGCGGCTCCGGACAAGCGCAGCATCGCCGATCTCTCGCTGGAAGAGCTCGGAAACCTCGTGGTGATGTCGGTGTCGCGGCGCGAGCAGCCGCTCTCGGAGGCGCCGGCGTCGGCGTTCGTGATCACCGCGGACGACATCCGCCGCTCCGGCGCGCGCTCGCTGCCGGAGGCGCTGCGGCTCGCCCCGAATCTCCAGGTCGCCCGACTCGATGCGGGGCAGTACGCGATCAGCGCGCGCGGCTTCAACAACACCATAGGCAACAAGCTCCTGGTGCTGATCGACGGGCGCACCGTCTACTCGCCGCTGTACTCCGGCGTGTTCTGGGAAGCACAGCAGGTGATGCTCGAGGACGTCGAGCGCATCGAGGTGGTGAGCGGCCCGGGCGGCACGCTGTGGGGCGTGAACGCGGTGAACGGCGTCATCAACGTGATCACGCGTGCCGCGCGCGATACGCAGGGTGCGCTCCTCGCGCTCGGCGGCGGCAATCGCGAGTACGGCGGCGCCGCACGGTTCGGCGGCAGGCTCGGAGAGGCCGGTCACTTCCGCGTGTATGCGCGTGGCGCCGACATCCAGAACACCCGCCAGGAGAACGGCGCGGCCCGACCGGACGGCCGGGAGATCGGCCAAGTCGGTTTTCGGGCGGACTTCACGACGGGGGCGGGCGCGTTCACGGTGCAGGGCGACGCTTATGACGGCAAGTCCGAGCACGGCGGCTTCATCGGACCTTTCGAGCTCGCGCCGATCAAGGTCTCGGGCGCCAACGTGCTCGCCCGCTGGACACGCGAGCTCGCCGGCGGCTCGGATGTGCGCGTGCAGGCGTACTTCGACCACACCAAGCGCGACGATCCGCTCTTCTACAGGCCGACCGCGGACATCTTCGACGTCGAAGCCCAGCACGGAATCCCGTTCGGTGCTCACCGGTTCGCGTGGGGCGCGAATTACCGCCGCGCGCGCGACGACGTCAAGCCCGGGCAGTTCTTCACGAGCTTCGTTCCCGCGAGCCGCGCGCTGGATTACGTCAGCGTCTACGCGCAGGGCGAGCTCGCGCTGACGAAATCGGTCGATCTCACGATCGGCATGCGGCTCGAGCGCAACGACTACACCGGCTGGGAGTATCTCCCGAACGCGCGGATCGCGTGGCAGGCGAGCGAACGCGATCTTCTGTGGGGCGCCGTGTCGCGCGCGGTGCGCTCGCCCTCGCGGCTCGACCGCGACGTTCGCTTTCCGGCGAATCCCCCGTTCCTGCTCTTCGGCGGCGCCGAGTTCGAATCCGAAGTCGCGAACGTGATCGAAGCGGGCTATCGAACGCGGCGGGGCCGCCTGTCGCTTTCGGCCACGGCGTTCCGCCACATCTGGGACGACGTCCGGAGTGCGCGCGGCGGATTTCCGGTCGTCCTGGAAAATCGCATCGATGGTTTCATCCAGGGCGTCGAGTCCTGGGCGACGCTCGACGTGGTGCCGAGCTGGCGGCTGATCGCCGGCTACACCCTGTTGCGCGAGCACCTGCGGCTCGAGCCCGGAAGCACCGATCCGGTCGGTATCGCCAATCCGCAGCTCGCGAACGATCCGGATCAGCACTGGCTGCTGCGCTCCTCGCACAATCTCACCCCGCGCCACGAGCTCGATTTCATGCTGCGGCACGTGAGCTCGCTGCCGCTGCAGGCCGTGCCGGCGTACACCGCGCTCGACGTGCGCTTCGGCTGGCGCGTACAACCGCATGTCGAGCTCTCGGTGACGGGTAACAATCTGCTCGACCCGCGGCACGTCGAGTTCGGTGCCTTACCCGGGCGCAGCGAATTCAGGCGCGGTGTGTTCGTGAAGCTGGTGGTGACGCAATGAGCGCGCTCAGGTTCCTCGCCCTTGCCGCCATGCTCGCACTGGGCTTGAGCTCGGCCCACGCTCAACCGGTGGAGGACGAAGAGCTGGTGAAAGCGGCGTTCCTGCTGCGCTTCGTCCAGTACGTTCAATGGCCGCAGGACGGCGCCTCGCGCGGCGAGACGCCGATCACGATCGGCGTGGCGCGGGCGAACGGCCTTGCGGCCAAGCTCACGCGCCTCGTTGCCGACCGCGGTCCCGGTGGCCGCAAGGTGGACGTGCGGGTCGTGAATTCCCCGGAAGACCTCGCGTCGGTGGAACTGCTCTTCGTCGGCGGCGCCGACCCCGCCGGAGTCGTTGCGTACGCGAACGCCACGACCGGACGCGGCGTGCTGGTCGTCACCGAGGCGACCGGAGCGCTCGAGCACGGCAGCATGATCAACTTCGTGCTCGTCGATCGCCGCGTGCGTTTCGAGATCGCGCCGGGCGCCGCCGAGAAGTCGGGGCTCGTCGTGAGCTCGCGTCTGCTCGCGGTGGCAGTGCGCGTGCATCGCGGGGCGGCGCAGCCGGAGCTTTATTACTCCAGGGGCCGCACCGGCGCCGCGGCCGCAAGCTGAGTCCGACGACGCCGCTGTTCCCGATGACGGGCGCGCTGCTGTCCGAGCGGCTCGTCCGTGAAAGCTAGATCGACGCCCGCCGCAGGCGCAGCGCGTTCGTCACGACCGAAACCGAGGAAAGGGCCATCGCAGCGCCGGCGAATACGGGCGAGAGCAGCATGCCGAAAAACGGATACAGCACGCCGGCTGCGACCGGTATGCCGAGCGCGTTGTAGCCGAACGCGAACAGGAGGTTCTGGCGGATGTTTCGCATCGTCGCGCGTGACAGCGCCGCGGCACGCGCGATGCCGCGCAGATCGCCTTTGACCAGCGTTACGCCCGCGCTTTCCATCGCGACGTCCGTGCCCGTGCCCATTGCGATGCCGACATCGGCCTGTGCGAGCGCGGGTGCGTCGTTGATGCCGTCACCGGCCATCGCGACCTTGCGGCCTTCCGCCTGCAACCGCTGCACGTGTTTCGCCTTGTCCTGAGGGAGCACCTCGCCGATCGCGACGTCGATGCCGAGCGTGCGTGCAACGGCGTCCGCGGTGCGCTGGGAATCACCGGTCAGCATGACGATGCGTACGTTCGAGCGCCTGAGCGCTGCGATCGCTTCGGGCGTGCTGTCCTTGATCGGATCGGCGATCGCGGCGATCGCACGCGCGGCGCCGTCTACCGCAAGAAAAACGACGGTCTTCGCCTCGGCACGCAGCGTCTCGGCACGCGCATCCCAATTGCGCGTGTCGATGCCGCGCTGGTCCAGGAATGCGCGGCTGCCGACGAGGACGCTGCGCTCATCGACGGCCGCTTCGACACCGAGGCCGTTCAGCGCCTGAAAATCCGCCGCGGGTTTGAGCGCGATGCCGCCTGACTTTGCCGCTTGGACTATGGCGTGCGCGATCGGATGCTCGGACGGGCGCTCGGCCGATGCGAGCAGCAGCAGCGCCTCGTCGCGCGCGATGCCGTCGGTCTCGAGCTCCGTCAGCGCCGGGCGCCCCAGCGTGAGCGTGCCGGTCTTGTCCACGACCAGCGTGTCGATGTCGCGCATGCGTTCGATCGCTCCGGCATTGCGGAAGAGGATCCCGGCGCGCGCACCTTCGCCCATGGCGACCGTCATCGAGATCGGCGTCGCAAGACCGACAGCACACGGACAGGCGATGATGAGCACCGCCACGGCGTTGAGCAGCGCATAGGTCGTCGCGGGCTCGGGACCGAAAAGCCACCACACCGCCGCCGTGATGAACGCGATCACGATGACGATCTCCACGAATCGTGCGGCGATGACGTCGGTCAGGCGCTGAATGGGCGCGCGGGTGCGCTGCGCTTCTCCGACCATGTGCACGATACGGGCGAGCAGGGTGTCGGAACCCACGCGCTCGGCACGCATGATGATCGACCCGGTGCCGTTCACGGTGGCGCCGGTAACCTTGTCGCCGGCGGCTTTCGCCACGGGCACGGGCTCGCCGGTGACCATCGATTCATCCACGCGGCTCGCGCCCTCCAGCACCGTGCCGTCCACCGGGATCTTCTCGCCCGGCTTCACGCGCAGCCGGTCGCCGGCCACGACGCTTTCCAGCGGCACCTCCTCTTCGGCACCGTCTTCGCGCACGCGCCACGCGAGATTGGGGGCGAGACGCAGCAGCTCGCTGATCGCCTGGCTGGTGCGGCCCATCGCGCGCATCTGAAGCAGGTCGCCGAGCAGCACCAGCGTCACGATCACGGCCCCAGCCTCGAAATAGGTGCCGACCGCACCGTCGTGCGCACGGAATTCGTGCGGGAAGATGCCCGGCACGAGAACCGCCGCGAGGCTGAAGAGATAGGCGAGCCCCACGCCGAGTCCGATCAGCGTGTACATGTTCGGCGAGCGATTCGCGATCGAGCGCCAGAATTTGTGCAGGATCGGCCAGCCGACCCACAGAACGACCGGCGTACCCAGCACGAATTCGACCCAGCCACGCGCGCGCGGCGCGAGCCCGAACGGCTCGGGGAAACCGACCATCGGCGCCATTGCGAGCACGACGAGCGGAATCGTCAGCGCGGTGCCGATCCAGAAGCGCCGGGTCAGATCGCGAAGCTCGGAATCGTCGGCTGCGCCGGTTCCGGCGATCGGCACCAGCGCCATGCCGCAGATCGGGCAGTCGCCGGGCGCATCGCGCACGATCTCGGGATGCATGGGACAGGTGTACTTGGCGCCGACAGCGGCCGGCTGCGGCGCTCCACGTGCGGCGGCCGCGTGCGCGTGCTCCTGGCAGTGCGCGTGGCCGCGTGCGTCATGATGGTTCCCATGTGCCGCGTGATTCATCGTGAGTCTCCGCAGTTGTCAGAACGATGGCAGCAGTCTAAAGTCCGTACTTTAGTACGGAGTCAAGAACCCCTATGGACGACGGGCAACTTACGATCGCCGGTGTTGCGCGCACCGCGGGCGTCGGCGTGGAGACCGTGCGCTACTACGAGCGGCGTGGCCTGATCGCACAGCCGAAGAAGTCTCTCGGGTCGTATCGCAGGTACGGGTCCGACCACGTGGGGCGGATTCGGTTCGTCAAACGCGCGCAGGAGCTGGGATTCACGCTCGATGAAGTCGAGTCGCTTCTGAAGCTCGAGGACGGCACCGACCGCAGAAGCATTCAGAAAATCGCCGCCGAACGGCTGCAGCAGGTGCGCGGTCGCATCGCCGATCTGCGCCGCATCGAGCGCACGCTCGCGCATCTGCTCGAAGACTGCAGGGACAGGGGGACGCCGCAATGCCCGATCATCGGGGCTATCGCGGGCTCCCCATCACTCCAAGCCCCTCGCCGCAATGCGCGGCGAGAGCGCGGTTAGCGTCACTACTTCACCGGCTCGATTTTCGTCACCGTGTAGGCGCCGCCGATCCTGTCGGCCGAGAACCTGATCTTGTCGCCGGGCTTCACGCTATCGAGCACCGCCGGGTCCTGCACCTGGAACACCATCGTCATCGGCGGCATGTCGAGGTTCTGTATGGGACCGTGCCGGATCGTGAGCTTCTTCGCGTCCTTGTCCACGCGGCGCACTTCGCCGTCGCTGAGCGCGTGGTGAGCGGCGTGCGCGTCAGTCGTGGCCGTGGTGTGGCTCGTCGCAATGGCTGACGCGGGCAGGCCGAGTGCGGCCGCAAGAGATGCGGCGGTCAGTAACGTTTTCAATGTCGTTCTCCTGTTGGGATGATTGGAGGCGCCAAACGCCAGGGTCCGTACTGCACTACCGAGTCAAGCGGTTCATCGCACCGTGATCTTTCCCATCATCCCGGCCTCGAAATGGCCGGAGACGAGGCAGGCGTAGTAGAACTGGCCGGCCTTCGTGAACTGCCAGACCATGCGTTCGGTCTTGCCGGGCGCGACGTGCGCCATGTAGGGCTCGTCGTGCTCCATGCCGGGGTGCTTGCGCATGAGCTCGGCATGCTCCTTTAGATCCTTCATCGTGCCGAGCACCATCTCGTGCATCGTCCTGCCCGAGTTCTTCACTTCGAATCTCACGACCTCGCCGCGCTTGACCGTGAGCTCCGCGGGATCGAAGCGCATCCTGTCGTTCATATCGACCTTGATCGTGCGCGTGACCTTCTTCGGGTCGCCTTCGCGGCCGAACGTTGTCTCCTCGCCCGAGAGCGGGCGCTTCGCTTTCGATGCGTGATCGCCCGGCCCATGCGCCCACGCAGCAGCGCCGACGCCAAGCGCCGCAGCGAGCGCGAATGTAACGAGATATCTCATCGTGTGTTCTCCTCGAGCGCTATCAATGTCCGGCATGGCCGGTCGGTTTACGTGCGCGGTATTCACGAGCGGGCGCCGTCGTGGCGGCGGGACGTGCGCGCGCATCGATCGGCGCGGCACGTTGTGCAAGCGGCGCTTCGCCGGTCCACTCGTACGCGATGCTGCCGGCCGGATGCTGGTACCAGCCCGGGTCGCCGTAGTCGGTGCGGCCGAGGCCCTCGCGGATCTTGATCACGGTGAACATGCCGCCCATCTCGATCGGACCGAACGGCCCTTTGCCGCTCATCATCGGCAGGGTGTTGTCCGGGATCGGCATCTCCATCTCGCCCATGTCCGCCATGCCGCGCTCACCCATGACCATGTAGTCGGGCACGAGCTTCATGATCTTCTGCGCGACGCCGCGATGATCGACGCCGATCATCGTCGGCACGTTGTGGCCCATCGCGTTCATGACGTGGTGGGACTTGTGGCAGTGGAACGCCCAGTCGCCGGGGTTGTCCGCGACGAATTCGAACGCGCGCATCTGCCCGATCGCCATGTCCACTGTGGTCTCCGGCCAGCGTGCGCTCTTCGGCACCCAGCCGCCGTCGGTGCACGTCACGGCGAACTCGTGTCCATGGATATGGATCGGATGGTTGGTCATCGTGAGATTGCCCATGCGGATGCGTACGCGGTCGCCGAGGCGCACCGGCAGCGCGTCGATGCCCGGGAACACGCGGCTGTTCCACGCCCAGAGGTTGAACTCGAGCATCGTGTTCACGCGCGGCGTGCGCGCGCCGGGCTCGATGTCGAAAGCGTTGATGAGGAACACGAAGTCGCGATCGACCGGCATGAACTTCGGGTCCTTCGGGTGCACGACGATGAAACCCATCATGCCCATCGCCATCTGCACCATCTCGTCGGCGTGCGGGTGGTACATGAAGGTGCCCGATTTCTTCATCTGGAACTCGTATACGAACGTTTTGCCGACGCCGATGTGGGGCTGGGTGAGGCCGCCCACGCCGTCCATGCCGTTCGGCAGCAGCACGCCGTGCCAGTGGATCGTGGTGTGCTCCGGCAGCCGGTTGGTGACGAAGATGCGCAGCTTGTCGCCTTCGACGCACTCGATCGTCGGCCCGGGCGACTGGCCGTTGTAGCCCCAGAGGTTCGCTTTCATGCCCGGCGCGAGCTCGCGGACCACCGGCTCCGCGACGAGGTGAAACTCCTTCCACCCGTTGTTCGTGCGCCACGGCAGCGTCCAGCCGTTGAGCGTCACGACCGCCTGATACGGTCTGCCGTTCGACGGGATGAGCGGGCCCTGCGTTTTGGGTGACGCCTGACTCGGCGCTTCGGGCACCGCTCCGATTGCGGCCTTACTCACGACAGCCGCACCCAACAGGCCACCTGCTGCGCGGAAGAAAGTTCTACGCTTCATCATGTCCATATCCCCGTCTCAATGCACTGGTGTCGCATCGGCACCGACGCGAACGCCTGCAGGACGCGTCTGCATCGCGCCGGGCGAGCGGCCCGTCGCCGCAAGCTCCAGATTCACGTCGGCGATCCAGAATTCGCGCAGCGCCTCGATGTACTCGTTCACCGATGCGATCTGCTGGCGCGCGTCGGCGAGGAGCTCGAAAACGCTGATCAGCATGCCGTTGTAGCGCAGCACGTTCTCGTCCGAGATGCGCTTCCTGAGGGGTACGATCTCGTCGCGGTAGTGGCGAGCGATATCGAACGCGGTGCGGTAAGCGCCGTACGCCTCGCGGACCTCCGACTGTGCGCGTACCGCGAGATCGGCCGCGCGATTCGCCGCCTGCATGTAGGTGAGCTCCGCGCGCGCGAGCTTGGCGCCGCCCCAGTCGAAGATCGGAAGCCGCAGCTCGATCTCGTAGCCGGTCTGCCGCGGCTGTCCGGTTTCGCTGTTGCGCTGATAGCCGAGCTCGAGCACGCTGAAAAATCCCGTGACGCGCGTGAGCCCGAGCGACGCGGCGACGCTCTGCGCTTCCTGCATCGCCGAGGTGACATCGAGCCGCGTCTCGAGCGCTCTTGCTTCGAGGTCGTCGCCGGAGCGTGCCGCCTTCGGCAGCTCCGGAAGCCGATCGGGCAGCGTGTAGCGGATGTCGTGGGCCGAGAGGCCCATCAGGTGCGTGAGGCGCTCGCGCTCCGCACGGCGCGTCTGACGGGACCGCGCGAGCTGAGCGGTCGCTTCGGCGTAGAACACCTGCTCGCGGGCATGATCGAGCGCGCTGAAGTTTCCGGCGGCGGCCATGCGGCGGGCGAGCTCCGCGCTCGCGTCCGCGGCTTCTTTGACCTGCTCGGCATACTTCGCGGCTTCCTGCGCCGCGACTGCGCGGTAGTACGCGCGCCGCGTATCCGCCGCCACCTGCAGCACCTCGGCGGCGACGCGCGTGCGGGTGATCTCGAAACGCCGGCGCTCGAGGTCGGTGCGCACCGGCAGCGTCAGCAGCGCCAGCACGTCGATGATGAACGTGCGCTCGATCTCGAGCTCGTCGGCGCGCCGCAGACGCGCAAAGGAAAAGCCGGGGTTACGCAGACGGCCGGCCTGCACGAGACCGGCCTCGGCGATGCCGACGTCCGCGTACGTGGCCTGCAGGCCCTGGTTGTTGAGGAGCGCGATCCGGACCGCCGCGTCCGGCGTGAGCGGTGCGGCGAGCAGTTTTCTCGCGGCGGCGAGCGCCTGTTCGCGGTCGCGGTCCGTTCTCGACCATGTCAGCTCCTGCCCCGTACGCGCCTTGACGGCGGTGCGCACCGCGTCGAAGCCACGGTCGGGCGAAAAGGCCGCGCAGCCGCTCAGCACGAGCAGCGCCGCCGCGGCAGCGAACGCGCGAACGCGGTCATGTTGAATTCCGGGCATGTCCGCTCCTAGTGATGACCCACGCGACCGGCGCCGCCCGGCGCCTTGGGCGCGCCGCGCACCGGGGGCTGGCCGGCTTCGGCCGCATCGCTCGAACGTTTGGCCGCGCCGTAGCCGCTGTGACCCGCAGCGCCGCCCACGATGCCGACGTGCCCGCCGACGCGGCCGACCTCGTCGTTGACCGCGCGCCAGTCGCCGGCGCTTTCTTCGCGATAGGAGCGATAGCCCTCGAAAGCAGAGTCGTAAGTCGAAGCACGCGCGGGACGCGCGGGGCCGGGCGTGGTCTGCGCGGGCTGCTGGGCGAACGCTGCCGTCACGATCGACGCAGCCGCCCCGTACAGGAAGGCTCGAAACATGGATCTCCGATTCGGATAGAAGTGCGCAACTCGCGCACGACAGGCGCACGCGCCAAAAGCGGCGCGAGCGTCGCGGTTCGGACTAGCGTCCCGTCAGGAGATCAGGCGCGCGGCGGACGCCGCGGGTGTTCTGGGAAAAAGAGGATGTAACTCGGCGCCGCAGTCGGCGACCACGCGGAGAATTGCTGTTCGGTGCCGATACTGAAAGAGCCGGGCGCGTGCAGCACGAAGTGGCCGCACAGGTGGTGGCTGGCCTGCGTTCCCGGCGAGCTGTCATCCCCGCTGCCGTGGTCATGCACGGCACCGTCGTCGTGCTGGTGGCCATGCGTCGCGTGGACGGCAGCCTGTTCATGACACTGGACGAACGTGGCCGCGACGGCGATGCCCTGCAGCGGCATCACGAGGATGGCCACAGCGAGAAGCAGCTTCCGAATCCAAGGCTTCGTCACGTATCGACGCTCAGGCAAAACGCGAACGATTATCGGCGAACGCCCGCTCGCTAACAAGACTTCGGTCCTGGCACGACGTTCCGTTAGCTTGTCGAGCGTGAGTCGTTCGCGCCGGAAGCAATCGTGTTAAGGTGTTCGCTCGGACGCGGTGTGGGAGCTGCCGATGAAAAGAACGATTGGCTGGGTGATTCTCGGCATGGTGGCGGTCATCGCCATTGCCGTCTGGCAACACGCGATCGAGGGGCCGCCTGCATCGGGTCCGCCGCTCGCGCGCTCGCCCGAGCCTCCCCAGGTGCCCTCGGCCGAACCCGCGATACGCTATCCCGTGCCGCGGGCGCCGCAGGAAGAGGAGCTGCCGGCATTGCCGGCGAGCGATTCGACACTGATCGATGCCCTGGCGGCGCTGTGGGGCGAGCGCGCGTTCGAGCAGCTGTTTCATCCCGGCGACCTGGTGCGGCGGATCGTCGTCACGATCGACAATCTCCCGCGCCGCAAGGTGGCGCTGCGGCTGATGCCGCTGAAGCCGGTGCCCGGTGAGTTCCGCACGACGGGTAAGGGCGAGAATCTCGCGATGAGTCCCGACAACGCCGCACGCTATGCGACGCACGTGCAGCTCGCGAAGGCCATCGACAGCGCCAAGCTGGTGGCCGTCTACCACCGCTTCTACCCTCTGTTCCAGCAGGCGTACGAAGAGCTGGGCTATCCCGGCGCGTATTTCAACGACCGTCTCGTGGAAGTCATCGATCATCTGCTCGCGGCGCCGGAGCTGCCGGCGCAGGCGAAGCTCGTGCGGCCGAAGATCTTTTACCGGTTCGACGACCCGGAGCTGGAATCGAGCTCCGCGGGCCACAAGATCCTGATGCGCATCGGCAACGAGAACGCCGCGGTGGTCAAGGCGAAGCTGCGCGAGCTGCGCGGCGAGCTCACGCGCAACGGCCCGCGTTAAGCCCGCGCTAGAACCGCGAGGTGACGCCGAGCAGCAGCGCCCAGTCCGGCGTGATCTGGATGCCGTTCACGTACTGATAAACCGGCTTCTGCACGAACGCATAGACCTGCGTCTTCGGCAGGATCGCGTAGCTCACGCCGGGGCTCACGAAGACGAAAGTCCCGCCCGTATCGGCCGGTTCCGCATCGCGACCGCGGTCGCGCGTACGGAAAAGCCCGTTCACCTGGAGCATGAGACCAAAGCCGTCAGTCACTTCGTAACGCACGCCAATGTCGCTGGTGACGCGCTTGCCGGGCTTGTAATGCTCTCGGAAGCCGGTCGGTACCTGCACCTGTGCCTGCGCGAACCACGAGATATTCGCCGCCGGCACGACGTGGCTGAAAAAACCGCCGAGCATGACGTCCGTCGTCCCGGAACCGGGCTGCAGCGAGCGCTCCGCGAGAGCGCCCGTGCGATTGCGTCGGTCGAACTCGCCGGTCGGCAGCTTGACGCCGAAAGTGACGCCGTAGAAGCTCAGCGTTTGGGCCCCTTCGTTTTCGCTCACCCACTGGCGGCGTGCGAGCACCTGGACATCGCCGGCCTCGGCGAACGACCAGTGCTCGCGAAGCCGCGCACCCAGGTGGTTGTGTACGTGGTCGTGGCTGCGATCGACGACCGGCACGGTCGCGGCCACGCTCCACCCGTCATGCATCGTGTAGTCGAGCGTCGCGATGTAGTTCCGGTTGATCGTGCGGATTTCGTCGTGGTGGCGGCGGATCTGTCCGAACGGCACTTTGCCGCGTCCGACACGCGGCTGGTCCTGGTCGATGTACTCCAGCCGAAGATCCATGCGCAGCCCGGGCTCGGGCGCGAAGCCCTGCATGTTCCAGTTCGTATTCACCATGCAGAACGAAGCGCCGCACGAAGCGTGCGCGGCCGCCGCGGCGGCGTAGACAACGAGCGTCACCGCGATGCGCGCGGGAACATGACTTCTCATCTTGATTCTCCCCAAGGCATAACCGTCCCGTGCGTGCGGGACGCATCACTCGCGGCACGCAGCCGCGATCAAGCCACTGCGTGGAGGAGAAGCGGCGGAGCGCGCGCACCCGCGAACTTGATCAGGACAGCAGCGACAGGGGTCGGGAGCCGACTGCTGCAGTCCATCGTTCGTGGGGGTGACCATGCCTCGCCGATAATGAAGCCGCACTGCGGCGGCGGTTTGAACTCAACAGGCGCAACGAACCAGCTCCTGCAGCAGCAGCCGATCGCGCCCCGTGACGGGCAGCCGGTCGACACGCCAGGCGCTTCGCTGGATGCGCTCGCGGCATTAGATGCGCGCGAAACCGGCGCCGTTCCTCGGTGTCCATCGGAATACCCGCGATGGTCTGCGTCATGCGCGGTCGCCGGAAATGGCGCGGCGAGCAGGAGCAACGCGATCAGCGGGAAGAGCCGGAACAGGCGGCGTGCACGTGCGAGCATGCCGCTTTGTAACACACAGATCGCTCGAAGAGGTCCGTAGGCCAGGTGCCGGCAACTTACCGCATCAAGGAGATTTTCTGGACGGTCCAGGGTGAAGGCGCGAACGCCGGCACGGCGTCGGTTTTCGTACGCTTCTCGGGCTGCAACCAGTGGAGCGGACGCGAAGCGGACCGCAGCCGCGGTTACGCCGACTGCGCACGCTGGTGCGATACCGATTTTTACGGCGGCGAAGCGGTCGGGCACGCGCCGCTCGTCTCGCACATCGCGGCCTATCGCGAGCAGGCGCGGCTCGCGGTCTTCACCGGTGGAGAACCGGGCCTTCAGCTCACCGCGGAGCTCGTCGACGCCGTGAGCGCCCTCGGCTTGCGCTGCGCCATCGAAACCAACGGCACGGTCGAATTGCCGAAGGCCCCGCTATGGGTGACCGTCAGCCCTAAAGGCGGCAAGTTTCCGCTCGTCGTCACGCGCGGTGACGAGCTGAAGCTCGTCTATCCGCAGGCGGGCGTGCAGCCCTCCGAGGTCGAGCACCTCGCCTTCGGGCAATTCTTTCTTCAGCCGCGGGACAACACGCCCGAGCACACCCGCGCGTGCCTCGAGTACATCCGGCGTCATCCGCAGTGGAAGCTCGGCGTGCAGGTACACAAGTACATCGGCGTACCATGAGCGTGACAATGGAAATATCGCTTACCCGCACGTTCGAGGCGGAGCATTCGCTCCCGGCGATCGGCGTGACGGAGCGCCATGCGCACTCGTACGACGTCGAGTGCGGCTACGCCGCGCGCGTCGATCCGCAGATCGGGTGCGCGCGGCCGCTGCAGGAGCTCGCCGCCGACATCGATCGCGTGATCGAGCCGCTCCGGGGCAGCTACCTGAACGACGTGCTGGAGGCCGCACCCACCGCCGAAATGCTCGCGTGCTGGATTCTTGCCCGGTTGCCGGCACCGTGGGAGTGGGTGGCGATCCGCGCCTACGGCGGCTACCGATGCACGATCAGGCGGAGCGATCTGCCGGTCTGAAATTTGCAACGGCATCGATGTTTTGGGTCCGCGAAGTCGCCGACCCCGTCGCTCGGGCACCGCTGCGCTTCGCGACCCTCCTCACGCAGGCGCAAAGGAGGTCAATCATGCGTACACCGGCGAGCATTGCAGGACATCCCATCCATCCGATGCTGGTGCCGTTGCCGATCGGCCTGTGGATCTTCTCGCTCATCTGCGACCTGATCTACGTCTTCGGCTGGGGTGGCGACCCGTTCCGCACCGTCGCGTTCTACTGCATGGTCGGCGGCGTGATCGGAGGACTGGTCGCGGCGATTCCGGGCCTGATCGACATGCTGTCGCTGCCGGCTCGGCCCAAACGCACGGCGATCATCCACATGTCGCTCAATCTGACGATCGTGGCGCTGTTCGTCGTCAATATCGTGCTGCGCATCGCGAATCCCGAGAATCTGGGGACCCCGGTGCTGCTGTCGGTGATCGCGGTGGGCCTGCTGACCGTATCCGGCTGGCTCGGCGGCAAGCTCGTGTACGAGGAGCGCGTGGCCGTGGAGACCGGCGAAGAGCCGGCACGCCTGCACGTCGGGCGCGGAGAGCGCCTGCGTACCTGAGCGCTTGGGCGCCTACAACAGCCGCGAGAAGATCGTCGCGCATTACGACTTCGTAAGCCCGTTCTATAACGAGCTCTGGGGCGAGCATCTTCACCACGGCTACTGGCGCACGGGTGAGGAAACGAAGGAGGACGCGCAGGAAGCGCTGGTCGATCAGCTCGCGCAAGCCGCGCCGATCACCCGCGGGACCAAGGTTCTGGACGTGGGTTGCGGCGTAGGCGGCAGCAGCATTCATCTCGCGCGGCGTTACGGCGCCGAATCGACCGGAATCACCATCTCGCCGGTACAGGTGCAGATGGCACGCACTGCGGCCGATCGCGCCGGTGTGAACGTGCGCTTCCTGCTCATGGATGCTCAGGCCATCACGCTGTCAGAACGATTCGATCTCGTCTTTTCGATCGAATCGGTGTCGCACTACGAGAACAAGGGCGCTTTCTTCCGCCGGCTTCCGGGGCTCGTGCACCACACGGGACGTGTGGTGCTCATCGACTGGTTCAAGCACGACGATCTGTCTGCGGCCGAGTACAGAAAGTACATCGTGCCGATCGAGAAAGGAATGCTGGTCGAGCTTCATCCGATCGCCGACTACGTCGCGCTACTGGAAGCGAACGGCCTCGCGGTGGAGCGCACCGAGGACATGAGCGAGCACACCGCACGCACGTGGCAGCTTGCACTGGACATCCTCAACGGCGACAGCTCGCTCTGGGCCATCGCCCGGAATCACAGCGCGGAGCTCGTCTATTTTCTGCGTGCGTTCCGCGCGATGAGAGCAGCGTTCCGAGCCCGCAAGCTCGTCTATGGGATGATCGTAGCTAGGCCGTAGGGCAGCCGCACCCGATCTCGCCTGCGGCTTTCTTCGTTTCGTCGAGCGCGCAGCAAGCAGTGGCCGGCGCCTTCGCAGGGCCGCCGCAGCAGGCGTCTGCCACCGCAGCGTCAGTGCCGACGATGAAATCCGTCGAGCACACGCCCGTCGCGGGCAGCTCGAGCTGAACGTCGTCCGCAGCGGCGAAATCCCCGGCGAGCGCGGCCACCACCGACCTTGCCTGCTCGTAGCCGGTCGCCATCAGGAAGTTGGGCGCGCGGCCGTACGATTTCGCGCCGATCGCGTAATACCCGCGCTCCGGATGCTCGAGCTCCCGATGACCATGCGGCCGCACCGTCCCGCAACTGTGTACGTTCGGATCGATGAGCGGTGCGAGCGCCGCGGTCGATTCGAGTAAATCGTCGTTACGCACGCGCAGCTCCCGGGTGAGGCTCAGGTCCGGACGCGAACCCGTAGCTGCAATCACTTCATCGATCATGTCGATCGATGCGAGGTGCGGATCGTCTGCGAGCACCTGGAGCTGCGCCCCCTGCTTGCGGATGTGGTGTATGCGAAAACCGTAGCGAATTTCCAGACCTCCGTTCGCAACAAGCTGCTGGAGCTGCCGTCCGAGCGCACCGCGCGCGGGTAGGCCGTCGTTCGCACCGCCGCCGAAGAGCCGGCGCAGGTCGTTGCCGCGTAGGGCCCACACGATGTGCGTATGCGCGACGTCGGCCGCGAGCGCCGCGAGCGACAGCAGATTGCCGGCCGCCGAATGACCTGCACCCACGACGAGCACTGTGCGGCGGGCGTATCGGCTGCGCGCTGCGCCGAGAATGTCGGGCATTCCGTATGCGATGCGCTCTGCGTGCTCGCGCTCGCCCAAAGCGGGCAGGCCGTGGGCGCCGATGGGATTGGGCTGGTTCCAGGTACCGGTCGCATCGAGCACGGCGCGCGCAAAGTACTCCGTGACGCGGCCGTTCTCCTGCACCTGAAGCACGAACGGCGCGGCGTCGCGCCCGGTGGATTTGACCTTGTCGTGGTTCGTTTTCGAAACTGCAACGACGCGCGCGGCCAGGCGGATGTGCGGCGCCAGGTACGGGCTCCGCCCGAGGGGGGCGAGGTATCGATCGACCAATTCGCCCGCGCTCGGAAGCTTGTCGGGATCCGGCGCGCTCCAACCGTTGCCCGCCAGCAGGCGAACGCCCGCGCGATCGACGTTGAATCGCCAGGGCGAGAAGAGCCGGACGTGCGCGTAGGCGGCAAGGTTCTGGCCGACTGTGTGGCCGGCTTCGAAGACCTCGAACGGAATGTTGCGCTCGGCGAGGTGAGCAGCGGCGGCGAGACCGGTGGGGCCGGCGCCGATGACCGCGACAGGAAGAGCAGACGGAGCTTCGTTTCGCATGACGATGTCTCTCGGGTGAGTTGTTCAGGCGGCCGCGGTGCGACAAGAAACCGATCGAGCGCTAGCAGGGCGATGGCGACGTAATCGCGCGGAGTTGCCGCTGCAGAGGAAGAGCACGTGCAGCGGTTTTGTCATGTCAGGCCTTCGCCGTTGCGCGGCGGCGCCGTGTTGTCCGGGACGCGCGCGCCGGAGCGCAGGCCGCGGGGCGGCAGGTGGCCCCCGAGCAGCAGTTCTCGGTGAGATAGGCGACCAGCGTGTTCATGTTCTCGAAATCAGTCGAATAGATGACGAACCGGCCTTCCTGACGGTTCTGGATCAGCTTGGCGTGGGCGAGATTCGCCAGATGGAACGAAAGGGTCGCCGGCGGGATTTTCAGCTTCTCGCCGATGACGCCTGCCGGCAGCCCGTCGGGCCCGGCCTCGACCAGGAGCCGAAAGATCGAGAGCCGTGACTGGTGCGCGAGCGCTGCAAGCGCGGTGACCGCGTGTGTCGTTTCCATAGTTCTAGAATAGTCGAACGATAGCGACTGCGTCAAGCGCCCGAAAACGGCTAAGCTGGAAGCGCGTGAAAAAGCTGCTGGTTCTTTGCCCGACCCGACGCGAGTATCGCGACCTTCCCGCGCTCGCGCGCACACTCGGCTGCGAGCTGGTGTTCGATCCGTTCGGCGGCGATTATTTCGATCGTTTTCTCGGCCGCGATCCACCGCGCGACATTCCGCGGCTCGACATACTGGCGCTCATCGAGGACACGCTCGCGCGGCACCGCGGCTCGCGGCTCGCCGGCGTCACTTCGGGCGTCGGCTATCCGGGCATGAGCGGCGCCAGCATCATCGCGCAGCGGTTGGGATTGCCGGGACCCCATCCCGAGCACGTGATGGGTTTCGAGCACAAGTACTACTCGCGTCTCGCCCAGAAAGAATTCGTGCCCGAAGCGGTTCCGGCATTCCACCTGCTCGACCCGCACCGCATGGAATCGATCGGCGACATCGCGTTCCCGGCTTTCCTGAAGCCGGTCAAATCGTGCATGTCGATCAATGCCCATCGCATCGATAGCGCAGACGAGCTGCGGCGACTGGCGCGACGCGCGCTCCTGCCGCACGGTTTCGTGGAGCCGTTCAACGATATGCTCAGGGCTTACACCCGATACCCGCTGCACGCGTCGTATCTGCTGGTCGAGTCACTGCTCGAGGGCGTGCAGGTCTCGCTGGAAGGTTACGTGTGGCACGGCGAGGTGCACGTGATGGGCATACTGGACGCGATCATGTTTCCGGGGACGATTTCGTTCAGGCGGTTCCAGTACCCCTCACGCCTGAGCGGGCAGGTGCAGGCTCGCATGAAGGACATCGCGCAGCGCCTTCTCACCGGCATCGGCTACGACAGCGCGCCTTTCAACCTCGAGCTCATCTACGATCCCCGCACGGACGGCATACACGTGATCGAGGTCAACCCGAAGATCGCATCGCAGTTCGCCGATCTGTTCCTGAAAGTGGACGGCGTGAGCGCGTTCTCCGTTCTGCTTCAGCTCGCGCTGGGCGAGGAACCGGGGTTCAGGCGAAGCCAAGGCGAATTCAGCATTGCCGCGACCTGTGTATTGCGCACGTTCGAGGACCGCCGCGTCGTGCGCGTTCCGTCGACCGAAACGATCGAGGCGATCGTCTCGGACTATCCCGATGCGCTGATCGAAATCCATGCCACGCCGGGAATGAAGCTCTCGGACCAGATGCAGGACGCGCAAAGCTTCCGGTACGGCCTCGTCAATATCGGCGCCGGCTCGGAGCACGAGCTCGAGGAGAAGTTCGCGCACATTGCGCGCCGTCTCGATTTCGAGCTCGCGTGAAGCCGAGAAAGCGCGTCCTGCTGACGGTCAGCCCCGGGCTCGTCGCGGGCCGGCGCTACATGACCCAGCGCTCGCTCGTAACGACGCTTCACGCGCGCGCCGATCTTCTGGTCGTGCCCGCGGGTGAGTACGACTTCGCCACCGCGCGCGTCCATGCCTATCGAAGAGTCGCGCGAGGCCGTTTCCAAAGTATCGGCCTGGTCCCCGCGGCGGCCGATCTGTGGATCGTCTACAGCGACGGCTACTACCTGGACCATCGTGCGCTCGGCTTCGACAAACGACGCGACTTCCTGCGGGCGCAGCTCGAGTTCCATCAGCGGCGGGTGGACGCCGGTGCGGTCGGGCGGCTCGTGAACGAGCCGCAGGCCGAAGCAAGGACGCTCAAGAGCTGGTTTGCGAAGCTGAACGCTGAAGCGTACGGCGTCATTCCGACGCGTGTCTTTTCATCGATCGGCGACGTTTACGACTTCCGCAAAGACCAGGATGCGGTCGTTGCGAAGCTCGACTGGGGCGGCAACGGCGCCGGAGCACGCAGGCTTCGCACCGACGACGATGTGCAGCGCTTCGAGCAGGAGCTTGCGTCAAGCACCGATCGCGAGCTCCGCGATTATTGTTTTCAGCCGTACCTGCCCGGCGATGAAACGCGGCTGTGGTTCGTCGGCGGCCGCTTCGTCGCCGGGCGCATCAGCCGCGGACGGGCGACGCCGTGGTCCGGCAGCACGCCCGATTACGAGATCAGGCCGTACGACGCGTCCTGCGCGCACGGCGCTGCCGCTGATATCCAGGCAGCGGAGCGGCTCTTCAGGCGCTCACGTCTGGAGGTCGGCTCGGTGGATCTGATCGGCGCACGCATCAACGAGATCAACGGTTGCGGCACGATCTTCACCGAGTACAGGAACTGGGACTGCATCGTCGATGCGCGCCCGGCACTCACGAAATACTTCGTGGACCTACTGAAGAGCCTGTAATTCCGCTGGCCGCGCGCCGGCTTTCGTTGCCGCGAGCAGGCCGTCGAGATAACGGGCGGCGCTCCGGCCGAAGCGCTGCCCTTTGCCGGAGTAATTCGCGAACGCGGCGGGATTGAGGAGCTCCGCTTCCATGAGGGCA
>DASPNJ010000135.1:0-5025 GCA_035626595.1 Burkholderiales bacterium
ATCTTCGTGCCGATCTTCCTGCCGCTACTGCCGCACTTCGGGATCGATCCGCTGTTCTTCGGCATCCTGGTGGCGCTCAATCTGCAGACCGCGTTCCTGTCACCCCCGATGGCGATGGCGGCCTATTATCTGAAAGGCATCGCGCCGAAGCGCGTAACGCTCATTCAGATCTTCAACGGCTGCTACCCGTTCCTGGCGATCATCGTTCTGTGCATGGTCCTCGTGTACGTATTCCCGGGTATCACCACGTGGCTGCCGAACCTCATCTACGGCTAGCTTCACGCCGGCAAGTCATATGACCGATACCTTGACACTAAGCTGGCTCTCGGCGAGCGAGGCTGCGCGCGCGATCAGGGAGGGCTCGATCAGCGCGGTCGATCTGGCCGAGGCCTGCCTCGCCCGCGTGCGCGAGGTCGACGCACAGGTGCAGGCGTGGACTTTTCTCGATCCGGAGCATGTCCTCGCGCAGGCCCGCGCCGCAGACGACCTGCGTAAATCCGGCGCCCCGATCGGCCCACTGCACGGCGTGCCGGTCGGCGTGAAGGACATCTTCGATACCGCGGACATGCCGACCGAGGACGGCACGGTGCTGCATGCCGGACGCACACCCGGGGACGATGCCACGGCCGTCGCTCTGCTGCGCGCTGCGGGCGCGGTGATCATGGGGAAGACCGTCACCACGGAGCTCGCGACGTACACGCCGGGCAAGACGCGCAACCCGCATGATGCCGAGCACACGCCGGGCGGATCGTCGAGCGGCTCCGCCGCCGCGGTCGCCTGCGGGATGGTGCCGCTCGCGATCGGGTCGCAGACGAACGGCTCGGTCATACGGCCGGCGGCGTACTGCGGCGTATACGGATTCAAGCCGACGCACGGGCTCATATCCCGGCATGGCGTATTGAAGCTCTCGCGTGCGCTCGATCATGTCGGCGTCTTCGCGCGGTCGATCGAGGACGTGGCGCTCGCCTGCGAGTCGCTCGTGGGCTTCGACGAAGCGGACCCTGACACACGCCTGCGCGCGCGGATTCCGTTCGTCAAGATCGCGGCCGAAGACTCGCCGATGCCGCCGCGTCTCGCGCTCGTCAAGACGCCGATCTGGGACGAAGTCGAGCCTGAAGCGCAGGAGGCGATCGGCGAGCTCGCGCAGCACCTCGGCGAGCACGTCGAGGAGTTTCCGCTCCCGGCAAGCGCGCGCGAGGCGTTGGCATGGCACGCGCTGGTGATGGAAGCCGAGATGGCCGCCAACCTCCTCCACGAATATGACAAAGGGCGCGAGCGGCTCAGCGAATCGCTGCGCAGTCAGCTCGAACGCGGTCGCCGCCACAGCGCGTTCGACTACCAGCAGGCGCTGGCGCGAATCCCGCAGGTTGCCGAGGGCCTGGACCCCTTGTTCGACCAGTACGATGCGATCCTCACGCCGGCCGCGGCGGGTGCCGCGCCGCGTGGGCTGCAATCCACCGGCAGTCCGCGGTTTTGCACGTTGTGGACGTTTGCGGGCATGCCGGCTCTGAACGTGCCGGTCCTGCAGGCGGTGAACGGATTGCCGATCGGCGTGCAACTCGTCGGACGGCGCGGAGATGACGCGCGACTCCTGCGCGTTGCGCGCTGGCTTGTCACTCAAACCGAAGCCGAGCCCTCTGCCGGGCCGGCGAATCGCGGCTCGATCTGAAGCAGGAGCGCCCCATGGCATTCAAGATCTTCTCGGCAATCGTAGCGGTCGTTCTCATGCTCGCGTTCATCGCGCCGGTGGTCGTGAAGCTCCAGGATGTGCCGCTCGGCGCCGTCGTTGCGATCGGCGTCGCGATGATGCTGGTCGATCTCTGGCAGTCGCTGCAATCGAAGGAAGATTAGAGCGCGATGACCCGTGGAGGGCGGCGAGCGCGGTCGAGCGGTCCGCAGCGTCCTGATCGTCGCAAATTCATAGCCGCCGCCGCGCTCGCGGCCCCCGCGGCTTCGGCAATGGCGGCCGCCCCGCCCGCAGCTCCTCCGGCACTCGCGACCGCCGCGTCCATCACCCCCCTGCGCTTCCAGGGCGCGTGGTCCGCGAAAGACATCCGGCACGAGTACGCGCTCGGTTTCGCCGCGAAGGTGCGCGAGATGACCGGCGGCGAGCTGCGGATCGAGGTGCTGCCCGCCGGCGCGGTCGTGCCGGCCTCGGAGCTGCTCGACGCGGTCTCGAAAGGTGTGCTCGACGGCGGCCACGGCACGCTGGACCAGCACTATGCGCGACAGCACGCGTTCGCGCTGTGGGGCTGCGGCCCCGCGTTCGGCATGGATGCAAACATGCTGCTCGCGTGGCACAAGTACGGCGGCGGCCGCGGGCTGCTCGAGAAAGCGTATGCGGCGATCGCCGCCAATGTCGTGTCGTTCCTGTCGGGACCGATGCCGACCCAGCCGCTGGGCTGGTTCAGGAAGCCGATTGCGACGCCCGACGATCTCAAGGGACTGCGCTTACGCGCCATCGGCATGTCGGCTGAGCTCTACACCGCGCTCGGCGCAGTCACCCAACCGACGCCCGAGCCGGACATCGTCGCGGCCCTGAAAAGCAATGCGCTCGATGCGGCCGAATTCAACAACGCGAGCGCCGACCGCGCGCTCGGCCTGCCTCAAGCAGCCTCGGTGTGCATGCTTCAGAGCTATCACGAGAACGCCGAGCCGCTCGAGCTCCTGTTCAACAAGCCGAAGTACGAGGCGCTGCCCGTGCAGATCAAGGCCGTCGTGGCGAATGCGGTGGAGGCCGCGTCGGCGGACATGTCGTGGAAGGCGGTGGATCGCTATTCGACCGACTACTCCGAGATGCGTCGCGGCCGGGCAGTGGTCTTTTATAAAACGCCGCGTGCCGTCCTCGAGCGCCAGCTCCGTGCGTGGGACGCGCTGGCGAAGCGCAAGGCAAGCGAGAACCCGCTGTTCGCCGAGATCCTCGAGTCGCAGCGGCAGTTCGCCGCGCGCGCCGTGCGCTGGGACCTCGATACCAACGTCGATCGACGGGTCGCGTACCTGCATTATTTCTCCGGGCCGGGTGATACGAACCCGGCCGGCAAGAAGCCCTGAGGCGCACCTCGCGCTACCTCGTCTTCGCGCTCGGCGTCGCGGCGTTCTTCTTCTCGTTCTTTCACCGGGTTGCGCCCGCAGCGATTGCCGGCGAGCTCACCGACGCGTTCGACGTCACCGGCGCCGCGCTCGGCGCGCTGGCTGCGACGTACTTCTATGTTTATGCCGTGATGCAGGTCCCCAGCGGCGTGCTGGCGGACACGCTGGGGCCGCGCAAGGTGCTCGCCGCGGGCGGCTTTCTGGCGGGCGCCGGCTCGATGCTGTTCGGGTTCGCCGATTCGCTCGCGCTCGCCGCGGCGGGCCGCACGCTGGCAGGTCTCGGCGTATCGGTCGCGTTCATCTGCGTTTTGAAGATCAACGCGAACTGGTTCGACGACCGGCGCTTTGCGACGGCGACCGGTTGGGCGAACGTCGTCGGCATCCTCGGCGCGCTGGTCGCGACGGCGCCGCTGGCGTGGCTCGTAGGCATCGTGTCGTGGCGCACGGTGTTCGTGTGGGCCGGCATTGCCTCGATCGCTCTGGCGGTGCTGACGTTATGGCGCATGCAGGATGCACCGCGCGCGCCGGTGACGCCGCGACGCGATGAACAGTGGTACCGGGGACTTCTCGCGGTGCTGCGTAATCGCGCCACGTGGCCGCCGTTCTGGGTCAATTTCGGGCTTTCGGGCGTGAACATGAGCTTCATCGGCCTGTGGGCGGTGCCGTTCCTCGTGCAGACCTACGGGATGTCGGCGGTCACGGCGAGCAACCACACGAGCCTCATGATCGCGGGCTATGCCGGTGCGACCGGTTTCGTGGGATGGCTCTCCGACCGCGTGGAGAAGCGGCGGCCGATCCTCATCACGTCCGGCGTGCTGTATCTCGCGTGCTGGTGCGCGTGGCTCGCCGTCGTGCCGCCCGGGTGGACGTACGCCCTCGCGCTCGGCATGGGGATCGTTCTCAGCGGCTTCTCGCTGTCGTGGGCCTGCGCGAAAGAAGTGAACGTGCCGCAGCACGCAGGCATGGCGACCAGTGTGGCGAATCTCGGCGGCTTCGTCGCGGCCGGTATATTGCAGCCCCTCGTGGGCTACGTGCTCGACGTCACGCGCTCGCCGGCGCACGCCTACGGCGACTTCGGCGCCGCGCTCGCCGTTTTCGCGCTGTTCACCGCGACGGGACTCGCCGGTGCGCTGTTTATACGCGAGACCCGGTGTCGTAACATCTCGGCCGAGCTGACGAGAGTCGAGGTGACGAAGTGAAGCCGAAGGTGCTGGTTACGCGCGAGGTGTTCGACGAGACGCTGGAGTATCTCCGCGAGCATTGCGATGTGGAGGCCAATCAGGAAGACATCGCGCTCACGCCGGAGGAGCTCGCGCGGCGGCTCGCAGACAAGCAGGGCGTGCTTTGCGCGCTCACCGATCGCATCGATACCGCGCTCATCGAGCGCTGCCATCAGCTCAAAGTCGTCGCGAACATCGCCGTCGGCTACAACAATATCGATGTCGGCGCGTGCACCGCGCGCGGCATCATGGCGACCAACACGCCCGGCGTGCTCGATGACAGCACGGCGGATCTCGCGTGGACGCTGATGCTCGGGGCTGCCCGCCGTGTGACCGAGGTCGAGCGCTACATCCGGCAGGGACAGTGGACCGGCTGGCGGTTGAAGCAGTGGCTCGGGATCGACGTCCACCACGCAACACTCGGCATCGTCGGGATGGGGCGCATCGGGCAGGCGATCGCCAGGCGTGCGAGCGGCTTCGAGATGCGCGTGCTGTATCACAACCGCAAGCGCGTCGCGGACTCGATCGAGCGCGAGCTTCGGGCGGCGTGGGTAAGCCTGGACGATCTGCTGCGCCAGTCCGATTTCGTCGTGCTCCAGGTGCCGTACTCGCCCGAGACGCACCATCTCATCGGCGCCGCGGAGCTCGCGAAAATGAAGCCGACGGCGGTCCTGGTGAACTCGACACGCGGCGGTGTGGTCGACGATGCGGCGCT
>DASPNJ010000136.1:0-110676 GCA_035626595.1 Burkholderiales bacterium
ACTGAGGCAACAGACGATCGACCAATAGGCGCGTGTGACCTGAAGCGACCGGCAAAGAGACAAGGCCTCGATGACGGTAGGCCCGAGAAATCGATGCGGCTGCAGAGCACGATGTGGCCTGATATGTCCGACGCCCAACAAGAAGTAGACGACCTAAACGTCGCCTTCAAAAGCATTAGCGACCTAAAAGTCGTTGTTAAAAGCGTCGAAAGCACTGTATGCAGCCTTACATTTCACGAAGATTCATCATCGTATCAACTGCTTGGCCGCGGACAAACGCGACCTAAAACGAGGAAGCAAACACGTCGGGTATCTGGCGATCAAATCGCGCGGAAGTGGACGTCTTCCGGCTTGGGCGTGCCGACGATCATCATGAACTGCGCATCTTCGACGCCCTCGTTCCTGAAGTAGTGCGGCTGGCCGGCCGGGTTGAAGATCAAGTCGCGCGGGCCGAGGCGCTGCTCGATGACTCTGCCGTCCTCTTCCCAACCGACGGTCACGCAGCCTTCCAGCACGAGGTACGCGTCTTCGACAGTGCGCTCGTACGCGCGCACACCCTTCCCGCGCGGGAGCATCACGAGGTCCTTGCGATAGCTTCCCGGCGGCGCGGCCCCTTCGCCGATGTACGCGAGCTTCGCGAAGCCGGCATCGTTCCACTGCGGCCGCTGCTGGCTGAAGCGCACGACGTGACGCGCGAACAGGCGGTGACGTGGATCGGAGCTCTCGCGCGACAGCGGGACCGTTCTCTTCGTCGCCCCGAAATTGAACGCAAGCTCGGAACCGTGCGACTTCGGATGGCACACGTACTGCGGCGGATTCGGCCGCGCTTTGCCGAGCATGATGGAGACGAGCACCGGCCCGACGCCGTCGTTGCGGAATCCGTGCGGAATGTTGCTCGCCTGGAGCACCATGTCCTTGGGACCTACGCGCGCGAGGATCACTTCGCCGTCCCATTCCCAGCCCACGGTGAGCACGCCTTCGAGCACGAGGAACGCCTCCTCGACTTCATGTGCGTGCGAGGCGCCGTACTTGCCGACCGGCTGGTGCACCATGCTGACGGTGAAGTGCTCGGGTGCGAGCGTCGATGGGTCATCGATCTTGGGCGAGCCGCCGGCGCCGATGTAGCGGATCTGTGCGCGCGCAAGCTCGGGATAGCCGCGGCTCGCCGGAAAGGCGTCCCAGTCCCAGACTTTGTCAGCGTGGCGGCCGACGTAGCCGGACATGCGGGTGGTCAGGTCGGTTTCGAGTACTGCTGCCATATCGGTCTCCTGCTCTGCGGTGCGCGACCGGTGCGTCGCCCGCAAAGGGCGGCGCGCATGCAGCGCACCCTACGCGGTGCGCCACCGGCGCACCCTATGTCGAAATATCAGGCCGCCCTACTCCAGCTTCACGTTGGCTTCTCGCACGACGCGCGCCCACTTCGCGCTGTCCTTGCGGATGAAGGCAGCGAACTCGGCGGGCGTGTTGAGGACGAGATCGAGCTCGGCCCTCGCGTACGCGCGCTGCGCATCCGGCGTCCTGGATATACGCACGATCTCGCGGTGCAGCCGGTCGATGATCTCGGGCGGTGTCCCCGCAGGCGCGAGCACGCCGTAGTAATTGACCGCCACGAGCTCGGGCATGCCTTGCTCGATCGCCGTCGGCACGTCGGGAAGCGTCGCTCTGCGCTTTTCACCCAGGCTCGCGATCACGCGCAGCTTGCCGCTGCCGATGAACTGCTGCACGCTCGTGGACGCGCCGATCACCACGTCGACGTCGCCGCGCACGAGATCGAGCACCGCGAACGTCGCCGACTTGTACGGCACGTGCCTCATCTTCACTTTCGCGAGAATGTTGAAGAGCTCGGTCACGAGGTGATTAGTGGAACCCGGGCCGGACGAGCCGTACGTGAGCTGTGCCGGTGTCGTGCGCGCAACCCGGATCAGATCCTTGATGCCCTTCGCGGGTACGGATGGATGGACCACCATCAGGTTCGGGATGTTCCCGATCAGCGTGATCGGGGCGAAGTCGCGCAGCGCATCGAGCTTGACGCTGGGACGCACGATCGGCGTGATCGTGAGGATGGGCGAGGCGACGAGCAGCGTGTGCCCGTCGGGCGGCGCCTTCGCGACCAGGTCGAGCGCGATGCTGCCGCCGGCGCCGGGCCGCGGCTCGGCCACGACACCATGCTTGAACGTGTCGCGCAGGCCGTCGGACATGACCTGTCCGATCACGACCGCGGAGCCCGTCGGAAACGGCAGGATCACGCGGACGGGCTTGGACGGAAACGCCTGCGCGTACACGCCCGAAGACGCGAGGGCGAGCGCTGCCGCCACAGCCCAGCGCCCGGTGGCGGTCGTGCTCACGCTATGAGCCGCGCACGCCGATCTGCGCCAGCAGCTTGCCCCACTTGTGATACTCGGCGCGCATGTACTTGCCGAACGCTTCCGGTGTGCCGGGCGCCGCCTCGAGGCCGCTACGCAGCAGCGCCTGCTTGTTCTCGGGAATCAGCAGCGCACGCGTGAACTCCTTGTTGAGCACCGCGACGATCGCGTCCGGCGTTTTCGCAGGCGCGACGATGCCGTACCAGTTGTCGGTCTCGTAACCCGGGAAACCGGATTCGGCGACCGTCGGCACGTCGGGCAGCATGGCCGAGCGCTTGAGCGTGGTGACGGCGAGGCCGCGCACGCGTCCGGCCTTGACCTGCGGAATCGCGGTTGACGGCGACGCGAAGATGAACTGGATCTCGTTGCCGAGCAGCGCGGTCATGGCCGGCGCGCCGCCCTTGTACGGCACGTGGACCATCTTCGTGTTGGACATGCTCTGGAGCAGCTCGGCCGCGAGATGGCCGGCGTTGCCGCTGCCGCTCGAGCCGTACACGAGCTTGCCCGGCTGCGAGCGCGCCAGCGCGACGAGCTCCTGAACCGACTTCGCGGGGACCGAGGTATGCACGACCAGCACGTTGCTGCCGGAGACCGCGAACGTGATCGGCGCGAAATCCTTCGTCGGGTCGTAGCCCAGACCCTTGTAGATGTGCGGATTCACGGCGAGGTTGCCGATCGCGCCCATCATGATCGTGTGACCATCGGGCGGCGCTTTGGCCGTGAGCTCGGCTGCTACGCTGCCCGTCGCACCGGCGCGGTTGTCGATGATGATCTGCTGTCCGAGTGCGCTCGTGACCGCGGGGCTCACGAGCCGCGCGACGACATCGAGCCCGCCGCCGGCCGAGTTCGCGACGATGAAGCGGATCGGACGCGTCGGATAGGTGCCCGACTGAGCGGACACCGGCATCGCGCACGAAGCGAGCGCGGCGAGAGCGACGCCCGTCCGCACAATGTGTGTTGTTCTGTAACGCATGACTTCCTCCTCGTTGTAGTGGCGTTCCTATAATAACGGCTTAGTCGCTCAGAAAGGCACACCGTGGAGTTCTGGACCGAATCCGATTTGCGCGCGATCGACTGCATGTTGAACCCCCGCTCGATCGCCATCGTCGGCGCTTCGGCGAAAGGCGGCTACGGCGGACGTCTGCTGAATGCCGTGATGCGCTCGAAAGACCGCGTGCGGATTTACCCGATCAACCCGAATTACGAGGAGATCAACGGGCTGCGCTCTTATCGCAGTCTCGCGGACGTGCCCGAAGCGCCCGATCTCGTGGGTGTCGTCGTGCCGTATTCGAAAGTGCTCGGCGTGCTCGAGGAATGCCGCGAGAAAGGTGCCGGCTCCGGCGTGATCATCTCCGCGGGATTTGCCGAGCGTGGCACGGAGGCCGGCCAGGCGCTCCAGCAAAAAGTCGCCGCGTTCGCGAAAGAAAGCGGATTCCGCTTCACCGGCCCCAACTGTCTCGGCGTCGCGAACGTGCGCGCGGACATCTGGGCGACAGCATCGTCGCGGACGCTCGGCGGCCTGACCGGCCACGTGGGCCTGATCTGCCAGAGCGGCGCCACCGCGTTCGGTCCGTTTCTGCTGCGGGCGGTCGACAGCGGCATCGGCCTCGGCCACATCATCTCGACCGGCAACGAGATCGACCTCGACTTCTCCGATTTCGCGCGGTATCTCGTGGACGATCCGGAGACGCGCGTCATCGCCGGCTTCGTCGAAGGCTTTCGCGACGTCAGGAAGTTCCTCGCCGTGGCCAAGCTCGCAGCCGAGCGCGGCAAGCCCATCGTGCTCATCAAGATCGGACGCTCGGAATCGGGCGCGCAGGCCGCGCGCTCGCATACCGCGGCGCTCACCGGCGCCGATGCGCTGTACCAGGCGGCGTTCAGGCAGTACGGCGTGATCCGCGTGCAGGACTACGACGAGTTGCTCGAGACCGCCCAGCTCTTCGCACACTCACGCAAGCCGAAGAAGCGCGGCGTCGCCGTCGTGTCGCACTCGGGCGGGATCAGCTCGCTCACGGCGGACATGCTCGGTGATGCCGGCCTCGAGCTCCCGCCGCTCACGGAACGCGCACGCAACGGTATCAACGACATCCTCAAGGATTTTGGCTGGGCGGCGAATCCTGCCGACGTCACCGGCTTCGCGCGGCGCGACGAGTTCGTGCAGATCATGGATTATTTGATCGAGGAGCCCGAGGTCGGCACGCTCGTCGTCGCCAGCGCCGGCGCGGGCAATCAGGTGGACCACGTGATCGCGCTGCGGGACCGCACTGACAAGAACGTCGCGTTCATGTGGACCACGAGCCGCAGCGACAACAAAACCCTGCCGAAGCTCAAGGCCGCGAACATCCCGATCTTCTATTCGCCCGCTGCGCTCGCGCGCGCGCTGAAAAGCTTCGCGGACTATCACGCGTGGCGCGAAAAGCGATCGGCGCTGGCATCGGAGATGCCTGCGGTGATGACCGCGGCGCAGCGCGACGCCGTGGCGCGAGCGCGGTCGCTCGGCCGCTCCGCGCTCTCGGAGGCCGAGTCCAAGCAGCTCATCGGCGAATGGGGCGTACGCGCGGCGCGTGAGATTCCGGCGCAGTCCGCCGGCGGCGCGGTGGAGGCCGCGGATCAGCTCGGCTACCCGGTAGTTCTGAAGGCGGACTCACCCGACATCCTCCACAAGACCGAAGCCGGTGTCGTTCGCGTGGGCCTGGGCGATGCGGGAGCGGTGCGCGACGCCTATGACGAGATCCTGCGCAGCGCGAGCCTGAACGCGCCGCAGGCGAAGGTAAACGGCGTCGTGGTGCAGGAGATGGTCAGCGGCGGCGTGGAGGTGATCGTCGGCGTGAAGTACGACGCCCAGCTCGGCCCGATGCTGCTCTTCGGCACCGGCGGGGTGATGGTGGAGGTCTACGATGACGTGGCGCTGCGCCATTGCCCGATCACGAAAACGGAGGCGCTCGCCATGATCGACGAAGTGAAAGGCGCGAAGCTCCTGCGCGGGTTTCGCGGCCGCCCCCCGGCGGACATCGACGCGCTGGCGGAGACGCTGGTGCGGGTCTCCCGGCTCGGGGCGCAGCTCGAGGGCACGCTCGTCGAGCTCGACGTGAATCCGCTGATGGTGCTCCCGGCCGGTCAAGGCGTACGGGCGTTGGATGCCCTGGTCATCGGAAACTGGGGCCGCGCCGCCCTTTAGAATCGACCGGGATGAGCTCGCCGCACCCTGCGCTGCAGCTGCGCTACGCGATCGCGAACGCGCCGCTGCAGAGCTATCCGTTTCCGCACATGTACGTGCGCAATGTCTTCCCCGCGGACTTCTACCGACGACTGCGCGAGCATATCCCGCCGCGCGAACACTTCAGGACGCTGACGAGCCTCAAGCGGGTGTTCGGCGCGTACCCGGAGAGCCGGCTGGTGCTGCCCATCGCGCCGGAGCCGGTGAGCGAGCTCGAAGAGCCCTACCGCAGCTTCTGGAAGGAGACCGGCAAGTGGCTGCTGTCCGACGACCTCCTCGATTTCATGCTCGACATTTTCGAGCCGCTGATGCCGAACGCGTCGAAGTCGGGACTCGAAGGTTACCGGCACGAAGCGCTGCTCGTGCAGGACTACTCGACATACAAGCTCGATCCGCACACCGATTCGCCGCGCAAGGTGCTCTCGGTGCTCTTCTACCTGCCGCCGGACGAGTCGCTCTCGCATCTCGGCACCGCGATCTACGTGCCGAAAGACCGCAACGCCGTGTCCGACGGCAGCTCTCACCTCCCGCGCGAGGACTTCGAATGCGTGTGCACCATGCCGTTCGTGCCGAACAGCATGTTCGCGTTCGTGCGCACGCCGAAATCGTTCCACGGCGTCGAGCCGATCGCCGAGCACGAGCCGCGGCGCGATCTCCTGCTCTACGACGTGCGGCTGCACGCCTGAAGCCGGCGTGGGCTTCACCGTCACACCGTCCGAGATCCGCGATGTCGTGCTGATCGAGCACGACGTGTTCCCCGATGATCGCGGGTTCATGTACGAGCTCTTTCGCGACGATGCGATGCGCGAGGCGTTGAAGATCGATGCGCCGTTCGTGCAGGACAATTGCTCGCGATCGCGCCGTAACGTGCTGCGTGGGCTCCACTACCAGATCCGCCAGCCGCAGGGGAAGCTCGTGCACGTGCTCTCGGGCCGCATCTTCGACGTCGTGGTGGACCTGCGTCGCAGCTCCGCCACGTTCGGCCGCTGGGCCGGCCGCCACATGAGCGCCGAGCCGCGCCAATCACTGTGGGTGCCGGCGGGTTTCGCTCACGGCTTTCTCGCGCTCGAGGACGACACCACGATCATCTACAAGGTGACCGATTACTGGGCGCCGCAATTCGAGCGCGCGATCCTCTGGAACGATCCGGAGCTCGGCATCGACTGGCCGGCAGTCGCTCCGATCGTGTCCGAACGCGACAGCGCGGGCGCGCGCTTCCGCGACGCCGAGCTCTTCGATTGACGCAGCGCGCGCGAATTCTTCGCACGCACATCATACGAAGCATGGAGGCCTCACCCTCTAAATGAACGATGTGCGACGGCGGCGTCGCACGCGATATTCGCTGCAACCACTCACATCCGCAGCGGAGATCGCATGGGTTACTCGGACCGCACCGTCGCACGTTTCGACGACGTCGCATACATCGACCACCTCGTCCGTAAGGGCGGCCCGGATCCGGCCGATTATCCGGAGCTTTGCGCGCGCCTCGAGCTCGCCTACGCGGCGCGGCTCGCGGGCGAGCTCTCGGAAACAGACGTCGCCGGGATTCGCGAAGCGCTCGCGCCGGCGCTGTGTCCTGAAACGATGCAGGGCTTCGCCTACACCAAGCCCCACGGCTACGCCGGCGACTTCGAGAT
Source organism: Burkholderiales bacterium (assembly GCA_035626595.1). GTDB lineage: Bacteria > Pseudomonadota > Gammaproteobacteria > Burkholderiales > SG8-41 > JAQGMV01. Next base: position 7,218 of record DASPNJ010000136.1, read on the forward strand.
CATCGACCGCATCTACACGCGCTACGAGGCGCGGCAGCCGCAGCTCGTCAAGTGGGACCGCTTCTATCACAGCCAGCCGGCGCCCCGCGCGGTGCGCAACCGCAAAACGTACTTCCACGAGCTGCTGGCGGCGCATACGGCGCGCAAAGCGCCGCTGCGCGTGCTCAAGATCGCATCGGGACCGGGGCGATCGATGTACGAGTTCCTGAACGCGAACCCGGACGCGAAGCTCCATATCGATTGCGTGGAGCTCGACGGCAAGGCGATCGATTACGCGAGACGGCTCAACGCGCGGCACCTCGACCGCATCGCGTTCCACCAGCAGAACGCGCTGAAATTCAGGCCGGTCGGGCTCTACGACCTGGTGTGGGCGGCCGGCATCTTCGACTACTTCAGCGACCGCGTATTCGTCTCGCTCGCGCAGCGCCTGCTGCGCGCGCTCGCGCCCGGCGCAGAGCTCGTGATCGGGAACTTCAGCGAGTCGAACCCGAGCCGCCCGTACATGGAGCTCGTCGGCGAATGGAAGCTCCACCACCGCAGCCGCGCGAATCTGAAGGCGCTCGCGCTTCGCGCCGGCGCCAGCGCGGATCGCGTACGCATCTCCAGCGAACCCGAAGGGGTCAATCTGTTCCTGCACGTGCACGCGGCGTGCGGGTAATGCAGCCGCTCGTGTCAGCGGCCTTTCAGCGCCGCCGCCTTCTCCGCGTCGCGCGCGGCGCACGCCTCCGCCATTGCGAGAACGACGATCGCCCATTCGTCGACCGGCACGTCGATCATCTTGCCGTCGAGCGGAACCGCGGCCGTGCCTTTCGCCACGCCTTGCGCGAACGCGGCGCGCACGCGCCGGTTCCACTCCACGAGCTCGGGCGTGGGCGTGAACGCAGCGTTGACGGGGTTCACCCACGAAGCGTGCGGGCAGATGACGCCCTTCATCCCGGAGTTGCGCGCTTTCGTGGCCATCGTGTGAATATGCGAAGCATCGAAAACGGGGTCCGTCCCCGGTTTCTCGAGGCTCAGCGGATACACCATACCGATTGCGCCCACTTTCGCGGCCGTACATTCGACGGTTAACCGGCCGCGCGCATAGACGAACGGATCGATCTCCCGATCCGGCACGATGCCGAGGCTCGCGGCGAGGTCCGGCTCGTCGAGCGCCGCCTGTTCGACGCGCGGGCTCGCCGCCAGGATCGAGCGGATGTGCCAGACCCCGAGCGCGGTCTCGAGCAGCACGATGAACTGGAGCGAACCGGACGCAAGCCCGCGTTCGCCCTCGAGCCGCGTGACGATCTCGGCCGCTTCGGCCACGTCGGCCGCCGACTCGACGCGCGGCAGCACGATGCCGCGCAGGCCGGGCCACACGGCGGCGGTGAGATCGTCGGTGAGATCGCGCTCGCTGACGCGCACGAATACTTCCGCGGCGCCACGCGCAGCGGCCCCGATCGCCTCTTTAAGACCCTCGCGGGCCTCGGCTTTCTTCGCGTCCGCGACCTGCTCGAGATCGAGCGTGACCGCGTCGGCGTTGTGGCGCCAGGCGTTGTCGACGCGCTCGGCGTCGCCGAGGGGGATGAGGAGGTTGGAGCGTCGGATAAGCATGTGAAGCCCGTCATCCCCGTGCAGGCGGGGATCCAGTGCTGTCGGAGGTTGCTGGATTCCCGCCTTCGCGCGGATGAGGGTTTGCGTCCGGATTGCCACCTGCGCGGGAATGACGAGACACCGCTTCGGCTTTTTCGCGGTTGCGCGCGTCGCACGCCGCAGCCCAATCGATGAGCTCGCGCGCGCGCTCCGCTTCGTACCGGTCTATCACGCGCCCTTCGCTCTCGGCCCACGCTTCACCGCGCGCCTCCAGCGTCGCATACGACTCCAGCACGTGCCGCGCGTCGTCGATCTCTTCCTGCGTCGGCACGAATCCGACGTTGTGGCTTTCGACGACCGCCGGATTGAGACCGCCGCCGCCCAGCCGTATGCCGCATTTGCGGGCCGCTTCCGCGACGCGTAGCGCGCGATTGCCGTCGCTCACGCTGCCGGTCGTGTTCGCGATGAACGGCGCGGAGCGCACGCGCAGACCCAGGGCGCGCGCGGCGAGCTCCGACTCCCCGCGCGGATACTCGAACTGATCGAAATCGACGAACATCTCGATTCCGAGATCGCGCGAGAGGTCGTAGCCGCCGGTCGTCGCGCCGAATTCCCGGATGCGCGGACTTGCCGACGCGATCTCGTACACGTTCGCGACGCCCAGCGCCGTCTCGATGCTCGCGTCGATCTCGACCGTGCCGGGCGCGATGCCGCGCTCCTTCTCGTAGCGCGTGATCAGCTCGTCGAGCCTGCGCACCTCGTGCGCGTGCTCGGTCTTCGGATACTTGATGCGCTTCAATCCCGGCCACACGACGGCCTCGACGTCCTCTTCCATCGTGTCGTGGTTGATGCGCACGAACGCCTCCGCGCCGCCTTTCGAGACGTTCGGGATGGCGTCCTTCACGAGCGTACGCGCGTGCGCCTTCAGGTGCTGCGGCACCGAGTCCTCGAGGTCGAGGACGATGAAGTCGCAGCCGCGGCGCCACGCGTTGTCGACGAAACGCGGGGTGACGATGGGCATCGTGAGACCCGATCTGCGGACGCTGCGAACCGTCATCGGACGCTCCGGGATTGCTTCGTCATGGCAGTCGCCATTCCTCGCAATGACATCTTCAGGCATACGCCTGGTTGAGCGCGTCGACCTGGTTGGCGCGCAAACACATCGCCCCCTTGAAGCCGATCGCGCGGCCGCGACGCGCCGCGGCGAGCGTATTTTCCGGCGTCGCGAGCAGGCCACGGTCCGGCGCACGCCACCACGCGCCAAGCGGCGTCACGCCTACGGCGCCCGCGACGATCACGAGGCGCTGCATGAGATACGACAGGAGGTGGATCTCCCCCGAGGGCTCGGGCCGCAGGTCCATCACGAGATCGACGCGCCCGAGCGTTACGGCCTGCACGCGGCCGCTCGCACGCGCGATGTCGTAGGCGGCGTGATTGCCCTGCGCCGTCTCGAGCGCGGGAACGATGCCGATCCCCTGCCGGGACAGGTCCCGCTCATCTTCGAGGTCTGCGAGCAGGCATTCGAGATCGACGATCTCCTGCGCGGATTGCGCGCGCGAGAGCACGACGCCTGCGAGCCCCGGAAAAACGCTCGCGTGCAGATCCGCGGCCAGGGCCGAGGCCTCTGTCTGAACGTACACCTGGGCGCCGCCCGCACCGGCAGCGGCGATCGCGGAGCGTACGTTCGCGCGTGCTTCGGGCTTCGCCCCATCGGTGACGAATTCGACGAGATCGAGCACGACGGCATCAGCGCCGGAGCGCGCGGCTTCATCGACCGACGCCGGGTTCGAGGCCGGGATGATCAGCCAGGAGCGGATCGATCGCTGCGTCATCGACGCATCCTACGGCGCCTCGCCATCAGCCACTACGGTCTGTTCGCGCACCAGCCGCTCAATCTCGTCCGCGCCGAATCCGACTTCGGCCAGCACGTCGCGCGTGTGCTCGCCTTTGCGCGGCGGCTGCATCCGGATCCGCGGCTTGCGCCCGTCCATGTCGAGCGGCATGCCGGGGAGCTTCGCGCGGGCGCCGGTCGGCAGCAGCACGTCGATCATGCGGCCGCCCTGGTTCAGGTGCGGGTCCTCGAACAGATCGCCGGGTCGGGCCAGAGGCCCGAACGGAATCTTCAGCCGCTCGAGCTTCTCCACCAGCGCATCGAACGTTTCGTTGCCGAATTTCTCCTCCACGACCGGCATGATCTTCGCGCGTCGCTGGGCCCGCTGCGGATTCGTCTGGAGCTCGGGGTCGGCGAGCAGATCGTGCACGCCGAACTCCTTGCAGAACGCGCGCCAGTGGTTGTCGCTGGTCAAACCGATGAAGACCGTCTTGCCGTCCTTCGTCACGAATGGATCGTAGACGGCCCACGAGCTCGCCTTCTCCGGCATCGGCGGCGGTGCTTTGCCCGTCAGCACCTGCTGCCCCATGTGTTGCGCCATGAGGAACGCGGTCGATTCGAAGAGCGAGCTCTCGACGCGTTGGCCGCGGCCGGTGGTCTCGCGCTCGCGCAGCGCCGCCATGATGCCGAGCGCGCCGAAGAGGCCCCCCATGATGTCCACGACCGAGGCGCCGGCACGCAGCGGCCGTCCGGTCGGCCCCGTCATGTAGGCGAGACCGCCCATGAACTGAACGATCTCGTCGAGGGCGGCGCGATCTTCGTACGGCCCGCTCAAGAACCCTTTGAGCTCGCAGTAGATGAGCCGCGGGTGCTTTTTCGAGAGCGTTTCGTAATCGAGCCCGAGCCGCTTCATCGTGCCCGGGGCGAAGTTCTCGATCAGCGCGTCGGCGGTCCCGGCGACCTTGTGGAACACCGCCTTGCCCGCTTCGCTCTTCAGATCGATGCAGAAGCTGCGCTTGTTGCGGTTGAACACGGGAAACAGCGCAGAACCGAAGCCGACGTTCGCGCGCGTGCGGTCGCCCTCCGGCGGCTCGACCTTGATCACGTCGGCGCCGAGCTCGGCGAGCACGAGCGAGCACGACGGCCCCATGACCGTATGTCCGAGCTCGAGGATGCGGATGCCTTCGAGGGGAAGTCGCCGTTGCCCCTCACCCTCACCCTCTCCCCGTGCACCGGGAGAGGGAGCTTGACGGGCGTTCAATGCACGCTCGCCCGCAGTTTGTCCAGATTGCCGCCGAGCTTCACGGACCCCGGCAACGGATGGCCCACGATGTCCTCGGCGAGCCGCGCGCAATCGATCAGCTTGTCGAGATCGATGCCGGTCTCGATGCCCATCTCCTGGCACATGAACACGAGGTCCTCGGTGCAGACATTGCCGGCAGCGCCCTTGTGGCCGGCGAACGGACAGCCGCCGAGCCCGGCAACGCAGCTATCGAACATATCGACGCCCATCTCCAGCCCCGCATACGCGTTCGCGATGCCCATGCCGCGGGTGTCGTGCAGGTGGAGGCTCAGCCGCTGCTCGGGATACTTCTCGCGCACCGCGCCGATCAGGCGCTTGATGTGCGCCGGCGTCGCCCACGCCATCGTGTCGGCGAACGAGAGCTCCTTCAGCTTCACGCCGTACTCGTCGGCGAGCTCGAAAATGCGGCGCACGATGTCCGTGATCGTCTCGACCGGCATGTCGCCCTGGTAGTTACAGCCGAATGCCGACGCGACCGAACCGCGGTCGACCGGGATGCCGTGCTCGAGATAGTTCTCGAGGACGCGGCGGGCGTATTCGAACTCCTGCGCGGTCGTGCGATTGTTGTTGCGCATCGAGAATTTCTCGGACGCATAGATCGAGATCTTGCCTTCGAGCGTGAGCTTGTCCTGATGGATCTTCGCGCGCTCGAGACCTTTCTCGTTGAGCCACAGGCCGGTATAGGTCACTTCCGGCTTCGGCGTGAAGCGCTTCACCACTTCGTCCGCATCGGCCATCGACGGAACGCGTCTCGGATTGACGAACGAGACGACCTGCATGTGATTGATGCCGGTGTGGGAGAGCGCGTCGATCAGCTCCACCTTGCGATCGGTCGTGATCGTCGGCGGCTCGATCTGAAAGCCTTCGCGCGGCCCTTCTTCGTTGATCTGAACGTATTTCGGGAGGTCTGACATTTGTCTACACCGTTTTGGGGAAACCGTACAGCTTCTCGGGATTGGCGACGAGGACGCGGTTACGCGTCGCCTCGTCCGGGACCCACTCGCTGAGCAGGTCGAAGAGCACTGCGTCGTCGGGCTTTTCGGCGGGCGATGGATGCGGCCAGTCGCTGCCCCACACGAGCCGCTCCGGCGCTGCCTTCACATACGCCTGCGCCACCGCGGTCGCATCGGGGTACTTCGGCGGGCCGATCTCGGTGTTCATGTAAGCGCCGGAGATCTTCACCCACGCCTTCTCGGCATCGAGCAGGCTGCGGATCACGTTGAACGCCGGATGCTTGATGCCGATGCGCGGCGGGAGCTTGCCGAGATGGTCGAACACGATCTGCGAGGGCAGCCGCTTGAACATCGCTTCGTTCTCGACGATCTCGTCGGCCTCCATGTTGATCTGAACGTGCCAGCCGAGCGGCGCGATGCGCTTCGACAGAGGCTCGATCATGTCCACGGACACGACCGCCGTCGCGGGATTCGCGACGGTGAAGCGAATGCCGCGAATGCCGCCGAGATGCATGTGCCTCAACTGCTCTTCGCTTACGTTCGGCCGCACCACCGCGACGCCGCGGGCGTTCGCAAGACCGAGCTGCTCGATCGCGTCGAGCGTCACGCTGTTGTCGGTCTTGTAATTGCGCGGCGTGACGATCACCACGCGCGAGACGCCGATGCGCTTCTGGAGCAGGCGGTAGTCGGCGACCGTCGAGCGCGCCGGCTTCTCAACCGCCGGATCGAAGCGCGGGTCGTAGATGTGAATGTGGCAATCGGCCGCGTTCGCCGGCGCTTTGAGCCGCGGCGGCGCGGTGCCGGAGGAATTCGGGACGGTGACGCCGGTTCCTTCCGCCATTGTCAGCTCCTGGTCGCGTGCGGCACGGTCACGCCGACCAGCGTATCGCGCGTGAGAATGTCGGCGAGCTCGTCCTCGCTCCAGCCTTGCGTCTGCGCCGGGCGCATCGGAATCACGACGTAGCGCATGTCCGCGTTGGAGTCGTGCACGCGCACCGTCACGTTGTCCGGCAGCTCCGTGCCGAACTCCTTCAACACCGCGCGCGGCTCGAACACGACGCGCGAACGGTAGTTGCGGCTCTTGTACCAGGTCGGCGGCATGCCCAACAGCGCGCGCGGATAGCACGAGCAGAGCGTGCAGACGATGACGTTGTGAACTTCGGGGGTATTCTCGACCGCGATCAGCCGGTCGACCTCGAGGTCGATGCCCATCTCGGCACACGCGGCCTTGCCGTCCGCAAGCAGCCGCGCCTTGAATGCCGGATCGGTCCAGGCGCGTGCGACGAGGCGCGAGCCGCGATACGGAAAGTCCTCCTCGAACTGCTCCATGCGCGCGCGGATCTCGTCGGCCGTCACCACGCCCTTCGCTTCGAGGATCTCCTGCATCGCGCGGCTCATGATCTCGAAATCGGACGGCGGGCCGTTGTCGTGCTCGTTCAGCGGCGCGTGCTCGTCGTGGACGTGGTCGCCGTGGTCGTGCGCGTGCTTCTTCGCCGCGTAGTAGTCAACTCTCTCGTGTGCCATTCAGATTTCTCTCGTAGGGTGCGCCTGTGGCGCACCGCCCCCGGCTACGCCGGCTCCAGCCAATGTTCGTAGATTTCCATTTCGATGATGTCCTGCTCGGGTCCGCCGTAGCTCGGCCACACATCCTTTTGCGCGAAGCGGACGCGATACAGCACTTTCTTCGGCTCGCCGTCGAAGCCGTAGGCGAGCTCCTCCGGATTCGGGAAAGCGCCGCACACCCGCTCGATCTCCCCGGCTTTGCCGCGGACGTAAGATGGGGTGCGCCGGTGCCCCGGCGGAAAGCTGCGCTTCACGCGCACGCGGTCACCGACGTTGAACCGCCGCCCGGGCGCCGGCGTATAGCTCGAGGGCTGGCCGGCCAGCGTACCGTGATTTCCGGACAGGCGGGAATCCAGCGCGCCGTCACTCCGGCGCAGGCCGGGATCCGGTGTCGGGCTCACTTCGCGATCGCCTGTTTCTTGACCGGCGATTCCATCTCATCCGGCACGTCGAAGCGCGCGCGGACCTCCTTCATCTTCGCATCGAGCTCCTGCTCGGTCATGTAGCCCTTTTCGAGCATCAGCGTGCGCAATGCGGAAGTGGTGATCTCGAAGTACGCGAGCTGAGCGTAGCGCTCGCCCAGCTCCTCGGCCGCGCGCCGCAGCTCGTCGGTGCGGACGATTTTCTTCCGGCTCAGCACCGAGCGCAGCGCATTCGCCTGCCGCTCCCAGAATTTCATGCCGTGGTCGACGGTGTCGACGGCGCCGCCTGCCTCGCCGCCGATATCCGATGGCAGACGGTGCGGGTGCTTCTCGCTCATGGGTTCGCTCCGCGGGGAAGCGTCAAGTTTAACCGAGCGTAGGCTGGCTGAGCGTAGCTGGATCCAGCGCAGCGGAACCCCATCGACTCACGGCGGCTTCGCCGCCCTACTTCGCCAGGCCGATCTCCGTGAGGACGGTTCGCGTTGCAACGAGCTCGCGCTCGATTTCCTTCCTGAGCGCGGCGCCGGTCAGGAAGTTATCGGTCCAGAGATTCTTCTCGAGATCGCTTTTCCATTCCGGCGTAGCCGCGATCTTCTGCATCGCGCTTTCCCAGAACGCGGACTGCTGCGGCGTCAGCCCGCGCGGCGCGAACACGCCGCGCCAGCTTCCATACACGACGTCGATGCCCTGTTCGCGCCAGGTCGGTGCATTCGCGAACACGCCCGGCAGCCGCTGCGGCGCGCCCACGCCGAGGATGCGCATGCGGCCGGCCGCGACGTGCGGCACGGCATTCACGGCGCCTACGACCGCGAGGTCGATGTGTCCGCCGAGCACTGCGGGTATTGCCTCGGCCGAGCCTTTGAACACGACCACCTTCAGGTCGCGCGGATTGCCGCCGAGCGCTTTCACGAACAGCGCCGCCGCGATGTGCCGCGTGCTGCCGAAAGCGTTTGCGAAGCCCGTGCTCACGCTGCGCGCGTCCTTCTGCATGCGCTCGACGAGGTCCTTGCCCGATTTGAGCGGCGAGCCGCCGGTGACGGCGAACACGGCGTAGTCCTCCGCCATCGACGCGATCGGCGTGAAATCGGCGATCGTGAGCTTGCTCGCGCCGATGATGTGATTGGTCATGAGGGCGTTACCCGCGATCAGCAGAACGTGCGCGTCGCCGACACGCTGCGCGACGTACGTGTTCGCGATGTTCGATCCGCCGCCGGGCTTGTTCACCACGGTAATGCTCGACGTGACCAGCTTGTTGCCCGAGAGCAGATGCTCGAGCATGCGGGCGGTTTTATCGTTGCTGCCGCCCGGCGCCGAAGCGGCGACGATCTCGACGTTGCGCTGCGGCGCCCAGGCCTGCGCGGCGGCTCCGCCGCTCGCGAGGAGCAGTACGAGCAATGCGACGAAGACTGCACGGTGCGTCATCGACGCACCCTACGCCCTTGTTTTCAACATCGAATCGATGAACGCCGCCCACACGGGGTTCGGCTCCCAGATCGTTCGCATCGGCTCGAACGCCCGCTCCGCGTCCCACTTCTGCCGCAGCACGCGATAGAGCCCGAGAAACGACGTCACGCGCTTGTTCGCGGCGCAGTGCACGAGCACGTTGCGATCGCGATGCGCGTCCATCACGGTGAAGAAGGCGTTCAGGTCATGCTGCGTCGGCGCGTCGAATTTGACCGGAATGTGCACGTACTGCATGCCGAGCGCGGCGACGGTGCCCGGCTCGTCCGCAAGCGAATAACGCGGATCGTCATGCAGCGCGAGATTGATGACGACTTCGACGCCGTCCTCGGCGAGCGCCGCGAGCTCCTCCTCGGAGGGCTGTCCCGACGTCGCGAGGCGATCGTCGATGCGAAGGTAGTTGTAGATCTGCGCGACGGGCGCAGCGCTCATACCCAGATGGCTGACGCGAGGAAAACGACGCCTGCAAGGGAAAGCGCCGCACCGATAGGACGCGCGAGCGCGGCGCCGCGTCCTTCACGCGCCGCGTGCTGCGTCACGACGTAGGCGCCGAAAGCGATCGCGAGCTGAACCAGAGCGAAACCGACGAGATAAGCAACGAGGGGCGTCGCCTCAGCACCGACGATCGCCTCACCGTATGCGTAACCGTGGATGAGACCGCCGACGGCAAAAAGCGCGAGTGCCGCGCCGCTCCTGAGTAACCGCGCGCCGAAGGTGAAGAGCGCGCCGAGCGCCACGATCGTGAGCGCGACCCACGCATCGGCATACGGCAGCGTCGCTTCGTACAGGTGCATGCCGGTGCCGGCGAGCGTACCCGCGACGAACGCGACCGGCAGGCCGACACGCCGTCCGAAGAAATAGCCGGCGGCGCCGACCGCCAGCACGAACAGCAGATGATCGATGCCGATCACCGGATGCGCAAGGCCGGATACGAGGCCCTGGAACAGGGTGGCGGGCGTCGCATTGCCCATCGCGTGATGCGCGTGAGCGATCGGCGGCGCGAGTAAAGTCGCGATGAGTAAAAGGGAGCGGACGGCGGTCAGGGGTCTCGTGTTCATACGGGAAAAGAATAGCAATTTTCGACTCAGTCCGCCTTGATGTTGGCCGCGCGCGCGAGCTTGGTGAAGAGCGCGATCTGCTCGACCACGAACTTGTCGAAGGCCTCAGGCGCGATCGGCACCGGGTCGCAACCCAGCGCATTCCAGCGCTCCTTCGATTCGGGCAGGTTGAGGATGCGCGTCACTTCCCGGTTCAGCTTCGCGATGATCGGCCGCGGCGTTTTCGCCGGCGCGAGCAGTCCGAACCACGTCTGCCACTCGTAGCCGGGCACGCCCGCTTCGGCGATCGTCGGCACGTTGGGCAGCACGGCGAGCCGCTTGGCCGGCGAGACCGCAAGCGCGACGAGCCGGCCTTCCTTAATGAACGGCATCGCGTTCGACATCGGCGAAAGCATGAACTGCACGCGTCCGAGCATCGCTTCGGTGACCGCTTCGGGTATCCCTTTGTACGGCACGTGCTGCACGTTGATACCGGCGAGACTCTTGAAGAGCTCCGCCGAAAAGTGGGTCGCGCTGCCGACGCCCGCGGACGAGAAGTTGATCTGGCCCGGCTTCGCCTTGGCCATCGAGACGAGGTCCTTCACGGTTTTCACGCCGAGGCTCGGCGCCACGATCAGCACGGCCGGCACGCTGACGGTGGTCGTGATGCCGGCGAAGTCCTTCGCCGTGTCATAGGGAAGCTTGCTGTACATCGCCGGCGCCACCGCGTGCGAAGCCGACACCGAAAGCAGCGTGTAGCCGTCGGGATTCGCATGCGCGACGGTCTGCGCGGCGATGATCCCGCCGGCGCTCGGACGGTTGTCGGCGACAACCTGCTGCTTCCATGTCTCGGTCATCTTCTGGCCGATCACGCGGGCCGACACGTCGACGGTGCTGCCGGCCGAGAAACCGATGACGATACGTATGGGACGGCTGGGATAGGTCGCCGCGGGATCCTGCGGGGCGAGCGCGGCCGCGCACGGCACTGCGGCGAGACTGGCGAGCGTGACACCTGCGATGCGGCTGCGTGAGAGCGTGGTCCGGCACATGTGCTTCTCCCCTTTGTTATGATCGCCGAATGCGAGCCTATCACGACCTCGGCGGCACACCCGCCGGTGAAATCCCGAAGGACGATCACGAGCTCGAGCTCTGGGAAAAGCGCATCGAAGCGCTGCTCGTGCTCCTCACGCGCAAGAAAATCCTGCGCATCGACGAGAACCGCCGCGGCCTGGAATCGCTCGGGGCCGACGCGTATTTCGCCGCGTCGTACGCCGAGCGGCGGATGCTCTCGATTTCGAACAACCTGATTCTCAAGGGCGTGATCACGGTGGACGAGCTCGCCTCGAAGCTCGCCGACATCGAGACCCGCAAGGACGTGTTGCCGTGAACGCGGCGACGGCCGAGCGCGCCGGGGCCGCGCAGGTGCCGCGCTACCGCGCCGGCCAGCGCGTGCGCGTGCGCAAAGTCGATGCACCGGGACACATCCGCACGCCGCATTACGTGCGCGGTAAAAACGGCGTCATCGAGCGCTTCGTCGGCTTCTTCAAGAATCCGGAGGAGCTCGCGTACGGCCGCTCCGGCCTGCCGCTGAAAGCGCTGTACCGCGTGCGCTTCGTGCAGGCGCATGTGTGGCCCGAGTACGCGGGCGGCGCGCAGGACACGCTCGACATCGACCTTTACGAGCACTGGCTCGAACCCGAAGCATGAGCGAACACCATCACGACCACGGCGATCACGGCCACCCGCATCGGCACCCGTTCCAGCCGGATCACGACGACACGCTGACGTAATACCGCAAGCTTGAGATCGCGGTGCGCGAGCTCCTGGTCGAGAAAGGCGTAATCAGCGCGGACGAGGTGCGCAAGGTCGTTGAAGACATCGAGAGCCGCACGCCGGAGGGCGGAGCACGCGTGGTCGCGCGAGCATGGAGCGACCCCAAATTCAAGGCAGAGCTCCTGCGCGATGCGACGGCGGCATGCGAGGCGATGGGCTTCGAGATGGCGCTCTACGACGTGAAGCTCACCGTCGTGGAAAATACACCGGAGGTGCACAACATGGTCGTGTGCACGCTGTGCTCGTGCTATCCGCGCATGCTGCTCGGGCTGCCGCCCGCCTGGTACAAGAGCCGCGCGTACCGCTCGCGCGCCGTGCGCGAGCCGCGCGCCGTGCTGCGCGAGTTCGGACTCGACCTTGCGCCGGAGGTCACGGTGCGCGTTCACGATTCCACCGCCGATCTGCGCTACCTTGTGCTGCCGATGCGCCCACCCGGCACCGAGCGCATGAGCGAAGCGGAGCTCGTGAAGCTCGTGAACCGCGACAGCATGATCGGCACGGCGATCATCAAGGCGCCCGCGTAGGGTGGGTGGTAACCCACCGGTCAGAATCACCGCCGCGGTCGGCACCTTCGACCGCACGCAACCCCTGCTCGATGGCCGTGTAACGGTCGAAGGCTTCGAGGTGGCATGGACATCGGGCGAGCTGGAGAGCCTCTTCAGCCGCGCCTTTGCAACCGCCGAGTTCGACGTCACCGAGCTCTCGTTCTGTAACTACCTGATCGCCGCCGCGCGCGGCGACTGCCCGTACGTAGCGCTGCCGATATTTCCGACGCGCTGCTTCAGGCATCACGCGATCTTCGTTCGCAGCGACCGCGGCATACGCACGCCGAAGGACCTCGAAGGCCGGCGTGTGGGCTTGCGCGAATACACGAATACCGTGTCGCTCGTCGCTCGCGGCGTGCTCGCCGGTTACTACGGCGTCGATCTGAAACGCATCGAATGGATTGTCGGTGACATCGATCGGCGCGAGCGGCGCCCGGACGAGATACGCGTGCCGCGCATCGAAGGCGTGTCGATCGAGAACGCGGGCGCGCGACTCCTTGACGATGCGCTCGAGGCCGGCGACCTCGATGCACTGATCGCCTACTCGCCGCCGCGCTGTCTGGCGGCGCCGACCGTCGCGCGGCTGTTCCCCCGATGGTGGGAAGACGAAGCGCGTTACTTCGAGGCCACGGGCATCTTCCCCATCATGCACGTCGTGGCGGTGCGGAGCTCGCTGCTCGCGGCCCATCCGCAGCTCGGTCCGGCGCTGTACCGCGCGTTCGATGCCGCCAAGGCGCTCGCGCTGCGCGACCTCGAGATCGAGCAGGCGCCGAAGACGATGCTGCCGTGGGCGCCGGCGCATCTGCTCGAAACCCGCGAACGGCTGGGCCCCGACTTCTGGCCCTACGGCATCGAGCGCAACCGTGCGACGCTCGAAGCGCAGATCGCGTGGGCCCACGAGCAGGGGCTTGTGCCGCGGCGCCTGGCGCTCGAGGAATTCTTCGCCGCGCCGGCACGATGAGCTCGCACCGGCGCTTCGGCGTCATCGGCTATGGTGCGATCACCGACGAGCTCGTGCGCTGTCTGGAGCTGCGCGGTGAAGCCGAATCGCTGGCTGCGGTGCTGGTGCGGCCGTCACGCGCCGAGGATGCGGCGCGCCGGGCTGCCGGACGCTTCCAGATCGTCGACCGGCTCGAGGCACTGCTCGACCTCGCGCCCGCGGCCGTCGCCGAATGCGCCGGTCAGGACGCGCTCAGGGAATACGGACCCGCGATACTGCGGCGCGGCGTCGATCTCGTGATCGCTTCCAGCGGCGCACTCGCGGATCGTGCGTTCGCATCCCTGCTGTGCGAAGTCGCGACCCACGGCGCGCGCCTGTGGATCCCGCCCGGCGCGGTCGCCGGCGTCGACGGTCTGCTCGCTGCGCGCACGGCCGGTTTGCGCGAGGTGCTCTACACCTCGGTCAAAGCGCCCTCGGCATGGTCGGACACACCCGCCGAAGCGACGCTTGCCGGCGAGGCGCGCAATCGGCGCACGGTGTTCTTCGAAGGCAGCGCGCGCGAAGCGGCGCTCGCATACCCGCGCAATGCCAACGTCGCCGCGACCGTGGCGCTCGCAAGCCTCGGTCTCGATGCGACGCGCGTGCGGCTCGTCTCGGATCCACAGGCGGCCGGTCCCATCGGCACGATCGAAGCCGCGGGCGATTTCGGCGCGTTCCGGTTCGAGACGCTCGCGTATGCCGCCGCGTCGAATCCGAAGACATCGGCACTGACGGCGCACAGCATCGCCGCGGCGCTGCTCGACGGCGTCGCGTTCGAGCCGCCGGCGCGCCTGCTCTGCTGAAGTCGCGGCTTCAGGCGTCGAAGAGCGGCGTGCCCGGAACCCCTGCCGGCGGCGGCGCCGGCTGAATCTCCGCGGCCTTGCTCAACGCGCCGACGCGCACGCCGAGCAGCCGGATGCGGCGCTCCAGCGGCACGCGCTTCAGGCATTCGCCGGCGGCGCGGCGGATCGCGGCAGGATCTCGTGTCGGCACTGGAATCGTGCAGTCGCGCGTGAGCGTCTTGAAATTATCGAAGCGCAGCTTCAGCCCGATGGTGCGGCCGACGTAGCCCTTGCGCTCGAGATCGCCGGCGACGCGCACGCACAGATCGGTGAAGATGCGGGAGAGCTGCTCGCGATCGCGCACCGGATGCAGATCGTTCTCGAATGTGGTCTCGCGGCTGATGGATTTCGGCTCGCTGTAGGTGACGACCGGCCGATCGTCGCGCCCGTTCGCCGCATCGTGCATCCATGCGCCGTAGCTCTTGCCGAACTGTTCGATCAGAAACGCGGGCTCGGCCTGCGCGAGCTCACCGATCGTGCGGATGCCGAGCGCCTCCAGCCGCGCGCTTGCTTTCGGTCCTATCCCGTTCAGCTTGCGCGCCGCCAGCGGCCACACGCGTTCCGGCACGTCCGCTTCGCGCAGCACGGTGATGCCGCCCGGTTTGTCCAGCTCGGAGGCGATCTTCGACAAGAGCTTGTTCGGCGTGATGCCGAGCGAGCACGACAGTCCCGTCGCTTCGCGCACCGCGCGCTGAATTTCCATGGCGAGTTGTCGCGCTGCGTCCCAGGCTTCGGTTGTTCGTGCTTCGACAGGCTCAGCACGAACGATGTCAGACCGGGCACGCACGGCGTCACTACCGTTGGCCCTGAGCTTGTCGAACGGCGAACAGGCCACGAGCTCCGTGAGATCGATATAGATCTCGTCGATTCCGCGGTCCTCGACCTGCGCCGCGATCTCGCGCACGGCGTCTTTGAACAGGCGCGAATAGCGGCGGTACTCGTCGAAGTCCGCCGGCAGGAGCAGTGCGTCAGGCGCGAGCCTGGCCGCTTTCATGAGCCCCATGCCGGAATGAAGCCCGAAGGTGCGCGCCTCGTAGGTCGCGGTCGTGATGACGCCGCGCCCTGCGTACTCGCGCAGCGTCGGGAAACGGTCCGCCGAAAGCTCCTCGACGATGCGCCGGCGCCCGCCGATCACGAGCGGCCTGCCGCGAAGCTCGGGGTAACGCAGGAGCTCGACCGACGCGTAGAACGCGTCCATGTCCAGATGCGCGATGAATCGCGTGGCCATCATGCGATTCTATCGGCGCCGGATGCGGCCGCTGCTATTTCGCGGGCTCGTCGTTCGGCGGCGGTCCGATCGCGTCCTTGTCCGGCGGCGGCTTGCCGTCGTAGACGAGATTGCGGCGGCGCTGGAGATAGGCGTCGCGCACGAACTGGTATTCGTCGAGGGCCGCGGCGTCGATGATCTTCTTCGCGTCGAGGAGCTCCGAGCGGCGCTGCACGAGGCGCGTGCCGCGGATCTGGTTCTGCGCACGCGTCGGATCGATGGCCCTGACGGGATCCGTGTAGAGATCGACGCCCCAGCCCGCGGTATCGCGTACGGTGCTCGGACCGAACAACGGCAGCATGATGAACGGTCCCTGCCCTACACCCCAGACACCGAGCGTCTGACCGAAATCTTCGCGGTGCTTCTCGATACCCGCTTCCGAAGCGATGTCGAAAAAGCCGAGCAGGCCCAGCGTGCTGTTGATGGTGAGCCGGCCGACATCGCTGTAGGCGTCCGTGAACTTGCCCTGCAGCGTGTTGTTGAGAACGTTACGGACCTCGCTCACGTTCGAAAACATGTTGCCGACGCCGGTGCGCACGAAATTCGGCAGGACGAACCGATAGCCTTTCGCGACGGGCTCGAGCACCGTCTTGTCCACGCGCTCGTTGAATCCGTAGATCGCGCGGTTCACGCGCTCGAACGGATCGGCGGGATTCGATTTGGGGGCCGCGCAGCCAGCCAGCACGAGGACACCGACCAGCGCGATCGCCGCATGCGCGAACTGCGAGTCACGCATCGAACCACTCCGGCAGCTCGATGTAGCGTTCGGTCGCGGCATGCCAGCCGATGCCGAGCGCCCACGCGTCGCGCGCATCGGCTGCTGCGCGCGCGCTGTCCACGTCGTAACCCATTGCATGCTCTTCGTTGCTCGAGACGCCCATGAACCGGTCGCGCTCGTACTTCGCGCTCCAGGGACTCTGCTTGCAAAGCTCGCGCCATTGATGCTCGACCATCAGTCGGTCGGCGATTTGCATCACCCGCTCGCCGCAGCGCGCGACGCCGGTGTTCGCGATGACCTGCTTTCCCGCGGCGCGCGCGGCGCTCGACAATCGGGCGTAAAAACCGAGCGTTGCGTCATGAACCAGCGGATCGACTTCATCGAGGAAAATGCCCTGTACCGCGAGGCCGGCGGCCGCGTCCAGCGCCTGCAGTACGGTGCTTGCGTCGCCGCGGCCGAAACCGGTGGCGACGTAGGCATGCACCTCGATACGCGCATCGCGCAGGAGCGCGAGCACCTGCGGGCTGAGGTTGCAGTGGCCCGCTGGCGCCGCCGTCCACGGCTGCGCGATCAGGAGCGGCGGTGCGGCCGATGCAATGCGCCGCGCGCCGGCGTTCGGCGCGCCCTGTGGCCCGTCGGTGAGCCAGCCGTAATAGATGACGAAGGAACGTGCCCGCTGGTGGGTCATCGACCCACCCTAGGGATCATTTCTGTTCGAGGATGACGTTCTTCTCCTCCTCGAGCACCTTGCGCACCGCCGGACGCTGCACCATCCGGTCTTTCCACGCGGTGTAGTTCTTGAGCTCCTGCAGCGGCAGCCCCGCGCGCAGACCCCAGCCGTAGAAGACGAGCGCGTAACCATCGGCGACCGTGAACTGATCGCCCAAGATCCATTGCTTGCCGGCGAGCAGGCCGTCGATCTCCTTGAGCGCCTCGAAGAACGATTTCCTGTTCGTCTCCTTCACCGTTGCATGCGCCGCCGGGTCCTCGGCGTAACGCTCGGGACGCAGCGTGTGCGTATAGAGCGGATGCACGCTGTTCGAGAACCACGCCATCGTCGAAATGCAGCGTGCTTCGCCGATTGCGTCGGTCGGGAAGAGCTTCTTCTCGGGAAATCGCTTGCCGACGTAGGTGAGGATGGCGGTGTTCTCGGTGATCACCTGGCCATCGACAGCGAGCGCCGGCACCTTGCCGCGCGGATTGATCTTGAGATAGGCCTCGGTCTTGTGCTCGCCTTTCGGCAGCAGCGTCGGCCGCTTCTCGTACTGCGCGCCGCTTTCTTCGAGGCCGATGTGCGACGCCATCGAGCAGGCGCCCGGACTAAAATAGAGCGTGAGCATGGGAAGACTCCGGTGAAGTTGCGGGCCAACAGTCTAACCAGCGCGCCGCCTCCACACAAACCACCGCAAAGGACCGCAGATGACTCGATATCCGTTATGCAAAGACGCGGCGGCCGCCGCGCCAGGCTCCGTTTTGCGCCGACGGGCGTAGTCGAGGCGCGTCGTGGATATTTTTCCGAATCACGCAAAGCGCCGGCTCACGGAAGGCAAAGTCGCGGTCGGCATGGGCCTGCGCCTGGCGCGCACCGCCGACATCGCGACCATCGTCAAGACTTGCGGCTTCGACTGGGTCTTTATCGACATGGAGCACAGCTCCATGGATCTCGACACCGCGGCGCAGATCGCGACGGCGTGCCTGCCCGTCGGGCTCACGTCGATCGTGCGCGTGCCGGGCAAGGAGCACCATCACGCCTCGCGCATTCTCGATGCGGGCGCGCAGGGCATCTGCGTGCCGCACGTGGACACCGCCGAGGAAGCGCAGCGCGCGGTCGCCCACTGCAAGTACCCGCCGGTCGCGCACCGCTCGGCGATGGGCACGCTGCCGCAGTTCGCCTATCGCAGCGTCCCGGTCGGGGAGGCGACCGCGGCCGCGAACCAGGAAACGCTGGTCATGGTCATGCTCGAGTCGCCCACCGCCATCGAGAATGCCGAGTCGATCGCCGCCGTTCCCGGCATCGACATCCTGCTGATCGGCACGAACGACCTGTGCATGGAGCTCGGGATTCCCGGCCAGTTCGAGCATCCGAAAGTGGAGGACGCCTACCGCAAGGTCATCGCGGCCTGCAGGAAGCACAACGTGCATCCCGGTATGGGCGGTGCTTACGATCCGAAGCTCCTGGAGAAGTACATCGGCTATGGCATGCGCTGCGTGCTGTGCGGCGGCGATATGACGTTCCTCATGGCCGGCGCGCGCGAGCGCGCGAGCTTCGTACACGGCTTGAAGGTCTGACGTGCGCCACGAGACGTCGTTGCGAGCGCATGCGCGGCAATCCGCGTCGCGCTGCCGCGCGCTCCTCGCAATGACAGCGTAATCGAAGGAAGCACATGCTCAAGATCGGCGTAATGCACGGAGACGACATTGGCCTGGAAGTCGTCCCGGAAACCGTGAAGGTGATGCGTGCGGCGGCTGCGGAAGCGGCGCTCGATATCGAATGGATCGAGCTGCCGCTCGGGAAGCTCGGCCACGAGCTGCACGGGCACACGATGCCCGAATCCACGGTGAACGCGCTCAAGGACACCGACGGATTCGTCTGCGGGCCCATCGGGCACAACGCGTATCCGCGCAACGATCCGACGTGGGTGATGCCGCCCATGCGCAAGCGCTTCGACCTGTACGCGAACGTGAAGCCGGTGAAGTCGTATCCGAATCTGCCTTCGCTGCACAAGGACGTCGACATCGTATTCCTGCGCGAAACGACCGAAGGCATGCAGTCGGGCAGCACCGTGGTCGCGGGCAGCGGTGAGTTCCGGCCGAACGACGAGATCTCGATCGGGCACCGGGTGGTCACGCGCAAGGGTGCGAGCCGCGTCGCGCGTGAAGCCTTCGAGATCGCCCGCACCCGTTCGCGCAAGAAGGTGACGGCCGTCCACAAGGAGCCCGTGTACCGGCTCGTCGACGGCATGTTCGCCGAGGAATGCCGCAAGATGGCGACGAATTATCCGGACTGCGAGCTCGACGAAGTCCTGGTGGACGGTTTTGCGATGAAGCTCGTGATGACGCCGCAGCGCTTCGACGTCGTCGTCACCACGAACCAGTTCGGCGACATCCTGACGGACGAAGGCGCGGGTCTCGTCGGAGGCCTCGGGCTTGCGCCGGGGCTTGTCATCGGCGACCGCTACGCCATGGCGCAGGCGACGCACGGCTCCGCACCCGACATCGCGGGCAGAAACATCGCCAACCCGTACGCGATGATCATGTCGGGCAAGATGCTGTTCGAGTGGCTCGGCCGGAAGAAAAAGGAGTCGAAGGCGACGCTCGCCGCGAAGTTCATCGATCGCGGCATGGACATGACGATCGCGGACGCGCGTCATCTCACCGCCGACCTCGGCGGCAAGGCTTCGACCACTCAGATGGGCGACGCCGTCGTCGAAGCGGTGCGCAAAGCGGCGGCGAAGTTCCGAAGTTAGCCATCGCGAAGCGCCGAGTCCTCCTGAGCGCAGCGCAGCGAAGTCGAAGGACGTGGCGATCTCGTGGCGCACGTGAACAGCCGCCGCAGCTTCCTCCAATCGGCGGCCGCCGGCGCCGCCCTTCTCCTCCCCGCCTGCCGGCGGGCCGCTGATGATGCGCCGACACCTGCCGTAGCGCCGGCGGGGGCGCTGCGCATCGACCTGCGCCACAGCGTCCGCGACGGCGCGCACGCATTCGAGCCGCTGCGATTTCGGCGCGAGCCGCACTGGCCGCGTGGCGCCGACGTCGAGCTGCCGGACTGGGGCGAGTTCCGCGTCTCCGCGATCGGGCCGGGCAACACGCTGCTTTACCGCGAAGGCTTCGAGTCGAGCATCGACGCCGAGGGCCGCGCTGCACTGACCGAGCTCAGCGTGCGCGTACCGATGCCGGCCTCGGCCGCGCGCGTTGTCATCGAAAAACGACGCGCGGGAAACACCTTCCTGGAAGTCGCGGCGTTCGATGTCGATCCGCGCGCCAGCGCGATCGACGCTGCACCCGCAGCGCTGGACGCACGTATCGACACGCTGCTCTCGAGCACTGGTCCAGGTTCGAAGGCGAAACTTGCGATCCTCGGCGATGGCTACCGCGAGACGGAGTACTTGAAATTCGTGGCGGACGCCAGACGCGCCGTGGAGTACCTCTTCTCAGTCGAGCCGTTCGCGCGGCGCGCAAGCGACTTCAACGTCGTCTCGGTGTTCACGGCGAGCGGCGACAGCGGGATCACGGATCCCTACCTCGAGCGGCGTCGCGATACGCTCTTCCGCTGCCGCTACGGCGAGGGCACTGCGGAACGCACGCTGTTCGCCGGCGACAACACGACGCTGCGTGAAGCGGCCTCACTGGTGCCCTACGATTTCCTGCTCGTGCTCGCGAACGCTCGCCGCTACGGCGGCAGCGCGTATTTCGGCGGACCCGCCGTGGTCGCGATCGACAGTGCGGGCGCGCGCTATCTCGTGCTGCACGAGCTGGGCCACGCCATCGCCGGCCTCGCCGAGGAGTACTACATTCCGGACGGCGACGGACCGGTGTACGGAGGCAATGTCGAGCCCTGGCAGCCCAACGTGACGCTCGGCCTGTCATCCGGGAAGTGGCGCACGGACGCCGCGCGGGCCACGCCCTGGAACAAGGCCGAATACGATCGCGAATTCGCAAAATACGTACGGGCATACCGGCGGCTGCGGCAGCGGCGTGCCGGAGAACAGGCGGTCGAAATGCTCATGCGCGTCGCTGGAGAACGACAGCGTGCGCTGCTCGCGAAGAATGCGCCGCTGCGCACGGTCGGTCATTTCGAAGGCGCGCACGGCCACGCGAGAGGTGTCTACCGCGCCGAGGTCGACTGCATCATGTTTTCGCTGCAGACGCGCTACTACTGCAGCGCGTGTGAAGCGGCCCTCGAGCGCTCGATCACGGCGCTACTGTAAAAGCGGGAGGTGGTGGTACGGAGCTTGCGTCCGGGAATTCGTGCCGATCCTGCGTCCTGCAAGATCGCATCGTTTCCATAGAGAGGACACACTTATGACCAGGCCACTTCTCATCGCGGCGAGCATTGCGCTCGCGTTTTCGATATCAGGGTGCGGTCGCGACGACGATCGCGCCGCGCAGCAGGGCAACACCGGGTCCGGCGCAACGGCGAACACCGGCGCCACGTCCAGCCCCATGTCGCCTCCGCTCCAGACGGGTGAAACGCCGGCTGCTCCAGGCGCGCCGGCGAGCGGCGTCGGCGGCACCAGCGGCAGCGCGAGCGGCAGCGCAGGCATGGGCGCGGCCGGTGGTCCGGATTCGGGCACACCGGGCGCGTCGGGCACCGATGCGGCGGCCGGCGCCGGCAGCACGACCGGCGGAACGGCGGGCGGCGCGGGCACCGGCGGCGGCACGACCGGCGGCGCGGCGGGCACGAGCTACGGCACCAGCAGCTCGAGCAGCACGACGCGATAGGTTTTCACTTCATCCGGCGCAGCGCCTTCAGGCGCTGCGTCGCGTCCCCCGCGAGGTGCGACCAGATGATCGCATCGCGCACCAGCTTGTCGGCGAGTGCGTCGATGTAACCGCTGCCCGCCTGCGCGTGAAACTCGAGATTGAGCTGCGTCACGCGCTGAATCACCGTCGTCGAGTAATTCATCGCGAGCACGGCGTTCACGCCCTGCAGCTTGTGATCCATCTCCCAGCCGGTGCGCAGCACGAGCGAGCGCAGCGCTTCGGTGAGCGCGTGCATCTCGTTCAGCTTTAGCTGCACGACCTGGTGGTCGAACAGCGGCTTGCCGGCGCGCCGCTCGTTCTTCGCGTACGTCATCGCCGACTCACACGCGGCGTCGCACACGCCCAGCGCGTTCGCGGCGAGCTCGAAATCGCCGAACTCCGCGGCCGCGCCGGTGCGCACTTTCATGCCGCCGTTCACTTCACCGACGACGTTCGCGTGCGGCAGCCGCGCATTCTCGAAAATGAGCTCGGCGTTCTGATAGAAGCGCCAGCCGGCCTTGTTGAAAACCTTTCCGATCCGAAAGCCGGGCGTATCTCGCGGCACCAGGAAGATCGTGCTGCTGCCATCGCGGATCGAGACATCCGGATTGCTGCGCGTGCTCACGAAAAAGAGCTTGCCGACGCTGCCGTTCGCGATGAACGTCTTCTCGCCATTGAGGATCCACTCCTCGCCTCTGCGCTCGGCGCGCAGACGATAGCCGGCCTTCGGCGCGTCGAGCGGCGGGTAGCGATTGTCGGATCCGGCGTTCGGTTCCGTGGTCGCCGAGCCGATGACGAATCGATGGTCGGCCAGGAACGGCTCGAGGAAACGCTGCTTCTGGTCCTTCGTGCAGAACTCGGCGATGAGGTGGCTCCATTTCCAGTTCTGACTGAAGGCTTTCGACATGGCGCTGTCGCCTTTCGCAAGCTCCGCCATCACCAGGCCCTGAGTGACGAAATCGGTGCCGGGGCCGCCCCAATCCTTCGGCACCGCGAGGGTCCGGAAGCCGAGCTTCGAGCCCGCTTCGATGAGGTCCCAGCTCCACGTGGCGAAGCCGCCTGCGATCTGGTCACGCTCGAGCGAACGCGGGCGCAGCACTTCGCGGGAGAACTCGCGCGCCTTGGTCTGCCAGCCGCGCTGCTCGGCGTTCAGCGAGAAATCCATTTTGCGTTAATCTCTTCTCTCGAGCCGTTTCGATTGTCGCATACGAAGGAGTCGTCAATTGCCCGACAAGCCCGACGAAAAAGTCCTGTCGCTCGCCCGCGCCGCCGGACTCGATAAGATCATCGCCGAATTTCCCGAAGAGCTCGTCGCCGCGGCGAAGGTCGCAGGCGACGCGCGCAGCGCGTTCGCGGCGCCGGATGACGCCGCGATCGAACCATGGCCACCGATGAAGACGGGAGGTGCGGCATGAGCGACGCACACTGGTTGACCGCGGCCGAAATCGGCGCCGCTTACGGCGCCGGGAAGCTCTCGCCGGTGGAGCTCGTGCGCGCCCTCGTCGGACGCATCGAGAGCCGCGACAAGAAGTTGAACGCGTTCATCGACGTCGGCGCCGAGCGCGCGCTCGAAGACGCGCGCCAGGCCGAGCGCGAGATCCGCGCGGGACGCGTCCTGGGGCCGCTGCACGGGGTCCCGATCGGATTGAAGGACATCATCGACGTCGCGGGGTTGCGCACGAGTTGTCACTCCAAAATCATGGAGAAGCACGTCGCGAAGCGCGACGCCGAAGTGGTGCGGCGGCTCCGCGCGGCGGGCGCGATCCTGCTCGGCCGGCTCTCGCTGCACGAGTTCGCGTTCGGTGGACCGGCGTTCGACCTGCCCTATCCCCCGGCGCGCAATCCGTGGAATCCCGGGCACATGCCCGGCGGCTCGTCGTCGGGTTCGGGTGTCGCGGTGGCGGCGGGCATGCTGCCGCTTGCGCTCGGCACCGACACCGGCGGCTCGATTCGCAATCCCGCGGGCTGCTGCGGCATCGTCGGCCACAAACCCACGTACGGTCTCGTCTCCCGGCGCGGCGTGTTCCCGCTCGCGTTCACGCTGGATCACATCGGGCCGCTCACGCGCACCGTGCGCGACACCGCGCTCGTGCTCGATGCGATCGCCGGCTACGACGCGGCCGACCCGGGCAGCGCGCCGTCGCGCGAATACGACTTCACGCGCGATCTCGACCGCGGCATCGCGGGCCTGCGCGTGGGTCTCGTGCGCCACTTCCACGAGCGCGACCTCCAGGCGGACCCCGAGATGGCGGGCGGAATCGAAGCGGTCGCCGGCGTGCTCAGGAAAGAAGGCGCGGTCGTTCGCGACGTGACGCTGCCGTCGCTGCGCGAGCTCTCCGGCGTACATCGCGTGATCCTCATGGCGGAAGCGTGGGCCATCCACGAGAAATGGCTGCGCGAGCAGCCGCAGAATTACGCGCGCGCGACGGGGCGGAAGCTTCTCGCCGGCGCTTTCCTCACGGCGGGCGATTACATCCAGGCGCAGCGCCGGCGCGGCGAGATGATCGCGGCGGTGAACGACGCGCTGCGCGACGTGGACGTACTCGTCACGGCGAACGCCATGGACACCGCGTGCAAGATCGACGACGAAGCGGAGATCGCGCGCACGTATCCGCGGCAGGCGCGCGGGCCGTTCAATCTCACGGGCCATCCGGCCATCGCGATACCGTCGGGCCTTTCGAAGGGCGGCCTGCCGCTCTCCGCGCAGATCGTTGGACGTCACTTCGACGATCGCACTGTGTTGCGGGTGGCGAACGCCTACGAGCGCGCGTCGGGCTTCAGCCAGCGCAGACCGCCGGAGAGCTGACCACACCTCGAACGTTCCGGGAACTCGTCATTCCCGCGCAGGCGGGTATCCCCTTCCCCCTCAGGGGGAAGGTAGGATGCGGGTGGTTCCCTGGACCCCCGCCTTCGCGGGCGTGACGATGAGAACGGGATTCGAGCCGTGCCGGAGCTTTTTACGCGCCCTCGGCGGCCTCCGGATTCCACTGACCTTTACGCATACGCGTGATGGTCACGCTCTTGAATACGCCGTTCTTCGTGAACGGATCGCCGTCCGAGAACGCCTTCGCCTCCGCGCGGCTGCCCACGTTCACCACGAAGCAACTCCCAATGGCCGCGGTGCCTTCGTCGTTCTGCGTCGCGCCCGCCAGCACGAGGATCTTCTTCTGGCTCTGAAGGTATTCGCGGTGCGGCTTCAGATGCTCCTCGCGAATCTTGTCGGTATTCGGGTTGTCGACGCACGTGATGACCCACAACATTGTCTTCTCCTGAAAAACTACGACGCGCCTCGAGCCTACGGCTCTCGGCGCAAAAAGTAGCTTAGCGCGGCAGCCGCCGCGCATTTACACATTCCTGAAAACCCTACGACGCGCCTCGAGCCTACGGCTCGCCGCGCACTTACACATTATTGCGCAGCGACAGTCGCCTTGCGCGCGGCGCGCCGCTCTTCGAGCTGCTGCTTGAATTCCTCGAGCGTCATGGTCGCGATGCCCTCGCGCCGATAGTGCGAGCGGTGGTGGTAAATGCTCTTGTAGAAGTCGCAGCTCCGGCAGATCGGGCGGAACTCGCCGCGCTGCTGCTCCTCGATGATCTTCATGTACTCGGGGTTGTCCGGTGAGACGATGTGCGCGAGCGGTGTCGATTTCACGTCACCGATCCTGAGCGTGGCATCGACGTCGCGGCAGGCGCAGGCGTTGACGACGCCGGTGGCCGTCACCTGCACCGAGTTGAAGAGCTTCTCGCAGGCACCGTACTTGTAGACGTCCTCGGTGGAATTGATGGTCATGTCGAGACCTTCGACGTCTTTGGCGGAGATGTAGCCGCCCCAGTTGTTGTAGACGCCGGGCGCGAGCCAGATCTCGACGCCCGCCGCGCGAAAACGCTCCACGAGATCGAGCAGATCGCTGCTCCTGCCTTTGTTGCGATCGCGGCCCGAGCGCAGCGCGATCGCCAGCTCGAACGACTTCACCGGCAGGACGGCGAGCAGCGCCTCGAGATTGCCGAGGAGACGCGCGTAGAGCTTTTCGGTGCCGCCCGCGATCGCGACGAAGCTGTCGCGGTCGTGGCCGTAGACGCTCACGGTGAGGTGCCTCAGCTTGCGTAAACCTGCAAGTCGCTCGACCGCGTCCGGTTTCGGGATCGTGAAGTTCGTGAAGAACTCGTAGCTCTCGATCTCCGGGCGCCGTTCCAGAAGCTCGAGCTTGCGCCAGATCGTGCGGTCCATGAACACGTCGCCGGTGCAGGGCGTCAACTCGAAGCGGCGGTAGCCGAGCTCGATCGCCTGCTCCACGATCTTCACGAAATCCTCATAGGACATGCTGACCGTCGGCGTCGATTTTTTCGTGTACGCGCAGAAGCGGCACTTCAGGTTGCACGCGCTGCTCGTCTCGATGTGAAACAGCGTGCGGTCGCGCTGGATGAACTGCCGCCCGAGCGCGTGATTGACGCCGATCTCGAGTCGTACGAGGAGGTTTCGAAGGTGGCTGGCGGCAGCGGCGAGACTCATTGCACGGGTATTTTACTGCCTGTCTATACTGCGTCTCCCGCTCAAAACCGGAGGACACCATGACGCGCAAGAACAAGCTGTCCGTATTCGTTTCAGCCGCCCTGCTCGCGGGCTGCGCCGCGTTCGGCGAGCCGCAGAATCCGATGTCGTTCTTCATCACGAGCACCGGCAGCGGCAAAGGCGCCGATCTCGGCGGCCTTGCCGGCGCCGACCGGCACTGCCAGCAGCTCGCGCAGGCCGCCGGTGCGGGCGGCCGCACGTGGCGCGCGTACCTGAGCCAGAGCGCGGCCGATGGCATGCAGGCGGTCAACGCGCGCGAGCGCATCGGACGCGGGCCGTGGCAGAACGCGAAAGGCCTCGTCGTCGCGCGCAGCGTGGACGATCTTCACAGCGCCAACAATCGGCTGAGCAAGGAGAACTCGCTCACCGAAAAAGGCACCGTCGTGAAGGGCCGCGGCGACAAGCCGAACGAGCACGACATCCTGACCGGCTCCACGCCTGACGGACGCGCATTCCCGGCGGGCAAGGACATGACGTGCCGCAACTGGACGAGCAGCGGCGAAGGCTCGGCAATGGTGGGACACCACGATCGCATGGGGCTCAACGATTCCGATGCGGCGAAATCGTGGAACTCATCGCATCCGTCGAAGGGCTGCAGCCAGCAGGCGCTGGTCTCGACCGGCGGGGCGGGATATTTCTACTGCTTCGCCGCAAACTGAGTCTGGTGAATCGGAAGCTCATAGCACTCCGTCATTCCCGCGCAGGCGGCTATCCCCTTCCCCTCAGGGGGAAGGTAGGATGGGGGTGGTTTCCTGGACCCCGCCTTCGCGGGCGTGACGGAGTAATGAATCACGAGGCAACCCGATCGCTCAAAGGATCACCGGCCGGTCGGGCAGCTCGTCACGGTTGCGCGGACCGGCCGGGAAATGGCGCTCGAGCAACGCGCCCACATCGGCGATGCCGGCGAGCACGCCCTCTTCGAAGCGCGCGGCCCTGAACGCTTCCTCCATCCGGTGACAGATCGTCTCCCACTGCGATTGCTCGATGCGTGAGGCGATGCCGCGATCGGCGACGATCTCGATGTCGCGGTCGACGAGCTGCACGTAGATCAGCACGCCGCTGTTTTCCTCGGTGTCCCACACGCGCAGCAGCGAGAACGTCTCCAGCGCCCGCTCGCGCGGGCTCAAGCCGCGCAGCACCGGCAGGAACTCCAGCGCGCCTTCGATCGCGAATCGAATCTCGCCGCGGTGACGCGCCTCCGAGTCGTTGATCTCCGCCTCGATGCGGTCGAGCGTGCGCTGCGGGAATGCGCGCCGGACCGCCCAGGGCGGCACGAACAGATGGCGTAACGCGCGCGCGAGACTCATCGGTTCACCACCTGCCCGATGCGCCGCCGCCGCCGAAACCACCGCCACCGCCGCTCCAGCCGCCTCCGCCACCGCCACCGCCACCGCCCCACCCGCCCATGGGTCCGCCGGAATACCAGCCGCCGCGCCGCGCCGACGGCAGACCCGCCATGCCGCCCATGAGACTCAGCAGCCATGCGATGACGCAGATCGCGATGGCGGCAATGAGTGATCCGATCATGAGCCACGCCGCAAAGCCCGCGAGCCCTGCGATGATGCCGGAGCCGAGGAAACGACCGAATATCGCGCGCACGATCCCACCGACCACGAAGACGAGCAGGAACGCGATGACGGCGAATTGCTCCCAGCCGCCGCCCTGCGGGCCCCCGCTTCCGCGCGCAGGCGGCGGCAGCTCCTCGCCTTCGATCACCGCCATCATGCGCGAGAGCCCCGCATCGATGCCGCCGTAGAAGTCACCTTGTTTGAAATGCGGGACGATGAACTCGTCGATGATGCGGTTTGCGGTCGCATCGGTGAGCGCGCCTTCCAGGCCGTAACCGACCTCGATGCGCAGCTCGCGGTCTTTGAGCGCGATGATGAGGATCGCTCCATCGTCGACGCCCTTGCGGCCCACCTTCCATTGTTCCGCGACGCGGATGCCGAATTGCTCGATCGCCTCGGGCTGCGTCGTCGGCACGATCAGCACCGCGAGCTGCGTGCCCTTGCGCGTTTCGAACGCAGCAAGGCGGTCCTCCAGCCGTGCGCGCTGCTCCGCGGAGAGCGTGCCGGTCACGTCGGTCACGCGCGCGGTGAGCGGCGGCACCGCCACCTGTGCGATCGCCGCAGCCCAGGCGAGCAACAGCACCAGGGCGAGCGCCGCCCGCCGCAGCGGGAGTTGGGTCATCCGCTTTATTTCGCGGGTACGCCGCTCGCAGCCGGCGCGCCGTCGGGACGCGGCGAAGCGGCGCGGTCGCGCGTGGGAGACGGCGGCGCGCCAAAGTCGACCGTCGGCGGTTTCGCGATCTCGCGCTCGTTCTCGACGGTGAACTGCGGCCGCTCCTTCATCCCGAACATCATTGCCGTCAGATTCGTCGGAAACGACCGCACCGTGACGTTGTATTCCTGCACCGCCTTGATGTATCGGTTGCGCGCGACCGCGATGCGGTTCTCCGTGCCTTCGAGCTGCGCCTGGAGATCGCGGAAGTTCGCGTCGGACTTCAGTTGCGGATAGGCCTCGGCGACGACCAGCAGTCGCGACAGCGCGCCGGAGAGCTCGGCCTGCGACTGCTGGAACCGCTGGAACGCCTGCGGGTCGTTGAGGAGCTCGGGCGTTGCCTGAACGC
The DNA here is from genome assembly GCA_035626595.1 of Burkholderiales bacterium. Lineage (GTDB taxonomy): Bacteria > Pseudomonadota > Gammaproteobacteria > Burkholderiales > SG8-41 > JAQGMV01. The sequence goes on from DASPNJ010000136.1 coordinate 36,203, forward strand.
TGCCTACTTTCGCGCGGGCGTTGGTCACGCCAAGCAGCACGTCGCGCTCCTGCGCCGCAAATCCCTTGACGGTGTTCACGAGGTTCGGCACGAGATCGGCGCGGCGCTGGTACTGGTTCACCACCTCGGCCCATGCCGCTTTGATCTGTTCATCCTGGGACTGCATCGTGTTGTAACCGCAGCCGGACATAACGAGCAGCGCGAATGCTGCGATGAGGAGCGGAACGCGTTTGATCAATCGGATCTCCTGACGGGACTTGTCCCCGCGAGTTAAGTGGAGGCGGCGGCGCCGGATTGCAATGCCTGCATCGTTCGCACCGCGAAGCACAGATCTTCCCAGGCTTTCGCTTTCTCCGTGAGGCTTCGCAGCAGGTAGGCCGGATGGTACGTGACGATGAGCGGTATGCCTTTGTAATCGAGCACCTTGCCGCGAAGGCTCGCGATGCTGGTGTCGCGGCCGAGCAGATTGACGACGGCGACGCGTCCCAGCGCTACGATCAGCTTCGGCCTGACGAGATCGATCTGGCGCTGAAGGAAGGGATCGCACTTGAGCGCTTCCTCCGGCTCCGGATTGCGATTGCCCGGAGGTCGGCACTTCAGGATGTTCAGGATATAGACGTTCTGCCCGCGCTTCAGATCGATCGCCGCGAGCATGCTGTCGAGCAGCCGTCCGGCCTGGCCGACGAACGGCTCGCCTTTCAGATCTTCGTCCGCGCCGGGCGCTTCGCCGATGAACATCCAATCGGCGTTCTCGTCGCCGACGCCGAACACGGTGTTGGTGCGCCTGGCGTGCAGCCCGCAGGCACGGCACTGCGCCACGGCTTCCTTCAGCGCAGGCCAGTCCATGCGCATGATCGTCGCGCGGCGGTCGTCGCCGGGCGCGGGTACTGCTGAAGCCTGCGCCGCGACCGCGGCCGGTTCATCCTTCGACTCCGCTGCGTTGCGCTCAGGACGAACGGGAAGCCGCTCACCAGCAATGGCTCGCTCATGCTGACCGTTCGTCCTGAGCTCGTCGAAGGACGAACGGCTGTCCGGCTCCCGCAGCCGCCACACGGGCGCGAGCCCCATCTCCTTCAGCATCTCGTCACGCCGCGAGCTCACGTGAGGCGGCGCTCCATGATCACGGCGTCTTCGCGGCCGTTCTCCGCCGGGTAGTAGTCGCGGCGCAGTCCAATCTCGGTGAAGCCCGCGGCCGCGTACAGCGCTCGCGCCGCGGTGTTCGACGGCCTCACCTCGAGGTAAATCGAAGCAGCCCCGTAGTCGCGCGCGAGCTTGACGATGAATCGCGTGAGCTCGGCGCCGAGGCCGCGGCGCTGCCACGCGGCGGCCACGCTCAAATTGAGCAAGTGCGCCTCCCCTGCAGCGATCAGGACTACGGCGTAGGCGACGAGCTTGCCGTCACGGCGCGCGACCCAGCAGTGATAGCCGGCGGACAGCGAGTCGGCGAAATTGCCGCGCGTCCACGGATGCGCGTGAACCGCCTGCTCGATCGCGGCGACCTCGTCGAGATCGCTCTCGGCCATGCGCGCATAGAGGGTGGACTCAGCGAGCTGCGCGCTCATCGCTCGTCAGCGCGACCTTGTCGCGGATGTAGACCGGCGCCGCGTGCTCGGCGCCGACGGCGAGTCCCGCGCGGACCTTCTCCGCGGCAAGCACGGCGATATCGCGCGCACGCGGATGGCGATCGGGCTCGACTGCCGCAAGCTGGCCGGCGTAGCGCGCGGCGAGCGCATCGCCGTACGCGCTAAAGCCGCTGCCGCAGCCGGTCCAGCCGGCGCCCGGCAGCGCACGCGCGTCACCGGGTGCACAGACGATCGGCTCGTGCAGCGCGTGCAACTCACCGCGCTCGCGCGTGTACGCGCCGAAATAGACTTCCTGCATGCGCGCATCGATGCAGCACACGACGCGGTGCGCGCCGCTGCCGTGCGCCATCGCGAGCAGCGTGCCGACACCGACGACCGGTACATCCGCGCCAAACGCGAGGCCCTGCACGACACCGCACGCGATGCGCAGCCCCGTGAACGAGCCGGGCCCTTCGCCGAAGGCGATCGCATCGAGATCGCTCACGCGCATCCTGCGCAGGCGCAACAGCTCGTCGAGCATACCGAGCAGAATTTGAGAGTGCCGCTGCCCCACGCGCGCCTCCCGCTCGTCGATCTCACCGTCGATGCAAAGTGCGGCGGAGCAGTACTCGGTGGAGGTGTCGAGGGCCAGCAACTTCATCATCGGATCGTACTGGATAAGCCGTTCAGGTGCCATCGAGCCGCGCATCGATCGGCTAAAATCTCGCGATGCGCAAATACAACATTGCAGCGATTCCCGGCGACGGCATCGGTATCGAAGTCATCGCGGCCGGACTGAAGGCGCTCGAAGTGCTCGCGCAGCGCGACGGCGGCTTCGAGCTCGAAATCAAGCATTTCGCCTGGAGCAGCGAGTACTACAAGAAAAACGGCTATTACATTCCGGAAGGCGGGCTCGAGCAGCTCGCGACGTTCGACGCCATTTTCTTCGGCGCGGTCGGCGCGCCCGACGTCCCTGATCACGTCTCGCTGTGGGGACTGCGACTCCCGATCTGTCAGGGCTTCGATCAGTACGCGAACGTGCGGCCCGCGCGCGTGCTCCCCGGCGTCACGAGCCCGCTCGCGAACGGCGCCGAAATCGACTGGGTCATCATCCGCGAGAATTCCGAGGGCGAGTACTCGGGCAACGGCGGGCGCGCGCACCGCGGCCTACCCGAGGAAGTCGCGACCGAGACGTCGATATTCACGCGCTCCGGTGTGTCTCGCATCCACCGCTTCGCGTTCGAGCTCGCACGCAGGCGAGCGCGCAGGCATCTGACACTGGTCACCAAATCGAACGCCCAGCGTCACGGCATGGTGATGTGGGACGAGATCTTCTACGAGGTGGCGAAGCAGTACCCGGACGTCGAGACGCAGCGCGTGCTCGTCGACGCGGTAACGACGCAGATGGTGCTGCACCCGCGCTGGCTCGACACCGTGGTCGCGACCAATCTGCACGCCGACATTCTGTCCGATCTCGCTGCGGCGCTCTCCGGCAGCCTCGGCATTGCGCCGACCGCGAACCTCAATCCGGAGCGCAGGTTCCCCTCGATGTTCGAGCCCATTCACGGCTCGGCGTTTGACATCACCGGCAAAGGGATAGCGAACCCCATCGCGACGTTCTGGACGGCGTCGATGATGCTGGACCACCTCGGTGAGAAAGAGGCGTCTGCGCGTCTCATGAAGGCGGTCGAGGCCGTGACCGCCAAACGCATCCACACGCCGGACCTCGGCGGCGAGGCGACCACCGAAATCGTCACCCAGGCGGTCTGCGACGCGCTCTGAAGCGACCGGCCGCTAGGACAGCGGCAGCTCTGCCAGACCTTCGCCGTCCTCGATGCAGCACGTCACGGTCGAGGCGCTCGCGCGGAAGTCACCGCAGCCGCGCACGCAGCGTATGACGTCCCCCACCGCGACGAAATGGGCGCGGTCGAGCTCCCACGACCACTTGCAGTGCGGGCACGTGACTTCCTGCAAGAGCATCGACGCGGGGGGTCTTTTCGGATTGCTGCGGCGCTCCTGATCGCGCGGCGGCAGCACGTAGCCGTGTTCCACTGCGTCGCGCACGCAGTCGTTCAGCGAGAGAAAGCTCGGCACTGAAGTAGCGGCGCTACCATCCGGTCTGACCATCCGCCACGTCCACGCGCCCTTGTCGCCTTGCAGAAACGCCCACGCGTTACGTCGTTCTTCGGTTTCCATGAATGTTCTGAGGTCGGCACGGCGTCAGTTTAATTGTTGTCCTTGGTGTACCAGTAGACGCGGGAGCGCCGCGCCGTGCTCGGCGTGCTGATGCGCTGCGCGTTCATGATGGCACTCGGGCCACCGTCGCGTTGCACCGCACCGACCAGCACGCTCACCGGTGTTTCACCTATCGTCACAAGCCCGGCTACCGGTGTCGCCGGCAGACCGCCACCCTGAAAGACGCCAGAGCGCTCGCCGCCGCAGATGCCGGTCGTGCCCACGGTGCCGGACGCATTGAGCATGTTCACCGCATAGCCGCGAGCCTCCCCGAGATTCGCGCTGCAGGTGCCCGAAGGCGGCGCGACCGGCCTGTTGGTGTTGAAGTAGGCGATTCCGCCGAACAGCGTCGCCGAGCTCACGACCTGCTCGCCGCGGCCGCCTTCGAGGTCCATGTACCAGCCGCGGCTCGAAGCGCTCATGGCGCTCGCGCACGTCGTCGATGCGCTGAAGTTCGTCATGTGCGCGCCATCGAGCTCGGCCGGATAGGGGCCCGCGAACGTGTCGACGAACATGTAAAAGCGGTTGCGAATGTTCTGGACGTAGGGATAGTTCGTCATCAGCGGCCGCTCGCGATCGCCGGAACCGATCGCCACGTAGACGCGATCCTTCGTCGCGAGCACGGCGGGGGCCGAGAGGAACTTGCGGCCCGACGCCGCCTGGGTGTGCGCGACGTGCGTCATGGTCCAGCTCGCAGGCGCCAGCGCCGCCGAATTGCTCGGATTGGAAAATTCGACGCGATACAGATTGCCCCCGGTGTCTGCGACATACGCATAATCGACCATGCCGTCGAAGTTGCGGTCGACCAGCGCGACGTCGGCCGCGACGCTGCGCAGCGTGGTGAACTCCGCGAGCTTGGTGCCCGCCTCGGCATCGATCACGTAAACGCGTTTGCCTTTCACGCCGGCAACGCTGCACGTCGGTGAAATCGTGTCTTCGTCCTCGCACTTGTCGTAACCGCCACCCACGACGATGACCGGCTTGGTCGTGCTGTAGCCCTTGATGCGGGCGACGTTCGGCCGCGACCAGGTCTGCCCCATCGCCTCGAAACCGGTCGTGCAGCCGGTGTCGTTGTCGGCGTTCGGACAGCCCGCTTTCCACAGCACGCGCGGCGCCGTCGGGTCGGTGACATTCAGGCCGTAGATCATGCGCCCGCCCCTGCGCATCGACGGGTACAGCCAGACCTTGGTGTTGTCGGCGTTCTGATAGAGGCCCGCGCTGCCGTCGAACAAGTAATCCTTCGGCTTCGGCGTCGGCGTGAGCGACGACGGCACACCCGGCATGCTGACGAGCGGCGAATTGTCCACGAGCCGCTTGAGCTTCCCATGATGCTCGGGCGCGACGAAGGACCAGAGCTCGCGGCCGTCGCTCCCGCGCACGGCCCGGAAGGACCCGTCGTTCGTGCCGTAGTACAGCACCACGCCGTTGGCGCCGCCATAGTTCACCGGCAGCGGGCCCGAATGAATCACGTCGCCGTGCAGCGAGGGCCGCGACTCGGTGCGGTTGCCGTTGCCGTTCTCATCGTTCACGTCGTGGCCGCGTGTGTAGTCGATGATCCGCTGGTGCTCCGCGGCGTTGACGGCGCCGGTCGCCGCCTGCGCCACATTGGTCGTGTTGAACGTAACGACGCTTGCGCAGCTCGCGCCGGAACAGGTGAGCACGTTGCGGCTCACGCTGAACGCACCGGTGCTGCCGTTGTTGCCGCGCCGGATGACCTCGGCCGCGCCGCCCTTCTCGGTCGTCGAACCGTCCGGCGCGTCGGAGTAGATCGAATTCGCCACCAGCGTGCAGGTGCCGGCGCTGCTCGGGGAGAAATTCCAGTAGTTGCCGCTGTCGGTGCTCCAGAAGCTCGTCGCGCACGCCTTGAGCTGACCGGTCGCATCGGAGATCGCCTCCACGCCGTTGCGGTCCGTGAGCTTCACTTCGTCGTTGAGGATGCCGAGCTGGTAGCGCTTCAGGTTGCCGAACCAGCGCGGGTCGGCGTTGTTGTCCGGACGGAAAGAGCCGAAATAGACCTCGTTCAGGTTGACGGTGCGGTTCGCCGCGGAGACGGGCAGCGCGGCGGAGGTGAAAACGCTGCTCACCGATTGAATGTCGATCGCGATCTCGCGCATCGCCTGCAGGATCTCCTGGCTGCTCGTCGCCGCGAAATAGCGGCCGCCGCCGTGGCGCGCCAGGCTGCGCAGCAGCAGCGTCTGGTTCGCATCCTGCTGTGCCCGGTACACGTCGATCGCAAAGATGCTCACGTTCTGCTGCCCCGGGGCGGCGTTCACGTCGGTCGTATAGAGATACTTCGCCCACTCGTCGGCATAGTTCACGCGGTTCGAGGACGGGAAGACAGTGCCGCCGTTTCCGGTCGGCATCGCGAGCTGCGTTGTCGTCCCGCGCACGTTGGCAAGAAGCTGGCCGCTCGCGTCCTGCGGCGGGAAGCCATTGCCGATGAACACGAGGAAATTCTTCGCGCAGCTGTTGCTCGAATCGATCGGGGGCCGGTACTGGCTGCGCGCGGCGTCGGTGTACGCGGCGGGGTCGGCATACGAAGTGAAGTTGGAATGGCGCGGCACACCGAAAAAGTCCGGACCGATCGGGGCTCCGGGAACATCGGTCGTGGCATTGGCCGGGTCGGTGAAGCCGCCGAAATACTTGAAGGCATCGAACATCGCGCCGCTGTACAGCGTATGGCCGACTGCGATCTTCTCGGCCCCGTTGAAGTTCTTGTAAATGCAGTTGGGCGTGCCGTTGAGGCTGTTCGCCCCGTCGGCGCAGCTCGCGTCGCCGATCAACTCCTGCAGCGCAGCCTTGTTGGTCGGCGTCATCTGCCGCACGTGGAAGCGCACGTATGCACCGCCGTTCGTGAACATCATGAGGCCGACATTCACGTTGTCGCCCAGCTCGCCGACGAGCGTGCGGATCGCCTGCAGCTCCGCCTGCCCCTGCTTGATGCCGTCGGGCCAATGCTGGTTCGCGGCCGACCAGTTGGAGCTGTTGTCGATGACGAACAGGATGTTCGGGCGCGAGTTCGCGCCTGGCGCCGCCGCGGGCCGCACGAACAGATCGATATCCTCGGCCGGCGTGGACGCCGCCAGCATGACGACCGCCGCGCCGGCGGCAAGGGTGGCGACGCGCCGCAGCCACCGTTTGAAGGACACGATCATGTGTGTATTCCTAAAGACAGGATGCATAGACGGACTCCCGCGGCACGCGCACACCCACGCCCTGCGCCACCGCGACATTGGCGCCGTTCATGTTCGAGGCCGCTTCGGCCGTGATTTCCCAGACGGTGTTGGAGCACAGGCTGTTGCCGGCGGCGGTGTCCACGCCCGCCATGCCGAACTGCTGCGTCTGCCCGGCGGCGCAGGCGAGGTCCCCCGCCTTGCTCAAGTCGAGCGCGCCCATGCTGATCGCCTCGGCATTGCGACAAGTCGGCGCGGGATTGAGCCGTACCGCGTAATCCGCCGTGCCGTCGCCGTTGCGATCGGCGCACAGGGTGTTCGCGCCACCGCATGCGCTCGTGAATACGTTGTTCGGCGCCGCCGTGAACTGCGCAGTGCTGAGTGCGCGATCGATCGCCTCCTGCGCCGCGTTCTGCGCTTCGCCCCGCGTCTGCATGTTCGCCGTGGTGCGCAGGTTCATCGAGCTCATGTTGAACGCGCTCAGCGCGAACATGGTGATCGCGATCAGCAGCACGAGCGCCACGAGCAGCGTGGCGCCCCGTTCGAGGCGCGGCCCCGTCATGGCGTTTCCCTTCGGGTGCTGGGGTTCATGAGTCGCACCACCGTCGTATAGACGCTGCGGCGATATGCGTCGTTGAATGGACCGACGCTGACCGTGTTTCCCGCAGCGTCGCGTCCCAGCGTGTAGGTGCGGGTATCGATGTAGCCGCCGGAGGGCGCGAGCGCGCGCACGAGCACGTAAACCCTAACGGCCATGACGCTCGACCAGTTCGCGGCCGGGCTGCAGGTGCCGCAGCCGGCATAGGTGAAGTTGTCCACGTCCGATGTGAAGCGATCGGCGCTGCCGTCGTTGTCGGTGTCGATGCCGTATTCGAACGCGAGGCGCTCGACGCCTTCCGCCAGCGCGACCTCGCGAAAGGCGCCGTTCTCGAGCTCGAGCTTCTTGAGCGTCGGCACGGAGACGCCCGCGCCGTTGTCGGTGCTGACGAAATACGTGTTGACGACGTAGCGCCTCACCGCCGCGGGCGTCGCGCAGTCTTTTTCCGTGAGCGCGAACGGATCGCTGCCGCTCACCGCCAGCACGTAGCGCTGTGGCGAGCCGGTGCACATCGAAACCTGAAGGTAGGGCTCGCCGGGTGTTACTGGATCGCAGCCGGCAGCTCCCGCGAGGCAGCCGCGGGCGCGGCGCACCGTGATTGCGTCGCTGCCCGCCATGCGCGACGCAGGCAGGCAGCTCGGGTAGCCGGTGACGCTGTTGAAGCCCTGCACGGGCAGCAGCATCGCCGCCTCCCAGGTCAGCGGATCGACGGAGCACGCATCCGGAAGCGGGAATACGAGGGCGCCGGTCGGCTGGAATTCGCCGTAGAACGAGGCGGTCTGCAGATCCTGTCCCAGGACCTCCAGCGCGTAGCGGCCGTTCTCCAGCCGGTCGCTGACGCGCTCGATCTCGGCGCGCGTCTCGCGCGTGTTCGAGAAGATGAGCAGCACGCCCGTGAGAACCATCATGCCGAGCGCGATCGCGATCATGAGCTCGACTATGGATGCACCCCCGGCGCTGCGCCGGCCGCTGTCACGCGAGCGCATCATGGGGTCACACACGCGCCGGTGGCCGCGTCGTTTTCGAGGCATGCGATCACGACGTGCGCGGCCGCTACACGACGCCTGCGCTCATCGCCGTAGCTCCCGGCGCCGCACGCGCTGACCTGGGGCGCCGCGGTTTCGGCGAGGCCCTGCCACGCGACGGAGACGCGGAACTGGCGCGGCATCGTGTTCTGAAGCACTTCGATGCAGCCGCGCGCGCCGATCATCGCGCCGACGCCGTTTCCTGCCGCTGTCGCGTTGGCGCCGAGCAGCGCGTTGTTCCATTCGCAGAGGTTGAGCTCGGGCCCGACGAGTGCACTGCAGTCCGCGACGGCGCGGCCGGTACCGAGCGGCTGCGCCGTCACGTAGCTCATGGCATTCTTGCCGTCGGCGTGCAGGCGATCAACGGCGTCGCGCAGGAGAACCGTCGCCTGCGCGCGCTGGTACGCCTCCATCTCCGCGGCCTGCATGCGACCATGCAGCGCGGCGAGCCCGAGCAGACCGAGTGCGACGATCACGATCGTGATGAGCGTCTCCAGGAACGCAATGCCGCGCTGAGCGTCATGTGCCGGAATCAACACGCGCCTCCTTTCAAGTACGGCCGCCCATTGAGATGCAGCCGCAGGCAGCGCGGCTCGACGCTCGAGGCGCCATTCGCGGCGATCGAAAATTCGATGCGGTCCGCGGTGGGACGCCCGTCGCCGCGGAACGTGATCTGTGCCGGGCCGACGATCGCGAGGCGCGCGCTGCCGTAATCGCGGCGCAGCTCGCTGCCGCCGGCGGTCGCGACGGTCCAGCCCGTGGTCCAGCTTCCGCTCGGGCGCACGACGACATCGGCGTTGCGTGTCACGGCTTCGCTGCGCGCAGTGGCGATCGATACGAGCAGGCTGTGGCTTGCGGTCTTCACCTGCTGATTGAGCAGCAGCGTGCGCAAGCCCGGCGCGGCGACGACCGTCAGGATCGCGAGGATCATCATGACGATCACGAGCTCGATCACCGTGAATCCGCGGGAGTCGCCGAGCGCGGGTGCGAAGGTCGTCATGCTCACCAGCCCGCAACGCCGTTGCGAGCGCGCGCGCCGGTGTCAGTGATGGTGAGCGCACCGTCCGCAACCTGCTGCGTGCCGGCAACGGGTGTTGCGACGATCGTGAAGCGCGGTGGCGTCGCGTTCGCCGCCGGCTGGACCGTCACGGTGTAGAAGCGCGAGACGTCCGCGGGCACGGTCATGTTGAGCGTCGCGAGCCCGGTCGCGCCGACGGCGTATACGCGCGCGTCCATCAGATACTGCTGCTGACGGTTCGCGACGTCCACGAGAAATGACTGTGCAGCCGCGCGGCGGCCCTTTCTCAGGTGCTCCTGGTACGAGGCGTGTGCAACCGTCACCAGGATCGCGACGACTGCGAGCGCAATCATCACCTCGACCAGCGTGAATCCCTTACCTCTATTCTTCACCGCTTAGACTCTTATTGGATTCGCGCGCCGCCGCCGGAAATCTCCAGCGCGTTCAGCGTTTCGCGAGTGCGACGGATACTGCCGTAGGGATTCGTCCTACGCTGTGCGCTGGATCACGACCACGAGAGAACGCGACGAGTGGTCGCGAGATTCCGATGAGCGGTTCATCGGGAATTAGTTCACCGGTGCATTTGAAAAAATCACCGGAGCACGTGCCGCAATGTGCGAAACGCGCATGCGATCAGCACGCGCGTGTTAAGCAGTTCCTCGCGAGAAACGCGTCAGTCGACTTTCGCGCCCGATGCTTTCACTGCTTTCGCCCACTTCGCGATCTCGTTGCGGATGAATGCGCCGAATTCCTCGGGCGTGTTCGCCGAAATGTCTCCGCCTTCACCTGCAAAGCGCTGCTGCACGTCGGGCATTTTCAGTATCCTCACCAGATCGCCGTGCACCTTCGCGAGAATGTCCCTGGACACCCCGGCAGGCATCATTACCCCGTACCAGTTCGTCACCTCGTAACCCGGAACGCCTGCTTCCGAGATCGTCGGCACGCTGGGTAGCGACGCCATGCGTTTCGCGCTGGTGACGCCGATCGGCCGCACGCGGCCCGCCTTGATCATGGGCAGTGCCGGGGGAATGCTGCTGAGGTAAATCGCGATCTCACCGCCGAGCAGGCCGGTGAACGCCGGTTGCGCGCCCTTGTAAGGCACGTGGGTCATCTTGACGCCGGCGGAGTGCTGCAGGATCTCGGTACCGAGATGACCGGTGGTGCCGTTTCCGGGGGAGCCGAAAGTGATGCTGCCGGGCTTCGCCTTCGCGAGCGCGATGAGATCTTTCGTCGTTTTCGCCGGGAGCGACGGATGCACGACGAGCACGAGCGGTGAGGTGAGCACCAGCGTCACCGGCGTGAGGTCCTTTACGGGATCGTAGGGGAGCTTCGGATACAACGCCGGAGCGATGCCGACGTTCGCGAGCTGTCCGAGCACGATGTTGTAACCGTCCGGCGCGAGCTTGGTCGCCGCGGCGAGCCCGATGGTGCCGCCGGAGCCGGGGCGGTTGTCCGCGATCACCTGCTGGCCCCAGAGCTCGGTGAGCTTCTGCGCCAGCGTGCGCGAGATCGTATCGGTGCCGCCGCCCGGCGGGAACGGCACGATCCAGCGCACGGACTTGCTCGGGTACTGCTGCGCGTGAGCGGGGACCGACAGCGCGCACGCCGCGGCGAGCGCGGCGCGCAGGATGCGAATGCGGGACATCGGGTTCCTTGTTATGCGTGGTCGAAAACGCGCTAGTTTAGTTGTCAACGGTCGAGCGGACACCGACAATCGCCGCTTCGCGATCGGCAACGAACAAAAGGAGAAGCCATGCCCGACATCAAGCGCCATCATCCCGGCGCGAGTCTTTCGCGCCTCGTCGAATTCGGAAATCTCGTATTCGTCGCGGGCACGACCGCCGACGATAAATCGGCATCGTGCAAGGGCCAGACAGAACAGGTGCTGCGCAAGATCGACAAGGTGCTGGCGGAAGCCGGTAGCGACAAGTCGAAGATCCTGTGGTGCAACGTGTGGCTTTCGGACATCCGCGAGAAGGACGGCATGGACGCCGCCTGGCAGGCGTGGGTCGATGCGAACAACAAACCCGCGCGCGCGACGGTGGAAGCGCGGCTTGCGACACCGGATACGCGCGTCGAGATCATGATGATCGCAGCAAAGGGTTGAGATGGCAGAGATAAAGCGGATAGATCCAATCGACGGCAAGCTCTCCGACGCCGTCGAGCACAACGGCATCCTCTACCTCGCGGGACAGGTGGCCGAAAACCTGAGCGTGGGCATGAAGGAGCAGACGCAGGACGTGCTGCGCCAGATCGACGCGTTGCTCGCGAAATGCGGCTCGAATAAGTCGCGGATACTTTCGGCGACCGTCTACGTCGCGGACATGAAGTTGAAGCCGCAGATGGACGAAGCGTGGATGGCGTGGGTGGACCGCAGCAATCCGCCGGCGCGCGCGACGGTGGAAGCGGCGCTCGGGTCGCCGGACACGCTGGTCGAGATCATGTGCACGGCGGCTAAATCGTAGCGCGCGGCGTTATGCGCGCGGCGGCGGCCGTGCCCGCTGTGCGTAGGGTGCGCATATTGCGCACCAGCCGGTGCGCTATTAGCGCACCCTACGCGTCCGGCGAAGTGGCGCGGTCAGCGTCAGTCTTTTTTGGCGGTGCTGCGGACTTCGATACCCGCCCAGCGCGCGAGATCGCGGTGGATGCGGGCGACGCGCTCGATCTGGCCCTTGGCCGGGAAGCGCTCGTAGAAGCCTTCGGATCGGAACTCCCGCTGCTTGTCGCGCCACGCCCCGAGACGCTCCTCCCAGCGCTTCACGCGTCCGTCGGCGGGCTCCGCTTCGGTCCGGGCGAGATCGGCGCACACGCGCACCAGCGCTTTGATCGTCACCGGCTTGGTGACCATGTAGGCGTCGTTACCCCAGGTGTCGCCGAAGACGCGCTGCGCGGCCTTGAAGAAGTCGCGAATGATGCCGTAGTAGCGCTCGCCTTCGCGATAGGTATTGGTGACCTGCCGGATCTTCTTCCAGTCCTGGGTGACCCACCGGTGCAGCTCGTTGAAGAGCTCGGCCTGGAGAATCCACTTGTCCTGCTGGCTGCGGCCACCGAGGCGGTTGATCCGGTACTGGAGCGGGCTGTCGTCCTCGCTGTAGAGGTCGTCCACCAGACGCGCGGCAAAGCGTCTGTCGGGATCCGCCCAGGAGACCCGCTCGTACAGATCGACGAGGTGGCTCTTGTTGATGCGGGTCGGGGTCGAGTTGATGATGACGAACATCTCGGCCGCGAAATCCTCGCTCCTGCCGTCGAAGATGACGCACGGCACGTTGATCTGCTGGGCCTCCGCCGGGTGCTCCTTCAGGTAAAACCGCAGTGCAGCAAGGCGGTGCTGGCCGTCGATGATCAGATAGCGGGAGGTCGGCTCCTGGAGATTGCCGACGGTGTCGCTGTTGGTGGCGCTGAAACGCAGGGTCTCGCCCGTGAAGAGGAGCACGGTGCCCGGGATCGGCGGCTGGGTGACCGCCATTTCGTAGAAGTTCCGCAGCGCCCGGACCTTGGCGCGCGAGAGCTGGCGCTGGAACGCTTCGTCGGTGCGCTCGATGCGGGCGATGAACTGCGCGATCTCGTCGTTCTGGGGGACCGTGTGCGGCGCGATTTCCTCGCCTTCGCCGTAGAACCGGCTGATGAAACGGACCTTGTCCAACACATCCTTGGCAGGGTAGCTGACGAAATAAAAAACGCCGTCCTTCTGCCTGATGCGCGTCGCTAGCATGGCTCCCGTCTCCCGGCTTGTTTCTTATATGCCCCTGACATTTAGGAGGCACATTCTAGCCGCCGAAGCGGTTTAAGGCGAGAAAAAAAGGGTGAGCTTGCCTTGCTAGCTAGCGGATTTGTATGCCTTGCGCGCCCGCGGAAAACGGCGTAACGGGTGCCGGCGCCGTCACGCTTTGATGAGCGGCAGCGGCGCGAAACGGCCGCGGAGCGGCCCCTGCGAATCGAGTGACCACCAGCGCTGAAGCACGGTGGCATAGAGCTGCCGAAAATCCAGCGTGTGCGGCAGATTGCCGCCCCCGTCGAGGCGCGCGAGCGCCGGCGGCTCGCCATACAGACCGCCCGCTACCCGGCCGCCCATCACGAAATGTGCATTCGCGGTGCCGTGGTCGGTGCCGCCGCTCTGGTTCTCCCTCGGCCGGCGCCCGAATTCCGCGTACGTCACGATCAGAGCGCTATCCCAGCGCCCGATCTCGACCAGCGCGCTCTTTAGCGCCGCGAGCCCATCGGCCAGGTCTCTGAGGAGCCGCGCCTGGACCGGTGCCTGGTTGCTATGGGTGTCGAACCCGTTCAACTCGACCTTGATCACGGCCACACCGGCCTTGGTCGCGACCACCTGGGCCGCCGCGCGCACCGCGTTCCCGAAGCCGCTGCGCGGGAACTCGGTGCGGAACGCGTACTCGGCGTTAAGCGTCCCCGCCGCCTGCACGACGTCCGACTCGACCCGCATGATGTGCTGGAGCGCACCCGTGCGCAGGGGCGCCGACTGCCCTGCCAGCCGCGCCTGGCGAATGAACTGCTCGGGATTGGTGAGGGCGATCGCGCGCGTTGTCGGACCGGCGAGCGGGCCGAGATCGGCGCCACCGACCACCACCCCGTCGGCCGCGTACGATTTCGGCGTCGGCGCCTGCGCGAACGCACGTCCGAGCCACCCGTCGGACAGGTATTCGCTGCTGTTTGCCGCGGTGTCCCAGATCTCGATCGAGCGGAAGTGCGAGAGGTTGGGGTTCGGATAGCCCAGCCCCTGCACGACCGCGAGCTCTCTTGCCTGCCACAGCGGCATGAGCGCCTGCAGCGAAGGATGCAGCCCGGTGCGCTGATCGAGCTGGAGGACCTGGTCGCGCGCGATGCCCAGCCGCGGGCGCAGCGCGTAGTACTCGCTGGCCGCATACGGGATGACGGTATTGAGGCCGTCGTTGCCGCCCTTCAACTCCACCAGAATCAGCAGGTTGCCGTACGCGGACCCCGGCGCCGCGATAGCCGCGTGCGGAAACATGGCGGCCACGGAAGCGGCGCCGATGGTCTTCAGGAAGTCTCGTTTGTTCATGTCTGCCCCTCACCCCTACCCTCTCCCCGCCCGCGCGGAGGGGGAGAACTTCGTCACTTCGTCACTGCGTCACTTCAGCTGGTACACCGGGTCCTGCGTGAGCAGCCGCACGGCCTCCAGTCCGGTCGTCCCGGGCGGCAGTGGAGTCACAGGCGCCGCGGCAAGCACCACCCGCTGCACGGCGTCCGTCGCCGGCGGAAGCTGCGCGAACCAGCCGGCGGCATCGAAGCGAACTTCGGCCAGCGCGCGTGCGAAACGCTCGCGGCCGTTGTCCACCGCGCCGATGCCTTTCATCGGCACGCGCTCGGCTGCCGTGCGCATCACCGCGCCCGGATCGTCACTCCGGAACAGGCGCTCGAGGAATGCTTTGCGCGCGAGCAGTGTGCTCGAGTTGATCCAGACTTCGCCGCCCGGCCAGCCTTTCACGTTCGGCGGCGCGAAGAGGTTCTGGCCGAGCTGCGCCGTGGTGAACGCGAACGGCAGCATCTCGCCGGTGGAAAACCGGAACTGGCGCAGCGTGCCGACGACCAGCTCGACCGGCGACTTGACGAGCGCCGCGCGGTTCTGCGGGGCGTAGAACGCGTCCGACGTGAGCAGTGCGCGCATGGCCGTGCGGATGTCATAGCGGCTGTCGCGGAACAGCCGTGCGATGCGCTGCACTTCCGCCCGATCGGGCGTGGGCGACACGAACTCGCGCCACAGCTTTTCCACGATGTGCTCGGCCGTGCGCGGATGCGCGAGCAGGATCTTCAGGACGGCGTCGCCATCGAGGTTGCCCGTGCGGCCAAGGACGGTTTTCGACCCCTCGTCGTGCTGGAAAGGACGGAACAGGAACTCGCCGCGGTCGCGGTCGATGCTCCACCCGGTGAATGCGCGCGCCGCCTCCTTCACGTCCTGCTCCGTGTAGTGGCCTTCGCCAAGCGTGAAAAGCTCCATCACCTCGCGCGCGAAGTTCTCGTTCGGCTGCGCCTTGCGGTTCGAGGCGCTGTCGAGGTAGATGACCATCGCCGGGTCGCGCGACGCATCGTGCAGCAGCGCGGCGAAGCTGCCGAGCGCGTGGCGCCGCAGCAGCGCGTTCTGCCGGTGCATGAGCTGCGGGACCCGCACCTTCTGATCGCTCGACACGAAATGGTTGTGCCAGAAGAGCGTCATCTTCTCGGTGAACGGCGACGGCGTGACGCGCATTTCCTCCAGCCACCACGCGCGAAGCTCGATCCCTTTTTGCCGGCGCTCGCGCTGGATCATCTGGCGTTCGTCGGGCGAGAGGCCCTTCAGAGCTCGGAACTGGAACTGCTCCCCCACCCACGCCGGCGGCGCGGTCACGGTCTGCGTGCGCGCGCTCGAGAGGAGCCGCTCCACCGCCTGCTCGCGCGTAAGCCTGGCGTAAGCATCGACGTCGGCGGGCGTTGCGCCGAAGCTCGTGCGCGCCAGTAAATGACGCGCATCGTCGCGTCCCAGGACGGCGGCCGCGGCTGAGGTCGCAAAAAAAGCCGCGGTAACCGCGGCCACGATCCGGAAAAGCGTCATGGGAGGGTTATTTCTGGCGCCGCTGATACAGCTCGCGCTGCGCCTTGTCGAGATCGCGGTGCAGCGCCCGGCGTTCGTCGTCGTTCAGACGCTGATGCCGCTCGCCGCGGTCGGAGTGGCGATCGGGCCGCACATCGCGCGGCGGCTGCCCGCGTTCCGGACCGCGCCGGCCCTTTTCGGCCTGCACGTCGAAGCGGAACGCGGGATAGCCCCACGACGCCTCCGCAGCCGGCACCGACACACCGGCTGCAAGAGCGATCGCGACGGCCGTGGCGAGCAGTTTCATACGTCAGTGATTATAGAAGCCGTAGCGGCGTTCGCCGTCGCGTTTTTCACGATAGACCACGCGCTCGAGGTACGCGAGCCGCGCATGCAGGTCGCTGCGCTCGCGCGGCGAGAGCCACCCGTCAGACCTGAAGTAGTGCTCCGCGCGTTCGATCTCGCGCAGCTCGTGACGTAGCCGCCGGAACTCCGGCCGCGTGAGCTCGCCCGAGCGCCGGCCCTGCTCCAGGCGATGCTCGAGTCGTGCCTGCCGCTCGTTCACGCCGGCATCGCGCGTGCCGTGAGTGGCAAGCGCCGGCGGCGCGGCCGCGATGATGCTGGCGGCGAGAGCCGCACCAATCAGTAGCTTCATGACTCCTCCTCCTTCGCCCGCTCTAGCGCAGCGGGATGTAAATATTGGGCATCACGACGTGCACACCCGGCGGCGGCGACGCGTACACCGGGTATGCGGGGTAGTAATAGTTGTAGACGTAGTCGCGTCGCACGTGGTGCCGGTGATGACCGTGGTGACGATGGCGGTGATGTCGCCACTCGGAATGGTGGCGATGGTCGTTCCAGCCATGATGGTGCCGGTTGTGGTGGCCGTGATGGCCGTGGCCGCCATGTGCCCAGACCGGTGCTGCAAGCGCGAGTGCCGCGGCAGCAATTGCAGCCCTGAATATCCGCATGATCGATCTCCTGCAAAGCCCCCGTGGTTCATGTTGTGTCCTGTGGGCGCATCGTATGTCGTTAAGACGCGCGGGGGCAGCTCGTGTGCCGGAGCTTTTGTAAGAATTTGTTTCGGGCTTTCGCGGCGCAATAAACATTTACAAAGCGCTGGCGCCGGAGCGCCGCGCTGGTAGGATTGCCGCCATGTCGGAGCACAAGACCAAGGTCCTCGTCGTCGACGACGACGCGCGGCTGCGCGATCTGCTGCATCGCTACCTCGGCGAGCAGGGATACGCGGTGCGCACCGTATCGAACGCCGCCGAGATGAACCGGCAGCTCGCGCGCGAGCGATACGATCTGATGATTCTCGACCTCATGCTGCCGGGCGAGGACGGCCTCTCCATCTGCAGGCGGCTGCGCGGCGGCAACGAGGACATGCCGATCATCATGCTGACGGCCAAGGGCGACGACGTCGATCGCATCGTCGGGCTCGAAGTCGGCGCCGACGACTATCTGCCGAAGCCGTTCAACCCGCGCGAGCTCGTGGCGCGCATACAGGCGGTAATGCGCCGGCGGCCACCGCCCGCGCCGCCCGGCGCGCCGAGCACGGACAACCAGATGGTGGAATTCGGCGAGTTCCGCCTGAACCTCGCGACGCGTGCGCTCAGCAAGAACGGCGAGGACGTGCCGCTCACCACCGGCGAGTTCGCACTGCTCAAAGTGCTCGTGCAGCATCCGCGCGTGCCGCTTTCGCGCGACAAGCTGATGGAGCTCGCACGGGGCCGCGAGTTCGGCGCGTTCGACCGCAGCATCGACGTGCAGATCTCGCGACTGCGACGCCTGATCGAGCCCGATCACTCGAAGCCCGCGTATATCCAGACCGTGTGGGGCTTCGGTTACGTGTTCATCCCCGACGGACAAAAGACCGAGTGAGGTGGTGGCCGCAGTCGCTGCTGTGGCGCAGCGTGCTGCTCATCGCGGGGCTGCTCGTCATCGCGAATCTCGCGTGGGTGCAGATCTTCCGCGTCGCGGACCGCGTACCGCGCGCCCGCCAGACGGCGCAGCAGATCGCGAGCGTCGTCAACATCACGCGCTGGGCACTGATCACGGCCGATCCCACGAAGCGTTTCGAGCTGCTCGCCGAGCTCGCCCAGTCCGAGAACATCCAGGTCTACATCGCCGAGCGGGACGACCGCGTCGCGCCGCTGCCGGAGCGGCCGTTCATCCAGGAAGTGGCGGGGGAGCTCAAGCGGCAGCTCGGGCCGCAGACGCGGGTCACGCTCACACGCAACGGCGTCAGCGGCACGTGGGTGAGCTTCCGCATCGACCGCGAGCAGTTCTGGGTGTACATGCCGCGCTCGCGCATCCAGCGCAACGAGCCGCTGCGCTGGGCGGGCTGGGGCGCGATGGTGCTCGTGCTCGCGCTGGGCGGCTCCTATCTCATCGTGTCGCTCATCAGCCGGCCGCTGCGCGAGCTCGCGCGTGCGGCGGCCCAGATGGGGCGCGGCGCGACGCCCCCGCCCGTTACCGAGCGCGGCCCGAGTGAAGTGAGCGCGGTCGCACGCGCGTTCAACGACATGGCAGAGGATCTCAAGCGTCTCGATGACGAGCGCGCGCTGCTGCTCGCCGGCGTATCGCACGACCTGCGCACGCCGCTTTCGCGCATCCGGCTCGGCATCGAGATGATGGACGACAAAGGCGACTCCACGTTGCGCGAAGGGCTCGTTCAGGACATCGAGGACATCGACGAATCGATCGGACAATTTCTCGATTTCGCGCGGCTGCGCGACGCCGAGGCCGCGGTAGCCGACAGCGATCTGAACGCGCTCGTGGAGCACGTCATTGCGCGCTACACGCGCGCCGACAAGCCCGTTACGTTCAGCCCGGGCATCGTGCCGCCTCTGGCGTTGCGGCCGCACGCGATGCAGCGACTGGTCGCGAACTTGATCGATAACGCCCTGCGGCACGGCGGCTCGGAAGTACACGTCGTCACCGGCTCAGAGCGCGATCGCGCGTACCTCGAAGTGCTCGACCGCGGCCCCGGCATCCCACCGGAGCAGGCGGAGCACATGCTGCAACCGTTCACGCGATTGGAGACCGCGCGCACCGGGAGCGGCACCGGCCTCGGGCTCGCGATCGTCTCGCGTATCGCGGCCATGCACGGCGGAACCGTCCAGCTGCTTCCGCGCGACAGAGGCGGCTTGCGCGCCAGAGTGGAAATCCACGACGCGCGTCGGCGCGATGCGCCTCGGCGCAAAAAGTAGCTGAGCGCGGCAGCCGCCGCGCTCGTACTAATTGCCGAGGGGCCAGGTGGCGACATTGTCGTAACGCACACCGCCGCTCACCGGCACCGATTGGACGAGCGCGAACGCTCGCGCGCGTGAGGTGCACGCGGTGAGCACATCGGCCGTGGGCCGGCGCGCAGCGTCGCGCACGAGCGTGACGTGCGGCACGTACGGCCGCGCTTCGCCGCGCACGCCTTCGGCGGCGAGCCGGCTCCGGAGCGTTTCGACGAGGCGCAGCAGCGCGTCCGGTGTGCTGCTCGCGCCCGCCCAGACGATGGCCGTGCGGCGGAAGTAGCCGATGCGATCGAAGGCGAGCTCGAACGCGCGGCCGCGAACCGCTGCGCCGGCGCGCTCGATCGCGCCGAGCCGCGCACGATCGAGCGAGCCGATGAAAAACAGCGTGAGATGAATTTTTTCGGCCGGCATGGCCCTGCCGCCACACTGCGCCTGCGCGGCCCTCGCTGCCGCGGCGAGCGCGGTTCTCGCGTGGTCCTCCGGCCACAGCGCGAAAAACAGCCGCAGCCGGTCGCTCAATCGGAGCTGCGATCGGGCACCGGCACCGCGAGCAGCGCGATGGCTTGCGCGGCGATGCCTTCGCCGCGCCCGAGCGCGCCCAGCCGCTCGGCGGTTTTCGCTTTCACATTGACATCGGCGGTGACCACGCCGAGGTCGGCGGCGATGTTCTCGCGCATGCGGCCGATGTACGGCGCGAGCTTCGGCGCCTGTGCGATCACGGTCGAATCGATGTTGACCACCCTGAAGCCCTGCGACTGCAGGAGACCACGAACGTGGCGCAGCAGGCCGCGACTGTCGGCGCCCCTGTAGCGCGGGTCGCTATCGGGGAAATGCGTGCCGATGTCGCCGAGACCGGCGGCGCCGATCAATGCGTCGCAGATCGCATGCAGCAGCACGTCGGCGTCCGAATGGCCTTCGAGACCACGCTCGTACGCAATCTCGACGCCGCCGATCACGAGCCGGCGCCCGGCCACGAGCGCATGCACGTCGAAACCCTGACCGATTCGCATATTCATGGCGTCAGCACGCGCATCGCAAGCTCGAGATCTTCCGGATAAGTCACCTTGAAATTGCGGGTTTCACCCATGACGAGCTTCGGCTCGAGGCCCATGCGCTCCACCGCGCTCGCCTCATCCGTCACGGCAACGGTACCCGCGCGTCGCAGGGCCTCGGTGAGCACCCGATAACGGAACATCTGAGGCGTCTGCGCCTGCCACAGACCGTCGCGCGACGCGGTGCCCGCGACGCGCGCATCATCACCCACGCGCTTGAGCGTATCGGCCACCGGCACCGCGAGCAGCCCGCCCACTTCGTCCTCACCGATCGTGTCGATCAGCCGGCCGAGCGCCGCCGCGCTCAGGCACGGACGCGCCGCGTCGTGGACCAGCACCCAGTCGTCCGGTCGGATTTCGTCCGCGGCCGCCGAAAGACCGTTGAGCACGCTCGCTGCGCGTGTCTCGCCGCCGCAGTCGAGCAATCGCGCCGTCGCAAATTCGCGGACACAGCGTTCGGCGGAGGCGGCCTCGCCGGGCGCGACGACGACGTAGGTCCGCGCGATCCGCGGCTCGCCGCCGAGTGTGCGCAGCGTGTAATAGAGCAGCGGCCGGCCGGCGACCTCCAGATACTGCTTCGGGGTGCTCGCGCCCATGCGCGCGCCAGAACCTGCCGCCGGGACGAGAGCGAAGTAGCGTGGCATCGCACTTTTCGCGATGAAAGCGGTCGATTGTACCAGTGCGTTTTATAATGCAGCTCCTTGATTTTCTTCGATAACGCCCCACATCACCGTATGCGAGCGAATCCCCTTCCCGAGGTGCGGAAGCCGGCCGTGGCCGGCCTGTTCTATCCGGGCGATCCCGCGAGCCTCGCGCGCGAAGTGCAGCAACTGCTCGCCGGCGCCCGCCGCGATGCGAAGAGCCCGCCGAAAGCGCTGATCGCGCCTCATGCCGGATACGTCTATTCCGGTCCGATCGCCGCCACCGCCTACGCGCTGCTCGAGCCGGTGCGCGACACCGTCCAGCGCGTGGTGCTGCTCGGACCGACGCACCGCGTGGCCGTTCGCGGCCTCGCCCTGCCCCGTGCCACGCGCTTTGCGACTCCGCTCGGCGCGGTCGAGATCGATGCGGAAGCGGTCGAGCGTCTGAAAACCCTGCCGCAGGTCGTGACGAGCGACGAGGCGCACGCGCTCGAGCACTCGCTCGAAGTGCACGTGCCGTTTCTGCAGACCGTCCTCGAGGAATTCAAGCTCGTCCCGCTCGCCGTAGGCCACGCCGATCCGGAGGAAGTCGCGCGGGTGATAGACGCGCTCTGGGGCGGCCCCGAGACCCTGATCGTCGTGAGCTCCGACCTCTCGCACTACCTCGACTATCGCACCGCCCAGCGCACCGACCGCGCGACCTGCGACGCGATTCTCCAGCTCCGCAGCGACCTCGACCACGACCACGCCTGCGGCGCGACGCCCGTGTCGGGGCTCGCGATCGCCGCACGGCGCAGAGGGCTCAAGCCCGAGCTCGTCGACCTGCGGAACTCGGGCGACACCGCCGGCGACAAGAGCCGCGTGGTCGGCTACGCGTCGTTCGCGTTGTACGAGCCATGAGCGAAGCCGCAAACGGAGACGTGCTGCTGCAGATCGCCCGCGCGGCGATCGCGCGCGAGCTCGGACACGCCATGAGCGCATCGGAAGAGGCGCCGTGGCTGCGCGAGCCCGGCGCGTGCTTCGTCACGCTCAAACAGAGTGAGCGGCTGCGCGGCTGCATCGGCAGCCTCGAGGCGCGGCGCCTGCTCGTCGAGGACGTGAAGGCGAACGCGCGCGCCGCCGCCTTCCGCGATCCGCGCTTCCCGCCGCTCAGCGCCGCGGAGCTGCACGTGACGACAGTCGAGATTTCGCTGCTGTCGGCACTGTCGCCGCTCGCAGTCACGAGCGAAGCCGACGCGCTCGCACAGCTCCGGCCGGGCACCGACGGACTGGTGTTCGAGTACGGTCACCACAGGAGCACGTATCTGCCGCAGGTCTGGGACGACCTGCCGGACCCGCTCGAGTTTCTCGCGACGCTCAAGCAGAAAGCCGGGCTCCCGCCGGATTTTTGGGACCGCGAAGTGAAACTGTCGCGCTATACGGTGTCGAAGTGGTGCGAGCGTCCCGCGACGCAGGAAACGATCGATCGATGAGCCAGCAAACGACTACGACAGAGCATTACCCGGGCCGGTGGTGGCACCTGCTCGACGACGGGCGCATGCAGTGCGACCTGTGTCCGCGCGACTGCCGCCTGCACGAAGGCCAGCGCGGCGCGTGCTTCGTGCGCCAGCGCGTGGGCGACGAGATGGTGCTCACGACGTACGGCCGCTCGTCGGGGTTCTGCATCGATCCCGTCGAGAAAAAGCCGCTCAACCATTTCTACCCGGGCTCGAGCATCCTGTCGTTCGGGACCGCCGGCTGCAATCTCGCGTGCAAGTTCTGCCAGAACTGGGACATCAGCAAGTCGCGCGACATGGACCGCCTCGCCGACCAGGCGACGCCGCAAGCCATCGCGAGAGCCGCGCGCGAGCACGGCTGCAAGTCCGTCGCCTTCACCTACAACGATCCGGTGATTTTCGCCGAATACGCGATGGACATCGCGGATGCGTGCCGCGAAAACGGCGTGCAGACGGTCGCGGTGACCGCCGGTTACATCCATGCGCAGCCGCGGCGCGAGTTCTACGCCAAGATGGACGCGGCGAACGTCGACCTGAAAGCGTTCACCGACGAGTTCTATTTCAAGCTCTGCGGCGCGCGCTTGAATCCGGTGCTGGACACGCTCGCGTATCTCAAGCACGAGACCGACTGCTGGATCGAGATCACGACGCTGCTCATCCCGGGCAAGAACGACAGCACCGAAGAGCTCACG
This sequence comes from Burkholderiales bacterium, assembly GCA_035626595.1. GTDB lineage: Bacteria > Pseudomonadota > Gammaproteobacteria > Burkholderiales > SG8-41 > JAQGMV01. The sequence goes on from DASPNJ010000136.1 coordinate 59,490, forward strand.
GCCGAATGCAAGTGGATCGCGAAAGAGCTCGGCGCGGACGTGCCCGTGCATTTCACGGCGTTTCATCCGGACCACAAGATGACCGACATTGCGGCGACGCCGGCTTCGACGCTGACGCGCGCGCGCAAGATCGCGATGGACGAGGGACTCCATTACGTCTACACCGGCAACGTTCACGATCACGCCGGCGGGTCGACGTATTGCCCGGGCTGCGCGAAGCCGCTGATCGTGCGCGACTGGCACCGCATCGAGGGATACGAGCTCACGGCGGACGGCAAGTGCCCGCACTGCGGCACGGCGGTGCCGGGCCGATTCGAGACCTTCCACAGGCAGTTCGGCCGGCGCCGCATTCCGATTTTCCTCAATCGGGCGGCATAACCGTCACCCCGCAGGGTGCGCTGGTGGCGCACCGCGGTGCGTCATCGACGCACCCTGCGAGACGAGCTTCTACGTGAACGAACCTTTCGACGTCCTCATCCCCGCTGCCGCACAGCGCACGCACACGGCGCCGCTATACGGCTCGAGCGACGCGCTGGCGATCGCGAAGCTCGCCACGCGGGCGAAGCCGCTCCTCGTCATCACCGAGAACGCGCACGCCCAGCGTCTGCTCGAGGAAATAACGTTCTTCGATCCGGCGCTCAAGGTGCATCTGCTGCCCGACTGGGAAACGCTGCCGTACGATCACTTTTCGCCCCATCACGATCTCGTCTCCGAGCGGCTCGCGACGCTGTACCAGATGATGCACGCGCAGTTCGACGTGGCGATCGTCGCGGTGACGACGGCGCTCTACCGCCTGCCGCCGGTGGAATATCTCGCGGGTCACACGTTCTTTTTCAAGCAGGGCACGAAGCTCGAAGGCGCCGAGCTGCGGCGGCAGTTGACGCTCGCCGGCTATGCGCACGTGACGCAGGTGGTGGCGCCGGGCGAGTACAGCTTCCGCGGCGGGCTCATCGACCTCTTCCCGATGGGCAGCGCGGTGCCGTACCGCATCGATCTCTTCGACGACGAGATCGAAAGTATTCGCAGCTTCGACGTCGACACTCAGCGCAGCATCTACAAGGTGAACGAGGTGCGGCTGCTGCCCGCACGCGAGTTTCCGATGGACGAAGCGGCGCAGACGCGTTTCCGGCGGCAGTTTCGCGAGCGCTTCGAGGGTGACCCGTCGAAGTCGCGCATCTACAAGGACGTCTCGAAGGGCATACCGACCGCGGGGATCGAGTATTACCTGCCGCTCTTCTTCGAGAGCACCGCGACGCTCACCGATTACCTGCCTGCGGGGGCGACCGTGTGCACGTATGCCGGCCTCGATCGTTCGATCCAAGCGTTCTGGACCGACACGAACGGCCGCTATGCGACCCTGCGCGGCGACCGCGCGAATCCGGTGCTGCCGCCGCAGGAGCTGTTCCTCGCGGCGGATCAGTTTTTCGGGGCGATCAAGCGCTATCCCAAGGTCGAGCTGGAGCCCGCGGCTACTCCCCACCCCAACCCTCTCCCGCAAGGGGGGAGGGAGCACACTCCTTCCCCCTCGACGGGGGAAGGCGGGGATGCGGGTGAGACGCAGCCCCTTCCCCCGCTGGCGGTCGAGCGCCGCGCCGACGACCCGCTGCACAAGCTTCGCCAGTTTCTCGAGCGCTTCGGCGGCCGCGCGCTGCTGCTCGCGGAGAGCCCCGGCCGCCGTGAAACGATGCAGGATTATTTCGCCGAGCACGGCCTGAAGCCGACGCCCGCGGCGAGCTATGCGGAATTTGTCGGCTCCAGCGCGAAAGTCATGCTCTCCGTCGCGCCGCTGCATGCCGGCTTCGTGCTGCCGGAGGATGGGCTCGCGATCATCACCGAGAACGAGCTCTACGCGGCGCAGGTACGACAGCGCACGCAGCGCGAAGCGAAGCGCGCGACGAACGAATACATGCTGCGCGACCTCTCCGAGGTCAAGGTCGGCGACCCCGTGGTCCACGAGCAGCACGGCATCGGCCGCTACGTCGGTTTGCAAAGCATGGATCTGGGCGAAGGCGAGACCGAGTTCCTCACGCTCGAATACGCCGGCGGCGACAAACTCTACGTGCCGGTCTCGAACCTCTTCCTCATCAGCCGCTACAGCGGCGCCGCGCCCGAGCAGGCGCCGCTGCATACGCTCGGCAGCGGCCAATGGGAGAAAGCGAAGAAAAAAGCCGCCGCGCAGGTGCGCGATACCGCCGCGGAGCTCCTCCATCTCTATGCGCAGCGCGCTGCGCGCAAAGGGCACGCGTTCGAGCTCCGCCAGCACGATTACGAAGCCTTCGCCGAGACGTTTCCGTTCGAAGAGACGCCGGATCAGGCCAATGCGATCAACGCAACCCTCGAGGACTTGAAGAGCGGCAAACCGATGGACCGGCTCGTTTGCGGCGATGTCGGCTTCGGCAAGACCGAGGTCGCATTGCGCGCCGCATTCGTCGCGGTCGCCGACGGCAAGCAGGTCGTGGTGCTGGTGCCGACGACGCTGCTCGCCGAGCAGCACTTCAACACCTTCTCCGATCGCTTCGCGGACTGGCCGGTGAAAATCGTGGAGCTGTCACGCTTCCGTTCCTCGCAGGAGACCACCGACGCGCTCAAAGGCCTCGCCGAAGGCCGCATCGACATCGCGATCGGCACGCACAAGCTGCTCCAGGCCGACATCAAGCTGAAGAATCTGGGGCTGGTCATCATCGACGAAGAGCACCGCTTCGGCGTGCGCCAGAAAGAGCGGCTGAAAGCACTGCGCGCCGAGGTCGACGTGCTCACGCTCACCGCGACGCCGATCCCCCGCACGCTCGCGATGTCGCTCGAGGGGCTGCGGGACTTTTCGGTCATCGCCACGGCGCCGCAGCGGCGGCTCGCGATCAAGACCTTCGTCTCGCGCTTCAGCCGCCCGCTCATCCGCGAAGCGGTGCTGCGGGAACTGAAGCGCGGCGGTCAGGTGTATTTCCTTCACAACGACATCGATACCATCGGGCAGATGGAGGAGTCGCTCGCGAAGCTGCTGCCGGAGGCGCGCATCCGCGTCGCTCACGGGCAGATGCGCGAGCGCGAGCTCGAGCTCGCCATGCGCGACTTCTACCAGCAGCGCTTCAACGTGCTGCTTTGCACGACGATCATCGAGACCGGCATCGACGTGCCGACCGCGAACACGATCATCATGAACCGCGCCGACCGCTTCGGTCTCGCGCAGCTCCACCAGCTCCGCGGTCGCGTCGGCCGCTCGCATCATCAGGCGTATGCCTACCTGCTGCTTCCCGAGGAAGGCAACGTCACCGCGACGGCCAAGAAACGTCTCGAAGCAATCCAGATGATGGAAGAGCTCGGCTCCGGATTCTTCCTCGCGATGCACGACCTCGAGATCCGCGGCGCGGGCGAAGTGCTCGGCGAGTCGCAGAGCGGCGAGATGCAGGAAGTCGGATTCAACCTGTACTGCTCGATGCTCGACGCCGCGGTGAAGTCCCTCAAAGCCGGCAAGGAGCCGGACCTCACGGCGCCACTCGGCATCACGACCGAGATCAACCTGCACGTGCCCGCATTGCTACCGGCGGATTACGTCACGGACGTGCACGAACGGCTCGTCCTCTACAAGCGGCTCGCCAACTGCGACGACGAGGACGCGCTCGACCTCCTGCGCGAAGAGCTCGTGGATCGCTTCGGTCCGCTGCCGGAGCAGGCGCGCGCGCTCGTGGACAGCCACCGGCTGCGGATTCTCGGAAAAGCCCTCGGCATCGCGCGTGTCGACGCGACCGATGCCGCCGTTCAGCTCCAGTTCGTACCCAATCCACCGATCGAGCCGATCAAGGTGCTGAAGCTCGTTCAGAGCCGCCGCAACTATCGGCTCGCCGGACCGGACCGTATCCGCATCGAGGGTACGCTGCCTGACGTGAGCGCCCGTGTCTCGGCGATCAAGCAGGCGTTTTCAGAGCTGAAATAAAAACGAGGACGCGGCGAGCGACTTGCCGTCGCTCCCCGCAAAAAGTAGCTGAGCGCGGCGGGCGCCGCGCTCAGATGTCATACCGCTGGCGGGTGTTACTTGCTGCTCGACGAAGCCGCGCCGCCGCTCGGGCTGCTGGACGCCGCCGCGCCGCCGCCGCTCGGGCTGCTCGACGCCGCGCCGCCGCCGCTCGTGGAAGCGCCGCCGCTCATGCTGCCGCTGGCGGACGCGCCGCCCGCGCCGGAGCTGCTGGTACCACCGGTACCGGCGGAGCTGCCACTATCGGTCGAGCTGGCCGACGAGCTGCCGCCCGGTGAGCTGGGCGCCGTCGCGGTCGAGGACGACGAAGAAGAGCCGCCCGGCACCACCACCGTTTCCTTCTCTTTGGTGACCGTGCTCGTCGATCCAGCCGTGCCGCCCGGCACCACGGTCGTTTCCTTGCGCTCACACGCGGTAAGCGCCAACGCACCCAACAAAATCAACAGATAACGGCTATGTTTCATGTCCACGCTGTTCTCCTCTGAGTTGTCGCAAAAGCAATCCCGGATAGCAACTACCATGCCTCAACTGCGAAACGGGCAATGACGCCCGCATTCCGGAAAACGGGCGTGCGCCGCCCAATTCCCGCTTACAGCCGCTCCAGCCTGGATGCGCGGACGATTAGCTCGCGCTGACCGAAGCGCTCCTCCAGCGTTCTGCGGTATGAGCTCCACCAGTCGCGGTCGAGCGCATCCACCATCACTTCGCACATGACGATCTCATCGCGGTCGACTGCGCCGTTCACCTCTTTCCACGTGCCCTGCGCCGGTGAGCGCAGGAAGGCGGTCACGCCACCATAGCGATCGGTCAGCTCGTCGCGAAGCTGCGCGAAGCGCTCGTGCGGCACGCGCCGTCCCGAGTTGTCGTAGAGCGGAAGCAGAAGCTGCACCAGGAACATCAGGGGCAGGCGCTACCTGCGGCGTCCGCCCGTGTCCTGGTCTTCGGTTTCCCCGACCTCGCTCACGCGCTCGACGTGATCGGGCAGCACGTCGGCATTCGCGCGCGACTGCGGATCGCGTCCCGCGGTCATGTGCTCGCCGGTGCCGACGGAATCCGAATCGCTGTCGAGCTCCGCGTCTCCGATATCGACGCCGGCGGTCGCTGCGCCGCCGCGCACTTCCGGATCCTCGTTGGTGCCGCTGTCGAGACCGATCACGTCACCTTCGACCGTTCCCGGCCCGCCGACGATGTCGCTCGCGCTGTCGCTGGTATCGCTCGGCCCCAGCGCGTCGGTGCCATGTCCCTTGTCCGTCACGCGGTCCTTGCCGCGCCCGCCGATCAGTGTGCTGGCCATGCGCATCTCCTCGTTACGAGGACATTTCCGCAATCGCCGTGCCCGCGCGGCCCGCAATCCGCGGGCATAGGCGTTGCTCAGGCACTTGATCGAAAAACCAAATTCGCAATTTCGATCATGAGAAGCCCCTCCGGCGAAAACGTTTCGGTGTGGCTCGCCACAGCCGATCTCCTGCAGCCGCCGCCGCTCTTCGGCAGGGAAGCGGCGGACGTGTGCGTCGTCGGCGCCGGCATCGCCGGACTCACGACGGCATACATGCTCGCGCTCGAGGGCCGCTCGGTGGTCGTGATCGACGACGGCGAGATCGGCTCCGGTGAGACGCACCATACGACCGCGCATCTCGCGAACGCCCTCGACGATCGTTACTACGAGATCGAGCGCGTGCACGGTACGCGTGGCGCGAAGCTCGCCGGCAACAGTCACACCGCCGCGATAGACGCAATCGAGGAAATCGTCGGGCGCGAGAACATCGAATGCGACTTCGAGCGCATCGACGGCTATCTCGTGGTTCCTCCCGAGGAATCGGCGGACGTGCTGAGCAAAGAGGCCGCGGCCGCTCAGCGCGCGGGCGTGCATGCCGAGTACACCGAACACGTGCCGCTCCCCTTCTACGACTTCGGTCCCGCGTTGCGTTTCCCCCGGCAGGGTCAGCTTCACGCGCTGAAGTACCTGAACGGCCTCGCAGCCGCTGTGAAACGCCTGGGCGGACGCATCTACGGCAACACGCACGCGACGCATATCGAGGACGGTGAACGTCCACACGTGGACACCGCCACCGGCGCGCAGATTTCGGCGAAGGCGATCGTGGTCGCGACCAACACCCCGGTGAACGATCGCGTCGCAATGCACACCAAACAGGCGGCGTATCGAACCTACGTCATCGCGGCGCGCGTGCCGGCGCATTCGATTCCGCACGTGCTGCTGTGGGACACGCCGGATCCGTACCACTACGTCAGGCTGCAGTCCGCGAACGGCGATCGTTCGCGCGAGTTCCTGATCGTCGGCGGCGAGGATCACAAGACGGGCCAGGCGGATGACGCCGACAAACGCTTCGAGGCGCTCGAAGCATGGACGCGCGAGCGTTTCCCGATGGTCGAGGACGTGGCGCTGCGCTGGTCCGGGCAGATCATGGAGCCCGTGGATGCCATGGCCTTTATCGGCCGCAACCCCGGCGGCACGAACGTGTACATCGCGACCGGCGATTCCGGCAACGGCATGACCCACGGCACCATCGCGGGCATGCTGCTGACGGATCTCATCGCGGGGCGGGAGAACGCGTGGGCGACGCTCTATGACCCCGCGCGCAAGTCGCTGCGCGCGGCGATGGAATTCACGCGCGAGAACCTGAACATGGCCGCGCAGTACGCAGACCACCTGACGCCCGGCGACGTGGGCAGCGTCGAGGAGATCGCACCGGGTGAAGGCGTGATCCTGCGCCGCGGCTTCCGCCAGATCGCCGCGTACCGCGACGAGCAGGGCAATCTGCACGAGCATTCCGCGGTGTGCTCGCACCTGGGCTGCATCGTCGCCTGGAATTCCACCGAGCAGAGCTGGGACTGTCCGTGCCACGGCTCGCGCTACGACAAGCTGACGGGGCAGGTCCTGAACGGCCCGGCAATCACGGGGCTGACGCCGGCAAACGAGTGACCGGTGCGTGATAATCACGCGGTATGGTCACTGATCTCGTCGTTCAGGGTCTCGATATCGAGACCGGCGATCTGAAGCGCCTGGCGAAGCTCTCGGGCGCTTCGGGCATCGAACAACTCTCCGCCACGGCATTCCGACTGCGCGACGGCGCGCCGGCCGATGAGATCCCGCCGCTCTGCGACGAGCACGGACTCGATTACGCGTTCGTGCCCCGCGAACGGCGGCTCGCCGATTACGCGCTCCTCGTGATGGACATGGATTCCACGCTCATCACGATCGAAACGATCGACGAATTGGCGGACATGGCGGGCTTGAAGAGCGAAGTGGCGGCCATCACCACCCAGGCGATGCGCGGCGAGATCGAATACGACGAGAGCCTCGCGCGGCGCGTGGCGCTGCTGAAGAATCTCGAGGAAAGCGCGCTGCAACGCGTGTACGACGAGCGGCTCAAGCTCACGCCCGGTGCGCAGACCCTGCTGCAGCGCGTGCAGGCGCTGGGGCTTCGCACGCTGCTCGTCTCAGGCGGCTTCACCTACGTGACCGATCGGCTCAAGACGCGTCTCAGGCTCGATCGCTGCCATTCGAACGTGCTCGAAATCGACGGCGGACGTCTCACCGGCAAAGTGCTCGGCGCCATCGTAAACGCCGAGGGAAAGCGCGAAGCGCTGCTCCAGGTCCGTGACGAGCTCGGCCTCACGCGCGAGAGCATCATCGGGATCGGGGACGGAGCCAACGACCTCAAGTTCCTGGGCGAATGCGGCGTGAGCGTCGCGTTTCACGCGAAACCGATCGTGCGCGACAAGACGACGCACGCGATCAACCACGTCGGCCTCGACGGGGTGCTGCACTTGTTCCATTGAAGTGACGCCGTGATGAAGTGACCGTGACGAGGTGCAGCGCATCACTGCATCACTGCATCACTGCATCACTGCATCACTGCATCACTGCATCACTGCATCACTGCATCACTTCGTCACCGCATCACCTTCAGTAAACCGCCCGCCGCTTTCCGTCGACCATCTGGAACGGCTGCCACACCCCGCCGGCCCGGCGGCACATTCCATAGCGAAATGGTGTTGCGGTGCGGCCCGGCGTGACGAAACGCAGGTCGTGAAACCACGCGCACACCTCGACGGAGCCATTTTCGACGCCGACCGCCGCCGGATACATGGCGAACCAGCGGAAGAAGCGGAACCCCGGCTGCTCGTACGCTTCGCGTGCGATCGCGATGTCGTCGGCCGCAGGCCCATAGCGCGGTGCGTGCAGCCACAGCGCCTGCGACAGGGGACGGTACGCGGCGTCGAGCCGCTCGATGAATCCGGCGTCCGGTCCGGGCTCCCCAGGGACGGTCTTGCGGATGAGATTCACGTGTGCGAAGCGGTAACCGTCGCGATCCTGCAGGATCACGGTCCAGTTGAACGGGGATACCGGTCGCGGCTGAGCGGTCACGGTCACTTCGTCGCTCCCGCGCGACCGCGCGTAAGCCTCGCCGAAATCGATCGCCTGCTCGCGTAACAGCGTCTGGAACGCGACGTAGCTCACGAGCACCGCCATGCCGGCGATGGCCGGCACGCGCGAAGAGCGCCAAAACGCGCACGCGAGAAGTCCCGCCACGATGATCCCGGTGAACCACAGGTCGATGATGAACGTCGAGCCGAGCGCGTAGCGCGCGTCGGAGACCGGCGCGAAGACCATCGTGCCAAAAGACGTGATGAGATCGCCCGCGATGTGCGTCGCGAGCCCGCAGGCCGTCACGCCGACGTACGCGCGCCACGAGGGACCCTTGCGCCACAGCACCGCGAAGATCGCCGCCAGCAGCACCGCCCAGAGCGGCAGCATCAGGAACGAGTGCGTGATGCCGCGGTGGTGATAGAGATACGACAGCGGCGAAAGATAGCTCGTCAGGACGTCGCTGTCGGGGAAGGCGGTGGCGAGAAAGCCGACAACCATGCGCCGGCCGAGCGGCAAGGTATCCGGCCGCGGTGTACGCGGCGCGGTGGCGCGTGCGATCAGCGCGCCCGAAAGCGCGTGCGTCAGCGTATCCATCTAATCCCAACGATTGTCGCGAACCTGGATGACGCCGTTCTCGACGCGCACGGGAAAGCTCGCGGTGGGCTCGTATGCCGGCGCGGTGAGCGCTTCGCCGGTGCGGATGCAGAAGCGCGCGCCGTGCCGCGGGCAGACGATCTCGTCGCCTTCGACGTGGCCGCCGGTCAGTTGTCCCCCGTCGTGCGTGCAGACGTCTTCGATCGCGTAGTACTGGCCGTCGAGGTTGAACACGACGATCTGCGTGCCGTCCACGTCGACAACGCGGAAAGCGCCGGGCTCGAGCTCCCCGGCGCGCGCGACCGCAACCCAGTCGCTCATGAATGCAAAGTGACGCGGTGACGCGGTGATGCGGTGACAAAGTAAGAGCGTACGAGTTTCTGCGTCACCGCGTCAGTCCATCACTGCGTCACTCGAAGTGGTCGCCGATCAAACGGCGACTACTTCGATGTCAGGCTCGATCTGCCGGACGAGGCTTTCGATGCCTGCAAGCGTGCCGGAAAGCGAGCTCGGACAGCTCCCGCACGCACCCTGATAGTGAACGGTGAGCTGGTTGCCGGTGAGACCGAGCACGTACAGGTCGCCGCCGTCGCCCTGGAGGTACGGGCGGACCTGCTCGTCGAGGATGTCGTTGATGCGCTCGAGGCGCTCGCGGTCGGCCTCGCTCATCTCGCCCATCTGCGGAACGGACTGCGACGCAGCCTGTGACTGCTCGTCGGCGGCGGGCGCTTCGCGGATCGGCGGCGCAAGCTTACGCAACAGCTCGTCCCACTCCGCTTGTCCGTCCTGCGTAACGGTGATCCAGTGGTCGACGTAGAACACGTTGGTGACGTGCTCGATGTCGAACAACGCGGCGGCGAGCGGATCGTCCGCCGCCTGCGCCGCGTTCTCATAAGAGCGTGTGATCCCCCACGTCAGCGGCTCCTTCAACACGAACTTGCGCGCGTTCGGGTTCGGCGTGGGTTCTATTTCCGCGATCTTCGGCATCGTTATGCAACACCCCCGGGCGGCGTCGGTTCGTGCATCGGGTCTTCGTCGGCTTCCGTGGACGTGGTCCCGAGCGCGTTCAGCGCCGCATGCAGCGTGTGCCACGGCAGGATCGCGCATTTCACGCGAGTCGGCAGATCGCGCACGCCGGCGAACACGGTGAGCCGGCCCAGATGGTGCCTGTCGCTGCCCGTGTCGAGCTTGCCGGTCGCCATGTCGCGGAATTCCTGAACGAGACGCTCGGCGTCTTCGCGGGGTTTGCCTTTGACCGCCGCAGTCATCATCGACGCCGACGCCTTGCAGATCGCGCACGATTCGCCCTCGAACGCGATGCCCGCGATCGTCTCGTCCGCGACCTTCACGTCGAGGTGAAGGCGATCGCCGCACAGCGGATTCACACCTTCCGCATGATGCGTTGCGTCCGCAAGCGTGCCCCAGTTGCGGGGCTTGCGGTTGTGGTCGAGGATGACCTCCTGATAGAGCTGCCGGCTATCAGCCATCAGCCAAACACCTTCGGACAAATCCACGACGCGTGCTTCGCACGCAAAAAGTAGCGTATCGCGGCACTCGCCGCGCACGGAATAACCCACGACGCGCGCGCTGCGCGCAAAAAGTAGCTTATCGCGGCAGTCGCCGCGTCTTTACTCATTGGAACACCTTCTGCACGTTGCGGATGGCGCTTACGAGCGCGTCGACCTCGTCCATGGTGTTGTAGAACGCGAACGACGCGCGGCAGGTCGCGGGCACCTTATAGTGCTGCATCACAGGCTGTGCGCAGTGGTGCCCGGTGCGCACCGCGACACCTTCTTCGTTGAGCAGCGTGCCCACGTCGTGCGGATGCACACCGTCCACGGCGAACGAAAGCACCGCCGCCTTGCGCTCGGCCGTACCGATGATGCGCACGCCGTTGATGCGGTTCACCCGCTGCGTGGCGTAGTCGAGGAGATCGGTCTCGTGTGCGGCGATCGCATCGATACCGACGCCGGCGAGGTAATCGACCGCGGCGCCGAGACCGATCGCCGCCATGATCGGCGGCGTGCCGGCCTCGAACTTGTGCGGGATCGTGTTGTAGGTGGTCTTCTCGAACGTGACCGACAGGATCATGTCGCCGCCGCCCTTGAACGGCTGCATCTTCTCGAGCAACCCGGCCTTGCCGTACAGGACGCCGATACCGGTCGGGCCGCACAGCTTGTGGCCGGAGAATGCGTAGAAGTCGCAGTCGAGCTCCTGCACGTCCACGTGCATGTGCGGCGCGGCCTGCGCGCCGTCCAACAGCACCGGCACGCCGTGCGCGTGCGCTTCCGCGATCATCTCCTTCACCGGGTTGACGGTGCCGAGCGCATTCGAGACGTGGGACAGGCCGACGAGCTTCGTGCGCGCACTGAAGAGCTTGCGGTATTCGTCGAGATCGAGCTCGCCGCGGTCGTTGATCGGCACGATGCGGATCGTCGCGCCTTTCTCCTGCGCCACCATCTGCCACGGCACGATGTTCGAGTGGTGCTCGAGCATCGTCAGGATGATCTCGTCGCCCTGGCCGATGAACTTGCGGCCGAAGCCGTGCGCGACCAGGTTGATGCCATCGGTCGTGCCCGTCGTGAAGATGACCTCGCGCTCTTCGCGCGCATTGATGAAGCGCTGGAGCTTGCGGCGCGCCGCTTCGTACTCGGCGGTCGCCTTCTCGGAGAGGTAATGGACCGCGCGATGGATGTTCGCGTGCTCGCTCGACTGGTACTGCACGATGCGCTCGATCACCGGGCGCGGCATCTGGCTGGACGCCGCGTTGTCGAGGAAGACGAGCGGCTTGCCGTTCACCTTCAGATCGAGGATGGGGAAATCGGCGCGCACACGCTCCACGTCGAACCCGCTCGCGTTCGTGAGCGCCGCAGTGTGTATGGCAGTCATTCGCTACTCGCTACGCCGTCGCGCCGGTCCGAGCCATCACCGCGCGTTCGAGCCGCGCGACGACGGAGCGCACCGGGATGCGCTCGATCACCGAGGCACCGAACGCGTACGTCAACAGATTGCGCGCCGCACGGTCCGGCAGGCCCCGGCTGCGCAGGTAAAAGAGCTGCTCGGCATCGAGCTGGCCGACCGTGGCGCCGTGCGCGCATTTCACGTCGTCCGCGAAGATTTCGAGCTGCGGCTTGGTGTCCACCGTCGCCTTGTCAGACAGCAGCAGGTTGCGGCTCTGCTGCGCCGAATCGGTCAACTGGGCGCCCGGCCGCACGTGGATCTTGCCGTTGAACACGGCGTGCGCCGCGCCGTCGACGATCGTCTTGTGGAGCTGCGCGCTGCGGCCGTTCGGCTGTGCGTGGTCGATCAGCGTATGTGTGTCGGCGAGCTGACGGCCTGAAATCAGCGCGAGCCCGTCGATGTCGGCTCCCGCGCCCTCGCCCAACGCGACATTCAGCTCGTAACGAGACAGACGCGCGCCGAGCGTCACGGTCTGCGAGGCAAAGCTCGCGGCGTTCGCGACCTCCACCGAGCAGGTCGCGATGTGGAAACCGTGGGCCGCTTCACGCTGCAGCTTGATGTGGCGGAGCTGCGCGGACGCCGACACGACGATTTCGGTGACTGCGTTCGTGAAATACGGTTCGCCGGCGAGACCGACGTATTCCTCGATGACTGTGCACCGCGATCCCTGTGCGGCGACGACGACGCAACGCGGATAGGCAACTGTCCCGGGCTGCGTCGCCACGTGCAGCAGGTGGATCGGCTTATCGCACGCCGCGTCGGGCGGAACGATCACGACCGCACCGTCGCGCAGGTGAACGGTATTGAGTGCGGCGAATACGTTCTGCTCGAAGCTCGCGACTCGGGTGAGATACGGCTCGAGGGCGGCCGGACGCGCGGACAAGGCTTGCGCGAGCGGCATCACCGTCACGTCGCTCGAGCGCCGCGTGAACACCTCGGCCGCCGTCGAGCTGCGAAAACCGCTCGTGCGGTCGAGCACCCGCCGCTCCGGGCCGTCATAGCGGCGCATATCGGACGCATGAGCCGAAAGCTCCGGCGTATAGAAGCCGTCGACGAACACGAGTCGCGCACCGGCTTCGGGTACCGCGCAGGCGTCCAGGACCTCTTTCGGCACGGTGCCGGCGGCGCTCGCGCGCTTCAACTGCAGACGCGTGAGCTGCGTCAGGTCCGTGAAGCGCCAGTCTTCGTCGCGCGTGGTGGGGACCGACAGCGCATTCGCGCGCTCGAGCGCGGCGCCGCGGCGCAGATCGAGCCACGGGTGCGGCGAGGCCGTAATGGCCGAGCCGGTGAGAAGGCTGTCGATATACGGATGGACCGCCGTGGTCATAGCGCTAGACCAGAGAGGTCGGTGTGGGGAAAGGAGGTCTCGGCGGGAAACCTGGGTTGTCCTCCGAGTCGTTCACCGGCGAGTTCAAGGCCGCGTGTTGCGCGGCCTTATACTCGTCCAGGACCCAGTCGTAGCCGCGGCTCTCGAGCTCGAGCGCGAGCTCCTTGCCGCCGGTCTTGATGATCCGTCCCCCTTCCATGACGTGCACGTACTGCGGCACGATGTAATTCAACAGCCGCTGGTAGTGCGTGACCAGCACGAAGGCGTTATCGGCGCGCACGAGGCTGTTCACCCCGTTCGCGACGACGCGCAACGCGTCGATGTCGAGACCCGAGTCGGTCTCGTCGAGGATCGCGAGCGTCGGCTCCAGCGTCGCGAGCTGGAGGATCTCGTTGCGCTTTTTCTCGCCGCCGGAAAAGCCCTCGTTCACGCTGCGGTCGAGGAATGCCGGGTCCATGTCGAGGAGCTTCATCTTCTCGCGGATGAAGTCGTCGAACTCCAGCGGATCGAGCTCGTCCTTGCCGCGCGCGCCCTGCACCGTGTTGTACGCGAGCCGCAGGAAAGCGCTGTTGGTGACCCCGGGGATCTCGACCGGGTACTGGAAGCCGAGAAAAATGCCGGCGCGCGCCCGCTCTTCGGCTTCGATCGTGAGGAGATCACGGCCTTCGAACAGCACCGTGCCGCCCGTCAGCTCGTATGACGGATGGCCGGCGAGCACTTTGGCGAACGTGCTTTTTCCCGAGCCGTTCGGTCCCATGATCGCGTGGATCTCGCCCGCGCGAACGGTGAGATCGAGGCCTTTGAGGATCTGCACGCCGGCCACGTTCGCCGTGAGCCCGCGCACTTCCAACAAGATCTTCCCGGCTTGCTGGGGCGCGTCGAGATGGGGGGTAGCGCTCATCCCACGCTCCCTTCGAGCTTCAGCCCCAGCAGCTTCGTCGCCTCCACCGCGAACTCCATCGGCAGCTGCTGGAAGACATCCTTGCAGAAGCCGTTGATGATCATCGACACCGCTTCCTCGGCACCGATGCCGCGGCTCCGAAAATAGAAAAGCTGGTCTTCGCCGATCTTGGAGGTCGTCGCTTCGTGCTCGACGGTCGCGGTCGGGTTGTTAACCTGAATGTACGGGAACGTGTTCGCGCCGCACTGCTGCCCGATCAGCATCGAATCACACTGCGAGTAGTTGCGCGCGCCGGCGGCTTTCGGCCCGATCTTCACGAGCCCCCGGTAGCTGTTGTTCGAGCGCCCGGCCGAGATGCCTTTGCTCACGATCGTGCTGCGCGTGTTCTTCCCAATGTGGACCATCTTCGTGCCGGTGTCGGCCTGCTGATAGTGGTTCGTCAGCGCCACCGAGTAGAACTCGCCGATCGAGTTGTCGCCGAGGAGCACGCACGACGGGTACTTCCACGTGATAGCGGATCCGGTCTCGACCTGCGTCCAGGAAATCTTCGAATTGGCGCCTTTGCACAACCCGCGTTTGGTCACGAAGTTGTAGATGCCGCCGACGCCCTTCTCGTCGCCCGCGTACCAGTTCTGGACCGTCGAGTACTTGATGTCCGCGTTGTCGAGCGCGACGAGCTCGACCACGGCGGCGTGAAGCTGATTGGTGTCGAACTTCGGCGCGGTGCAGCCTTCGAGGTACGAGACCGACGCCTGCTCTTCGGCGACGATGAGCGTGCGCTCGAACTGGCCCGATTCCTCCGTGTTGATCCGGAAGTACGTGGAGAGCTCCATCGGACATTTCACCCCTTTCGGGATGAAGACGAACGACCCGTCGGTGAACACGGCGGAGTTGAGCGCGGCATAGTAGTTGTCTCCGGGCGGCACGACGCTGCCCATGTACTGGCGCACGAGCTCGGGATGGTCGCGCACCGCTTCGGAGATCGAGCAGAAGATGATGCCGACCTTCGCGAGCTTTTCCTTGTAGGTCGTCGCGACCGAGACGGAGTCGAAGATCACGTCCACCGCGACACCGGCGAGCGCCGCGCGCTCGTTCATCGGCACGCCCAGCTTCTCGAAGGTTCTCAGCAGCTCCGGATCGACCTCGTCCATGCTCTTTTTCTTTTTCGGCTTGGGCGCGGAGTAGTAGATGATGTCCTGGAAGTCGATCTTCGGATAATGGACGTTCGGCCACCGCGGCTCTTCCATCGTGAGCCAGTGGCGATAGGCCTTCAGCCTGAATTCGAGCAGCCACTCCGGCTCGTTCTTCTTCGACGAGATGAGCCGGATGGTGTCCTCGTTCAGGCCCTTCGGCGCGGTCTCCGCCTCGATATCGGTACGGAAACCGTGCGCGTACGGCTTGTTGACGAGCTGCTCTAGAACGGTGCTCACGCTTGTTCCTTCACGCTGAAGCTCTCGCCGCAGCCGCACATCGCGTCGACGTTCGGGTTGTCGAACTTGAACGCCTGCTTCAAGCCCTCTTTGACGAAATCGAGGGTCGAGCCGTCGAGGAACTCGAGGCTTTTCGGATCGACCACCACCGTGGTGCCGAAAGACTCGAATGTACGATCGTCCGTGGCAATCTCGTCCGCGTAGTCGTACGTGTAGGCGAAACCGGAGCAGCCGACTTTCTTCACGCCGACACGTAAACCGAGGCCGCGGCCGCGCTTGGCGAGCTGCGCCTGGATCTGTTTTGCTGCGCTTTCGGTGAGTTGTATGGTCATGCGTTTGCCTTTGCCGGTGCGCCATCGGCGCACCCTACGATTACCCTCTCAGTCACACTGCCATCGCGGTCAGCCCGCGCAGTCGTTTGACCAGGCCTTTGAGGGCCTGCAAGAAGCCGTCCACGTCTGCCGCGCTGTTGCCGGCTCCGAGCGAAAACCGCACGGCGCCGCGCGCGAGCTCCGGTTCGACGCCCATTGCGATCAGCGTTGCCGACGGTTCCGTGTTCGCGCTCGAGCACGCAGCGCCCGCGGCCACGGCGTAGCCGACCTTGTCGAGCTCGACCACCAGCGTCTCGCCGTCGATGCCGTGAAACGCGAAATAGCTCGTGTTCGGAATGCGCGGCGCGCGCTCGCCGAAGATCACCGCCCCGTTCGCGTGCAGCCCCGCCTCGACGCGCTC
Organism: Burkholderiales bacterium; assembly: GCA_035626595.1. Lineage (GTDB taxonomy): Bacteria > Pseudomonadota > Gammaproteobacteria > Burkholderiales > SG8-41 > JAQGMV01. The sequence goes on from DASPNJ010000136.1 coordinate 75,795, forward strand.
GCGCAGCCCCGAAAGCCGCTGCGCCAGCTCTTCGCGCCGTGCCGCTGCAATCTCGGCCGCCGCGCCGAAGCCGACGATCGCCGGCACGTTCTCCGTGCCCGAGCGCATGCCGGCCTCGTGGCCGCCGCCCGCGATGAGCGGCTTCAACTCGATGCGCTTGTCCATCACCAGCGCACCGGCGCCTTTGGGGCCGTAGATCTTGTGACCCGACAGCGTCATCGCGTGCACGTTGAGCGCGGTGAAATCCACCGGGATCTTTCCCAGCGCCTGCACCGCGTCGGTGTGCACCCATGCGCGCGCACGCCGAGCGCGCTCCGCCACGGCGGCAACGTCCTGCACGACACCGGTCTCGTTGTTCGCGAGCATCACCGACACGATGCCGGTCGGCTCCGCCAGCGCGCGATCGACGTCGCCGAGGTCGATCTCGCCGTCCCCGTTCACCGCAAGCTTGCGCACCTTCCAGCCGGCGCGCGCGAGCTCCTGCGTCGGTTTCGCGACACACGGGTGCTCGATTGCGCTCACCGCGATCTGCGTCGGCTTGAGATAGCCCGCCGCGCCCTTGATGAAGAGGTTATTCGCCTCGGTGCCGCCGGAGACGAAGATCACCTGCGCAGGCTGCACGTTGACGAGCGCCGCGACCTGCTCGCGGGCGCGTGTGACGGCCCTGCGCGCCTGCGTGCCGAGCTCGTGGCGGCTGGACGCGTTGCCGTACTGGTCCTTCAGAAACGGCAGCATGGCGTCGAACACCCGCGGATCCAGCGGCGTCGTCGCGTTGTGATCGAAGTACACGTGGCTCATGAGAGCGGGACCGCCGTGCCTTTCGACGGGCTCGCACGCATGTCGCGCACGGTGCTCACGCCGGTTTCGCGCGCGCGATGGCCCTCGACGAGCTGGCGCAGCGTGACGGACTCCAGGTAACCGAAGATGTGGTCGTTCAGCGTCGCCCACAAGTCATGGGTGAGGCATTTCTGCTCGTCGCGGCAGTTCTCCTTGCCCCCGCACTGGGTGGCGTCGATCGGTTCGTCCACCGCAAGAATGATGTCGGCGACGGAGATGCGGGCAGTGTCCTTGGCAAGGCGGTAACCGCCGCCCGGACCCCGCACGCTGTCCACCAGCGCATGACGGCGCAACTTCCCGAACAGTTGTTCCAGATAGGACAACGAGATCTTCTGCCGCGAGCTGATCTCGGCGAGCGTCACCGGCCCGCCGCCATCGCGCAGCGCGAGATCCACCATCGCCGTCACGGCAAAACGCCCCTTGGTCGTGAGTCTCATCGGCCACCTCGCACTAAATAGTGCCTTCGACTATACGCTTTTCCGACAGAATCAGTCAACTATTCGGTTGAGATAGGTAGGATCGAAGCTGGAAGCACCTTCTTCGTCCATTTTGACGCCCAATCGCCGCAGTTCGACGAGGATCTGTTCGATCTTGCGATCGGATTCGGCCGTGTGATCGATCAGCTCGTGCAGGGCCTGAGCCATCGGGTCGTTGGCGTCGCGGGCGACGGCATAGGCGGCGAAGCGGCCTTGCGCCTCGTGCGACTCGACGATACGCGCCGGGATGCCGATCGCGGTGGCGCCGGGCGGCACCGGCTTCACGACCACCGCGTTCGAGCCGATCTTCGCCCCCTCTCCGACGACGATCGGGCCGAGGATCTTGGCCCCGGCACCGATCACGACGTTGTTGCCGAGCGTGGGGTGGCGCTTGCCTTTGTTCCAGGACGTCCCGCCCAGCGTCACGCCGTGGTACAGCGTGCAGTCGTCACCGATCTCCGAAGTCTCCCCGATGACGACGCCCATGCCGTGGTCGATGAAAAAGCGCCGGCCGATCTGCGCGCCGGGATGGATCTCGATGCCGGTGAGCCAGCGACCGAGGTGCGAAGTGAAGCGGGCCAGCCACTTGAGCCCGCTCGTCCACAGCCGATGCGACAACCGGTGAACGAGCAGCGCGTGGAACCCGGGGTAGCACGTGATCACTTCCCACGTATTGCGGGCGGCGGGATCGCGATCGAAGACGACTGCGATCTCCTCCTTCAGACGCGCAAACATATCGGGGCCCGAAGCTCGGAAAGCCGACTATTTTAATCAACTATCCGGCCACCTGAAAGTCGGACGGCGCCTATTCTTTAGGGCGGGAGATCGCCTTCAACAGACCGCGCAGGATATTCACCTCTTCCCGCTCGAGCCCGGCGCGCGCGAATAGCCGCCGCAGCCTCGGCATCAGCTTCTTCGGCTGCTCCGGATTGAGAAAACCGGCTCGCGACATGAGCGACTCGAGATAAGCGTAGAAAGCTTCGACGTCCTCATGCGGGGCCAGTGCGCGCGCGCTGCCGGCCGCGCCGGGATCAAGCGCCGCCAGCCGGAGCTCGTACGCGAAGACCTGCACCGCAGCCGCCAGGTTGAGCGACGCGTACTCGGGATTCGCGGGAATGCTCGCGATCAGGCCGCACTTCATCACCTGCTCGGCGGTGAGGCCATTCGTTTCATTGCCGAAGACGATCGCGACCGGTTGAGCCCTTGCGAGGCCCACCACGCGCGCCGCGGCTTCTCTCGCGGCGACGTCCTGAACGCCGATCTCGCGCGTGCGTGCCGTGCACGCGACGGCCAGCGCGGTGCCGCGCAGCGCTTCATCGAGCGTTGCATGCACGCGCGCGGCGTCGAGCACGTCGAGCGCACGCGCCGCGCGCCATCGAGCTTCCGGGTCCGGGAAACGCTGCGGCACTACGAGACGCAGATCCGCCAGCCCCATCGTCTTCATCGCGCGCGCGGCTGCACCGATGTTTCCGGGATGGCTCGTCTCGCAGAGCACGACGCGGATGCGATCAAGGGGGCCGCTGCGAGTCATGCAGTACAATTCTTCACATGCATCCGATGCTCAACACCGCGGTGAAAGCCGCTCGCCGCGCCGGCAACATCATCATCCGCGCCACGCGCAACCTGGACGTGGTCGCGGTTCGAGAGAAAGCCGCGAACGATTTCGTATCAGAGGTCGACCGGGAGGCGGAACGCGCTGTCATCTCAACGCTGCACGAAGCTTATCCGGGGCACGCGATTCTAGCCGAGGAGACCGGCGCTTCCGGTTCGTCCGAATACACGTGGATCATCGATCCGCTCGACGGCACGACGAATTTCCTGCACGGCTTTCCGCAGTTCTGCGTATCGATCGCGCTCGAGCATCGTGGCATCGTCACGCAGGCCGTGGTCTACGACCCGGTGCGCAACGATCTCTTTACCGCAAGCCGCGGTCGTGGCGCGTTCCTGAACGATGCGCGCATCCGCGTGAGCAAGCGGCAGCATCTCAAAGCCGCGCTCGTCGGGACCGGCTTTCCATTCAAGGAACACGCACACCTCGACACCTATCTCGCGATGCTGCGCGACATGATGAAGGCGTGCACCGGCGTTCGGCGCGCCGGCTCCGCCGTGCTCGACCTCGCGTTCGTTGCCGCCGGGCGGCTCGATGCGTTCTGGGAGATCGGCCTGTCGCGCTGGGACATCGCGGCGGGCGCGCTGCTCATTACGGAAGCAGGCGGTCTGGTCGGCGACCTGCAGGGCAACGAGAGCTTCATGGAGACCGGTCACATCGTCGCCGGCAGTCCGAAAGTGTTCCCGGAGGTGCTGCGGCTGCTGGAGCCGCACCTCACGCCGCCGCTCAGGACGCCACGCGCCCGCCCAACCGCTCGGCAAGCCAGTCCGCAACCAGGTTGACGCCGACCTGGCGGTTGTCCTCCTGGCAGTGCTCGCTGCCGCCCTCGTAGGCGGTCAGTACCTTCAGGGTCTTGTCTTTCGAGCCGACCGCTTCGTACAGCTTGTGGGCGAATTCGAGCTGCACGATGTTGTCGTTCTCGCCGTGGATGCAATAGAAGGGACAGCGGATGCGCTCGGCGACGCCTGCCAGGCGGTAGTCCTCCAGCTTTTTCATACAGGCGTCCATGTCGGGCTTGCCGAGCACCCACATGAGCTGGAACGGCGGCGCGGAGAGCTTCGTGCCGCCGGCCTCCATGATCTTGCGCCGCCGTACCCATGACTCGTGATAGTCCCAGTGGCCGCCCCACGCGACGCACGCGGCAAAGCGCGGCTCCATCGCCGCGGCGCGCGGCGCGTAGTAGCCGCCCATGCTGAAGCCCATGACCGCCATGCGTCCCGCGTCCACTTCGGAGCGCGCCGCGAGATAATCGTACGCGGCGCGTGCGGGCACTTCATAGTCGTAGCGGCTCGGGATGCCCTGAAGCCGCAGCGCCTCGCCCTGCCCCGGGCCGTCGATCGCGAGCACGTGGATGCCGCGCCGAACGATCTCGGCGCCGCCGAAAAGCACGCTCATCTCCTTCGCATTGTCAAGCCCGTCGAACATGACCGCGGTAGGCGCGCGCCCTGATACATCCGCCTTGTAGAACCACGCCGGCAGCGTGGTGCCTTCGTACGGCACCTCCACACGCTCGATCCGCGGGTAGCGCCGCTCGATACCTTTGCGAAAGCATCTGAGACAGCTCCTGTAGGTATCCCACTTGCGCTCGGACGGCGGCACGAAGCGCTCGCCGCAGAAGTAGTAGATCGCGGCGCGCAGATAGTAGCTGCCGGCGGTGAGCTGGTGGCCTTTGGCCTCTTCCGCGTCGCCGAAGTCCTCGATGCGCTTTGCCATCGCGGTCCACTCTTCCCACCATTTCTGGTTGTCACCGACGTGCGGCCTCAGCCGCTGGCCGATCTGGTCGATCTCGCCGATCGCGGCGGCACCCCACGTCTGCATCTCGATGCCGAACATCATCCCCTGCGACCACATGTGGTTGTCAGGGAAATACTCGAACCAGTGACTCATCGGATATCGCCGTTGCTGAGTAATCGAACGCGCAATTCTATCGGCAGACGAGAAGCGACCTTTCTAGCGTCCGAGGATGCTCTTGAGCCGGTCGCTGATCAGATCCTGCGGCGTCGCGGGCTTCGGCGCGTCTTTCTTGCCCGGATCGGCAGCCGGTTTGTCCATGCCGCCGAACGCGCGCTTCAGCAGCTCGGCCTGCAACGCCTGCTTTGCGAGACCCACCGCCATGCCCGCAAAGTCGATCGACCAGTCCGGCTTGTCCAGAGCGCCCGTGAGCTTCACCGGCACGGTGACACCCGCGAGGTTCGCGGCGTCGCGCCCACCCTGCCCCTTGGATGTGGCGACAACGGTCGCCTTCAGGACGTAATCGAGCCGGTCGTGGCCGATGTCGATGTCGCCGGCCCCGCCGACTCGCAGCAGCGGCGACTTGATCGACAGGTCGTCGTTGCGCGCGACGCCGTTCCTGATGTTGAACGTCGCCTTGAGCTCGGAAAAGTCCGTTTTCTGGGACATGTTCGACTGCTTCACCGGCTGGCCGCGAAGCTGATCGAGCTTCGTCCGGTAGGTCCGGATCGTGCCTGCGATATCGATACCCTTGATCGAGCCATCCTTGAGGTCGACGGCGGCGCTTCCGTTCAGCGCTTTCTTGAGCGCGTCCATCGTCGCGCCGCGCGTCGTGAGATCGGCGCTTACGCTGCCTCTGCCCTCGAGCGTGTCGATTTGCGCCGCGTCGCGCAGCAGCGGCCCGACCGCAATATTCGAGAGCGTCTGCTTGACCGTGAACACCGCGTTGTCGGCGGCCTGCGCCGAAAGCGATCCATTGAGCGTGCCCTGATAAAGCTGGGCGACGAGAGGCGAGACGTCTAGGCGCGCGTTCGCCACTTTCACGTCGAGGCGAACCTGTGAGGCCTTCAGATTCATGACGGTGAGCCTGCCGATCTTCAGATTGCCCGCGGCATTGACGCCTTTGAGTGCTGAAAGGTCGATCTTGTCGTCGCCGTTTTTCGAGCCTTTGGGCGCATCCCCTGCAGCCTGCTTCGCGCCGCGCTCCCTGCCCATGAGCCGATCGACGTCGAGCTGATCCGCGTTCATGTCGAAGGTGACTGCGAGCGGCGAAAAATCGCTCACCCCAAAGCGACCGGATACGCTGGATTCGTCGAGCTTGCCGCTGAAGACGAGCCCGGCGGTCTGCTTCGGGACATCGGCGCGCGCGCTACCGGAAATCTGTGCGTCGAACGAGCCTTTCGGCAGCTTCGGGTCGCTCACCTTCGCGCTGAGCGCGAGGTTCGCGATCTCGAAGCGCTTCGCCTTGAGGTTCCCGCTGAGGACGCCGGCGAGCTTCGCGTTGGTGGTGCGGCCGTCGCCCTGCATTTCGACATCGGCGTCGATCGGACCGGCCTTGAACGCGGTAAACGTGCCCTGCACGCCCGGAATCGCGAGTTTCGCGACGAGCTTCCCCTTCGGCTCGGTGAGCGTCGCATCCAGCGCGATCTTCCGGCCTTCGACCTTGTCGCGGGTGAGAGTGAGCTTCGGCGCATCGAGCTTCAGTTTCATATCGGCGCCCGAGTGCTTGCCGTTCACCTCCACCGACAGCCCGGTTGCGACGTACTCGTTGGTCGCCAGACGCGCTTCGAGCCCGCCCTGGGCACTCGCGTTGAGCCCCGAAAACTTGCCGAAGCTGCCTTTACCCGAGAAGTCGAGATCGGCGAGCTTATAGAGCTGGCGCTCGTGGCCCATCGTGAGCCTGGTCTTAAGTTTCACGTCGAGCTGCGAGTTCTCGGCCGGCGCGGCGACGGTGGCGGAGAGATCGACGGGCGTCGTCACGCCGGTCGCGATGCGGCCGGTCTTCAGATTCAATTTGGAGATCTGATATTGCGCGCCCGTCATACGGTCGACGTACGTGAGCTCGCTGTCGCTCACCTCGACGTGGTCGATATCGACCTTCACCCCCGCGGCCGCGGCAGGTTGCTCTTCCTTCTTCTGCTCGCCCTTCAGATCATCGAAGTTGAACTTGCCGCTCTTGTTTTTTTCGATGCGCGCGCGTAATCCCCTGAGCTCGATGGCATCGACGACGACCTCCTTCGAAAGCAGCGGCATCAGCTTCACGGCGATCACCGCGTCCGCGACGCTCGCGAACTCCGTGTCGCTGCCGCGCTCGGAGAGCGACGCCTGCCCGAGCTTCGCGCCCAGCGTCGGGAAAAAGGACATCCCGATGTCGCCGCGCAACTGGAGCTTGCGCCCGGTCTGGTCCTGTACTGCCTCAATAATGGCCGACTTGTAGTCGTTCGGATCGAAGGTCGCGGCGATGTAGGCGAACACCGCGCCCACGACCAGCATCAGCGCGCCGGCGCCGATCCCGATCCATTTCACGATTCTTGGCATCAGCATTCTCCGCTCACGCGTTTAGTGTACCGGTAACGATCGGCTACTATTCGCGGATGACTTTGCAGGCCCGAAAGTGAAGCCGCGCGAGATGCAGGCGCAAGCGCCGGGCGCCGAGAAGCACACCCCGATGATGCAGCAGTACCTGCGCATCAAGGCGCAGCATCCGGACATGCTCCTCTTCTACCGGATGGGGGATTTCTACGAGCTGTTCTACGGCGATGCCGAGCGCGCAGCGCGGCTGCTCGACATCACGCTCACCGCGCGAGGCGCCTCGGCCGGCGAACCGATCAAGATGGCGGGCGTGCCGTATCACGCGGTCGAGCAGTACCTCGCGCGGCTGGTGAAGCTCGGCGAGTCGGTGGCCATCTGCGAGCAGATCGGTGACCCGAACGCGTCGAAAGGCCCGGTCGAGCGCAAGGTGACGCGCATCGTAACGCCCGGCACGCTCACCGATTCGGCACTGCTGGAAGACAAGCGCGACAACCTGCTGCTCGCGCTTCATCGCAGCCGCACGACGCTCGGCATTGCGTGGCTGTCGCTCGCCTCCGGGCGGTTCGCGGTACTGGAAACACAGCCGGAGAGGCTCGCGCACGAGCTCGAGCGGCTGCGTCCCTCGGAGGTGCTCGTCGCAGAAGGCGCCGAGTGGCCCGAGCTGAACGGTCACGCGGCGCTGAGGCGGTGCGCGCCGTGGCAGTTCGATTTCGAGGGTGCGCGCCGCACCCTGTGCACCCAGTTCGAAACCCTCGACCTGACGGCATTCGGCGCGGCCGACCATCCGCTGGCAATCGCGGCCGCGGGGGCGCTGATCGAGTACGCGAGGTCGACGCAGGGGACGGCGATCGCGCACGTGAGATCGCTGGCGGTCGAGCACACCGGCGCCTTCGTGCGCATGGACCCGGCAACACGGCGCAACCTCGAGATCTCGGAGACGATCCGCGGCGAGCCGGCGCCGACGCTGCTCTCGCTCGTCGATACGTGCTCGAGCGGCATGGGGAGCCGCTGGCTGCGGCATGCGCTGCATCATCCACTGCGCGAGCGCGACGTGCTGCGGGCGCGGCAGGGTGCGATCGCGGCGCTGCTCGCGGGCGAGCTGCACCTGCGCCTCCAGACGATCCTCAAATCCTGCGTCGACGTGGAGCGCATCACCGCCCGCATCGCTCTGAAGTCGGCGCGTCCGCGCGACCTTTCGGGGCTGCGTGACACGCTCGCGCGGATGCCGTCGCTGGCGGTCCTGCTAGAGGAAGCGCCGAGCCCGCTGCTCGCGCAGACCTCCGCCGCCGTAGCCGTGGACGAGCGCATCGGCGCACTGCTGCGCGCAGCGCTTCAACCGGACCCTGCGGCCGTGCTGCGCGAAGGCGGCGTCATCGCCGATGGCTTCGATGCCGAGCTCGACGAGCTGCGCTCGATCCAGGGTAACTGCGGCGCGTTCCTGCTCGACCTGGAGACGCGGGAGCGCACGCGCAGCGGTATCGCGAACCTGAAGGTCGAATACAACCGCGTCCACGGCTTCTATATAGAGGTCACGCGCGCGCAGAGTGACCGCGTACCGGACGATTACCGGCGCCGCCAGACGCTCAAGAACGCCGAGCGCTATATCACCCCCGAGCTGAAAGCGTTCGAGGACAAAGCGTTGTCTGCGCAGGAGCGCGCGCTCGCGCGCGAGAAGCTGCTGTACGAGCGGGTCCTGGACGAGCTCGCGCCGCACATCGCCGCGCTGCAGCGTGCCTCGCAGGCGATCGCGCAGCTCGACGCGCTCGCCGCGTTGGCGGAGCGCGCGGCGACGCTCGGCTGGACGTGTCCCGAGTTCGTGGAAGAGCCGCTGATCGAGATCGAAGGCGGGCGCCACCCGATCGTCGAAGCGCAGGTCGAGAGCTTCATCCCGAACGATGCGAGGCTCTCTCCCGCCCGGCAGATGCTGCTCATCACGGGGCCCAACATGGGTGGCAAGTCCACTTACATGCGGCAGGCGGCGCTCATCGCATTACTGGCGCACGTCGGCTCGTACGTGCCCGCGAAACGCGCGCGACTCGGCCCGATCGACCAGATCTTCACGCGCATCGGCGCGGCGGACGACCTCGCCGGCGGCCGGTCCACGTTCATGGTGGAGATGACCGAGGCCGCTTACATCCTCCATCACGCTACCGGCGAGAGCCTCGTGCTCATGGACGAGATCGGCCGCGGGACCTCCACTTACGACGGCCTCGCATTGGCATGGGCGATCGCGCGCCACCTCGTGGAGAAGTGCCGGTGCCTCACACTGTTCGCGACGCACTACTTCGAGCTGACGGCGCTCGCGTCCGAGTTCAAGCAGATCGCGAACGTGCACGTCGACGCGGTCGAGCACAAGGACCGGATCGTGTTCCTGCACGCGGTCGAAGACGGGCCCGCGAATCGCAGCTATGGCTTGCAAGTGGCGCAGCTCGCCGGTGTGCCCGGCACGGTGATTCGCGCCGCCCGCCGGCGCTTGACCGAGCTCGAAGAGCTGGGGCTCACGGCGAGCCCGCAACGCGACCTCTTCACGACCGGTTGCGCGCCGGCGCAAGAGCCGGCTGCGAACGCGGCGCTCGAGCTTCTGCGCGCGACCGATCCCGACGCGCTCGCGCCGCGCGAAGCGCTCGAGCTCCTGTACCGGCTGCGCCAGAAGCTCGACGAGTAATGGGATTCGTCATTCCCGCGAAGGCGGGAATCCAGATCCTGTTTTGTCTTGCTTTCTGTGCGCCGGTTGCCGCCGCGCAGTTCTCCTTCGCCGCCTTCGGCGACGTGCCGTATACCGAAGCCGAAGAACCGCAATTGATCTCGATGATCGCCGAGATGAATCGCGAGCCGCTGGCGTTCTCGCTGCACGTTGGAGACTTCAAGAGCGCGCACAGCGAATGCAGCGATGCGCTGTACGCGCAGCGCAGAGAATGGTTCATGCTCTCGCACCACCCTTTCGTTTTCGTCCCGGGCGACAACGAATGGATCGACTGCCGCCGCGCGCGATGGGCGCCGCGCGAGCCGCTCGAGCGGCTGGCGAAGCTGCGCGAGATGTTCTACGGCGGCGACGGCAATCTCGGGCAGCGTCCGCTGGGGATCCAAAGCCAGCGCAGCCGCGGCTATCCGGAGCACCTGCGATGGACGATCGCGGACATCGTCTTCGCGACGTTGAACGTGCCGGGACCGTCGAACAATCGCGGCATGCCGAAGGAATCGAAAGCGCGCACCGCCGCGCTCACTGAGTGGATGCGCGAAACGTTCCGGCTCGCGCGCGAGAAAAAGCTCCCCGCCGTGGTAATCGCGCTACAGGCGAACCTCTGGCCGCCGCGCGCGGCGTACGCCGAAATCCTGTCCACCCTTTCCGCGGAAGCGCTGCGATACGAAGGCGAAGTGCTCGTCATCCACGGCGACACGCACTGGCATCGCGTCGATCAGCCGCTTGTCGATCCGCGGAGCGGCGCGCCCGTGACCAACGTGACCCGGCTGGAAGTCTTCGGCAGCCCCTTCGTGAACTGGGTGCACGTCACCGTGCGCACCGAAAACGGCCGCGCGCGCTTCACCTTCGTTCCGGGAAGTGACCTAGGCGCTCAGCGAGCCCGCTGAGCGCCCAAACAAGGAAAGGCGGTTACGGAGGGAAACCTTCATTGGTTTCCCTCTGTTCGTTGCTACTCGCCTTTGACGGCCGAAGACGCTGGCGGTCAAAGCCCGATCACATCAGTGATGGTGGCCGTGCTCGCCATGCGCATGGCCATGCGAGATCTCTTCCGCGCTCGCCTGGCGCACATCGGCGATCGTGCACTGGATATGCAGCGTCTGACCGGCCAGCGGGTGGTTACCGTCAACGACCACCTTGCCCTCGGCGATGTTGGTGACGGTGTATACGATCGGATCGTCGGATTGCTCGCCGCTGCCCTCGAACTGCATGCCGACTTCGACTTTTTCGGGAAACTTGTCGCGCGGCTCGACGTGCACGAGATCGGCGTCGTAATCGCCGAATGCTTCGTCGGGCGACAGGCGCACGCGGCAGGTCTCGCCGACGTCTTTACCTTCGAGTGCCTTCTCGACGGCGGGGAACATGCCGCCGTAGCCGCCGTGCAGGTACTCGAGCGGCTCGTCGGTCTTCTCGATCAACTCGCCGTCGCCGTTGTAGAGCTCGTAATCGATCGAGACCACCGTATCCTTGGCTATTTGCATTTGCCCATCCGCTTGACCAGCCCGAGCACGTCGGCCGCGTGGCCCCGGGCGCTGACGCCGTAAAGCGCGTGCTTCACGCGCCCCTTGCGATCGATGATGAACGTGGAGCGCACGATGCCGGTTTTCCTGCGGCCATCCATCTCTTTCTCCTGAAGCACGCCATAGCGCTGGCACACTTCGCCGTCGGCGTCCGACAGGAGCTGCACGCACAGCCCGTGCTTGTCGCGGAACTCGCCATGGGACATGCAATCGTCCATGCTCACGCCCAGCACCACTGTGTTCAGGCGCGTGAAGTCGTCTTCGAGCTCGCTGAAATCGATCGCTTCCATCGTGCAGCCGGGGGTGCCGTCGCGCGGATAGAAGTAGAGGACGACGTTGCGCGCGTCCTTGAAGTCTTCGAGGCTCACGACGTTCAAGTCGGCATCGGGAAGACCGAACGGTGGAGCCGGCTGCCCCGGCTGCAGCAGAACGCGATCTTCTCCCCGCACTAACTCCACGAGCGAGCCTCCCTCGACGTGTAAACGGATTGTGTGAACAATCCCTGCGCCGGTCAAGAACCGCACACGCGTTGCACCAACCGAACCGTTCATCATCGTTTTACATGAAAAAGAGTTTTCTCGCCGGTCTGACGCATGGCGAGTTCCTGCACAGGCACTGGCAGAAGAGACCACTCTTGGCATGCAAGGCGCTTGCCGAGCACGCCGGCGCGATCGATCGCGAGCACCTGTTCGAGCTTGCAGGCCGGGAGGCGATCGAATCGCGGATCGTCGTGCGCGCGCGCGGCGGCTGGCGCGTTCGGCACGGGCCGTTCACGCGGCGCGACATCGATCGTCTGCCGCGCAACGGCTGGACGCTGCTCGTGCAGGGCGTCGATACGGCGCTGCGGGCTGCCTCGCGCCTCACCCGGGCGTTTTCGTTCATCCCATACGCGCGGCTCGACGACGTGATGGTGAGCTATGCCGCACCGGGTGGCGGCGTGGGCCCGCACTTCGACAGCTACGACGTGTTTCTGGTACAGGGCGCGGGCCGACGGCGCTGGCGGATCGGGCGTCAGCCGGACCTCACGCTCGTACCGAACACGCCGCTCAAGATCCTCGCGCGCTTCGCGCCGGATCGCGAGTGGACGCTCGGCCCCGGGGATGTCCTGTATCTGCCGCCGCTCTGGGCCCACGACGGCGTCGCCCTCGATGAGTGCATCACGTACTCGGTGGGATTTCGCGCCCCGACCGCACAGGAGCTGGGCTCGCGGTTTCTCGATTTCCTCCAGGACCACCTCGCGCTGAAAGGTCGGTACGCCGACCCGGACGTGCGGCCGACGCGCGCACCGGGACGTATCCCGACGGACCTCGTCGCACGCGGCGCCGCGATGCTCGAGGCGCTGCGATGGTCGCGCAGCGACGTCGCCGAGTTCCTTGGACGCTATCTGAGCGAGCCGAAGCCGAACATCGTGTTCGAGCGCCCGCGCCGGCCGTTGTCGGCGGCGGTGTTCGGCGCACGGGCTGCCGCGGCCGGCCTTCGGCTCGCGCTGCCGACACGGATGCTGTTCGACGAGCGCACGGTTTTCGTGAACGGCGAAGCGGCGGCGTTGCCGCGCCGCGGCCGCAAGGTTCTCGTGCGTCTTGCCAACGACCGCGCCGTCGCGCCGCCGCTCGTGATCGACCGCGCCGCCCGGGATCTTCTTTACGCGTGGTACCTCGCCGGATATATTGCCTTCGGATCCGCAGACACATGACCTCCGCCCCGCCGTCCGTGCTGCCGCACGCCCAGTACGAGCGCTTCGAAAGCACGCGCGAGTACGAGGACATGTTCGACGACCTGGTCGCCCGGACGCAGAGCGTCATCCGCATATTCGATCGCTCGCTGTCCGCACGCTACAACGCACCTGCCCGCTGCACCCTGCTGCGCGAGTTTCTGCGCTCCAACCCGTCGAATCGGCTGTACATCGTCCTGCACGAGGTCGAAAGCATGGCGCGCGTCTGTCCGCGGTTCGTGGCGCTCCTCCAGCACTTCAGCCATGTCGCCAAAGTACGACAGACGCCGCGCTGGGCGCGTCATGTTTACGACCCGTTCGCGATCTTCGACGCGAGCCACTACCTCCATCGCTTCCATAGCGATCACATGCGCTATGCGCGTGGCCAGAACGAGCTCACGGGCGCGCAACAGTTGCTCGATCGTCACGCCGAGCTGTGGGAGGCATCGAAACCCGCGGCAGCTGCCAGCGTCCTGGGGCTCTGACGCACGGCGCCGCTAGCATCGCGCGCGAGCTAGCGTGTACAATCAAAATGACGGACGGATATTCCGCTTCAGGTCGAATACTCCGCACCGTTTCACGCAGCACATTCCGGTGATCCCCCTCGATAAAGGAAAAATCATGACACGCTCGCTTTTGATCGCCGCTCTGGTGGCGATCGGCCTCACGGCCTGCAAGAAGGAAGAGAAAGTGGTTGCACCGCCGCCCGCTCCGGCGCCGAGCGCGCCGACCGCAGCGCCGACACCGGCTCCGACGCCCGCACCCGGTGCGGAAGCGCCGAAGGCCGATGCATCCGCGCCCGGCGGCGGCGCCGCTGCATCGAGCTCCGCCGGTGGAGCGAGCGCAGGCGCCGCGCCGTCGACCCCGACGCCGTCTTCGCCGAGCGAGTCGAAGCCCGACGAGAAAAAGTAACGCGCGCTTCGAAGAACAAGAAAAGCCGGCCTGAGGGCCGGCTTTTTTTATGTGTTTTATCTACATGCGCGGCGGCCGCCGCGCTAGGCGATTTTTTGCAGCGCGTGACGCGTGTAGCGCGTCACGCGCTGCGTCGTAGGTTTTTCAGCGGATGTCGCGCCAGGCGAAGCCTTCGCTCTGAGACGCGATCGCGATCCATGCCGGATCGCACCCGAGGGCCGACGAGACGGCAGCGCGCGCGAGCTCCGGTGTATTGTTCTGCGCGGAGAGATGGGCCGCCACGAAATGCTGCAGACGACTGCAGTCGATGCCCGCCACGATGCGGGCCGAGGTCTGGTTGTCGAGATGGCCGTAGCGACTCGAGATGCGCCGCTTGAGCGTCGGCGGATAGGGGCCGTTCATCAGGAGCTCGAGATCGTGGTTGCACTCGAGCACGAGCGAGTCGATCCCGGAGAGCATGTTACGGATGTGCGGCGTCTCGTCGCCCGCGTCGGTCAGAAGGCCGAGCCTCTTGTCCCCGTCGCTGAACACGAACTGGCTGGGCTCACGCGCGTCGTGCGGTACCGGATAGGGATGCACTTCGATGTCTCCGACGACGAAGGGGCTGTGGCTGTCGATCAGGCACACCTGCGGCAGCATCGAGCCGTCCGCGCCGAGCGCTACCAGCGTTCCGTACGTGAGATACACCGGCAGCTCGTGGCGGCGCGCGAGACGCGCGACGCCGCCGGCATGATCGTCGTGCTCGTGGGTGATGAGCACCGCCGCGAGGTCCGAGGCCGCGAGGCCAAGCCGCGCCAGCCGCGCGACGGTATCGGAGAGGTTGAAACCACAGTCGACGAGGAGGCGGGTTCCGCCCGACTCGACGAGTAGACCGTTACCTTCGCTGCCGCTGCCCAACGATGCGAATCGCACCGCCGGATTATCGCAGCTTTAGCGCAGTTGTTCGTGCAGCAGCGTGAGAATCCTGCTTGCGGTCGCCGACTGATCGCGCGCGCCCTCCTTGCTGAGGACGTTCACCTCGGCGCGATCGCCCATGTCCTTCACCACCACACGGTACTGCTCGGCTTTCTGGCGGTCGTCGCTGCCCCAGAACTTGAAGCGCGAGAGCCAGCCGCGATTGTCCGCGCTGCGATTGTCGATGCCGGGATCGATATAGCGCACGAAATAGATGCCCTTCGAGCGGTCGCGGTCCTCCACGGTGAAGCCGACGCGGTCGAGCGCCAGCCCGACGCGGCGCCATGCGCGGTCGAACTGCTCTTCGAGCATGAGGCCGGCACCGTCACCGCCTTTGCGCAGCGTCGCGCGCGGGGCCGCCGGCGTGGCGCGCGTGATCTGCGTCTTCGCGCGCTCTTCCTGCACGCCGAGACGCACCATCATTCGCCGCAGCATTTCGGCTTCGAGCTCGGGACTGGGGGGCCGCGGCTGCCACCGCGTCTGGTCCCCGTCCGCAGTGCCCGACGCAAGGCCGGTATAAACCTCTTCCATGCCGCGGTGGCTGATGTAGATCTCGGTCGTACCGGGCTGCGCGCCCCGTTCGAGGCGCGTGCGGAACTTGTCGCGCTCCGAGGTCGAATACACCTGGTCGAGCACGCGGCCGAGGAAGTTGCGGATCATCCCGTCGGGAATGCGCGCGCGATTTTCCGCCCAGTCCGTCTCCATCACGCCGGCTTCCGGAATCTCGATGTTCACGAGGAAGCCCAGCTCCTGCCAGAACTCTTTCACGTGCGGCCAGAGCTTCTCGGGCTCGCCGTTCACCACCAGCCAGCGCTGCGTGCCGGCGCGCTCGACGCGCGCGTTGTTCTGCACGGGCAGGATGCCCGGCCCCGCTGATGGATCGGCGCCGCGACCCTGGCGGTCCTTCTGGTATTCCGAGAATGTGGCCGAGCCCGCACTGCCGCCGCCCGGCACGACGAAACGATCGTCTCCAGTGGGGCGCGTCAGATCCGGCGGCACCTCGAGACGTTCGATCTGCTTGCTGCCCTGCGACTTGTATTCGACCTTCTTCGTCGGCAGCTCCAGATTGAAGCCGCTGCACGCGGCCAGAGCCGCGCCCGCCGCCAGGGCGGCGATGCGTAACAACACCATTTTCATAGCTGAACCCTCAGACGAGCGCCGCCTGGCGCATCGCGTCGCGTACCTGATTGTGAAAGCCTTCCGCGAGGGGCGTGAGCGGCAGCCTGATACCGCCCCGGATGAGACCCAACTCGCGCACCGCCCATTTGACGGGGATCGGATTCGCCTCGCAGAAGAGCTGCCGGTGCAGCGCCAGCAGCTTGTTGTTGACCTCGCGCGCCGCCGCCGCGTTCCCGGCGACCGCCGCTTTGCACATCTCGTGCATGAGGCGGGGCGCGACGTTCGCGGTCACTGAAATGACGCCTTCGCCGCCGAGCAGCATGAGTCCCAGCGCCGTTGCGTCATCCCCGCTGTAGACGGCGAAGCCTTCGGGCTTGCGCTTCATGAGCTCCGCGCCGCGCTGCAGATCCGCGGTCGCGTCCTTGATGCCGACGATATTCGGGATCTCCGCGAGCCTGAGCACCGTGTCGTTCTGAAGATCCGCGACGGTGCGTCCCGGCACGTTGTACACGAGGTGCGGCAGATCGACCGCTTCCGCGACTGCACGAAAGTGCCGATACAAGCCCTCCTGCGACGGCTTGTTGTAGTACGGCACGACGCTGAGACTCATGTCCGCGCCGGATTTCTTGGCGTGCTCGGCGAGGTGGATCGCCTCGCGCGTGGAGTTGGCGCCGGTCCCTGCGATGATCGGAATGCGCTTCGCCGCGTGCTTGACGGCGGTGTCGATCAGCAGCGCGTGCTCCTCGAAGTCCACTGTCGGCGACTCGCCCGTGGTGCCGACCACGACGATGCCGTCGGTGCCCTCGCGAACGTGCCAGTCGATGAGCTTCCTGAACGCATCGAGGTCGAGAGCGCCATCCTCATGCATGGGCGTCACGATCGCGACCAGCGAACCCTGGAGCTTCGTCATGATTTAGTCCTGAGAAAACAGCGCTCTACGGCGCCGTTTGACTGCGCGATTCTACCGCACAAATGCGTTGCACCTGCGCCCGCCGCGGCGTCTCCACGACCCTGTCCTCGTAGGCGACGACGCGCAGGGCGCCCCTCACGACGTCCAGCAATTCGCCGGCGCGCAGGAGGAATGCTGGATTGGACGGCCGGCCGTAGCGCTCGTTCCCGACCGCGAACGTTTCGTAGACGAGCACGCCGCCGCGCGCGAGCGCCGCGAGAAGCTCCGGAAAAAGCGGACGGTGCAGGTAGTTCGCGACGACGACGCCGTCGTACACACCGCGCTCGAAGGGCCATGGTCCATTCTCGATATCGGCGCAAAACGTGGTGATGGCAGGGGTGGCGTCGAGCCACGCGAGCGCTGCGGCGTCGCGGTCGACCGCATCGACGCGGTAGCCGCGCGCTGCCAGCCAGCGCGCATGCCGGCCGGCGCCGCTCGCGACATCGAGCACGCGCCCGCCCGCGGGGATCAGCGGCGCCCAGCGGGTGATCCACTCAGACGGCGTTTCGGTGTGCTGGTGCATGGCGCGCGCTGCCAGATCGATCGGTGTGAGGAAAGGAGGTCATGGAGGGAAACTTGGGTTTGCCTCCGTGGCGTAATTTGAAGACGCGTCGTTGCGCGCAGCGCTAAACGACGCGAAAGTTCTTGAACTGCCACGGGTCGCCCGTATCCAGATCTTCCGGAAACGGATGGTTGCGGCCGGCGAGCGGTGTCCAGTCGCTGTAGACGCCCACGACGCTTCCCAGATACGGGTTGGCGATCTCGAGCACGCGCTGAAAATCGACGTCATCCGGATCGATGATGCCGGCACGCGGATTCTCCATCGCCCAGACGACCCCGCCCATCACACCGGCCGCGACCTGGATGCTGGTTGCGTTGTTGAACGGCGCGAGCTGGCGTGCTTCGTGCACTGAAATGCGCGAGCCGAACCAGTACGCGCCGCGCTTGTGGCCCATGAGCAGCGCGCCGAGCTCGTCCACGCCGTCGTAAATCTCGTCCATGAAAATGCGGCGCTGCTCCTGCCCGATCCAGCCCTTGCCCGCGAGCTCGTGCACCGACAGCACGGTGTCGTCGCAGGGGTGGTAGGCGTAATGGCAGGTCGGCCGGAACACGACCTTTCGCTTCTCGCGGACGGTGAAGTACTCGGAGATCGAGATCGCCTCGCCGTGCGTGATAAGCAAGCCGTGGAACTGGCCTTCCGTCGGCGTCCACGAGCGCACCTTGACCGACGCGCCCGGTCGCGTGAGATAGATCGCCGCCTTGCAGCCGAACGCGTGCTTCCGGCCGTCGCGCGGGAAGTGCCTCTCGTGCGAGCCCCAGCCGAGCTCGCACGGCTGCGAGCCCTCCCCGATGAAGCCGTCCACCGACCACGTGTTGACGAACTCGAAGCGGCGCTTGCGCGGGTTCGCCTGCTGCGTGTCGCGCTCGGCGCAGTGGATGACTTTCACGCCCAGACGCATCGCGAGCTGTGCCCATGCTTCACGCGTGCGCGGGATCGTCTCGTCGCCTTCGACATCACGCGCGAGGTTCACCATCGCCTGCTTGACCCAGTGCGAAATGAGCCCCGGGTTTGCACCGTGCGTCGGCAGGATGGTCGGCGAATTCCGGTGCTTTTTCCTGAGCGCCATCACGGCTTCGCGCAAACCGTAGTTCGACCGGTGCGAAGGTGTCACGCTCGGATCGGTGTATCCGCCGAGCCACGGTTCGATGCAGGTGTCGAGATACATGGCGCCGCGCTCGCAGCAGAACTCGATCAGCGCGACGCTGGATACATCTACGGAAAGATTGAGGAGGAAATCGCCCGAACCGATCAGCGGCTCGAGCACCGCGCGATAGTTTTCGCGCGTCAGGGGAATGACCTGGAACTTTATGCCGTAGTGCTCGGCCTCGGCGCGGCCGCGCTCGTCCCCCGTGACAATGGAGATGCGCTCGTACGGCATGTCGATGTGTCGAAGCAGCAGCGGCAGCGAGCCCTGCCCCACCGATCCGAAGCCGACGAATACGAGCCTCCCCGCGAATTTGACGTGTTTTTGACCTTCCATTTCATATACAGCCTGGTGGCTTGCCGCGACGCGCGCGAGTCTACCACTACTGCTACCACCACCACGGCGGTGGCGGCGGATAGTAAATCGCGGGCGGCGGTGGCGGACGCCGTGGCGGCGGCGGTGGCTCCAGAGTCGGCGCCGGGGAGAGCGCCTTCAAATCGGCTGCGTCGAGCCGCCACACGGTCCCGGGCGCCGGATAGCCGGAGAGCGCTGCGGCTTCCTCTGCTCTCACCGAAACGACTTCGCCGTAACGCGGCGGCGCCGATTCGCATGCGGCGAGCAGCGCCGCGAGCATGAGTGCGGTAAGCCTGCAGTACATGGAATTCACCCTTTGCTCGTATCATACAGGCATGGCTGCAGACATCGTTCGCGATCTCATTGCACGTGCGCGCAAGGCGCAGTCGATCGCCGCCGGTTACGATCAGCAGCGTCTCGACGAGCTCGTCGCGGCCGCCGGTTGGGCGATCATGGAGCCCGCGCGAAACCGCGCGCTTGCCGAGATCGCTGTGCGAGACACCGGCCTCGGCAAGGTCGCCGACAAAATCGATAAAAACCATCGCAAGACGCTCGGGCTCCTGCGCGATCTCAAAGGCGCGATCTCCACCGGCGTGCTCGCGGAGCGTCCGGACGACGGCATCGTCGAGATCGCAAAACCGGTCGGCGTCGTCGCGGCGATCGTGCCCTCCACGAATCCCGGCGCGACGCCGGCGAACAACATCATCAATGCGCTCAAGTGCGGCAACGCGATCGTGCTCTCGCCCTCGCCCAAAGGCTATTCGACGTGCGCCAAGCTGCTCGAATTCGTCCACGCCGAGCTCGCACGCATCGACGCTCCGCGCGATCTCGTCCAGATGCTGCCGGACCCGGTGACGAAGGCGCTGTCGACGGAGCTCATGAAACAGGCCGATCTCGTGGTCGTCACGGGCTCGCAGAGCAACGTCCGCGCAGGGTACTCGAGCGGCACCCCGGCGCTGGGCGTCGGCGCGGGGAACGTCGCCGTGATCGTCGACGCGTCCGCCGATTGCGACGACGCCGCGGCGAAGGTCATGCGCTCGAAGATCTTCGATCACGCGACGAGCTGCTCGTCCGAGAACAGCCTGATCATTCTCGAGAGCGTCTACGAGCGCATGCTCACTGCGCTCGCGCGCGAGGGCGGCGTGCTGCTGACAGGCGCCGAAAAGGCAACGCTGCAGGGCGCGATGTTCCCCGACGGCCACCTATCGCCCGCGGTGACGGCACAGCCGGTGGTGAAAATATGCTCGGTCGCGGGACTTACGAGACCCGAGCTGACAGGCGCGAAATGTCTCATGGTCGAGGAGGCGGGCACGGGCCGAAGCCATCCCTTCTCCGGTGAGAAGCTTTCGCCGGTGCTGACGATTTATCGCGCGCGCGACTTCGATCACGCCTGCGCGATCATGCGCGGCATTTACGCCTACATGGGTAACGGCCACTCGTGCGGCATCCACACCCGGGACGATGCGCACGTGGAGCGGCTCGGGCGCGAGATGACCGTGTGCCGGGTCATCGTCAACCAGGCTCACGCCATCGCGAACGGCGGGAACTTCGACAACGGGCTGCCGTTCTCGCTGTCGATGGGCTGCGGGACCTGGGGGCGCAACAGCTTCTCCGAGAACCTGAACTACCGGCACTTCATGAACATTACGCGCGTCGTGCGCACCGTGCCGCCGCGCGAGCCGGCGCTCTCCGAGATCTTCGGCGACTATTGGGCGAAGCACGGCCAGTAACGATACGGGATTACGTCGACCGGCGCGCCGCGGAGCAGCCGGACGCACCGTACCTCATCGCGCCCGAGACGGGCGCGGCGCTCACGTACGGAGAGCTCGCCGCCGCCTCGCGCCGCCTCGAGCGCTTCCTCGCCGGTTGCGGTCTCGCCAAGGGCGACAAGGTCGCTCTCATGCTCCACAACGCTTATCAGACGGCGCGCCTGCTGATCGGCGTCATGTACGCTGGCTGCACGGTCGCGCCGCTCAATCTGCTCTCGCAGCGCTCCCAGCTCGAGTACGTGCTGGAGCACTCGGACACGAAGCTCGTGTTCACGAGCGCGGAGCTCGAGCCGCGGCTGCGCGAAGCGCTCAAAGCCGTGTCACGCACGATCGAGGTCGTGGTCATCGAACCCGATGCAGCGGCGATCGTCGCGGACGAAGCTGCTCGTGCTTCGACAAGCTCAGCACGAACCGCGGTTGAGCCACACGACGACGCGCTGCTGATGTACACCTCCGGCACCACGGGCAGGCCGAAAGGCGTCATGCACACGCACCGCAGCGTCGTGGCAGGCGGCGTCTTCACGAGCGAGGCGCACAGGCTCACACGCAGCGATCGCGTGATGTGCGCGCTGCCGCTCTATCACATCAACGGGCAGATCGTGACGGCCGTCGCGCCGCTCGTGCACGGCGGCAGCGTGGTCATGCCGCAGCGGTTCAGCGTGACGGGCTACTGGCAAACCGTGGCGCAGCACCGCTGCACGTGGATCAACGTCGTGCCGACGATCATCGCGTATCTCCTGAACGCGCCTGGGCCGCGCGAGCTCGGGCTCGACGTGTCGCGCGTGAAGTTCTGCCGCTCCGCTTCCGCGCCGCTGCCGCCCGAGCTGCACCGCGCGTTCGAGGAGCGCTTCGGCATCGACATCATTGAAACGTTCGGAATGACCGAGACGAACGCGCCGTGCTTCACGAATCCGTACGAACCGTCGAAGCGCAGGATCGGCAGCCCGGGCCGCGCGTTCGGCAACGAAGCCAAGGTGATCGACGTCGCCAGCGGGGCGGATCAGCCGGTCGGCGTGGCCGGAGAGATCATGGTCCGCGGCGAAAACGTGATGAAGTGCTACTACAAGGATCCCGCGGCGACCGCGCAGACGCTGGAGGCCGACGGGTGGATGCACACGGGAGATCTCGGCTATCTCGACGAGCAGGGCTATCTCTTCGTCACGGGGCGGCTGAAGGAGCTCATCATCAAGGGCGGCGAGAACATCGCGCCGCGCGAGATCGATGAAGCGCTGCTGCGGCATCCGGCGGTGCTGGAAGCGGCAGCCGTCGGCGTCCCGGACGCGGTCTATGGCCAGGACATCCTGGCATGCGTGGTATTGAAGCCGGGCAGCGCGTGCACGCCCGACGAGCTCACGGCGCACGCGCAGCGCGAGCTCGGCCGCTACAAGACGCCGAAATCGATACGGCTGGTCGACGCTCTGCCCAAAGGCCCGTCAGGCAAGGTCCAGCGCCTCAAGCTCCTCGATCTGTAATGGCGGCCTAACGCCACTCGAAGGTTCGTCGCGCTTTGGTAGTGCGCTTCTCCCACCCCGCGCGCGTCCTCGGTGGCATGGGCATTGCTCCGCCACGGCTATCGCCGTATGCGCGCGAATACGCCATGACACCGAAAGAAATCTGGACGCTCGTAAAAAACAGCTTCAGCGCGTGGTCCGGTGACTACGCGCCGAGCATGGGCGCGGCGCTCTCGTACTACACGCTTTTCTCGATCGCGCCGCTGCTGATCATCGTGATCGCGGTCGCCGGACTGTTCTTCGGCGCGGACGCCGTTCGCGGGGTCATCTTCGAGCAGCTCCACGCTCTGATGGGCGAGGAAAGCGCGGAAGCGGTGCAGGACATGCTCGCGAGCGCGAGCGAGCCGACGACCGGCGCGATCGCGACCGTCGTGAGCATCGGCGGTCTGCTGATCGGCGCGACCACCGCATTCGGCGAGATGCAGAACGATCTGGACCGCATCTGGCGCGCGCCCGCCGCCGACAAAACCAGCGGCATTTGGAAGCTGCTGCGCACGCGGCTGCTGTCTTTCGGCATGATCCTCGGCGTCGCATTCCTGCTCACGGTGTCGCTCGTGACTTCCGCAGCGCTGTCCGCGATCGGCAAATGGTGGGACGGCTATCTCGGCGGATGGGAAACGCTCGCGCACGTGCTGGACATCGTCGTGAACCTCGGCCTGCTCACCGTGATCTTCGCGCTCATCTACAAGCTCATTCCACGCGTGAAGGTCGCCTGGCACGACGTGTGGATCGGCGCCGCGTTTACGGCCGTGCTGTTCACGATCGGAAAAGTGCTGATCGGTCTGTATCTCGGGAAAAGCGACGTCGCCTCGACGTTCGGCACTGCGGGCTCGGTCGTGCTGATGATGATCTGGGTGTATTACGCTTCGCAGATCTTCCTGCTCGGCGCGGAGTTCACGCGCGTCTATGCCGAGACCCACGGCTCGCGGCGCAGTGCGGCCGAGAAGGAGCGCCGGCGCACCGAACGCCGCAGCCCGTCGCACCGGCCCCACCTGACGAGCGCGAGCCCGGCATAGGAATTCGTCACCCCGACGAAGGCCGGGGGTCTAGACCCGCGTTGCGTCGATTCCGGCCTGCGCCGGAACGACGACATCGCGGCTACGTCTTGGCGTTTTGCAGCCGCTCGCGCCCAAGCGTCGTGAGCTGAAGTCCGCCCTCGACCAGCTCGATGGCGAGCCCCTGCTCGACGAACCGCTTTCTGATTGCGTCGGGAACGTCCGGCTTTGTCGGGCTGTCTGTATCCAACGCGCGCAGCCAGCGCAGGTCGTCCGGGCTTAAGATGGGGTCCATGTCAGACCGGGAAGCAAGAACGGTGCAAACCCCGCCAGCACCTTGAATACACGCAGACGCATCGTTCTCGGCACGGGCGCGGCCGCCCTCGCAGGCGCGGCCGGGTGGCTCGCGTGGCGCCGACCGCGGGAATCGGTCGAGCCGGCCGACATCGTCGCGGAGCTGCCGCCCGATCCGCTGTTCCCGAATCGGCTGAGATTGCCCGGCGAAGACGGCTTCAACGGGCTGCTCGACGTCGGCGGCGCCTTCAGCATCGTGAGCCGTACGGTCCAGCACGAGATCATTCCCGGCAAGCGGGTGCCGATGCTCGCCTACACCGTGGAGCACGCTGGCCGCGCGTTCGTGAATCCGGTGCTGCGCATCCAGAAGGGCACCACGGTTCGGGCGCGCTACTGGAACGCGCTCGACGAGACGAGCATCGTGCACTGGCATGGCCTCACGGTCGACACGAATAACGACGGACACCCCCATTACGCGGTGCGCGCGAGCGAGACGTACGACTACCAGTTCGAAGTGTCGAACCGCGCGGGCACGTACTGGTATCACCCGCACCCGCATCACCTCGCCGGAAAACAGGCGTACCTCGGTCTCGCGGGACTGCTCGTCGTCGAAGACGCCGAAGACGTCGCGCTCCAGCGCGCGCTCGATCTCACGTTCGGCGAGACCGATCTTCCGCTGCTGATCCAGGACAAGCGGCTCGGCGCAGACGGCTCGCTTCAATACACGCCGGCTTCGCACGATCATTTTCTCGGCTACTGCGGCGATCGCGTCCTCGTGAACTCGACGCCCGCGCCGTATCTCGACTGCGCCTCGCGCATCTACCGCTTGCGGCTCGTAAACGGCTCGAATGCGCGGATCTACCGGCTCGCATTCCTGCGCAACGACGCCCCGGCCGAATTCCAGGTGATCGGGGCCGACGGCGGCCTGCTCGAGCGGCCGATTGCGGTGCGCGAGCTTTTCCTCGGGCCCGCCGAGCGCGCGGACGTGTTGCTCGATCTGACGCAGGCGACCCTCGGCGAGCGTGTCATGCTCGCGAGCCTGCCGTTCGACGCAATGCAGTTGGGCAACAGCCCTCCTACACGAACGGCGCGAACGGACACTGAAGTTCCGGTGAACGGCGCGCCGCTCGAGCTCATGCTGATGCGGGTCACGCGCCAGACGCGTTACGCGCGCCCGGTGCCGCACACCCTCTGCACGATCGACAGCGCGCCGGCCGATGGACTCCAGCACCGCCGCTTCTCGTTCGCGCACGTGAAGGGGCTGTGGCGCATCAACGGCTACAGCTACCAGATGACGAAGACGGCGTTTTCGGTGCCGCGCGGCGCGCGTGAGATCTGGGAGTTCACCAGTTCCCGACCGGCCATGCCGCATCCGATACACATCCACGGGTTCCAGTATCGCGTGCTCGCACGCACCGGCAGTCCGGCGCATCTCAAGGCGCTCGCGGCGAACGCCGACGGCGTGCAGCCCGCGGAGCTCGGCTGGAAAGACAGCGTGCTGCTGTGGCCCGGAGAGACGATCCGGCTGCTCGTGGATTTCTCGCATCCGTTCCAGGGCGACCAGGTCTACATGCTCCAGTGCCACAACCTCGAGCACGAGACGCACGGGATGATGGTGAATTTCCGCGTCTCGGCGTGAGGCGCCGGTTTCTGGCGCAGGCCGCCGCGCTCGTCACAGCAAAAACGCTCTCGACGCTTTCGGCGCACGCAGCGTTGGCCGGCGATCTGGCGCAGTCGCCGGCGGATTCCAGCGACTACGGCCCGCTCTTTCCGATCGCGGACACCGACGGCAACGTCGTGCTCGCGCTGCCGCAGGGCTTTCGCTATGCCACCTTCAGCAGGACGGGCGAGGCGTACGCGCCGGGACGTCTCGTGCCGCGCAGCCACGACGGCATGGCGTGCTTTGCCGCGGGGCCCGACACCGTGCGGCTCGTTCGCAACCACGAGCTGCGCAATCGCCCCGGCGACTTCACGCTGGGCGTCGAGGTGCCGGCAGACCATGCGTACGACGCCGCCGCGATGGGCGGCTGCATGGCGCTCGATTTCGATCTCCGGACGAAGCGTCTCGTGCGCCAATTCCCCGTGCTCGGCGGCACGATGGTGAACTGTGCGGGCGGCTATGCCTGGAAAAATGCGGGCTGGATCACGTGCGAAGAGACGACGGCGGGCGTGAACGACGATTTCGGCAGGCCGCACGGCTATGTCTTCGTGGTACCGGCATCGGTGCAGTCCGCGGTTCGCGCAGTGCCGCTTACGGCATTGGGCCGCTTCGCGCACGAAGCGGCGGTCGCCGATGCGAACGGGATTGTGTATCTCACGGAGGACGCCGGCAGCACATCGGGCTTCTATCGCTTCACGCCCGAGCGCTCCGGTGATCTGACGCGAGGCCGGCTCCAGATGCTCGCGATCCGCGGTGAGCCCCGCGCCGATCTGCACCACGGCCGCAAGATGGGTCTGCGATTGCCGGTGCGGTGGGTCGACATCGACGAGCCCGACCCCCCGCTCGAGCGCGGCGCAGCCACCTGTTTCGCGCAGGCACGCGCGCGCGGTGGTGCGGCATTCGGCCGGCTCGAAGGCATCCATCGCGGTGAAGACGGCGTATCGGTGTACTTCGTCGCGACGACCGGCGGCAAGGTCCGCGGCATGGACGGCCGTGGTTACGGCCAGATCTGGCGCTATGCGCCGGCGCTCGCACGCGGCGACTCGGACGCGCTCACGCTCGTGTTCGAATCGCCTCACGGCAGCGTCCTCGACTCACCCGACAATTTGTGCTTCACGCCCCGCGGCTCGCTGCTCCTGTGCGAGGACGATGCGACGGATGACGCCGACACCCATGGCATGGCAACTGGCATCGCCAACGTAAACCGCCTGATCGGTCTCACGCGCGGCGGTCGCCCGTTCGCGTTCGCGGTGAATCTGCTGAACGCGAGCGAGTTCGCCGGCGCGTGCTTCATTCCCGGCGGCGAGATCCTGTTCGTAAACCTGTTCGGCGATGCGAGCGTCGCCAGTGGGATGACGTGCGCGATCTGGGGGCCGTGGGCGCGCGGGCCGCTGTAGGCTATGCGCGCTGCAGCTACCGTCCTGCTACCGGCGCTTTCACTCACACTCTGATGATCCCTGCTCCCTCGCAACACTTGCCGCGCTGCCCCTGGCCGGGACAGGACGCGCTGTACCTCGAGTACCACGACCGTGAATGGGGCGTGCCGGAATACGACGATCGCGCACTCTTCGAGAAGCTCGTGCTGGACGGGTTCCAGGCGGGCCTCTCGTGGCTGATCATCCTGCGCAAACGCGAGAACTTCCGCCGCGCGTTCGACGGCTTCGCGCCCGAGAAGATCGCGCGCTATACGCCCAAAAGAGTCGAGCGGCTCATGGGCAACGAAGGTATCGTGCGCAACCGCATGAAGATCGAAGGGGCAGTCCTCTCGGCGCGCGCGTGGCTCGACGTAATGGAGAGCGGGCCCGGATTCTCGAAGCTCCTGTGGGACCACGTCGATGGCCGACCGAGGATCAATCGCTTCCGCAGCGTGAGGCAGATCCCGGCTCAGACCGTCCTATCGGTCACGCTCTCGAAGGCGCTCGCCGTGCGGGGCTTCAGGTTCTGCGGACCGACGATCGTCTACGCGTTCATGCAGGCGGTCGGGATGGTGAACGACCATCTCGTGAGCTGCCACCGGCATCCGGATTTCGCCCTGCGGCGTTCGCGGCGCGGGTAAGCAGCCGCGACTCGACGCGCTTCACGCCGACGTGCGGTCGATCCCCGTGAGCGCCGCCGAGAGATCCTCCGCAAGCTGCTCTAGGAGCTTCACCTCGTCCTGGTCGAAGGCGTCGGGCTCCCGCGCGAGCAGCGTGAGCACGGCGGTGACGGCGTCGCCGGTGTGCAGCGGACACATCGCCATCGACCTCAGGCCTCTGCGCAGCGCTTCCTGCCGCAAAGCGCTGGAGGGCAGAAACACCTTCGCGATGTTGTTGCAGATCGTCGGCTCGCCGGTTGCGATCGCGCGCGCGAGCAGCGTGCCGTCGCTCGGAGTACCGTTCAGGACCAGCGGATTGGCGAGCGCGAACTGTCCGAGCCCTTCGGTCGTGATCGCCCGCACGCGGTGTCCTTCGCCGTCGTAGAGCGCCGCCCACGCCGCCCCGAAGCCGCCGTCCTCCACGGCGATTCGGCATGTGCCGTGAAGCAGCGCGCGCACGTTCTGGACGCTTTCGGCCGCGGCGTCGACTGCGCTCAGTACCGCATGCATGCGGCCCAGGCGCGCGAACTTGCGCGCTTCCATCTCGTGCTTCTTCGCCTGTAGGGCAAGTCTCATCGTCATCCGTTCTGCATCTTCGGCCATGCGCCGAGCCAGTCCATGAAGAGCTCCTTGCTCATGGGCCGCGAGATGTAATAGCCCTGCGCGATGTCGCAGCCGAGATCCACCAGCAGGTTCCAGTTCGCGCTCGTCTCGACCCCTTCGGCGACCGCGCGGAGCTTCAACTTGCGCGCCATCTCCAGGCTCGAACCGAGGATGACGCGCGCGGACTCGTGGCGGCCCGCATGCGTAACGAACGACTGATCGATCTTCAACTCGGTGAACGGAATGCGCGTCAACTGCTCGAGAGACGAGTAGCCCGTGCCGTAGTCGTCGATCGAAAGCTCGAAGCCCTTTATGCGCAGACGCGCGAGGTTCTCCAGCACCCGACCGATATCCGTGGTCGCGGTCGATTCGGTGATCTCGAGCACGATGTGGCGCGGATCGAGATGCTGGCGGCGCACGATCTCGGTGATGTCGTCGGCGATCTTCACGTCGGACAGCGATTTGATCGACAGGTTGACCGCCACGCAGAATCGCGGATTTGCGTGGCAGGCCTCACGGCAGAATGTCGCCGCCTTTGCGAGCATCGCGCGCATCAGCATGTCGATGTTGCCCGAGTCCTCCAGCGGCTTGATGAACAAGTACGGCGAGATCACCCCCTGGCGCGGATGACGCCAGCGCGCGAGCGCCTCGGCGCCGACCACCTCGCCGGTCGCGATGCACACCTTGGGTTGGAAGAACGGTTCGAATTCGCCGGCGCGCAGCCCGTCGACGATCTCCGCGAGGGGCAAAGTCGGCGTAGCCGAGCGCGCCTGCGCGCCGCCGCTCAGCACCGGCTTGTTGATCTGGAGCAGCTCCTCGATCTTGCGAGGTGTGACGGGCTTCTCGATCGTGCCGAGAAAATTGATGCCGTAGGCCGCAGCCATCGTCTCCACCGAGGTCAGCACGCCGCGCTCGACGCCGCTCGCGACGATGAGCGAAGTGCCGAGGCCGTCCTCGCCGATGTGCCGGATGAATTCCATGCCATCCATTCCCGGCATGTCGAGATCGCTGATGATGACGTCGACCGGTGCATCGAGCTTGTGCAGATGCTCGAGCGCCTCGCGCCCGTCGCTCGCCGTGTGGATCATCTGCGCGCCCATGTGCTTCAGCATCTTCACCAGCATGTTGCGCTGGAATTCCTGGTCTTCGACGACGAGGAAGCTGAGAGATTTCCCATGCATGTTGTGAGCTCCTCGGTTGTGTTGCGTCATCGCTGCACCTCCGGAACGCGCAAGGCGTCCACATAACGGTTGACGCGTTCGAGCTCGCGCTCGAACGCGTGCATGTGCGATTGCACCGCGGCGCCGTCTTCGGCCTGCGCCGCGTGCTCCAGGCGCTCGGCGATAGCGCCCAGCGCGGTCAGTCCTACCATGCGGCTCGCACCCTTGATCCGGTGCGCCATGCGCGCGGTCTGTTTGAACTCGCCGCCTGTCGCGTACTCGCGCAGCGCTGCCGCATCGCGATCGTTCACGCGGCGGAAGTCGTCGAGGATCTCGGCCTCGACACCGGTTTCGTCGTTGCTGAGCGCGGCAAGCACCGACCGGTCGAGCAAGGGCTCGGGAGGTTCGCTGCCATGCAGCCCATGATCGGAGCCCGCTGACAGCGGAAGCCAGGTGTCGAGCTTCTTCTGAAGCTCTGCGAGCTGCACCGGTTTGGCGAGGTAGTCGTCCATACCGGCTTCAAGACACGCTTCGGCTTCGCCCTTGAGCGCGTTCGCAGTGCACGCGATGAGCGGAGTGTGCTCGCTGCCGCGCTCGCGCTCGATGCGGCGTATCCGGCGAGCGAGCTCGTAGCCGTCCATCTCGGGCATGTTGATATCCGAGATGACTGCGGCATAACGATCCGATTTCCACTTCTCGAGCGCTTCGACGCCGTCGCTCGCGGTTTCGGCGGCATAGCCCAGCGTGTTGACCTGGCGCTGGAGCAGCATGCGGTTGACCGGGTGATCGTCGACGAGCAGCACGAGCGTGCGTTCCCGCTCGGCGTGCCCGACAGAAGGCGCCTCGCGCACTGGGGCAAGCGGCCCCGCGTTCCTGCGCGCGGGCTCGACATCGTTCCGCGGAAGCTCTTCGGGATCGGCGATCGTGAGCGGCAGCGTGATCCGTATGGTGGTGCCCTTGCCCGGCGTGCTCGAAAGCTCGATCGTGCCGCCCATCATGTCGACAAGACGGCGGCTGATCGTGAGGCCGAGGCCGGTGCCGCCGAACTTGCGGGCGGTCCCGGCGCCCGCCTGCACGAATGGCTCGAAAATACGCGCCTGCGCTTCCTCGGACATGCCGATGCCGCTGTCCGACACCGTGAGACACACGGTCTCGGTCCAGATCTCCCGCGTCAGCAGCTCCGCCTTGACCTCGATCGTGCCCTGGTACGTGAACTTGATCGCGTTCGACACGAGGTTGTTCAAAATCTGGCGCAGCCGATGCGGGTCGAACACGTGCGCCGCGCTGATGTCGGGATCCACGCTGCACGTGAGCAGCAGGCCCTTGCTGCTCGCGTTGCCGGAGTAGATGTTGCGCGTGCTTTCCACGATTTGCCGCAGCGAAGCCGGCTGCATCTCGATCTCGAGCTTGCCCGCCTCGATTTTCGAGAAATCGAGGATGTCGTCGATGATGCGCTGGAGCGAGCGGCCCGATTCGCGCACGACGTTCACCGTCGTGCGCTGGCCGGCGTCGAGCTCGCTCAGGCTCAGGAGCTCGAGCATGCCGAGTATGCCGTTCAGCGGCGTGCGGATCTCGTGGCTCATGACCGCGAGGAAGCTGCTCTTCGCGGTGTTCGCGGCTTCCGCGGCGAGCTTCGCCTCGTGCAGCGCCTGCTGGAGCGTCTTCTGATCGGTCACGTCGGCCCAGTGGCCGCTCCACACGATGGCTCCGTCGCCGACGGCGCGCGGGGCGGCGGACGAGCGCACCCACTTCGTCTGGCCCGCCGGCGTCGTGATGCGGAAATCGTGCTGCAGCGGCACCAGCGATTGCGCCGCTTTCGCGACCGCGGCGCTGAGCACCGCCCGGTCTTCCTCCAGGACCGTGCGGCCGATCACGGCGGGATCCGCGAGCGCATCGTCGCGATCCACGCCATAAAGCTGCGTGACGCCGCTGCTGAGGAACTCGTAATGCGAGCCCTTCTGAGGGTGCGAGCAGTACTGGTATACGACGCCCGGGATGCTGTCGGCCATGTCGTAGAGCTTGCGCTCGACTTCCTCGCGCGCCCGCGTCTGCCGCATGAACATGACGTACATCGGCACGACGAGCCCGAGCGCGAGCGCCGCCGCGCCGAACAAGAGCAGCATGGTGCGGTCGTAGCGGCGATTCTCGTACTCGCGCGCAGCGTCGAGCGCCTTGCGCTCGACCTGCCCGATCTCGCGCGTCACGTCGAATATGCCCGCGCTCGTCTGCTGCGACTGCCGCACGAGCTCGGCCGAGATGTCGAGGGCGCCCGTGTCGCGCTGTTTCACGGTCTGGTCCATGAGCGCGATGCGTTTCGCGGTCAAATCATCCAGCTGTTGCGTGCGCGCCTTCTGCTCGGGCGTGCCGGCGACCAGACCTTTCAGGACCTGCAGCTTGTCCGTGAGCGCGAAGAGCGCGGTGTCGCGCTCGATGATGAAGCTCGTGTTACCGGATACCACGTAGCCCCGGAGTGCGGATTCGGCGCGGCTCAAGTGATTTTCGACCGCGGCGATCGTGTCCAGCACCTCGTGGGTGTGATTCGCCGCGTCGGACGCTTCGCGCGCGCCGGTCGACGCGTCGTACAGCGACCATCCCATGGCGAGCACTGCGGTGAACGTCAGGAGAAAGAGCCAATGCGGAAGGTGTCGGTGTCTGCGGGCCCTCGAGTGCACGTTTCGCGTTGCGTATCCTGCCGACCAGGGCTGCCGCAGCGGGTGAGCGCTGCGATCGACGCCCGCGGTGGATTCGATGTGCCCGTTCATCGCGTTCCTCTCCGACCCCGGCACATTGCCGGCGCGGCACTTCTCCTCGATGCGACGCGCGGCCGCCGCCAGTGCGCAGCGGGACGACGCCGTAGTGGGATCGGGTTCGGGGATCGCGGCGGTTGCCGTTCCGCGGGGCTCGTGGGCGGAAAGCACCGTTTTCATCATCGCGGAGTACCGCAGCAGGGTCGGTGCTGCGCTCGGTGCTTGCGGCGACTCCTCGGTCGCCTCTGGCTGCGCGATGCAACGGTAGCCGACGCAACCCTTATGCCGATGTCACATGAAAATAACGGGATACGACGAGCACGTCGTGGGAAATCTCACGAATAGTCAGATTTTGGACGCGCAGTCACCCGCATTGACCGGAAAAGCCCTACAGCGTGCCCGCGACCGGAAATGCACTTGTCGCTTCCCTGCGACGTACTTGGACGCGTTGCTGCGTGCTGGGGTGAGTTCGTAATTCTCCCGGTCGGCAGAAATTACGTTGGCATGCCTGCAGCGGGAAGAATTTTCAGCGTTCGGTGCTGCCGGGCCTGTTCAACGTCTCGAGCGCATTCACGATTTCGGCGGCTACATCGTGGACGCGCCTGCGCTCCGAACGTGCGGTCGAACGCAACGCTTCGAACGCCTGGTCGCGATCGAGGCGTCTGCGCTCCATGAGAATGCCGATCGCCATGCTGGTCTCGCGGCCGCTCTCGAGCGCAGCCGAGAGGTTCTCGCCGGTCTGCTTGAGCTCGCGGATCTCCCCGGCGCGCGCGAGCGCGGCTTCGAGCTCCGGGATGATCTGCGGCACGTCCAGCGGCTTCACGAGGTAGCCGAGCGCGCCGAGCTCCTTCGCCCGCTGGATGATGTGCGGATCGCCATAGGCGGAGAGGAAAATGAAAGGCAGGCCGAGCGCGCCGAGGCGTTCCGCAAGCTGGACGCCGGACATGCCGGGCATGCGCACGTCGAGCAGCGCGAGATCGGGCTTCACCTCCTGCGCGAGCTTGAGTGCCGTGTCGCCGTCGCCGGCTTCCGTCACACGGTAGCCCGCCGCGCGCAGCCCGCCGCCGAGCGTCGCCAGCACCAGCCGGTCATCGTCGACGATCAGAATATGGGCGTTTTCGCCTGTCCCAGCCATGATGGATCTCTTGCGCGGCCTGCGCGGGATGCGCGAGCACCGGCGGATCCAGTGTGAGCACCGCGCGTACCCGCGCAGCGCTCTGAGAGACCTCGACGCGCGCGCCCTCGGTCGGCAGCAGCGTGCGCACGAGCTCGAGACCGGTGCCGAGCCCCGCGCCGCGCCCGAAGTCGAAATCGGGCGGCAACGCGCCATCGTTCTCGATCGTTATGCGGGCCTCGCGTCCGGCGGTCGTCACGTGCACGGCGACGCAGACGGCTCCGCTCGCCCTGCGCCCGTGCTTGAGCGCGTTGAACATGAGCTCGTTCAGGACGAGCGAGACCGCGACCGCGTCGCGCTCGCCGATATGCACCGAGGGATCACTGCGCGGATCGGTCGCACAATGGATCTTCGCGCCCGTCGCACGCTCGCCGGCTTTCACGATTTCGGAAACGAGCTCGGTCAGGACGACGGCATCGCGCAACTCCCGCCCGTGCAACCCGTGAACCGCGGCCATTGCCTGGAGCTGCGACACGGCCTTGTCGAGCACCGGCGAGAGCGGCGTGTGAAGCGTCGCGAGCTGCCGCAGCAGGCCCACGATGCCCTGCAGGTTGTTTTTCACGCGATGGTGCACCTCGTGCAGCAGCGCGTCGCGCTGGCGCGACATCGTCGCAAGCCGCTCCTCTTCGGCGCGCTTGCGCTCGGTCACGTCGTAGGCGACGGACAGCACGCTCGGAACGTTGCCTTCGCCGTCGGTGAGCGGGATGTGGTGCGCTTCGTAGTGCTGCGCGCCGCCGTCCGCGGCACATTCGAAGTCGATACGCGACCGGCGGCCGGTCTCGAATACGCGCCGCAGACTCTGCTCCCACTGCGCGGCGCCTTGCACCGGAAAGGCGAGCTCGGCGCTGGTGCGTCCGATGATCTCCTCGCGCGTGAGCCCCGTCACACGCTCGACGGCGGCATTCACGTACGCGTGGCGCAACTCCGCGTCGTAACAGGCGATCACCTCTGGAAGCGCATCGGCGAGCGTCTCGAATTCGTGCTGGGTGCGTTTGAGCCTGCTCTCGGATGCGCGCAGCGCGAGCTCCGCGCGCTTGCGCTCGGTCACCTCGCGCGCGATTGCGAGCACCGTCTCGACGGTGCCGTCCGCGGCGAATTCCGGGACCATGTGCGACGCGTAGTAGCGCACGCCGTCCGAAGTCGGCACGGTGATTTCGATCTCGTGGCGGCGCCCGGTCGCGAACACCCGGCGCACCCCCGCGGCCCATCGCACGCAGAGCTCCAGCGGAACGCCCGGTTTCGGACCGCCGTTGCCGATGACCTGCTCGGGCGCCATGCCGGTGAGCGAAGCGACTGCGGGATTCACGTACACGTGCCGCAGCTCGCGATCGATGCGCGCGATGATGTCCGGCGAATTCTCCACGAGCGCGCTGAAGAGCTGCTCGCGCTCCACCCTACGTACATGCAGCCGCGCGCGGTCGCTCGCTTCGAGCAGCAGCACGAGAGTTGCCGCGCGGCCGTGGAGCACGACGTCCTGCGCCACGACGTCGGCGACGAATACCTCGCCCGAGCGTTTGACGTGCCGGCGCAGTCCGCAATGACGCGCGATCGCGCCGTTGTGCGAACTGCCGATGAGATCGGCCTCGTCTGCGGCGTGGCGGGTGTCCTGAAAGCTCAGGGACAGGAACTCGTCGCGTGTGTAGCCGTAGAGGCGCAGCGCGGCGCCATTCGCCGCGAGACAGCGCGCCGTCTCACGGTCGAAGACGCACATTGGCGTGGGATTTCGGTCGAACTCCGGCACTGCCGGGGAGTGCAGCGCGGTGAGCGCCGCCGGTGTGGCGGGAGCC
>DASPNJ010000137.1:0-47865 GCA_035626595.1 Burkholderiales bacterium
CGAATGGGATGGTGGGGAACCGGCCGTCGGACGCCTTTTCACGCCGGCGCTCGAGGACCTGCTGGGGCCAGCGCGTGGCGCAGAAGAGCCGTTGACGCCGCGCCATCACGATCTCGCCGCGTCGGCACAGGCGATGTACGAAAAGGCTTTCTTCCATTTGCTCAACACGGTGCAACGCCAGTACGCGACCGATGCGCTGGCGCTGGCAGGCGGCTGTGCGATGAACTCGGTCGCGAACGGCAAGGTCTATCAGTCCACCCGCTTCAAGCATCTGTACGTGCAGTCGGCGGCGGGTGACGCTGGCGGTGCCATCGGTGCCGCGTTTGCGGCGTGGCACGAGATCGCGGAGCGGGGCAGGGCGTCCAACGGTCGGTTCGCGATGGACCATGCGTATTGGGGCCCGTCGTATTCGGACGAACAGATTCACGGCATCCTCGACGCCGCCCGCCAACGGATCGACGCAGCAGGCTGTCGGCTCGAGCGGGTGGACGACGAGCGGACGCTCGTTGAAAGTACCGCGCGCGCCATCGCGGCCGGACAGGTCATCGGCTGGTTTCAGGGTCGGATGGAGTGGGGACCGCGAGCGCTCGGCAACCGCTCGATTCTGGGCGATCCGCGCCGCGCCGACATGAAAGACATCCTTAACCTCAAAATCAAACGGCGTGAGTCTTTCAGGCCCTTCGCGCCATCGATCTTGAGGCGGGCCGTGCAGGAGTGGTTCGAGACGGACGACGACGTGCCGTTCATGATGCAGGTGTTCACGATTCGACCGCAGAAGCGCGCGGCGATCCCTGCTGTGACTCATGTAGACGGTACTGGGCGCCTGCAGACGGTCGATCATGAAACGAACGCCCGCTATCATCGCCTCATCGAGGCTTTCGAGAAGCAGACTGGCATACCGATGCTCCTGAACACATCGTTCAACGAGAACGAACCCGTCGTGTGCCGACCCGAGGAAGCGCTCGATTGTTTCCTCCGGACCAAGATGGACGTGCTGGTGCTCGGTAACTGGCAGATCTCGAGGCAAGCCGAAGATTCGCAGCCCTGAAACGAAGCCACGCAAGATGGCGAACTAGCGAAGACGTAGCGGGCGTGCGGTGCACCGGGCTACGCTCGAGCGCCAAGCCATGGCGCGATTCACGTACGAGGGGGCGCGTAGTCCAGTGCTGACGAACAGGTTCGGCCGCGGCGTTTTTTGGAATCTGGTCGCGACAGCACTGGCGCAGGGCAGTGTCTTCGTGGCGAACATCGTTCTGGCACGACTGCTCGGAAAGGAGGTTTTCGGCGAGCTGGGCATCGTGCAGAGCACAATGCTGACCCTCGTCAGCATTGCCCAGCTCGCGACCGGCATAACGGCGACCAAGTACGTCGCCGAGTTCCGCGACGCTGACAAGGAGCGCGCCGGACGCATACTCGGCTTCTGCTCCGTCATCACGTTTGCGTTCGGCCTGGTCGCCGCGCTGACGATAGGGCTGAGCTCCGACTGGCTCGCTGCGCACATTCTGAAAAACGAGCGCCTCTCGAGCGTCATCCTGATCGCGGCGCCATTCGTCCTGTTCTCCGCAATGAACGGCTATCAGATTGGCGCCCTCGTCGGGCTCGAGGCTTATAAGCGACTTTCGGTCCTGGGTGCGGGTCTGGGACTGGCACACATCGTGGTGTGCACGGTCGCGGCGGTGAACTGGGGCCTCGAAGGCGCGGTCGCGGGTCTCGTGCTGAGCTCGTTGCTGCGCTGGTGTGTGCACGGCCTCGCGTTGTCGTACGAAGCCCGCCGGCGGAACATCCCGATACGGCGCACGACACTTACGCGCGATGGCGCGATGCTGCTGAGCTTCTCGGTGCCGGCGGCGATAAGCGGCATGACGTCGATGGCTGCGATATGGGCCGGCAATGCACTGCTGGTGCGACAGAGCGACGGTTATGCGCAGATGGGACTTTATACCGCGGCTACCACTATCAGGATGCTGGTGATGCTGACGCCTCTGATCTTCACGAACGTGGCAATGGCGATCCTGAACAATCATCGCGGCAATCGTCTCTATGCCCAATACGAGCAGATGTTCTGGACGAACGTGTGGCTGAACGGGTTGATCGCGCTGGCCGCCGCGACAGTGATAGCGCTGACAGGACGCCTGATACTGCTGCTTTTCGGTGCCGAGTTTCAGATCGGCTACGGCATTCTTCTCGTGCTCATGGCTGCGACCGTTCCGGAGGCACTCGCCGTTGCCGTCGCGCAGGCCGCTCAAAGTCAGCAGAAGATGTGGCAGATTCTGCTCTTCATTGCGTTGCCGCGCGATGTGCTGTTCCTGTCTGTGGCGCTCGCCCTCGTACCGTCCCACGGCGCGCTCGGCCTTGCTGCGGCGTATGTCGTGGGCCAGATCTGTGCGTTGGCATCGGTGACGCTGCTCGTGCGTTCTCTGGGGATCACAGGCCGCACATGAAGTCCTCGCTCATCGTGCGCGCGAAGCGCCACCCGACAGTGCGTCGTGTCGTGTTCCGGACCCTGTGGATCGCGCGCCTCCTGATACGGCCTTACACCGGACTCTTTACCGCGTACTACCTGTTGCGGCTGCGCAAGTGCGGCACTCCTGTCGATTTCTCCACCACGATGATCATTCGCAACCCGGGCAACATCGTGATCGGCGCCGGCTGCTCGTTTTCGAACCACGTTATACTCGACGCCCACGATCGCATCGAGATCGGCAGTAACTGCATGCTCGCGAACCAGGTAGTCGTCGCGACCGCCACACACGACTACAGCCTC
Source organism: Burkholderiales bacterium (assembly GCA_035626595.1). Taxonomy (GTDB): domain Bacteria; phylum Pseudomonadota; class Gammaproteobacteria; order Burkholderiales; family SG8-41; genus JAQGMV01. The sequence goes on from DASPNJ010000137.1 coordinate 2,765, forward strand.
GAGCAGATGAATACAAGGGTCATCACGAAGCCTGTCGTGATCGGTGATAATGTGTGGCTCGGCATTGGCGCAACGGTCCTGCCGGGGGTACGAATCGGCAGCGGCACCGTGATCGGCGCGAAGAGCCTCGTGACCCGCGACATTCCGGCGAATTCGATCGCGTATGGCGTGCCGGCGCGGGTCGTCCGATCGAGATCTGCCCCGGCCGGCCACGATCCGCGATGACGAAAGCCCCGTCGGATCATGACGGCGCGGAGGCGCCGGATCAGCTTCCGATGCCGGCACCGATGCCGGTCGATCGAGAGCAGTGGTTCAGGCAGCTCAGTCTTTCCAACTTCGTCAACAGTTACTACCAGTTCCGCGATCTGCAGCTGGTGCCGCAATGTCGCCGGGTTCTGATTATCGGGCCGGGGCAGGGACTCGATACCGCCGTGCTCCGATGGCGCGGGTACGACGTGCGCACGTTCGATATCGACGAGACGTTCAATCCGGATTTCGTCGGCAGCGTCGACGATCTCGGCAGGTTCGGTTTCCAGGCGTTCGACGCGGTGATCGCGTCGCACGTTCTGGAGCATTTGCCCCTGCCGTACCTCGATCGCGCGCTGAGCGAGATCGCTCGTGTGGGTCGATACGCGCTGGTATATCTTCCAGTTCATGGCCGCCATGCCTGCGTTCGTCTGATTCCGGGATTACGAGGCATCGATGTCTCGCTGATCCTCGATTTTTTCAATTACCTGCACCGGCCGGACGGACTGTCGCCGCGGTACATGGCGGGACAACACTATTGGGAAGTGGGCATGCGCGGTTTCCGTGTCAAGGACCTCAGGCGCCGCATGGAAAAGCACTTCCAGCTCATATCGGACTATCGCAACAAGGACTGGCTGCCAAGCTACAACTTCGTCATGCGATCGCGGGCGAACGCTCCGTGAAGATCATCTATTCCTTCAACAAGACCGGATTCGAAGCGGACTACTGGACGCGGGAGATCGCGGCCGCGTCGAGCGGCGCGTTCACGTTCGTGCCATTCAACCATGGCGAGTTCCTGGACCTGCGGTTCTATCTGCGCGCGCAGCTGCTTGACAACGCGTACTACGAACAGCACCCGTACCTGCTGCGGCTATACGACGAGCTGAAGCGGCGCATCCGGTCGATCGGCGCCGACGTTCTGCTGGTGGACACCGGGCAGCCCTATCACCCGGAGTTCCTGCGCACGCTCGACGTCTACAAGGTGCTGCGCACCACCGATGGGCCAATGACCGCGTACGACCGCGACTTCGCCTATGTCCATGCCTTCGACCACGTGCTCTATCACAGCCCGGCCTACAGCCGGGACATGGGCATGGAAGAAAAGCTGTACTACGTGGGTGCCCGCCGCGCCGACTTCTGGCCGCTCGCTTTGTTCGACGCCATGCACGAGACCTCGAAGACGGAGGAGACGATACTCGCGCACCAGCGCGATATAGACGTGATCTTCGTGGGCGGCATGTATCCGAACAAGATGGGACTGCTTGCGCGGGTGAAGAAAGCGTTCGGAAAGCACTTCGTCATGCGCGGGCTCACCAACTGGAGGCGCAATCTTTATTTCAACGCGCGCTTCGGGTTCCCCGGCTGGGTACGCCCCATCCGTTTCGAGGATTACGTTCCGCTCTACCAGCGCAGCAAGATCGGCATCAATATCCATAACCGCGGCAAGTACACCGTCGGCAGCTATCGCCTATTCGATCTGCCCGGCAACGGCGTCATGCAGATCTCGGATGGGGACGAGTACCTGTCCAGCTTCTACGATGTACCGGCAGAAATCGAGACGTACTCGAGCCCCGACGATCTGATCGACAAGATCAAGCACTACGTCGCGAACGATGCCGCGCGCGATCGAATCGCCCTGGCCGGTTTTCAGCGGGTGAAGCGAGAGCACCGATTCGCGATAAGCGCCGTGCGCGCCGCGGGCCTCATCGCGCGAGGCATGAAACAGCCGGCGGCGCGCGACCGCGTTGCGGCTACCCGGGACAGCCGGAACGGAGCACTTTCACCAGATCACGAGCCAGCGTCCGTGAGTGCTCGATCTGCATCGACTCCGTAAGGTGAAACGCCGTGTCGAAGAAGGCGGCGCGGGGATAACGGCTCGATCGGGCAGGATGAGCAGGCAGTGAGCGCGCTCCCGATACAGCGGGTTTTGCACTTCGTGCGGCGCACGGCGGACACTGCCGCGCACCTGGCTTATCAAATCATTGCGCGCGTATCGTCATTCACCGCCGCGTGCCTGGGGGCGGTGTTCCCCACGGACAAGGTGTCGTGCCACCGCTTCGGCCGCGATTCTGTTGCCCGTTGGAGTCCAGTGCACGTCAAGCCAATAGTACAAGCGTTCGGCGCTACGCTGCACCTCCTCGGTCAGATCGTGCTCAATGTTGAGACATGCGATGCCGCGCGTGTTGAGGTATGAGCAGGCTTTCTCGTTAAACGTCTTCATTCCCTCGACATCGGTTACGCCGAGATGCTTCCAGCGTGCCTTGTCCTGGGGATGAACAGCGTAACTCAGAGGAAAATAGACAATCAGTAGGCGCCCCTGCGCCGCTCTGACGGATTCGTTCAAGTGCTCGTATATCGCCATCGAGCGGGTCCATTCAGGACTGCTCGGTTCGAAATTGCTCTGTTGTGTCAGCTCCCTTCCAGCTCCGATGATCTTCCCCTCAGCCGCAGTACCATCGATGCGTGACGCGATCAGCGTGTAAATAATCCAACTGTAGTGGACCGTCGCGAATTGCTTTAGAAAGTTGCGTATCCGTTCGCCCGGCTCGGGAAATCGCTTCTTCAGATAGCCTTCGGGAGTCACGTCGTACGCATACGCACTCCCCGCCTCGTCAGACGGGAGTACAAGCGACGCGTATACGAATTGAACCACGAGATCCGGCGTGAGATTCTTCGCGTCAGCATCGAACCATCTCAGTTGATTTGCGAGACCCAAGGCCGGTACACCGGCATTGATTAGTTCGATACGGCGGCCGTTCGCGAACTTCGCTTCCTTCAGGTACCCCTCGAGGCGAGAGCCGAAGGTTTCCTCGTAGTTAACTCCCCAGCCGAAGGCAAAGGATGGCCCCAACAGCAGAATTCGGTACGTCGATTCATCCTTGACTGGCCGGTATTGCGCCCTGGCTGCAGAGGTACGAAAGCCCTGGGAATTCGTATACAGCTGGACATCGAATTCGTTAGTGGCGTGGCGGTAGGCGAGGTTCGGCTTTAGCGCATGGCCGAACTGGCCGTTGGTTTGGAAAATCGGTAACGCATTGGGATTTCTCTTGAATAACCAGCTGCCGCTGGTCGCATAGTAAAAGCCCTGTAGCCCGGCTTCTACGGCCAGCAGGACGTAAAGGACGTAGCCGATAAGTCGCAGATATTTCATCGTACCAACGAGCGGTTCCAGAAGGGCGATGCATTATGCCGGCGGGTGCGTGCGTAAGCGTACCTTCGGCTGCGTGCCCATCTCAGCCCAGCTTACGATTTCGAACGCCTCGCTGACGATCGCGAATTGACCTCAATGAATCACGCGCATGATGACAACGAGCTTGTTCTGCTTACGAGTCGAGGCGCGCAGGAGCGAAGACTAGGTGATTGCGGCATTGAACGCAAGCGTCCTCAGCGTGCGCCGCAGAGACCGCAGGTCAATGCAGCCGAAGAGCAAAAGTGCCGCCAATGTTTCGTTGTCGGAGTTCGGGACTGTGGTATTTTTCCGCTCGCCGCCGCACTCGTGCGCGACGGCGAAATCGTTGCCGCGCTCGCCGAAGATCGTCTATGCGCCGCAAGCACACACAACCCAAGCGGTTTGCCCGGCTCGCGGTGGACTATGTCTCGAGCACGCGAACTTCAAATCGTAGTATCGGCCAGGAATGCGATCTGCGTGAACGTGAAGAACGAGATGCCCAGCTGCAGCACGATCGCAAGCGACGGCAAGCCGAGGAGGCCATCGCGTACCGGCACGCGCCGCGCGTGCGCGAGCGCGTATTCCACGCGATAGCAGGACGACCGGGAGAAAGCACATGAATTCCGGGAAGTTGAAGAGCCTTGCTACCGTTTTCCTGCACTAGGCCGCAGGTCGTCGCAACGACCTGATCGAGCACTGTTTTTGCAGAATGGTAACCACACCGCCACGACCTTCGCGCACTCGCCTCACCGTGACGCTCACGGCCGTCGCCGTGGCGCTCGCGCTCGCATCGCTGACGGTTTTCGACGAGGACCAGCGAACGGTCGCGGTGCCTTTGTACCTGATCGTTTCGATTGTCAGTCTTTTTCTTGCTTTTCTGACGCAGCGCGACGGTAAGTTTCCGTATTTCGACATCGGCGTTTTCTGCGCGCTCGTCACCGGTTTCTATCTCGCTTACCCGCTGCTCGCGTACCTGATCTCGGGACTAACCTGGTCCGAGATGAGCGACAACCGGCTCCTCGTCTATAACGCAACGCCCGCGCAGTTTGCAAGAGTCGCCTGGTGGGGCGTGGTGTACCTGTTATTTCTATGCACCTCGTATGCGCTGGTCCGCCGCTACCCCGCCGCGCGCGCGGGCGAAGGGCTGGAGGAGCCGTCGCGCACCGCCGTCGCGGGGATGATCGCGCTCGTCGCGTTCACCGCACTGTATACGCAGCTCGTGCAGATCGTGTTTCAGGTGGACCTCAATCCGAGCTACGAGGCCAACGCGCGCACGGCCCAGCAGCTTCCGCTTCTGCTCCAGCAGGTCACAACGCGGCTTTTCGCCATCGCGACGGTGCTGCAATTCGCGCTCATCCTCCTGCTCGTCAATCATTGGTCCGACGTGTTCTGGCGCTATGTGCTGATCACGTGGGCGGCCTTGCAGGCAATCATGGTCATACTCGTGTTCGGCGCCAGGAGCTCGATCGTATTCTTCGTGGTCGCGTGGGTTCTGGCGCACCAGCGCCTGCGTTCTCAGCTGCACCCTTTGACGGTTTTCGCCGCGGGCATCGCGTTGATCGCCGCGGCCATGCTCTACGGATTGGTGCGCGACATCGGCAATCACCCCGTCGACTCGATATTCGCCGCGAGCAGCGAGTTCCAGGCGCTGTACGCGACCGCATACGACCTCATCCGCCTGCGTGAAACCGGCATGCTCGTGTCGGTGCCATGGCAGATGTACATCGCCGATTTGTTGCGTCTGATCCCTCAGCAACTGCTGCCGTTCGACAAGATTGATCCGGCGGATTGGTACCTCGATGCAATCGGCGCGAAAGGCCTGGGCGTGGGCCTGATGTTCGGCGTCATGGGAGAAGCAGCAATCGGGCTGGGGCCCGTGGAGCTCGTGCTCAGGGGTACCGCCGTCGGCGTTATCTTCGGGCTGATTCATAACTGGTACTCGGCCCGGGCCTGGCGCTTCTGGCCTACGGTTTTCTATCTGTGGCTGACCGTCTGGAGCTACTACACCTACCGGGCTTCGACGTTCTATCTCCTCGGTCACGTCGTCACCATATTTCTGCCGGCTTATCTGCTGGTGCGAATCGTCGAATCGACGCGACGGTCCGAGCGGCGACCCGCCCGTCACGGCGTGCCGTAGGTCAGTCCCTTGTTTTCGGTATTGCTTGCGATTCCGAGCCTGGGCGGTGGCGGCGCCGAAAGGCAGGTGTCCTATCTCGCGCCGGGACTCACGAGGCGCGGCCTGCGCCTACACGTCGCGTACATTCATGAAGGCGCGCACGCCGCGCGTCTGGGCGGCAGCGGCGTGTCGATGACACGGCTCGCCGCGCGCAGCAACTACGATCCGGCGCTCCTTTGGGGCTTTCTTCATCTGGTGAAGCGCATCGACCCCGACATCGTTCACACGTGGCTGCCCCAAATGGATATCATCGCCGGGGCCGTGGCTTTGGCCACCGGGCGAGCGTTCGTTCTAAGCGAGCGTTCGAGCGCCGGGGCGTACGGCAGCGGCTGGAAAGATCGCCTTCGACTCGCCCTCGGGCGGCGCGCCGACGCGATCGTGGCGAACTCACGCGCGGGGTGCGGCTATTGGGCGCAGAACCGCTCATCGAACGTCTGCGCCGTGATTCGAAACGCCGTCCCGCGCGACGAAGTTGCTGAGGCCGCGCCGGTTTCGAATGACAGCCTTGGGCTGTGGCCTGATGCCGAGATCATGGTTTTCGCAGGACGCTACAGCTACGAGAAGAACTTGCCCAACTTGTTGCACGCAATGAATCTTGCGCTACGCGCTCGGCCGCGGGCTGCCGCATTGCTGTTCGGCGACGGGCCGCTGCGCGCGAATATGCAAGCGCTCGCACGCGATCTCCCGGCGGCCGATCGCATACAGGTGCGCGGCTTCAACCCGCATCTGTGGGGCATCTTGAAGCGTGCGCATGTGTTCGTGTCTGCGAGCACATTCGAAGGGCAGCCGAATACGGTGTTGGAGGCCGTGGCCGCGGGATGTCCCGTCGTGCTTTCGGATATCCCGGCTCATCGCGAGTTTCTCGACGACGCAGGCGCTTTTTACGCCGACCCCGGCGAGCCCGAGGCGCTTGCAGCCGCGCTGACGAAGGCGCTGGAGGATCGCGCACTGGCTATGCGCAAGAGCGAACAGGCGATGCGCGTGCTTGAACACTGCTCGCTGAACCATGTTACCGAGGAATATCTGCAACTGTACGAAAACGTGCTGTCGAAACGTGACACGCGACGCCGTGAACGGCGTCCCGCCTGAACGCGCCCATGAATGCGCACCTGATCGAGCAATTCTTCGAGTGTCTCGCGTGCCGCGGCCCGCTGCGCGTGGTGGACGAGGCGCTCATATCGTGCAGCGCTTGCAGCGCGACCGTTGCCATACGGGCGGGAGTGCCGCGGTTCGTGCCGGAGTCGAACTACGCCGACTCGTTCGGCTACCAATGGAATATCCATCGCCGCACACAACTCGACAGCTATACGGGATTACCGATCTCCCGCAATCGACTGTTCGAAGTGACCGGCTGGCCATACGACCTCACTGACCAGACCGTGATGGAGGCAGGTTCCGGAGCGGGACGGTTCACCGAAGTTCTGCTCGGCAGCGGCGCCAAGGTGATCTCCTTCGACTATTCGAGCGCGGTCGACGCCAATTTCGCAAACAATGGCGAGCATCCGAATCTCTGCCTTTTTCAGGGCAACATTTTCGACATCCCCGTGCGCACAGCCGCTATCGACAAAGTGATGTGCCTCGGGGTGCTCCAGCACACGCCAGATCCGCATCGGGCGTTCAAGAACCTCGCGTCGCACGTGCGGCCAGGCGGCGATCTGGTGATCGATCTCTACGGCAAGCGGCTCGTGTCGATGCTTCACTGGCGGTTTTTGCTGAGGCCTCTCACGAAGCGCATGGACCAAGAGCGCCTTTACCGGGCGGTGTCCCGGCTGGTGCCGCCGCTCGTGCCGTTCACGGCATTTCTCAGACGCGTCGGCGGCCGCGCCGGCGCTCGACTCTCTCCGATCTCGGAATACGCCCACCTCGGCCTGTCGCCCGAAATGAACTGCGAATGGGCAATCCTGGACACGTTCGACATGTATTCACCTGCGCACGATCATCCGCAGTCGCTGCAGACGGTGGAGCGCTGGTTCCGTGAAGTCGGCTTCGAGGACGTGCAGGTGAGATACGGCCCTAACGGCGTGATCGGCAGGGGAAGACGCCCCCATGGCTAGAAAAACGCTGCGGAGCCGCCGACCGCCATGACATGCATTCTTCTGAACCTGCTTGCCGCGACGGACGGCGCGCAGGTCACGCGGGCGAAAGCATTCCTGAGCCGGTTCGCCAGCCATGCGCCCGCATGCCGGCTGGTGGTGCTGAAGGATCGCGAGGCGTTCCGTCTCGAGCCGCAGGATGGCTTGGTTGTCATCGAACGTTGCGTGTCGCGCGGGCGTTTGAAAGCGCTGCGTCGCATGGCGTGGGAATGCGTGGCGCTCCCACGTTTGATGTCGGCCTACCAGTGCGACATCTATCTCACGTTCTCTCATTTTTTGCCGTGGTCCCTCGGCAAAGCCACATTGTCGGTGGTCGGTGTATCCAACCTCGCGCCGTTTTCAGCCGCGGCCTGGGAGGCGGAACACGGCTTATTGCCGAAGCTCAAGCTCCTGCTCCTCAAGCACTCCATAGTCTCCTCCGCCCGGCGCGCGTCACGCGTGATCGCGCTTTCGACCACCGGATTGAAGACGCTGATCGAGCACGGCGTACCGGCGGCAAAGATCACGGTCTTGCCGAACGGCGTGGAGCCGGTCGGCTCGGACGGTCGCATCGGGGCCGACGAGCTGCTCCGAGCGCGCGGCGTCGTGGGGCCTTACATCCTGTACGTGTCGCATTTCTATCGCTACAAGAATTTTCTGCGTCTTGTCGAAGCCTATGCCCGCCTGGAGCCGGGCATCCGGCGCGAATACCGACTCGTGCTCGTCGGCAAGCCGCTCGTCAAGGGCTACTTCGACGAGGTTTCCAGCCGAATTCGCGCACTGCAGTTGACGGATCGGGTTGTCGTGGTTCCCGGCATGGACGCCGCGGAGCTCGCAGCCGTGTACTCTCAGGCGTCGCTCTTCGTCTACCCATCGCTCATCGAGAACAGCCCGATGATCCTTCTCGAGGCAATGGCACACGGCCTGCCGATTGTGGCCGGCCTCGCCGCGCCCATGCCGGAGTTCGCGGGAGACGCGGCCGTATATTTCGATCCGCTCTCTACCGACGCCCTCGCGACCGCGATATCGGAAACACTGGGCGACGAAGCGCGCATGCGTCTCATGCGCCAACGCTCCCTGGCGCGGTCGCGGACCTTTTCCTGGGACACCTTTTACGCGGGCGTTCTCGAGGCGTGCTCGGCGGACCAGGCGCGGGCCATTGCCGCGTGAGAGGCACGGGAAGTAGTTCACCGCCGAATACGCGAGGAATGTGACAAACTCGACATTTCCGCCCCTTACTTCGCACTGAAGCGGGTTTCCACACTCTACAGATCTGCGATGCCATGACTGATTTCGTCGTTGCGCGTGCCGGGACTCCAGAAGCTGCGTCAGCCGATTACGTGTGCGACGGCGTCGCGGACGAAGTCGAGATCAACGCGGCCATCGCGGCAGCCGCCGCCAGCGGCGGCGGCACCGTACACATCGAAGGCGGAACTTATTCCACCTCGGCACCGATAACGATCCTCGGAGACAACGTAAGTCTCACGGGTGATGCCGGTGCCACAACGATCGAGGCGGCAGCCGGCTGGCGCGCGACAGCGCATCCGAACGGCGCGTATTTAAGCGGAATGATCACGTTCTGCGCGGTCGACAATTTCCGATGCGAAGGCATAACGCTCGACGCCGCTACGAATAACGTCCAGTGCAACGGCGTGATCGCAATTGGCGATGGTGTAGACGGGGCGGGCGAGGTGTGCACGAACGGCACCATCACGAACAACCAGGTCTTTCTTCACCAGGCGCATACGTACTCGATCTGGTCGCTGCGCGGTCAGCAGATCACGATCAGCGACAATTTCATCGACGGCGGCAGCACCGCAGCCAACAACAGCGCGAGCCAGGAGGGTATCGAAATCTATGGCGGCGTCGATGTGACGATCGTCGGCAACACCGTTCGGAATATCGGCAATGCGGCGATAAACATCGGCGGACTGGCGGGCGTAACGCCCGATTGCTCGGTCGTCGGTGTGCTCGTGGAAGACAACCTGGTCGAATCCTCGCGTTTGGGCATCAACCTGGGCACCACCTATGGAGCGATAGGCGGTGCGCAGGATCTTCGCAATGTAACGATCACGAATAACCAGCTCCTCGGTATAACCGAGTTCGGTATTCAGTTGCGCAACTACACGGGCGATGCCGCCGATGCGCCCCAGGTCGCGAATCTAACGATAGCTAACAATTCCATCAACATGGCGGTCGTGCCGGATGGCGCCGGCCCCGTGAGCGCCGCGTTGTGGTTCTTCAACGCCACGCCGGACGGGCACACCGAATTCAGCAACATAGTCGTATCGAACAACACGGCCACTCAGACGACAACGGCGACCGTTTTCCAATTCGTCAACCTGCCGCTTACGAACGGCAGCAGCGTTTTCTTCTATCGCACCGACGGCTTCGAGTTCAGCGGCAACCACATATTGTCCGCTCAACCTCGCGCCGCCAGCGACGGCATGTTCGTACTTTTCAGCCGCGATTTCAGTGTTGTCGACAACGTCATAGATGGCGCTGGGGCGCGAGCGTTGTACGCGTACGGAACGACGGATTACATCGTACAGGGCAATCAGTTTCTGAACTGGAATGCGAGCGGCGCTCCGTCGGCCGGTCTGTTGCTCGAGAACACGAGCGGCATGGTCGTCATTGATAACGAGCTCGCCACTGCGACGCCAGCGCTGGACTATTACGTCATCAATATCGGTCCGGCGGGGCCGACTGGGGGCGATCTCGTATCAGGTAACACATACACGAGCCTTACGGACGTGGCGCTGATTCCGCCGTTCATCCAGAACGTGCGGCTGACCGGCAGTGCCGTCAGCGCGACCGGCAACACGCTCGACAACGCGTTGTACGGCAACGCGCTTGCGAACACCTTGTCGGGCAGGGAGGGCAACGACGCGCTCGCGGGCGGCCCCGGCGCCGATACCCTGGACGGCGGTGTCGGTAGCGACAGCGCGAGCTACGAGACGAGCACCGCAGGCGTGTTCGTTCAGCTTGGTAATCCAGCTGCGAGTACCGGTGACGCGGCCGGCGATATCTACATCTCGATCGAAGGCGTGACCGGATCCGGTTTCAACGACGTGCTCGTCGGCGACGGCGGCGCGAACCCCCTGCGCGGACTCGGCGGCGACGACTATATCGAGGGCCGCGCGGGCGGCGATGCGATCGACGGCGGGGCGGGTAACGATCACATCGAAGGCGGGCCGGGCGCCGACGCCCTTGACGGCGGCGATGGCATCGATACCGCACGTTACTACTACGCAAGCGGTGGCCTGACCGTCGATCTGGCGGCGCCGGGCCTGAACACCGGTGATGCCGCCGGCGACACGTTCGTATCCGTCGAAGGCATCATCGGCTCACCGTTCGGCGACAATTTGTACGGCGACGCCGGCGGGAACGCGCTCGCGGCTTTCGGCGGCAACGACTCGCTCAGCGGCAGAGCGGGGAACGACGTTCTGCTCGGAGACGAAGGCGACGATACGCTCGAGGGCGGCGCAGGCGCCGACTATCTCGACGGCGGCAACGGCGTCGATACGGCAACCTATGCCGCGGCGACGGCGGGCGTGCGCGTCGACCAGTCGAACCCCGCGACGAACACCGGCGATGCACAGGGCGATGCACTGGCGTCAATCGAGATCGTGATCGGTTCCGCCTTCGCCGATGTGATCCTCGCCAACGGCACCGTGGCCAGCGTCTCCGGCATGGGCGGAGACGACGCGCTTGGCGGCGGCGCCGGCGCCGACCGCCTGGATGGCGGCGCCGGCGTAGACAGCGCGAGCTACGAGCACAGCAGCGCGGCGGTCGTGGCGCAGCTCGCGAATCCCGCGGCGAACACCGGCGACGCCGCCGGCGACACGTATATCTCGATCGAAGGCCTCATCGGCTCGGCGTTCAACGATGTGCTCGTCGGAGACGCGGCCGCAAATCGTCTGAGCGGCTTGGCGGGCGATGACTATATAGAAGGCCGCAACGGTGACGATCTGATCGAAGGCGGCCTCGCAAACGACAACCTGGAAGGCGGCCCCGGGGCTGACACACTCGATGGCGGAGATGGCGCCGATTTCGCGCGTTATTACTATGCCGCTGCCGGTGTCGTAGTCGATCTCGCGAACCCTGCGTCGAACATCGGCGATGCGGCTGGAGACAGCTTCGTGTCGATCGAAGGCATCATCGGATCGCTGTTCGGCGATACGCTGTCCGGAGACGGCAACGCCAACGTCATCCTCGGCTTCGACGGCGCCGACCATCTCAATGGGCGGGCGGGCGCCGACGTGCTGCTGGCGGGAAACGGCGACGACACGCTTGTCGGTGGAGCGGGCGCCGATCGTCTCGATGGCGGCGCCGGGTTCGACATCGCGAGTTACGAGCTGGCCGGTGCCGGTGTGGTGGTGCATCTTGCGAGTCCCGCCGCGAACACGGGGGACGCGGCAGGCGATACCTACATCTCGATCGAAAGCCTTGTCGGATCCGCTTTCAACGACGTGCTGGTGGGCAACGGCGGCACGGATCGTTTGAGAGGGCTGGCCGGGAACGACTACATCGAAGGCCGCGGCGGCAACGATATGATCGAAGGCGGCGCGGGGAACGATCAGTTCGAAGGCGGGGCCGGAGCCGACACGCTTGATGGAGGTGATGGCCACGATGTCGCACGCTATTACTACGCCGTCAGCGGTGTCGTCCTCGATCTGGGAAATCCCGGGTCGAATACGGGCGACGCAGCCGGAGACACGTTCGTCTCGATCGAAGGCGCCATCGGCTCGTTGTTCAACGATCTCTTGTCCGGCGACGCGGTCGCGAACAACATCGCCGCCTTCGACGGTAACGATACGGTCGACGGCCGCGGCGGCAACGACGGTCTTCTCGGCGGCAACGGCGACGACACGCTGATCGGTGGTACGGGAGCCGACTCGCTGGACGGCGGAGCTGGTTTCGACACGGCGAGCTATGTGACGGCCGCGAGCGCCGTCGTGGTCGATCTTTCTTCGCCGTCCGCGAACATTGGCGATGCGGCGGGCGACGTGTACCTCTCGATCGAAGCCGTGCTCGGCTCGTCGTTCAGCGACGCGATCACTGCCGGCGCCGGGAATCACGTGCTCGACGGCGGCGGCGGGACAGACGTCCTGACCGGCGGCAGCGGGGCAGACACCTTCCGCTTCGCGAAAGGACAGGCGAACGGCGATACCGTGAACACTTTCAACAGCACGGGCGTGCACCTGGATCTGCTGATGTTCGTCGGATACGGCACGGCTGCGCAGGGTGCCACCTTCGTTCAGATCGATCCCACGCACTGGACCGTCACCTCGGCCGACGGCTCGACGAGCGAAACGATCGCGGTGAATACGGCCATCGCGCTCACGGCGGCAGACTACACGTTCGTGTGACTTGCGTAAGCGAGCCTGACGTGGCGGCCGAAGACGCTGTGATGCGCAGCGGCGGATGCAACTGATATTCGTCAACAGGTACTTCTACCCGGATCTCTCCGCGACGAGCCAGCTTCTGTCAGACCTCGCGTTTCATCTCGCGGGGCGGGGCGTCAGGGTCACTGTAGTAACTTCCCGGCTGCTGTACGACGACGCGGCGGCGACGCTGCCGCGGTTCGACCGGATCAATGGCGTCGAGATCCGTCGCGTCTCGACCACGCGATTCGGCAGAAGCGGTCTGCGGGGACGCGCGCTCGACTATATCTCCTTCTATTTCTCCGCCGCCTGGATGCTGCTGCGCGTGGTGAGGCGCGGCGATGCCCTCGTTGCGAAGACCGATCCGCCGCTCATTTCCGTAATCGCCCTGGCAGTCGCACGGATCAAGGGCGCGCGGATGGTGAACTGGCTGCAGGACGTGTTTCCTGAAGTGGCCGGCGCGCTGGGCTTGCGTGTCGGAACCGGCATCCTGGGCAAGGCGATCGCCGCGTTCCGTGACTGGTCGGTGGCCGGCGCGGCATTGAATATCGTGCTCGGGGAACGCATGGCTGCCGTGCTGCGCGGCAGGGGCGTGCCGCAGGAGCGTATCTGCACCATCCCGAACTGGGCTGACGACACCGCGATCACGCCCGTCGAGGCGTCCGACAACCCGCTCGCCAGCGAGTGGGGACTGGCGGACAAGTTCGTGGTGGGCTACTCGGGCAATCTCGGGCGCGCGCATGAATTCGAGACTATCCTCGATGCTGCCGGCATGATTCAGCATGACGATCGCACCAGACTCCTCTTCGTCGGCTCAGGCGCGCAGGCCGAGATGGTGCGACAGGCGGTCGTGCAGCGCGGTCTCACGAACTGCATATTTCGCGACTATCAGCCGCGCGAGCGGCTCGCGCTCAGCCTGTCGGTTCCCGCCCTGCATCTGGTGAGCCTCCGCCCCGAAATGGAAGGCTTCATCGTGCCGAGTAAGTTCTACGGCATCGCCGCAGCCGGTCGCCCGGCCGCATTCGTGGGCGCCGAAGACGGCGAGGTCGCGCGCATCCTGCGGCGCCACGACTGCGGACGCAGTTTTCAGATCGGCGACGCCGCAGGGCTTGCGCAATACATTCGGCAGCTCGCGGGCGATCCCGATGAGATTCGGCGCCTTGGCGCGAATGCGCGCGCGGCGCTCGACCGCGAGTACTCGCAACAACGCGCGTTCGCGGCGTGGCGTCAGGCGCTCTCGTCGGTGCTCGACGTGCGGATCGAAGCGGAGCAGTCCGAGCGCCGTCCGAAGGTCATCTTCTTCGCGAATACCGACTGGTATCTCTACAACTTCCGGCTCGGCTTCGCCAACTACCTTCGCCAGCGCGGCCTTGACGTGGTGATGCTCTCGCCAAGCGGCCCGTACGGACCCTTGCTCAGGGCGGCGGGGTTTCGCTGGATCGCTCTGGACATGGACCGGCGCAGCCTGAATCCGGTGCGCGAGTTGCGCCTGATCCGGCGCATCGCGTCGATTTACGCCGTCGAACGGCCCGACATCGTCCACCATTTCACGATCAAGTGCGTCGTGTACGGTTCGTTCGTGGCACGGGCGCAGCGTATCGCCAGAGTCAATGCGGTCACCGGGATGGGTCACGTCTTTTCGGGCCAGACGGCGCGAACGCGCCTGCTTCGCCCGGTCGTTCAGGCTCTCATCAAAGCGGCATTGAGCGGAGAACGCGCCCGGCTGATCCTGCAGAACCGCGATGACGTGGCGGCCTTCGTCGGCGCAGGGTTGACCGGAAACGACCGCACCCATCTCATCATGGGCTCGGGCGTAAACACTCGCGTCTTCCAGCCGGGCATCGCCGCGAAACCCGACGGGCGCATGCGAGTGCTCCTCGCTTCGCGGCTGCTCTGGGACAAGGGCATCGGCGAGTACGTCGCTGCCGCCACCCTGTTGCAATCGCGGAACCTGCCGATCGATTTTCTGCTCGCCGGCAGCCCCGATCCCGGCAACCCCGCCTCCATCTCCGATGCGCAGCTCACGCAGTGGCAGCAAACGGGCGTCGTTACGTACCTGGGGCACATCACCGGCATGCCGCAGCTTCTCGCGACGATCGACGTAGCCGTCCTGCCCAGTTACAGGGAAGGTGTGCCGAGGAGTCTGCTCGAAGCAGCCGCATGCGGACTGCCGATCGTTACCACGGATGCGCCGGGCTGTCGCGAGATCGTCATGCACGGGCAAAATGGGCTGCTGGTGCCGCCCAGAGACAGCCTCGCTCTCGCTGAGGCGATCCGGTACATGTACGAGAATGCCGACGCGCGGGCGCGCATGGGTAGCGCGGGCCGTAGAGCCGTTCTCGAGTGGTTCGATGAAAACATCGTGTTCGACCGCACGCTGTCGGTCTACGAACAGCTGCTGCCGTACACGACTTTTGCGGGACGCCGGCGCGGCTCACAGCAAGCGCTCCAGGAAAGCTGATCCCAGCAGCGTGGGCGGCGCTAGAATAGGCGCAAGTCGCGCCGGCCCCACGGGCGAGTGGTGGAATTGGTATACACAAGGCACTTAAAATGCCTCGGCGCAAGCCATGCCGGTTCGAGTCCGGTCTCGCCCACCATCACGACATTCAGCAGCTTCCCCCGTGCAGCAACCCCGTGTTCTCGTCACCGGCGGCGCCGGTTACATCGGCAGTCATGCGTGCAAAGCGCTCGCGGCGGCGGGCTATGTACCCGTCAGCTACGACAATCTCGAGCACGGCCACGAATGGGCGGTCAAATGGGGGCCATCGGTCAACGGCGATCTGCGGGATACCGATCTGTTGAAGCGCACGCTCGAGCGGCATTCCATCTCGGCGGTCATGCACTTCGCGGCGTATTGCTACGTCGGCGAATCCATGACGGCGCCGGAAAAGTACTTTCGCAACAACGTGGCGAATAGCATCGAGCTGCTCGATGCCACGCGCGAATGCGGCGTGCGGCAGCTCGTCTTTTCCTCGACCTGCGCAACGTACGGCGTGCCGGTGAGACTGCCCATCGACGAAGAGCATCCGCAGACGCCGATCAATCCATATGGCGAGTCGAAGCTCATGGTCGAAAACATGCTGCGCTGGCAGGAACACGCCTATGGTCTGAAATGGTCGGCACTGCGTTATTTCAATGCAGCCGGTGCAGATGCCGACGGGGACATCGGCGAAGATCACAGCCCGGAGACTCATCTGATCCCGCTCGCAATCCAGGCGGCGCTTGGGCAACGTGCGGCAGTCGATGTATACGGGACCGACTATCCGACAGCCGACGGCACGGCGATTCGCGACTATATTCATGTCACCGATCTCGCGCAGGCGCATGTGAAGGCGCTACAGCGGCTGCAGAGCGGCGGTCCATCCATCGCGCTGAATCTCGGCACCGGGCTCGGGCACTCGGTACGGCAGGTGCTCGAAATGGTCCGCGCCGTGAGCGAGCGCGAATTTGCGGTTCGCAACGCCTCGCGGCGTGCAGGTGATCCTCCCGAGCTCGTTGCTGACGCACGACGTGCGTTCGATATACTGCAGTGGCGGCCGCAGCATTCGTCATTGCGCAATATCGTCGAGACAGCATGGCGGTGGCACTCACGCGCCCACGTAGACGCCGCACACTGATTCCTCAGGCGCAGGGAAAGAGCATTGAAGATTACGATCGTAGGCGCAGGCTATGTCGGGCTCGTGACGGCGGCTGGCTTTGCGGAAATGGGCAACACCGTCGTGTGCGTCGAGATGGATCCGGCGAAGGTGCGCATGCTCGAGTCGGGTGTCGTGCCCATACACGAGCCCGGACTCGAACCGCTCATCGCAGGCAATACCAAAGCAGGCCGGCTGTCGTTCACGGCCTCGCTCGCGCAGGCCGCTGTCGACTGCGAAGTCTTCTTCGTCGCGGTCGGAACGCCGCCGCGGGAGGACGGCTCGCCGGACATGTCCTTCGTATACAACGTGGCGAAGCAGGTAGGGCAGACGATCGACCGGTACGCCATGGTCGTCACCAAATCCACGGTTCCGGTCGGAACCGCCGATCGCAATCGCGCGATCATCGGTGAAGAGCTCGCGAAACGCGGCGTCGAAGTCGAGTACGACGTGGTGTCGAATCCGGAGTTCTTGAAAGAAGGCGCGGCCGTCAAGGATTTCA
This sequence comes from Burkholderiales bacterium, assembly GCA_035626595.1. Lineage (GTDB taxonomy): Bacteria > Pseudomonadota > Gammaproteobacteria > Burkholderiales > SG8-41 > JAQGMV01. Next base: position 19,952 of record DASPNJ010000137.1, read on the forward strand.
TGAACCCTGAGCGCATCATCCTTGGCTGCGACAGCGAGCGTGCCGAAACCCTGTTGCGCCGGCTTTATGCGCCGTTCGTGCGCAGCCGTGATCGTGTACTGACGATGAGGCCGCGCGAAGCGGAAATGACCAAGTACGCGTCCAACGCACTGCTCGCAACGAAGATCTCGTTCATGAACGAGATCGCCGAATTCTGCGATGCCCTGGGTGTGGACGTCGAGAAGGTGCGCGCCGGCGTAGGCGCCGATTCCAGGATCGGCCATTCGTTTCTCTATGCCGGATGCGGCTACGGCGGATCGTGCTTTCCAAAGGACATCAAGGCGCTGATCCATACCGCACGCGACATCAGCGCGAGCGCGGGCATCCTCGAGGCAGTTGAGCAGCGCAACGCGCGGCAGAAACGCCGCTTGTTCGATAAGGTGATCGGCCGCTTCGGTGAGGATCTGAAGCACCGCGCCTTGGCGATGTGGGGCCTCGCCTTCAAACCCGACACGGACGACATCCGCGAAGCATCGTCGCTCACGGCGATCGAGCTCCTCTTGCAGGCCGGTGCAAAAGTTCGCGCCTACGACCCCATTGCGCTCGACAACGTGCGTAAGGCGGTCCCCCCGCAGTGGCTGGAGACCCGCCAGCTCTCGTTTTGCACGGACGCCTACGAAGCCCTCCAGGACGCTGATGCGCTGCTGCTGGTGACGGAGTGGAAGCAGTTCAGGAACCCGGATTTCGGCGCAATCAAGCGCAAGCTCAGGAGCCCTGTGATTTTCGACGGCCGCAACCAGTACGATCCGGCGGAGGTGGAGGAGCTCGGTTTCGAGTATTTCGGCATCGGGCGCGGGCGCCAAGCCGCCGCCGGCTTCCCGCGCCGTTAAGTCGATCGTTTGCCGGCGCTTGCCGGCTTCGCCTTCCTCATGGCTCCGGTAACGCAGCTCCTGCTCACCGCCAACGTCGCGGTATACCTGCTGCAGTCGATTGCCGAGTCGGTGCTCATCGGATATTTCGCGCTGTGGCCCATCGGCACGGGCGGCGGCGCGTTCGGCGGTCAACCGCCATTCGCGCCCTGGCAGCTGGTCACGTACAGCTTTCTGCATGGGAATCTCATGCATCTGCTGTTCAACATGCTCGCGCTGTACATGTTTGGGTCGGATATCGAGCGGGTATTCGGGCCGCGCCGATTCAGCGTGTACTACTTTGTGTGCGTGATCGTCGCCGCGCTCGCCCAGCTCACGGTGGCGGCGATTGGAAACATGCCGCCGTATCCGACGGTCGGCGCGTCGGGTGGCGTGTTCGGACTGTTGCTGGCGTTCGGCCTCTACTTCCCGCGTCGCATGGTGATGCTGATTTTTCCGCCCATACCGATGCCGGCCTGGTTGTTCGTCACGCTGTATGGCGCGCTGGAGCTCTTCCTCGGCGTGACCGGCACGTCGCAGGGCGTCGCGCATTTCGCACATCTGGGCGGCATGCTGGGCGGCTGGCTAACCATGCGCTACTGGCGCTCACGCTCACCGTTCCGCTGAAAAACGCGGGTGTTGTGGATTCGGAGCGGATCACGCACAACATCTGGGGGCACGCTGCTTAGCGGACATACTCATTTTGTGGAAGCGTGCCTTTGTGGCATCATTGGCAGGGTGCGGGAGGGACTGCCAAGTGATTGTTTATAACCTCGGATGTGCGAACGACCATCGGTTCGAAGGATGGTTTTCGTCCGCCGACGACTATTCGCACCAGCTCAAGGCGAAGCTCCTGAGCTGCCCGTTGTGCGGAGACGCGTGCATTTCGCGCATGCCGCACGCGCCGTACGTGAGCACGGGGAGCACGGAGCGGCACACGCAGCAGGAACAGGCCGCGACGCCGAAGGGGCTGCCGCACCAGTACGCGAATCTCGGTGCCGAGTTGCTGGAGAGCCTCGTCGACAAGGTGCTCGAAAGCACTGAAGACGTGGGCCGCGCGTTTCCGGAAGAAGCCCGCAAGATTCACTACCGCGAAGCGCCGGAACGTCATATCCGCGGGACCGCGAGCAACAAGGAAGTCGAGGCGCTGCGCGATGAGGGCATCGAGGTCGTGGCCCTGCCGGTGCCGCCGCACCGGCTCAGCAAGACGCACTAGATCACCGGAGGAGTCATCATGTTCAAGCACATCCTCCTGCCGACGGATGGCTCCAAACTCTCGGATCGCGCCGTTCAGCGCGGCATCGAATTCGCGGAGGAGATCGGCGCACGCGTGACGGGCATTCACGTCATCCCCGAATTCAGGATGATGGCCGACGAGAGCTTCGCGCTGCCCACCAGCGCCGACCTCAAGCGGCGCTACGAAAAAGAGGCGAGAGCCCGGGCTGAAAAAATGCTCGCGAAGATCGGTGAGCGCGCCGACACCGCCGGCGTGAAGTACGAAGGCGTCGCTATCATGGGCGACGTACCCTACGAAACGATCATCGAGACAGCGAAGAAGCGCAAGTGCGACCTCATCATGATGGCTTCGCACGGACGGCGCGGTCTGTCCGGGCTGCTGCTCGGCAGCGAGACCTCGAAAGTACTCACGCACTCCAAGATCCCGGTATTGGTCGTACGCTAGACCAAGGTCTCGAGCGGCGGCGGGTGAGTGAGAAACGCGGTCGGGCTCGCGCTGGCCCCGTATGCTCCGGACTGGAATACCACGACGAGGTCCCCCGGCTGCGCCTGCGCGAGCTCCATGCGATCGGCAAGCAGATCGAGCGGCGTGCATAACGGACCGACGATCGAAGCAGTCTCGCGCGGACCGCTCACCATCCGCGTACCGATGACGACCGGATAGTTCTTGCGGATCACCTGACCGAAATTGCCGCTTGCCGCGAGGTGATGGTGCATGCCGCCGTCAGTCACCAGGAACACTTCGCCGCGCGAAAACTTCCGATCTATGACGCGACAGACGTAGATTCCCGCTTCGCCAACGATATAGCGGCCAAGCTCGATCACCAGCTGCGAGCCAGGCAGCGCGTCGCCGGCGCGCTCCGCCAGTTGCCGCAGGTTCTCGCCGATCGGCGCGAGCTCCAGCGGCTCGTCACCCGGAAAGTAGGGAATGCCGAAGCCGCCGCCGATATTCACGATACGCGGGGGCATGGGCGCGCAGGCCGCGAGTCGGGCGGCAAGCTCGACCGCCTCCCGCTGCGCCTCGCAGATTGCTGCGGCATTGAGGTTTTGCGAACCGCTGAAGATGTGGAAGCCTTCGAAAGCGAGGTCCAGCCGGTCTATTTCGCGCAGCACCTCGGGAACGGCTGCGGCATCGACGCCGAACTGCCGCGCGCCTCCGCCCATCTTCATGCCGGAAGACTTCAGCTCGAAATCGGGATTGACCCGAACCGCTACGCGCGCCGCGAGCCCCGTCGCACGGCTCGCGCGCTCGAGCAGCGGTAGCTCGCGCTCGGACTCGACGTTCACGAGCACGCCGGAAGCCACGGCCTGCGTTATTTCGCTTTCGGACTTGCCCGGACCGGCAAAGCTGATTTCGCGCGGGACCATGCCGGCATCGAGTGCGACTTTGAGCTCACCTGCCGATGCGACGTCGAGTCCGTCCACGCGCGATGCGAGGTGGCACACCACGGCGGACATCGGATTGGCCTTGACGGCGTAGTGCAGCTTGACCCCGGGCGGCAGATGCGTTCGCAGCAGCGCAACACGCGCGTCGAGCAGGCGGCGGTCGTAAGCATAAAAGGGAGTGCGTCCGACGCGCTCGGCGAGCCGTGTCAGCGGTATGCCGCCAACGACAAGACAGTCGTCAACCACATCCCATTCGCGCAGAGGCGCATGGCGTGGCATGTCACGCGCGGTCACCACTCGCCGCGTCCCTCGTACTCACTCGCAAGCCGTTTGCGATCGATTTTACCGTTCGCATTGCGCGGCAGCTTTTCTGTGCGTAGCTCGATATGGGCCGGCACCATGTAGAGCGGCAGGTGCTGGCGGCATGCCGCTGCAAGGCGTTCGGCTTCGACGTTCGCGCCGGCGTTCACGGCGGCGACAACCACTATCGCCTGACCGAGCGCCGGATGCGCAACGCCGAAGGCCGCGACTTCGCTTACACCGTCCACGCCGTACACGACCTCCTCGATCTCGGTCGGACTCACCCGGTAGCCCGAGGTCTTGATCATCTCGTCGCGGCGGCCCACGAAGTAGAGGAAACCTTCCTCGTCTTGTCGGACGGTGTCGCCGGAGTACACCGCGGTCTCCGGGAGCACGATCCCGGGGTCGCCGCCTCGAATATCCGGCGGCAGCGGTTTAAATTGTTCGGCAGTCTGTTCAGGTGCGTTCCAGTAGCCCATCGCAACGAGGGCGCCACGCTGCACAAGCTCGCCCGGCTCGTTCGCTGCGCAGCGCGTACCGTCCTCGCGAAGCACGAGTATCTCGGCGTTGGGAACAGCCTTGCCGATCGAATCCGGCCTGCGGACCACTTCCTCGGGTGCAAGATACGTCGCGCGGAACGCTTCGGTGAGGCCATACATGAGGTAGGGTTTTGCCTTTGGCAACTTCGCACGCAGCCGCTTCAGCACTTCGAGCGGCATGCGGCCGCCGGTGTTCGCGAAGTACCGCAGATGTGCCGCCGCCGCTTCTGGCCATTGCAGCTCCGAAAGCTGGATGTACAGGGGCGGCACTGCCGTGAGCCCGGTCACGCGTTCGCGCGCCAGCGTATTGAGGAGGTCGCGCGGCAGGAGGTAGTTCAGCAGCACGACGCGCGCCCCGGCGCAGAAGGCGGTGGTGAGCTGCGAGAAGCCCGCGTCGAAAGAAAGCGGAAGGACTGCGAGCAGCACGTCCTCGTGCGTGTTATTCAAGTACGAAACGACGGTTCTCGCGCCCATCACCAGATTGCGGTGGGACAGCACGACGCCTTTCGGCCGTCCCGTGCTGCCCGACGTATAAAGGATCGCAGCCATGTCGATATCGATCACGCGGTGGCCGGGCGCAGCCACGCTTTGGCACAGCGCGTTCCAGCGGTGCAGGGCGCGACCGCGGGCCGTGGCCGGTAATGCGTCGTCGTCGCCGACGAGGACAACGTGGCGCAAGTCGTGGCACTCGCCGAGCACCCCGTGCAGGAGCATCAGTCTCTGAGCCGACGTGACCAGCACGCGCACATTGCAGTCGCGCAGGACATACCCGACCTGCTCGGGCTTCAGCAGCGGATTCACCGGCACGAAAGCGCCGCCTGCGGCAGCGGCGCCAAAAGCGGCGATAACCGTCTCGAAACGCTTGTCGAGGTAGATCGCCACGCGTTCGGCACGGCCGAGCTCCAGATGGCACAGGCCGTTTCGAAACGCTGCTACGGCCGCGGCGAGCTCCCCGTAGGACAGCGACGTGTCGCCGTATGTGAGCGCAATCGCGTCCGGCGTGCGTTCGGCTGCCGCGAGCGGCAGATCGTGAAGGAAAGTCATGTCCGTATGAGAGGCGCTACACGTCGTGCTCGTGCCTGCCAGCGGCGCAATATAGCAGGGCTTAGGAGGCAGCCGGTAAGCCAAACCTGCAGTACTACCGGGAACCGGCGCTGCGTGACGGCATCTGCCATTCCTTATAATCGGGACTTCCAACTGCGCTCGCGCGCGAGCACGCGCGGCGCCAGGGGATCCGAGGAGCTTTTCAATGGACGTTCAAAAAGAAGTGCTCAGCATTCTCGATCAGGCGCTCGGTCTCAACGGTCGGAGCGCCACGCTCGATGAGAAATCGCCGCTGCTGGGCGCGCTGCCGGAACTCGACTCGCTGGCCGTCGTGAGAGTCATCACCACGATCGAAGAGCGCTTTGGTTTTGCGATCGCCGACGACGAGATCGACGCGTCGAGCTTCGCGACGCTGGGAGCACTTTCGGACTTCGTCAAAGCCAGAGTCGCGGCGTAGATCGCCGGTGGCAGGCGCAGTGCCTTTCTTCCTGCCGCTGGAGCAGGGTGACCGCTTCTGTATTCTGCACAGGCCCGACGCTGCTGTGTGCAAAGGGGCGATTCTCTACATTCATCCCTTCGCGGAAGAGCTGAATCGCTGTCGGCGCATGGCTGCGCTGCAGGCGCGTGCCTTGCGCGCCGCAGGATGGGCGGTACTACAGATCGATTTGTTCGGCTGCGGTGACAGTGCGGGCGAGTTCGTGAATGCAACCTGGCTGCGCTGGATCGAAGATGTGATCGAGGCCGCCCGCTGGCTCGAGGGGGAAACCGGACATGCTCCAGCCCTGTGGGGTTTGCGCGCTGGTTGCCTTCTCGCCACGCAAGCGGCGCCGGGCTTGGCGAGCTCGCGCCTGCTGCTGTGGCAGCCGGTGGTCTCCGGTCGACAGTTCCTTCAGCAGTTCCTTCGATTGCGGATCGGTAGTCAGATCGTGAGCAACGCGGGTGCGAATGTTACCGTGGGAGAGTTGCGTGAGGCGCTTCAGGCCGGTCGTGCGGTGGAAGTTACCGGTTACACGCTTTCGCCCGGGCTCGCGTCGGGACTGGACGCCGCGGACTTGCGGCCGCCGGACGCCGCGGGCGCCGTGATCTGGCTCGAAGTGTCTGCGGCGCCGCAAGCCGCGTTATTGCCCGCATCCGTCACGTACGTGGAGCGGTGGCGTGCCGCCGGTCATTCGATCGACATGCGCGCCGTAGCAGGGCCGCCCTTCTGGCAAACGCCGGAAATAGCGGAAGCCCCGGAGCTCGTCCGCGCGACCCTTGAAGCGATACAGGCCTGGTCGAAATGATGATCCGGGAGCGCGCGCTCGTGTTCGACTGTGACGGCGACGAGCTGGTGGGCATCCTCGCCGTTCCGCACGCGCAAGCCCGTTTCGCCGTGGTGATCGTCGTCGGCGGACCGCAATACCGTGTCGGAGGCCACCGCCAGTTCGTCAGGCTCGCACGTCACATGGCGAGTTGCGGATTTGCGGTACTGCGTTTCGACCACCGCGGCATGGGAGACAGCAGCGGCAGCCCGCGCGGCTTCGAGCACATCTCGCGCGACATCGAGGCCGGCATCGACGCCGTGACTGCCGCCTGCCCGCAGGTCCGGCGCGTCGTGCTGCTCGGCCTGTGCGACGGCGCATCGGCGGCCCTCATGTACGCGCCACAGGATAAACGCGTCGCCGGCATCGTGATGCTCAATCCATGGATCCTTTCTAGCGAGAGCTTCGCCCGCAGCCAAATCAAGCATCATTACCTGCGGCGATTACTGCAGCGCGCCTTCTGGGCGAAGCTTGTGAGAGGCGAGGTAGATTTCGTCGACGCGCTGAGAGTGCTCGCACGAGCGGGGCGGCGGCCCGTCAGCAATGCGGCCGCAGAAGGAAATTATCAGGACAGTATGGCCGCGGCGCTGACGGCATTTCGGGGCGACGTTCTGTTGATTCTCAGCGGGCAGGACCCCACGGCGAGATCATTCATGGACTATTGCACCAGCAACGTGCGCTGGCGCGGGCTCGTCGACAGGAGCAACATCGAGTCCCGAACGCTGCCACAGGCGGACCATACTTTCTCCACTTCAGAGCTGCGCGCAGAACTCGAGCGCATCACGGTGGAGTGGCTCTCGCGCACCTGCGTCTCGCATCCGGCCGCTGCGATTACCGGTAGTATCAGTGACATTTAACGATCAGCGGAAACACCTCATGCGCACATACAACACCAAAAAACGCATTCTCGTCACAGGCGCGGCAGGGTTTCTCGGCTCACACCTATGCGACCGACTGCTGCGCGACGGCCATTTCGTGCTCGCCGTCGACAATTTCTTCACGGGCACGAAGCAGAACGTGGAGCATCTGCTTTCGAACCCGGATTTCGAGCTGATGCGTCACGACATCACGTTCCCGCTGTACGTAGAAGTCGACGAAATCTACAACCTGGCATGCCCGGCTTCTCCGATTCACTACCAGTACGATCCGGTGCAAACGACGAAGACAAGCGTGCACGGCGCGATCAACATGCTGGGTCTTGCAAAACGTGTAAGAGCGAAGATTTTCCAGGCGTCGACGAGCGAGGTGTACGGCGACCCCAAAGTGCATCCGCAGACCGAGGACTACTGGGGGCACGTAAATCCCATCGGGTATCGTTCGTGCTACGACGAAGGCAAGCGCTGCGCGGAGACGCTGTTCTTCGACTATCACCGGCAGCACAGGATTCGCATCAAGGTGGCGCGGATTTTCAACACGTACGGCCCGCGCATGCACCCCAACGACGGACGCGTTGTATCCAATTTCGTCGTTCAGGCGCTGAAGGGCGAGTCGATCACGATCTACGGCGAGGGCAATCAGACGCGATCGTTCTGTTTCGTGGACGACCTGATCGACGGATTCGTGAAACTCATGGGTACATCCGACGATTTCACCGGGCCGGTGAACCTCGGAAATCCAGGCGAATTCACGATTCGGCAGCTTGCCGAGACGGTATTGAAGCTCACGGGCTCGCGATCGAAGCTCGAATTCAAGCCGCTGCCGAGCGACGATCCCTTGCAGCGGCGGCCGGACATCTCGCTCGCCCGGCGGGCTCTCGGATGGAGCCCGACGATCCCGCTGGAGCAAGGACTACAGAAAACGATCGAATACTTCCGCGAGTTTGCTAAGACGGCGCTGCGCTAGCGAGATCCGAATCGGAATCGGAGCGCGAGATCAGCCAGCTCGACGGCTCCGTCAGCAACCGCGCATGCACATGCATACGATGCGGCCTCACCATGAACCGCGTGGCCGCTCCGGCTGGAAAGCACCCGAGCGCCACCAGATTGCGCGGGTGAGCCAGTCCAAATTGCTCGAGGAACACGGCGGCTGCCGTTTGCCTGCGCGCCGCATCGATTACCAACGCGAGCAGCGCGTCGGTCGACCTCTCCTCGCACAGGTAATCGACCACTCGGGTCACGCCACAGCCCCGCCATAGATCCGGCCGCATGACCGCATAACCCACGACCTCGCCCCGACGCAGTACGTAATAGCGTTCGTAGCGGCCGCGATCCGGTATTTGGTCGAAGCGCCATCTGAGACTCACGAAATCGCGCTTCGCCAGCACACGATTGTCGGGGGCGGCGCGGATCCACAGATCGTCTGCGCGCCTGTCGAAGGCGGCAATCGGCTCGATCGAGTATCCCCTGAACCTGCCGATCGCCGCACGCGCCCGGGCGCTGCCCGCGACGATCGCACCGGGCATTAGCCGCGCGAGCCGTCCGCGGCCGCCTAGGGCCGCCGCACAGGCATCCAGATCGAGCGGACGCGCATAGATCGGCAGCATGCCCAGATCCGTCCATCCCGACCGCACGCAGGTCCGGTGTGCCGCATCCGACACTCCGAGACCGAGCAGGATGTCGCTGCTGCGCTCGAATTCGGCGAAGAGCGCCGGACCGACGCCCTTCAGCCGCCAGTCCGGGTGCACCATGAGGTCTATGCCCCACGACGCATGGAGTTCCGTGCCCCGAGCGTGCAGCACGACGGGCAGTCGACCCTGCTGCCCGACCACCATACCGTCGCGCATGCAGATCCACAGCATCGGCGCACCGTCCCTGCGATGCGGATTGCGCTCGTAAAGCCACTCGAAATAGCGCTCGTCGCACTGACGCGAGCCGACTCCGAAGTGCTCGCGTTGGAAGGCCTTCAGCGGCTCGCGGTCGGAGGGCTCGTAAGCCTTGACCGATGCGGCAATGCGCGCCGCATACGGTGCGCGAATGGCGGCCCCGGCGGCGCCTCCCTGCATCCGCAAGTCAGCCTTTCTTGCGGCCGATGAAACTGCTGATGCTTTCGACTGAATCGAGGTTCTGCGGCACCATTTCGGCGTCATCCACCGTAATGTCGAACCTGTCCTCGAGAAAAGTCACCAACTCCAGAACGCCCGTGGAATCGATGATGCCGTGCTCCAGCAGGGAGGCGTCGTCCGACAATTTCAGGTCTTCAGGTACGTAGAAGTTCGCGCGAACGAAGCTGCGAACCTGCTCTTTGATCTCCAGCACGTGTCTTTCCCCCTGCGTCAGGCGCCGGATTGCCGCAGCGCGTAGACCACGCGCGCTTCGCCGGCCGCGTCCCGCACGGATTGTATCTTCTCGTATGCGCGGCGCCGCGCGAACAATGCCTCGACCTGTGACTGTTGCCCCGCGCCGATCTCGAGCAGCAGCACCCCGCCGGGCCGAAGGTACGCCGCCGCGTCTCGGATGACGCGCTGATGCATGCTGATGCCGTACGGCCCCGCGGCAAACGCCTCCGGCGGCTCATGGCGCAGCAGATCGGCACGTTCCCCGGCGAGCCGCGTGTCCGAGATATAGGGCGGGTTGCACACGATTACGTCGATGCTGTCCTCGAGCTGCAGCCCGGTCAGCGCACCGAACAAATCACCTTCATGAACCCATACACGCGCCGATAATCCACACGCTTCGACATTCCGGCGTGTCAGGCGCACCGACGCGGCGCTGAAGTCGCTCGCCCAAACGCGCACATGCGGGCACAAAGTCGCGATCGCGCAGGCGAGATTCCCCGCGCCACAGCACATGTCGATCACACGCGCTTCGGCTCCGGATGTCTGCGCCAGAATCGCCACTGCGGTGCGTGCGAGCAGCTCGGTCTCCGCGCGCGGGACGAGGACGCCGGCGGCGACCGCGAGATCGAGCCCGCAAAACGAAATCTGCCCGCGCTCGTACGCCGCGACGACGTCGCTGTGCCCGCTCATGTGCTCATCATCCGTAAACCGGCGCCGCGCGATCGACGTCGACGCCAAACACCTTTTCCATCGCGGAAGACGGCGCCTGCCGCACGAATTGTTCGTCGAGCAGTTGCGTCGTCAGCACCCCGACCAGGGCCATGTTGTCGGTATTCGAATACTGGCCTTCATCGCGTCGGTCCTTGCACTTGCGCCAGAGCTGTGTGACCGCCGCCGCATCGAAAATACCGGTATCGGCGATTCGTTTCGCGGAGAGCAGCTCCTCGACGTAGGCAGGCGTCTGCGCGCCAACGAACGCGAGCGCGTCCGGTGCGCGGTAAGGTTGCTTGGCGCGGCGCACGATCGAGTCGGGCACGAGCCCCCCCGCCGCGCGCTTCAGGACATGTTTCTCATCCAGCGCGCGCAGTTTGTAGCGCGGCGGGAGGGTGGAAGCGAGCTCGACCACGTTTTTGTCGAGAAATGGGAAGCGGCCTTCGACCGAGTGCGCCATCAGCATTCGGTCCCCCTGTGAGGAGAGCAGATAACCGGAGAGCAGCGTCCGCATCTCGATGTACTGGTCCTGCGCGAGCGCGCTCCACTGCGCAAACTCCGAAGGCAGGGTTGCTAGAAACGCGCCGACCGCATCGACCGGACGGAGCGCATCGCGCATCTCGCGACTGAACAGTCTTTTCAGCGCCGATGTGCTTTGCCAGCGAATCTCATGGGCAAAGCCCGGGCGGGACGCGTTCGCGAGGTTTCTGCCGAAAAACTGCCGCGCCACGGCTTGCTGCGCGACCGGCGAGCGCGCGAGATAGGGATAGAGCCGCTCCAAGGCGCGCGGCCGCAGCGTGCTCGCTGGTGCCGTGGCCCAGAACCGGCGGACTTTGCCCTCGCGAAAAAGATCATAGCCCGCGAATACTTCGTCGGCTCCTTCGCCCGTGAGCACGACCTTTATGCCTTTGGAACGGGTGAGGCGCGAGAGCAGAAAAAGCGGCACTGGCGCCGTTCTGAGAATAGGGCGCTCGGTGTGAAAAATCGTGTCGGGCAGCGCTTCCGCGATGTCCGTGCGCCGCACGAGGATCTCGTGATGCTCACTCTCGAGCAGGCCCGCCATCAGGCGCTGATAGCCGGTCTCGTCGTACTCCGCGTCGGAGAACCGGATCGAAAACGTGTGAAGCCGGCGGCCCGTTGCGCGGCGGGCAAGCGCCGCAATGAGGGCGCTATCGAGACCGCCGGAGAGATAACTGCCGACGGGCACATCGGAGCGCAGCATCCGCAGCCGCGTCGCGTCTTCGAGGCCCGCGCGCACCGCTGCGGCCGCCTCCTCGACCGTGCCGCGAAACTCGGCCTCGCGGCGAGGGCTCTCCGGAAACCGCGGCTGCCAGAACGCGTGCTCGCGCACGGTGCCATCCTCGTAGATTCTTACGTGACCCGGCTCGAGCTCCTGGATGGCGTGAAAAACGTGGCTTGGTGCAACGCTGCACCAGAACGTGAATGTCTGATCGATGCCGGCGGGATCGAGCGCACGCGAGATCGATGGATCGGCCGCGAAGATCGCCTTTACTTCGCTGGCAAAGTACACCTGCCCCCGGTGTTCACAGATATGTAGCGGTCGCACGCCGGCACGATCCCGCGCGAGCAATAGACGCTTGCGCGTGCTGTCCCACAAGGCAAGGGCCCATTGACCGTTCATCCGCTCGAACGCGGATTCTCCCCATGCCTCGAACGCCTGAACGATGACCTCGGTGTCGCTACGAGTGCGGAACCGATGGCCGAGCGCCTCCAGCTCCGCTCTCAGCTCGACATGATTGAAAATCTCGCCGTTGAAGACGATCCAGAGCGTTTCCGCCGCGTTGGCGAGCGGCTGCTGTCCGGCTGCGATATCGATAACCGAGAGCCGCGCGTGCGCCAAGCCTGCACGCTGGTCGCGGTACAGGCCGCGCTCGTCGGGACCGCGATGCCGCAGCGAACCGACCATCCGCGCAAGTGCGTCACGCTCGGGCGTGCGTCCGGTCCCCGCGATATCGACGATCCCTGCGATGCCGCACATGCGTCAGCCGCCCCTCGCGGGTACGGTGCCGCCGGTCGCGACCTCCGGCACGTCGGCAACGAGCGATGCCGCCATGTGCAAATAGCGCGTAGCGCGGCGCTTGCCTTCGATGTCGTTGAATATCCGAGCGACCTGTTCCGCGCTGAGGCCAACCGCCGGCGCGGTCGCCTCCGGCGACAGGCCCGAGTTATGGGCGTACAGACAGAGGTCCATGCGGTCGTAGGGCAGACCGAAATAGAACTCCTCCTGCGTCTGAGCGAGCGAGAACGTATCGGTCGTCGGGACCCGAGTGCGGACCTCTTCCGGCAGGCCGAGGTGGCGCGCGAGCTGATACACCTGTGTCTTGTACAAATGAGCGATCGGCTTGAAGTCGGCTGTTCCGTCGCCCTGCTTGACGAAGAAGCCCTGATCGTATTCCAGCCGATTGGGCGTTCCGGCCACGGCGTAGTTGAGCCGATCGGCATGGTAATACTCGATCGTCTTGCGTATGCGCTGCTTGAAATTCGTCGACGCCACGAGCTTGAGATAGGCTGGCGCCGTGAGCCGCACTTTCCGGAGCTCCCCGCTCGGGCTGCGCACCGTGAGGCGCGATACGTTCAGGCGTTCTCCCTGCAGCAGCGACGGCAGTGACAGCTTGAACGTCCAGCCGGGGCCGAACTCCGGCACGACCGCTCGGATGGCCTCGTGTTGCCGTCCGTAGCATTTCGCCGCTTCGAGTATGGGCGAGATATCCTCCAGCTCCGTCGCAATGCCCAATTCCGTGGCGACTTTACGGCCGAGCTCCAGCGACTCGCCGGCGGAATGCTTCTCAGGCATGAATATGCCGACGACTCTATCGGCGCCGAACGCGCGCACGCACAACGCCGCGACGACCGAGCTGTCGACGCCACCGGAAAGGCCGAGTACCGCACCGCGCTTTCGCATCGTCTCCAGAACCGCCTTGCGCATCGCGCCGACGATACGATGCGTCTCGGCCTCGGCGTCGAGGTCGAGCACATGTGCTGAAAAATGGCTTATTGGCGGCATGATCGTAACGGCGCTGACCCTAGCATGTGACTCCGGCACAGGTCGAGTCGGCCTCCTGAGCGGTGCGCAACATAGCGCGCGCGCGGGCGTAGCCGGGAGGGCATTCTGCCGCTGCCGAAGCGCATGGCGGGTTTGTTAGACTTGCCGCCCGCATGAAGCTCGAGATCGCCTCCGCGCCCGCCCTGGCCGGATCAACCGACATTCCGCGGCTCGAACGAGGGGGAGCCGAGCTCATCGATCGCTATTGCGAAGAGTGGCTGGCATTGTGCGGCCGGAGTGCCTGTGACGAGCCGTTTTATCGGCCCGAATGGATACGCGCTTATCTCCGTGCGTTCGCGGCAAACGCCGTGCTCGTGCTATTCACGATGCGCCGTGCAGGCCGGCTCGTCGCGCTGCTGCCGCTCATCAAGGAAACCGACAGTCTCGCAGGCATGCCGGCCCGCAAGCTGCGCAGCGCCGGCAATACGCACACGTGCAGATTCGACATGGTTCATGAGCCCGAGACAGCGGCGGCCGTCATACCGCACCTGTGGGCGGCGCTTGTCGCAGAGCCCGGCTGGGACGTGCTGGAGTTGAACGATACGCAGGAAGGTGGCGTGCTGACTCAGCTCGCCGGGTACGCGCGCGGATGTGGCCATGCCGTTCAATTCGCGCCGGGCCTCGCGCCGCCGTATCTCGATCTGACAGCGTTCAGTGGGTACGATGCACTCCTGCAGCGCCTCGATGCGAAATTCCGCGCGAACCTGCGCCGGCGCGCACGCAAGCTCGATGCTCGCGCCGCGGTGCTCTGCCGCGGGCGCGCGGCCGAGCCGATGGTTGGACGCTTCTTCGAGCTGGAGCGCAGCGGCTGGAAAGGCGAAAAGGGCAGTGCCATCACGTGTGCCACGCCGACCCGAATGTTCTACGGCGAGATCGCACGCGCGGCGGAGGCGGGCGGTTATCTCTCCATGTATGCCCTCGAGGTCTCCGGCAGACCTGCCGCAATGTTCTTCGGTCTGGAGTACCGCGGACGGTACTATCTCATCAAGACCGCGTACGACGAAGCGCTGCGGGACGTGTCGCCTGGACAGCTTCTCACGCAGCAAGTACTGCGTGAATGCTTCGAGCGCGGCGGCATCGAATTCGACTTCCTCGGCGGGGACATGGATTGGAAGCAGGACTGGGCGCCGCAGACGCGCCGACTCACCGATATCTTCATCTTCCGTGGCGCAGCGGGCCGCGCTCTGCACGCGTTGAGATTCCGGCTGCGCCCCGCGGTCGCAAGCGCGGTGCGATGGCTTCGACCTCGCGCCGCCTGATGTGGGATTCACGAGTGCGCGCCGGCTACGCGCCGGAGCTCCACCAGAGCAGCAGCGCATACTGGGCGACGGAGCTGCCGCAGCTCAAGCCCAATATGCTTCTGCCGCGAGTGCGCCCGAAGACAGCGACTTTCCCGTTCGACGCGCCGCAGGTTCAGTATGTCCATTTCGCGCGCAATGCGATTTTCTTTCTGGCACAGCAAATGGGTCTGGCAGGGCAGGAAATGCTCATGCCCGCCTATTTCCACGGCGTCGAGCTCGAAGCTCTACTGGCCGCCGGCGTGAAGCCGCGCTTTTTCGCGGTGAGAACGGGTATGCAGGTCGACCCGAACGAGATCGAAGCGGCGATTACCCCCGCTACCCGTGCGATATATCTCATTCACTACGCCGGCATGCCCGGACCAGCCGCGGCGGTACGTGAGCTCTGCCGCACGCGCGGGCTGCTCTTCATCGAAGACTGTGCTCTCGCGCTGTTATCGAAGGCGGGGGAGCAGCCGCTCGGCTCGTTCGGTGACGCCGCGGTGTTCTGTCTTTACAAAACACTGCCTACTCCGGACGGAGGGGCCGTCGTGATGAAAGAGGGGCGGCTGAGCATCCCTGGACAACGACCGCCATTCATCACCAGCGCGCGGCAAACGGCAGCAGCGGTCCTGACCCATTTCGAGCGGCATGCGAGTGCACCTGTTCAGCGCCTGGTACGCGGCCTGAAAGCGGTCGGTAAGGCGGCGACGCGTCGAGCGGCCGGCCAGTGGGTTGAAGTCGGCACACAAGACTTCGATGTGCGCGACGTGAACGTTCTCATGAGCCATGTCTCGCACCGCATCGTAGCCGCACAGGATTTCTCTTCGATCGTGACGGCGCGGCGGCGTAATTTCCTGCAGCTCAACGATCATCTCGGCGATCTGTCTGCATCGGTATTTCCCTCCCTGCCTGACGGCATGTGCCCGCTGTTCTATCCACTCGCGACCCCACACAAGATCGAGTTGTGGCGGCGGCTTCGCTCGCGCGGCGTGCAGGCCGTGTTGTTCTGGCTGGGCGGGAGCTCGGGACCGCGACCGGGCGAATTTCCCGAAGTCGACGCGCTGCGGCGCACCGTGCTCGAGCTGCCGTGTCACCAGGACATGACGCCGGAACACGTGGAGCGACTCGCGCATGTCGTGCGCGCGTGCATGCGCGGCCTCGACGGGACGTTGCCGTGATCGTCATCAGGGGGCGGCTACTCACGTACGGTGAGGTTTGGTTCGACGAGGAGCCGCCGGGCGGCTCCAGCGTGGACCTGCTCCTTTATCGCCAGAGGCCGACGCCGGTCGATGGCGGCTCGAGCGAGCCGTTTCTGTCTCTAGCCAATGATCTCACGGTCGACGCGCAGAGTCTGATCACGTCGTTCGGCAGCAACAACCGCTACAAGATCAATCGTGCGAACTCTAAAGACGCGCTGGAGTTCGACCACCTTCCTGACACGCGGGCCGTGCTCGACGAGTTCATCGCTTTCTTCGATGATTTCGCACGGCAGAAGCGGATTCAGGTGGCTTACCGACGTGGGCTGGACGCGGCGTGTGGTGCGGGACGGCTCACGCTTTCTGCAGCCCGCCATAACGGCGAGCGGATCGTGTGGCACGCCCATATCGTGGGGCGCAGCGCAGCGGTGCTCCTGCATTCGGCGTCGCATTTTCGCGGTAAAGACAGCGGCGAGCGCGCGCTGGTGGGACGCGCGAATCGATGGCTGCACTGGCGCGACATGCTCGCGTTCAAGGGCATGGGCCTGACCACCTACGATTGGGGGGGCCTGTTCGCGGATGAAACGGTGCCTGAACAGGCGACGATCAACAGCTTCAAGCGGGAGTTCGGCGGCCGCCTGCATAGTACGTACAACTGCATGGTAGGACGCACGATGAAGGGTCGCGCGTACCTGGCGGGTCACGGCGTAGTCAGCCGATTATCGTCCTGGCGCGGCGGCAGCAATCGAATTTAGTCACGCGGCGCGGCCAGCCGCAGTGTTTCGCGAGGTTATAATGAGTCAGAGCAGCTTGCTAGCAGGCGGCACTCACCAGCCGCAGCGCGAGCGCAATGGAACTCGGATCGCTCGCACCCTGAAACTCTCCGGCATGCTGGCCGCCGCAGCGTCGCAGTTACGACCACATGGCTGAAAAGACCGCTCT
This sequence comes from Burkholderiales bacterium, assembly GCA_035626595.1. Classification (GTDB taxonomy): domain Bacteria; phylum Pseudomonadota; class Gammaproteobacteria; order Burkholderiales; family SG8-41; genus JAQGMV01. The sequence goes on from DASPNJ010000137.1 coordinate 37,052, forward strand.
CATTACCGGCATCACAGGGCAGGACGGCGCTTACCTGGCCGAATTCTTGTTGGCCAAGGGCTATCTGGTCCACGGCATCAAGCGCCGCACCTCGCTCTTCAACACCGATCGCATCGACCATTTGTACCAGGATCCGCACGAGCGTGGCGTGCGCTTTCGCCTGCACCACGGCGATCTCACCGATTCGAGCAGCCTCATACGGATCATCCAGCAGGTCCGGCCCGACGAAATCTACAATCTCGCCGCGCAGTCGCACGTTGCCGTGTCATTCGAGGAACCCGAATACACCGCGAACTCCGATGCATTAGGTGCGCTGCGGATCCTCGAGGCGATCCGCATTCTCGGACTCGAAAGCACCACGCGTTTCTACCAGGCTTCGACCTCAGAGCTTTACGGCATGGTTCAGGAGACGCCGCAGAAGGAGACCACGCCCTTTTATCCGCGCTCGCCGTACGCCGTGGCGAAGCTCTATGCCTACTGGATCACGGTCAATTACCGCGAAGCGTACGGCATGTACGCCTGTAACGGCATCCTGTTCAATCACGAATCACCCGTGCGCGGCGAAACCTTCGTTACACGCAAGATCACCCGCGCGCTCGCGCGCATCAAGCTCGGAATGCAGGATTGTCTGTACCTTGGCAACCTGAGCGCGAGACGCGACTGGGGCCACGCGCGCGACTACGTCGAGATGCAGTGGCTGATGCTGCAACAGGCGGCGCCCGAGGATTTCGTCATCGCCACGGGCGAGCAATACAGCGTCCGGGACTTCGTGAACGCCGCCGCTGCCGCAATAGGCATGGAAGTGCGCTGGGAAGGCCATGGCGCCGAAGAGAAGGGCTATGATGGCCGTGGCCGCTGCATCGTGCGTGTCGATCCGCGGTACTTCCGACCGACCGAAGTCGAAACGCTGCTGGGCGACGCCACGAAGGCGCGCACCAAGCTGGGCTGGCGTCCCCGAACGACATTTCGCGAGCTCGTCGCAGAGATGGCAAGCGCAGATCTGGAGGAGGCGCGGCGTGATGCGCTCGTGAAGGAGCACGGTTTCAAAAGTTACAACCGGCACGAGTAGCCACGCGGCCAACGGTCATGGAACGAACAAGCCGCATATTCGTTGCCGGCCATCGCGGCATGGTCGGCTCGGCTCTGCTGCGGCGGTTGCTGCAGGAATATCCGGGCTGCGTGACGCGGCCGCGGGCGCAACTGGATCTTTCGAATACCGGTGCCGTCGACGATTTTTTCGAGCGCGAGCGGCCCGATTACGTGTTCATGGCTGCGGCCCGTGTCGGCGGAATACACGCAAACGACACCTATCCGGCCGAGTTCATCTATCAGAACCTCACCATTCAGGTGAACGTGCTGGAGGCGGCCAGGCGCGCCGGCGTGAAGCGGCTTCTGTTCCTGGGCTCGTCCTGCGTATACCCCCGCGAGTGCCCGCAACCGATCCGGGAGGAGTACCTGCTCACCGGGCCGCTCGAGCGGACCAACCGCGCCTACGCCGTAGCGAAGATCAGCGGCATCGAGATGTGCGCGTCCTACAACCGGCAGTACGGGACGAAGTTCCTCGCCGCCATGCCCACCAACCTGTACGGTCCGAACGATAATTACGACTTACAAAACAGTCACGTGCTGCCCGCGCTCATCCGCAAGTTCCACGAGGCGAAATCGCGACGTGACGCCACGGTTACGGCATGGGGTTCGGGGGCGCCGCGGCGCGAATTCCTGTATAGCGACGACCTGGCCGACGCGTGCGTGCACCTCATGAACCTGCCTGCCCATGAATTCGACACGTTGTTGGCGGCGGATTACCCGCTGGTCAATGTGGGGGTGGGCGCCGACGTTTCGATCCGCGAGCTCACGCAAATCGTGAAGCGCGTCGTCGGGTACGAGGGCGAGATCGTCTGGGACGCGACGAAACCCGATGGCACGCCGCGTAAGCTGCTCGATGTCTCTCGTCTGAACGCTCTCGGCTGGTCAGCGCGAACGCCTCTCGAAGACGGCATTCGGATGGCGTACGCGGATTTTCAGCGTCAGCCGCTCTGCGCACGCCAGTGAAGCTGCAGCCCGTCATCCTCAGCGGCGGCTCCGGCACGCGATTGTGGCCGCTGTCGCGGGCACAGTACCCGAAGCAGTTGCTTGCGCTGAACGGCGAGCGGTCCATGCTCCAGGATACGGCGTTGCGCATCACGAGCGAGCTGCGCTGGCCCGAAGTCGAGATTCTCGCGCCCCTCGTCGTTACGAACGAGGAGTATCGGTTCATCTCCGCCGAACAACTCCGCGACGCCGGTGTAGCACCGCACGCGCTGATCCTCGAGCCGTGCGCTAGAAATACCGCACCCGCTTTGACCGTCGCCGCGCTGTACGCGGCTGCACGTTGCGAAGATCCCGTGATGGCCGTGATGCCTGCGGATCACGTGATCACCGGCGTCGATGCATTCCGCGCGGCGGTTCGGGAAGGCGCCGCACATGCCGAGCAGGGCGCATTCGTCACATTCGGCATCGTGCCCTCGGCGCCGAATACCGGCTATGGATACATTCGCGCCGCGAGTCCGGAGCCGCGCGGGGCCTGCGCACTTCGCGCCTTCGTCGAAAAGCCTGATGAGGCGACAGCCCGGCGTTACATCGCGAGCGGCGAGTATCTGTGGAACAGCGGCATTTTCATGATGAAGGCGTCCGCGTGGCTTGCTGCCATTTTGCACGCGCGGCCCGAGATCGTCGGCGCATGTCGCGAAGCGACGGACGGTGCGAGATCCGATGCCGATTTCTTCCGGCTAGACAGACCGGCGTTCGAAAAATGCGCGTCTGACTCGATCGATTACGCCGTAATGGAGGGCTTGAGCCGCCGTGAGGGGGCCGGCGCGCCGCGCGCCGTCGTCATTCCGCTCGACGCCGGCTGGTCCGACGTTGGAGCCTGGAGCGGACTGTGGGAAGTGGGCGGCAAGGATAGACAGGGCAATGTCACGCGGGGCGATACGCACGTGGTCGATACGCGTAACAGCCTCATCTTCTCGAGCGACCGGCTGGTGGCTTGCATCGGTCTACAGGACACGGTCGTCGTCGATACGCCGGACGCGGTCCTGGTGGCCCGCCGCGACAGCATGGAGCAGGTGAAGGACATCGTATCCTGGCTCAAAGCTCAGCGCAGAACGGAGGCCGAAGCGCACCGCAAGGTCTATCGTCCATGGGGCTGGTACGACACGATTGACACCGGTCCGCGCTTTCAGGTGAAGCGTATCGTCGTCAGGCCGGGTGCGACTCTTTCGCTCCAAATGCACCATCACCGGGCCGAACACTGGGTAGTGGTGACGGGAACCGCCCAAGTCACACGCGGAGAAGAGACGTTCATCATCTCCGAAAATCAATCGACCTACATCCCTTTGGGCGTAAAGCACCGTCTGGCGAATCCGGGCAAGGTGCCCCTTGAAATAATCGAAGTGCAGTCGGGGTTGTATCTCGGCGAGGACGACATCGTACGATTCGAGGATAGTTATGGCCGGGCATGAAGATCATCGCAGCCGAATAAGTGCCAGGCGTCTCTTCGCGCAGCGATCGCTCGCCTGGACATGCGCGGCGCTCGCCGTGTTTGCGGCGTGCTCGACCGCGGCCATAGGCGCGGAGACGGCGGAAGTTCCACCTGGAAGGCTCGAGGACGAGCGGCCTCGTCCGCTGCCGGAAGGAGCGCCACCGCTTGCGCTGAGCACCGATTTCGGCCATCCCGCGCTCGGGTTGGCGACCTACGTGCCCGCCGGCCACGTGTTCGCGCGGGGAATACGCGTTGAACCGTTCACGATTCGCGCAGCAGTGCAGGCGGGCATGGGTTACAACGACAACGTCACGCTCAGCAACGCGAATAAGGTGGGATCATTCTTCACCAGCGTCTCGCCGAGCGTGTCGGTCGGACTCGAGGGTGCGACTCAGCGCTACTACGCGGTCTACCGCGGAAATTACGGCGCTTATGCCTCGAGTGCGCAGGACGATTATGCGGACCATAACCTTGCCTTGAATGCCACGCATCTCTGGACTACACGCTTCAGGACATTTCTGAACTATGAGTACCTGAAGGCCCACACGCCGCTCGGTCTGACGAGCACCTCTCTGGGTCGATCCGAGCGCTGGAGCTGGCAGTCGGTCCGAGGCGCCGCCCAGTACGGCACGGACGGCGCCCAGGGCCGCCTTCATGGCGAAGTCGGCCACAGCGAACGCCGCGTGAGTGGCAGCACCAGCACCACGGCGGATTACGAGCGAACCGATGCTATCGGCACGTTCTTTTATCGCCTGGCACCGAAGACCCGCGGATTCGTGCAGCTCGGTTGGGGGGATATCACGCATCCGCGAGACCCCACACTCGACAACATCGAATACAGATACTCGCTGGGTGTGACATGGGAGGCGCTGGCGAAGACAACAGGACGCCTCAGCGCGGGCTACACGACGAAGGACTTTTCGGCTGGCACCCGAGCGGATTTCAGCGGCTACCATTACGAGCTTGGAGTCAATTGGCGGCCCTACGAGCAGACCGGCACGGAGCAGCCGGCGGTGGACCTATCCGTCAGAAGATTCACCAGCGAATCGTACGAAGTCGGCAGCAATCTCGTGGTGTACAACGTCGCAACAGTAGCCTGGACTCACCTGTGGGCGCATCGAATTCTGTCTACGCTGCAGTACGCGTACGGGCGCGTCGAGCTTGAAGGTCTTGCGCGCACGGACACGTACAAGAACGCCGCTGCGAGAATCAGTTACCCGCTTCGCCGTTCGATTCGCGTCGGGGCGGAGCTGCGGCACGATGCACGCAGTTCCGACGCAGCTTTGCTGGACTACACCCGCAATATCATGCTGCTGACGCTTGAGGCGGCGTTATGAGCTCTCCGTCCTTCTTAATGTAATTCGAGGCGCGTTCCACATGTCGCTCATTCGCATTTGCGTTCTTGCCTTCGCCGTGCTGCTCCTTGGAGGTTGCGAGGGTATGTTCGACCGCCGAGCCTCACTTGAGACGGCAGCCGCCGATACGCCCGCCGCCCCCGTTCAGGATTACCGCCTCGGCACAGGTGACGTCATCTCAATCCGTGTATACGGCGGTGACGAGGACATCCGTCTGGAACGCGTGCGACTGGGGGATTCCGGGATGCTCGTTCTGCCGTTCGGTGAATTCAAGGCGGGCAACCAGACGCCGCGCGAGCTCGAAACGGCGATCACCAGCAATATCCGCGGACGACTGCTCAAGAATCCGCGCGTGTCAGTCACGATCGATGAATATCGCCCGTTCTTTGTTGACGGGCAGGTCGGAAGGCCCGGTGCGTACCCGTACCAGCCAGGGCTCACCGTCCGCAAGGCCCTGACGATCGCCGGAGGTCTCCGGGAGCGTGCGTCGTTGAAGAAGATTTTCGTTCTCCGGGAAGGACAAAAGACGATGCGACCGGTAAACGTCAATCTCAACGCTCCGGTCGGGCCGGGCGATACTATTTTTGTGGAAGAGAGCTTTTTCTGAGCGACATCGAGGAGCATCAATGGCTGCCGAATTAACCGGTCCGACACGACAACTCCCGGGGCCGCCGGAGCTCTCGACCGCCGAGCCGCTCGAGCTCATGCTGTATTGGCGAGCGATTGCAAGACGGAAATGGTGGTTGCTGGGCATAGCGCTCGCGTTCGCCGCTGCGGCAGCCGTCGCGGTGTCGTATGTGACGCCGATCTATCGCGCTACCGTCACGCTGATGATCGAGCAGAACAAGGCGAAGCTCGTGTCCATTGAAGAGGTCTACAGCGGCAGCTCGCCCAATCGGGAGCATTACCAGACGCAAGCCGAGTTGTTGCGATCGCCTGCGCTCGCGAGCAAGGTCATCGAGCGGCTGCGCCTCACCAGCCATCCCGAGTTCGATCCCAGGCAGAAAAAACCCGCGCCATGGCTGGAGTTTCTTCCGGACTCCGTTGCACCCGATGAGACAGGCTGGACCGAAGAGGCCCTCAATGCAGCCGTGCTGTCGAGTTTCCTGCGGCGGATCACGATCGACCCGGTGCGGCTTACGCAGCTCGTGAAAGTCGGGTTCGATGCGACTGATCCGGAGCTTGCCGCGCGCATCGCCAACGCGATCGCAGAAACGTACATAGAAGCCGATATCGAAGTACGCAGCCGCATGCGGCAGCGGGCTACGGACTGGCTGGCCGAGCGCCTCGCAGATCTGAAAGGCAATCTCGAATCGTCGGAGCGCTCTCTGCAGCAATATCGCGAGCGCGAGAGCCTGCCCGATACGAAAGGGCTCGCACAAAGCGGCGTCGTGCGCCAGATGGAAGTGCTGAGCTCTGCATTGAACGAGGCGACCGAGCGACGTATCGAGGCGGAAGCGAATTACCGGCAGATCAAGGAGCAGCGCGGCAACGCGGCGTCGCTGCCCGTCGTGTTACGGGATTCCAGCATCGGTCGGCTCAGAGACCTCGAGGCGCAGGCGCAAAGGCGGGTAGCCGAGCTCGCCCAACGCTACGGGCCGGAACACCCTCGTCTTGCGCAGGCGCGCGCGGAGCTCGCGCGGGCGCGCGAAAACACGCGCGAAGGTATCGACAACGTCATGTCGAGCTTCGCCAGGGAATATCAGGTCGCGCTCGCAAACGAGCGCGCCGCCGCGCGCGCCGTAGCCGCGGCGAAGGGGTCGATCCAGCAGATCAATCGCAAGGAATTCCAGCTCGAAGCGCTCGAGCAGGATCTCGATACGAACCGGCAGATCTACGAGAAGTTCATGAACCGGTATCGGGAAACGCGGGCGGCCACCGATACGGAGAGCAGCGTAGTCGCAAGGGTCATCGATCCGGCGGTCCAGCCGACGGTCCCCTACAAGCCGCGCAAGCGCGAAATCGTCGCCGGCGGCTTCATCGCGGGGCTGCTGCTTGCCGCGATCGGTGCGTTGCTGCTCGAGCGCATGAACAGCACGGTCAAAACGGGCGACGAGGTCGAAGAAAAGCTCGGCCTGCCGGCGTTCGCCATCGTGCCGCTTCTCACGGGCGATCCGGCGAAGAACGCGGGCCGCCACTATCTCGAACATCCCGGCTCCGTATTCTCCGAGGCGATACGTACTGCACGAACGAGCATTCTGCTTTCGGCGATCGACGCGGCGCACAAGGTGCTGCTCGTCACTTCGTCCGTACCCGGCGAAGGCAAGACATCATTCGCAGTCAATCTCGCACTCGCGAACGCACAGGCCAAGAAGACGCTCCTCATCGAGTGCGATCTGCGCCGGCCTTCGATCGTGGATCAGCTTCGATTGAAACAAACGACGTCGGGCCTCACGAGTCTGTTCGCGGGCGAGGCGGCCTTTCTCGACTGCATCCAGCAGGTGGAAGGTTCTTCCCTTTACGTTTTGCCCTCAGGCGCCGTACCTGAAAATCCGCTCGAGCTCCTGTCGTCCGAGCGATTCGCGCAGTTCATCCACCGAGTTTCAGCGGCGTGCGACGTCGTCATCATCGACTCTCCGCCCGTTCACCTGGTGAGCGATGCGCTGGTGCTTGCAACGCTCGCCACCGGCGTGCTTTTCGTCGTAAAGGCCGATGCCACGCCCTACGGCGTCGCGCGCCGGAGCATCCGGTCGCTGCAGGCCGCCGGTGGCAATGTCATAGGTGTTGCGCTCAACCAGGTCGACTTTACCAAGGCCGACCGATATTACGGTGCGTACACCGGCTACGCGCAGGAGTACGGCGCCTACGGCAGCAACCCGACGTAACGCGAGCTCGTAGGCGAGCTTGAGCGGGCGAATCCTTTGACTTTATGCCTTAAGTGACACCTAGTCTGCTAAGATAATTGCCGCTCAGTCGGAAGCGCTTATTGTGATGCACAAGCGTGTGGAAACGATACGGCGGCTGAGCGCAACCGCCACCAGTTGTTCCGACAGTATCTAAACAGGGGCGGATCTTGCTCAGGTTGTTTCTTCTTTCGTTCACGGTTTCCCTGGTCGTCTGCTATCTGACGCTGCGCTTCGAGCATTTGCATCGGCGTTTCACGGGAGACGTGGCGGCGGCAGGTTCGCACAAGGTGCATCGGCGCGCTGTCACGCGCATCGGCGGTCTTTCAATCTTCCTCGGATGGCTGGTCGGACTGGCGGTTGCCGGCTACAGCGGGGGATCTTCCGCGCCGCCAGCCGCTGTCTGGCTATTGTGCCTGCTGCCAGCATTGATCGGCGGACTGGCGGAAGATCTGACGAAACGCGTAAGCCCGGCGATGCGACTCGCCGCGTGTTTTGTCTCCGCCGCGCTCGCGTACGTGTTTCTCGACGCAGGCATTTCGAGAATCGATGTTGCGGGCGCCGATATGGTGCTCGCCGTGCCGGTGGTTTCGTTCGTGTTCACCTGCTTCGCTGTAGGAGGCGTAGCGCACGCGATCAACATCATCGACGGCCTGAATGGCCTCGCTTCCGGCGTCTGCCTCATTGCGCTACTCGCGATCGGTTACGTCGCGTTCCAGGTCAATGATCCAGAAATTCTTCTGCTTGCAGGACTGGGTGCGGGCGCGGTGCTCGGCTTCAGATTCTGGAATTATCCGAGCGGGCGCATCTTCTGCGGCGATGGCGGCGCGTACTTTATCGGCGCGTTCGTAGCAATTCTCTCCGCTCTGCTCGTGCACCGCCATGCGGCGGTCTCGGCCTGGTTCCCGCTGCTTCTCGTCCTCTACCCGGTATGGGAGACGCTGTTTTCGGCGTACCGTCGGCGGGTGCTCCGCGGCCGGCCGGCATCGATGGCGGACAAGCTGCACATGCACACGCTGTTCTACAAACGCGTGAAGCATCCGCAGGAGGACGGCAAAGCGCGCTCGCGCCGCAACTCCGATGCCTCGGTTTCCATGCTGCTCTTCGCGTGCGGGAGCGCCATGCCGGCCGTGCTGTGGTGGGAGCAGAGTACGTATCTGATCACAGCCGCGCTTGCGTACGTCCTCGTCTACCTCATGATCTATCGCCGGCTCGTGCGGTTCGGAGCACGGCCTAAAACACACATGGCGAGGCTGGCCACAGGTTACGTCGCCCGGCGTATGGCCGCTTTGCATCGCTCCGCGACAGCGCGGCGCACCGTGCGGGAGGCGAACAAAGTACGTTAGCGCGTGCGCCCGGTCTATACGGAATTCTTCGGCTCCGGTTGGGTGCACGTGCAATCGAAAGCGGTATAGTGCGGGCGCTACGTACGCGCGGCACGCTCTACACGGAATCGCGAAATGAAAGTGCTCATTACCGGCGCGGCCGGCTTCATCGGATCGCACGTCGCCGCGCGGCTACTCGCGCGTGGCGACGAGGTTCTCGGACTCGACAACGTCAACGACTACTACGACCCGCGACTGAAGCAAGCGCGGCTCGCGAAATTCTGCAGCCATCCCGCGTTTCGCGACGTCCGCGGAGACGTCGCGGATCGCAGTCTTGTCGCAGCGCTATTTGCCGAACACCAGCCGCAGCGGGTCGTGCACCTCGCCGCTCAGGCCGGCGTGCGGTACTCCATCACCAATCCACAGGCGTACATCGATTCGAACCTCGTCGGTTTCGGCAATATCCTCGAGGGCTGCCGTCATAGCGGAGTCGAGCATCTCGTCTATGCCTCCAGCAGCTCGGTGTACGGAGCCAATACCGAGCTTCCGTTTTCCACGCACCAGAACGTCGATCATCCACTGAGCCTGTACGCGGCCACCAAGAAGGCCAACGAGCTCATGGCCCACACTTACAGCAGTCTTTTTGCCCTGCCGACGACGGGTTTGCGGTTCTTCACGGTCTACGGTCCGTGGGGAAGGCCGGACATGGCGCTGTTTCTTTTCACGCGGAACATCATTGCTGGCCGGCCAATCGACGTGTTCAATTACGGCAAGCACACGCGCGGTTTCACCTATATCGACGACATCGTCGAAGGCGTGGTACGGGTTCTGGATCGGCCCGCCGCGGCGAACCCCGCCTGGACCGGCAGCAATCCGGATCCGGCCACGAGCCGCGCGCCATACCGCGTCTACAACATCGGCAGCAACAATGCGACGCCCTTGATGCGCTACATCGAGCTGATCGAGAAAAACCTCGGCAGACGTGCCGAGTTGAACCTCCTGCCGCTGCAGCAGGGCGATGTGCCCGACACATGCGCTGCCGTGGACGATCTCGTGAGAGACGTCGGATACCGCCCCGAAACACCGATCGAGACGGGCGTGCAGCGCTTTGTCGAGTGGTACAAATCGTACTACAGCAGCTAGCGGTGCCCGCGATCGCGTCCTCCGGCGTAAGGCCGATTCTCAATACGGCCTTATTGCTGACGGCGGTAGCCATGGTGGTCCGGGCGGCAGGCGCGGTGAAAGAAGTGCTGTTCGCCGGCGCCTTTGGCGTTTCCGCCGATACCGACGCGTTCGTGCTCGCGGTCACCTACGCGACGTTTCTGCCCACCGTCATCGGCAGCGCGGTTGCCACCGCACTGATCGCCGAACGGGCGAAAGCGCGGGCGGACGCGGAGGCGAACCTAAATGCGCTCGCCTGGTGGGTGTTCGCCGCCGCGGCGACGTGCGGTATCGCGGTGTATGCGCTGGCCCCGGTTGCGATGTCGGTTCTTTTCACCGTGAGCGGCGAGACGCTGAGCACCGCGATTTCCTATGCGCGCACGCTGTCGCCGCTCGGCTTTGCGATGGTGCTGTCGCTCGCGATGTGCGGTCTTCTCAATTCGGAGAAGCAGTTTTACGTCGCCGGCATGAGCGCCTTCGCGACGCCCGTGTTTACGATGGGTGCGATCGTGCTGTTTGCATCGACATGGGGTGTGCAGGCCGCGGCCTGGGGCATGGTCGTCGGCGGTCTCGCGGAGGTCGTCCTGCTGACGCTGCGCATCCTGCCGCA
>DASPNJ010000138.1:0-2864 GCA_035626595.1 Burkholderiales bacterium
GCGACTACACCGGTTATTTCCAGACGCTGCACCGTTCCCAGCTCGAGCTCGCGATCAAGCTCGAAGCCGATCGCATGGTGAACGCGCTGATCGCGCCCGAAGAATTCGAGAAGGAGATTCGCGTCGTGATGGAGGAGCGGCGCTGGCGCACCGAGGATCGGCCGCGCGCGCTCGTCTACGAACGGTTGAGCGCAACCGCGTTCAAGGCCCACCCGTACCGCAATCCGGTGATCGGCTGGATGGGCGATCTCGAGAGCATGCAGGCGCAGGACGCGCGCGCGTTCTACGAGCGCTGGTACGCGCCCAACAACGCGACGCTGGTCGTGGTGGGCGACGTCAAGCCGGAGGAGGTGCATGCGCTCGCGCGCCGCTATTTCGGACCGCTCGCGAAAAAGCCGCTGCCGCAACGCCGCATCACGGAGGAGCCGCGGCAGCTCGGGCCGCAGGACATCACGGTGCGCGCCCCCGCCGAGCTGCCGTACGTGCTGATGGCGTACAAAGTGCCCGTGCTGCGCGATCCTGAAAAAGACTGGGAGCCGTACGCGCTCGAGATGCTGGCGAACATTCTCGACGGTCATGAAGCGGCACGCTTGAACCGCACGCTGGTTCGCAGCGAGCGCATCGCGTCGTCGGCGGGCGCGAGCTACGAAGGCGTCGCGCGCGGCCCCGGCACGTTCTACCTGAGCGGCACGCCGAGCCAGGGTAAGAGCGCGCACGAGCTCGAACAGGCGCTGAAACGCGAGATCGCGAAGCTCGTCGCCGAGGGCGTGACCGAAGAGGAGCTCCAGCGCGTGAAGGCGCAGGCGGTCGCCTCCCATGTCTACGAGCGCGACTCCATGATGTTTCAGGCACGGCAGATCGGCGCGCTGGACATGGTGGGGCTATCGCCCCGGGTGATCGACCTCTTCGTGGAGAAGCTGAAGCAGGTCACCGCCGATCAGGTCGTCGCCGTAGCGAAGAAATACTTCGTGGACGATACGCTCACGGTCGCCTATCTCGATCCTCAGCCGATGTCGGCCAAACGGCCTGCGGCGCCGCCGCCGGGAGCGCGTCATGCGCAGTAAACACTGGAATCTCGCGGCTTTCGTGCTGCTCGCCGCGCTTGCGCACGCGGCGCACGCGATCCTTCCGATTCAGCACTGGGAGACGCAGCGTGGGGCGCGCGTGTACTTCGTCGAGAACCACGATCTGCCGATGCTCGACGTGAGCGTCGACTTTCCCGCGGGCGCGGGTTTCGACACGTCCGAGCAGTCGGGCCGTGCGAGCTTGACCGCGCACATGCTGCGGCTCGGCATCAAAGGCCTGGATGAGAACGAGATCTCGCGCAGGCTCGCCGACGTGGGCGCGCTCCTCAACGGGCGTTTCGATGCCGATCGTGCCGGCGTCGGCGTGCGCACGCTCACGAGCGCGAAAGAGCGGCAGGAAGCGCTCGGGCTGCTCGCGCGGATCCTCGCGACACCGGAATTCCCGGCCAGCGTGCTCGAGCGCGAGAAGGCGCGCATCGTCGCGAACCTCAAGGAGGCCGACACCAAGCCCGACACGATCGCGGCGCGCACCTTCAGCCGTTCGCTCTATCCGACGCATCCGTACGGCCTGCGCGGGGCGGGCGAAGTCGCGACGGTTTCCAGATTGACGCGCGACGATCTGGCGTCGTTTCACCGGACGCACTACACGGTCGAGCGCGCGGTGATCGCCATCACCGGCGACGTGAGCCGTCAGGAGGCCGGCGCGATCGCCGAGGCGCTCACCGCCGCATTGCCGTCCACCAGCATGGCCGCGCCGGCGGTTCCGCCGGTGGCGGCGCCGCCGCAGGCGATCGAGCGCTGGGTGCCGCATCACGCGACGCAGAGCCATATCCTGATCGGCACAACCGGCATGCGCCGGGACGACCCCGATTATTTCCCGCTGCTCGTCGGCAATCACGTGCTCGGCGGCGGGGGCTTCACCTCGCGGATCACCGAGGAGGTACGCCAGAAGCGCGGCCTGGCGTACTCCGCCTACAGCTATTTCCAGCCGATGCTGCGCGAGGGACCGTTCGTCGTCGGCATGCAGACCGAGGCCGCGCAGGCGCGCAGCGCGCTGGAAGTCGTGCGCAAGACCGTCGCCGATTTCGTCGCGCAGGGGCCGACGGCGAAAGAGCTCACCGCTTCCAAGAAGAACATCATCGGCGGCTTTCCGCTGCGCATCGACAGCAACCGCAAGATCCACGAGTACATCGCGTTGATCGGCTTCTACCGCCTGCCGCTCACGTACCTCGACGATTTCACGAAGAACGTCGAGCGCGTGACGGTCGAGCAGGTGAAAGCGGCGTTTCAGCGGCGTATCGATCCGCAGCGCATGGTGACGGTCGTCGTCGGCCCGTCCGGCGAGAAGACCGCGGAGCGCCCCAACTGACTCGCGGCGCGCGCGCTGCTCCCAACGAGATCCGCATCATCGGCGGCGCATGGCGCAGCCGCCGCGTCCGCTTCGCGTCGCGCGAGGACCTGCGCCCGACGCCGGATCGCGTGCGCGAAACGCTCTTCAACTGGCTCGGCCAGGATCTCACCGGCGCGACGTGCCTGGATCTCTTCGCCGGCAGCGGCGCGCTCGGATTCGAAGCCGCCTCGCGCGGCGCGAAGCGCGTGGTGATGGTCGAGCGCGACCGCGCCGCATGCGCTGCGCTCGAGAAGAACATCCAGGCGCTCGGCGCCCGTCAGGTGGAGCTCGCGAGAACGGATGCGCTAGAATTCGTGCGCCGCGATACGGGCGAGTACGACGTCATTTTCCTCGACCCGCCTTTTTCAGCCGATCACTGGAGCCGCCTGATACCGCTGCTGCCCCCGAGGCTCGCAGCGGAAGGCCGCGTTTACTGTGAGTCGGGCGCG